>JAPLFL010000095.1 GCA_026390695.1 Candidatus Kapaibacterium sp. | reverse complement strand
AAACTGAAGAACAGATGGCATTATTCGACTATTCCTAAAAAACAGAGGGGGGTACTTTTTGAATTTCAAAATTGAATTTATATTTTTCAATCATTTATCAATTGATTTTTCTCTCTTTTTTGGTTTACCGGACAGTAGTGATTGATTTTAATGATGATTTATTAGTTTAAATATTCACAAGAATATGATTGTGAATAAAAATAAAATAATTACTTTTGTAATTGGTTTAATTGAGTTTGTTGGAATCTCTTAAATAAACTGGATTGGGATTCGCGAGTAAAATAAATAATTAAAAACCTTAGATCATAAAAAAATTGATATTAAATCCAATCACTTGTCAGATCATCAATTTTTTGCATGGTTTTGATTGTGTTATCAAGCACATTGACTATATTTATAAAATGCTGAATGTCTTCACTAGATAGAATTATTTCGTGCTTCTTTCGTTCCTTGAGCCATTTATCGAGCACCTGATAGCCTCCGATATAAAAATCCCAAGCTTCCTGAGGAACATTTTCGAAATATCTGTCTTTGTTTATCCAGACTTTGCCAAACCTCAGCCCGCCCCTCTCCTCAAGGCCTTGTTCCCAAGCTGTAGCTTGGGAACAAGGATCAACAAGTATATCTCCTGTCATTCCTGCGGATGCAGGAATCCCCTGATTGTCATTGGATGGGGATTCCTGCATTCGCAGGAATGACATATTCAATAACTCAGTCTCATTCGGATAACCCTCTTTAGGTGAGTTTTCTTCAATTTCCCCCTTTGGAAAAGGGTGACTAAGGGGGATTTGCTCCTTCTTCTCAAACTCCACCCTCTCTACCTTAAAATTATTCCCTTCTCCTTGGCATCGACATTCAATTTCCGCAGGTACATCTTTCATCAAATGAGCATCAATCAGCCTCATTCCTATATCAGACAATTCCCTAAATAATGCTTCATTATCAGTAAACGGAATGCGAGGAAAATCAATTTTCAGGAATTCAATATATTTGCTGCGGTAAGTCGGGCTGTGGAGAATGGCGTATATGTAGCCAAGAATCTCTTCAGCATTAGAATATTTTTCATATTTTGAATTAATAAAATTCCTAAAAGTGTCTTTGAAATTCTCTGTTTTCTTTAATCCTGATTTGGTTTTATATTCAGCTCCATAAATCACTTCAGGCTCTTTCACCCCAAAGAATATTTTATCTTCGCCGTTTGAGAGGATGTAGAGGGGAAATTGATATGCTATATTGTCAACTATATGTGCATCTATGATTACATCACTTATGAATACTGAATCGAATTGCCCAATTTTTTTTGTATTCCTATTTAATATAAGCCCACTGTTCTCCTGTTGTACATTAAGCATAATATCTTTTCTCATTCTCTCAATCACAGAATCATCATAAAAAAGATAACGAATATCAAAAGGGCGATAATGAATTTTACAGAATTTATTTTCAAATTCCTCTTTACTATAAGAATTTAGTATTTTTCTACTATTATCGATTTTAAATTTAGAATTCTCCTTCAAATTATACCTTTGCTCTATCACCTGATTCGAAATAAATAAATTTTTAAATTCAATTATTCTTTTCTTTAGTTTTTCATAATTCGCATCAATGACAAATTCATCTCTTGCAGTCACTATTCCAACACTATTGAGATTAAAGATTTCTTGGAGGGATAATCCTTCATTATATTTCTCAAGAAGCTCTTCATTCCTCATTTTGAATAAATAAAACGGTGAATTAGGATTTGTTTTATTCCACTGAACCTTCCTTTTTATTAGTTCCCATAATGTTTTATATTTTGCTGCTCTTAAACCAAACAAATCAAATTGATATACAACGCAATTTTTAGGTTTCCTATTTCTTTTGATAAATAAAGCTATCGCAACTCCCTGCTGAATATCAAATACATTCTCGTCTTTTGAACCATCAGGAGATTTTTCCTTCTTTTTGGCATTACCGTGTAAATCAATAATATAAATTTCATCATAAGATTTCATCAAGGACTGGCGCATACCTCTAAAGGTAGGATTGTCTATATAACTATGATTCGTAATTATGCCCACTATACCCTTATCAACAGCATCCATTTTCCATTGAGCAAAACGTATAAATTTTACATAATCATCTTGCAGCCACTTAGGATTTTTCTCTCCAAGAGGTTTTCCGTCAACTTGATAATAATCTTTCAAACTCTCCTGAAGCCAATCCCCTTTGTTTGCTGAATGTCCGGAATACGGCGGATTTCCGAGAATTATCAGAATTTCTTTATTTTTTATTCGATTTGCTTCTTTTCCTTCTTTGGACAGAGCAGGCATCGTCGGAAATGAGTGTGGTTCATTGTTCGTTAAAGTATTTGTCAGATAAATATTCAGTCTTTTACCCGAATCAATAGAATAGCCCTGCTCTTTAAAAAATTCAGATATTTTTAAGTGAGCAATAACATAAGGAGCAACCAATAACTCAAAGCCGTAAAAATTACTAATTATCTGCTCATTCAAAATTTTATTAACAGTTTGCTTATCTCCTAATTTGGAAGCCTGTTCCAAAGCCAATTTAAAGGCCTGAAGCAGAAATGTTCCGGTACCGGTCGCAAAATCCAGCAAAGTTACATCTTTATTTATGAAGCCATCTTTTATTCCGAATTCATCTTTCAGTATCTCTTCTATAGAGCGAACAATAAAAGAAACAACAGGTTCGGGAGTATAATAAACACCACGAAGCTCGCGCTGGGATTTATCATAATGCTTTAAAAAGTCTTCATAAAAGAAAATAAACGGATCATTAAAACCTTGCTCTTTATTTCTATATTCGGAAAATTCGGTTTTAATAACCGCAAAATCAGTTACTTTTAAAATGCTCAATATTTCTTCGATAGACCAAATAATTGAATATGGGAAATCTTCAAAACTTCGGAACATTTCTCTGATCAAAGGGAAGGTATTTGGCAGAAGCCGATAAGTAGCATTTAGATCAAGCTGAGCTTTAGGATTATCGCAGTTCAAACCGGCAAGGAAAAAGCCATAAGTGAGGGTTTGGGCATAAATATCGGCAAAATATTTTTTGTCAAGCAGCGGCAATAATGTATCCTGAAATGCTTGGTAGATACCTTGAAGAACGGTTTCATCATCATTTTCGGCTTCAAGTTCCAATTGACAATAATCACGAAGGAACTTGGCTTTCTCGGCTAATTTCAAGGCAAGGTCTTGCGTTTTAAATATTGTTTCAGGTTCCGATTCAAAAAACAGAGTAAATAGTTTAGTTAATTCTTCAATTCTTGATTTCTCAATTTTAAAACGATTATCTTTTAGATTGTATTCAGAAAACAAAGTTGAATCAAAACAAGGTTCACCTTTTTTGATAAGGTAAAAATGTAAATAATCAGTTACTATTATATTTTCAGAAAGTTGTTTATATCTTGTCAACTGATCAGATTGTAGTGTCTTTTTTAGGTCTTCTCCGATTTTCTTGGTTTCAATCAGTCCTATTGTTAAATTTTGAGATGTCGATACTTTGAAATCAGGACGACCACTATCATTTTGTTTGAGAGGCTCATGTTTTATATTCAAATTTCGCTTAGAATTCTGAGATTCAAATTCTTTCAATAGGTTTTCAAGTGCAGTTCTAAACGTATGCTCAGAACTTTCATTATCAGAAAGATATTTTTCTTGAATGGCTTTGAAATAAGACTGAAACATTTTATCTTTCAATTTAAAACAAATTTTAACTGATTTACAAAATTAAGCAAAATTAAAACAAATACGAATTAATATTTTGTATTAAGTTCCAAAAATAAAAAAAACCAGATTCACTCTGGCTTTTCCTAATTCTTCTTCCTTCTTCTACCTTCTACTTTCTATAACCGTACGCCGGATTGGACTCGAACCAATGACCCTCAGCTTAGAAGGCTGATGCTCTATCCAACTGAGCTACCGGCGCATATTCATATCTTGTGGATAGACAAGATTACAAAATTAAGGTTTTTTTTTCATTTATGCAAATTTTTCTTGCATGTTTCATAAAAAATACTTAATTTTGTAACTGAAAATTTGGTCAAGTCCCTTGCGTCTAAGACTTGCCTAACCCCGCCAGGTTCGGAAGAAAGCAACGGTCGGTTCGTTCTTAGAGCGCCTTGGTAAACTTGACCATTTTTTTTATTAAAATCAAATAATAAAGATGGTCAAACGTCAATATGATTTTATGATCGTTTGGGTACATTTTTAATAGTTTAATGAAAAAAGAAATAATAATAAATTCCACTCTCAATGAAGTTAGAATAGCTATCACTGAAGATTCCCGTCTTTCTGAATTCCATATTGAACTTCCAGATAAGGAAAGATACATTGGCAATTTATATCTTGGTAAAGTTAGTAGAATTGTGCCCGGACTCAATGCAGCATTTATCAATATAGGATTAAAACAAGATGCTTTTTTACATTTTTCGGATATTGATGAATCAATGGAACATGATAAAGAAGATGCTGATCAAGATGATGATGATTTTGATGATGATGTAGATGATTTACCGTTTGACGTTGAGCCACTGCCACAAGTTGTGACTGAAGCTTCAAAATCTGATATTGCTCTCCGAAAAGCTAAAAGTGGAACGGCAAATGACTCCAAAGTAATGTTTAATACAAAACGTTCAGGTAATGTTCATATTAACCTTGAACCCAAACAAGATGTAATTGTTCAGGTTGTTCGCGAAGCCTTTGCAAATAAAGGTGTTAAAGTAACAACAAAAATTACTGTCCCCGGAAGATATGTAGTTCTCCTTCCTTTTGAAAACACTATCGGAGTTTCTAAAAAAATCGAATCCCGATCTGAAAGACGCAGACTAAGAGCAATTGCAAAAGAAGTATTACCTGCTGGTGTAGGATGTATAATACGAACTACAGCACAGGGAAAAGGTGATGAATTAGTCAAAGACTGGGAATCAGTACTCGATACATGGCATGAGATCGAAAAAAAAGTTCAGAAATCCAAATCACCAGCTTTACTCTATCAAGACATGCAATTGGCTGCCAGTGTCATCCGAGATACATTTAACAAAGAAGTGGATAAAGTTTGGATCGATTCAAAAAAATTATATAAAGAAGTAATAACCTATCTAAAAAAGAAATCATCTGGAAATCTTGAAAAAGTAGAATTATATACTAATGTTACTCCAATATTTGATTATTTCGGGATAGAAAAAGATTTGGAAACGACTTATAAGCGTCGTGTTCCCCTCTCTGGTGGTGGGTCTGCGATTTTTGATCAGACCGAAGCAATGTTGGTTATAGATGTAAATTCCGGTCGTGCTTATGATAAAGAGCAAGAAACTGCTGCATATAAGACAAATGTTGATGCACTCCGCGAAATTGCACGCCAGATCAGACTCCGTGATATTGGTGGAATAGTTTTGATTGATTTTATTGATATGACACAGGAAGCAAATAGAAAAAAGTTATTTAATGAAATGAGAAGGGAATTAGACAAGGACAGAGCCAAAACAGTTGTCTATCCACTTACTCGATTATGCCTGATGCAGATCACTCGCCAGCGGGTGAACCAAAATATTATGGAGAAAACAAGTGAAATCTGTACTATGTGCGAAGGTTCCGGTCGTGTACGTTCAAAAACTGCTCTATTGAGTTTGATCGAAAGATGGCTAAAAAATTTCCGGTTACATTCTCGCGAGTTCAGACTGATCCTGCACATACATCCAAGTATGGCTAATTTCTTAAATGAAGGAACAATTTCTCGATTATCAAGATTCATGCTAAAATATTTTGTTAAAATATCAATCCGGCAAGCTGACGATATTCCGATGGGTGGATTCAAGTTCTTTTCTGCTAAACAACAAAAAGATATAACTAAAGATTATTTGTAAATGTCAGATAGTACAAGAAACATCAGCATTTTTGGTTCGAGCGGTTCGATTGGTGTGCAAGCTCTCGAAGTAGTGAGTAAATTAAATAATTCTTTTAAAATTAATTATTTAACCACGAATAGCAGATTAGATATCTTAGAATCTCAGATCAATAAATTTAACCCTTTCGGGGTTGTAATTTGTGATTATACAGCCTTTAAACTATTCAAAAAAGATACTTCCTTTTCTGGAGAAATATTATTTGGAACAGAAGGACTGATCCAAGCTGCAACAGATAAAAAAAATGACCTTATTGTATCTGCTTTAGTCGGTTTTGCCGGAGTTGAACCAACTCTTGCAGCCCTTGAAACAGGAACTGATATAGCTCTTGCAAATAAAGAAACATTGGTTGCTGCAGGAAAAATAATTACTGAAGCCGCTAAAAAGAATGATGCAGCAATATTAGCAATCGACAGCGAACATAGTGCAGTATTGCAGTCTATGGTAGGAGAGGATAAAGCTAGCATTGAGAAAATTATACTGACTGCCTCCGGTGGCCCTTTTCTGAATAAACCGATTTCTGAATTTCCTCAAATTACAAGAGAACAGGCTCTAAAACATCCTAATTGGACTATGGGTTCAAAAATTACAATTGACTCAGCAACTATGATGAATAAGGGTTTTGAAATTATTGAAGCTTTTTGGTTATTTGATTTCGCTTTACACCAAATTGAAGTTCTTATCCATCCCGAAAGTATTGTTCATTCTATGGTACAATATCAGGATGGTTCTGTGAAAGCCCAACTTGGGACAGCAGATATGAGAACCCCAATTTCTTATGCACTGAATTTTCCAAAAAGATATAAATTCGATTTCCCAAGACTGAATCTGGCTGAAATATCTAAACTTACCTTTTTTAAACCTGATTATGATAAATTTAAATGCCTTGGATTAGCGTTCTCAGCCTTGGAAACAGGTGGAACTGCTCCGACCATACTAAATGCGTCAAATGAAATTGCAGTGAAAATGTTTTTGGATTCAAAAATAAAATTTACACAAATTCCAGAGATAATAGAAAAAACATTAGAAAAAGTTGTAGTCAAATCAAATCCATCATTTGGAGAAATTATCGATTGTGACTTGGAATCCAGATTAGTGGCCGAAAACTTCGTGAGGGAGTTAAAGTGAATAATTTGAAGATATATAAATTAAACATGAATATTAACAAATAAATATATTGAATTATGGGAATACTTAGCAGCATCTTTTATTTTGTCCTTGTTTTTGGAGTATTAGTTATCATACACGAATTCGGTCATTTCATTGCAGCCCGAATGAGCGGTATGAGAGTTGATATTTTTTCAATCGGTATGTATTACAGAGTTTTTGGCTGGAATAAAAAATCCGGATTTAGTTTTGGCCCTCTCCCCGATGATTTCGACGGAGATGGAATGTGCGATTACAGAGTGTCAGCCATTCCATTGGGTGGATATGTTAAAATAGCCGGTATGATAGATGAAAGTATGGATGCCAAATTCGCTAAAACTGAGCCTAAACCATGGGAATTCCGGTCAAAAAATCCTTTTCAAAAGGGAATGACTTTATCTGCCGGAGTAATTATGAATTTTCTGCTAACCATAGTGATATTCTCTTTCATTATTTTATCACAAGGCGAAACTCATCATCCCAACACAAGTATTAATTATGTAAAAAAGAATTCCTTTGCAGAACAAATCGGTTTTAAACGAGGAGATAGAATTGTTTCAATCAATAATCAAACTATTTATTCTTGGGAATTATTTTTTGAGTATTTAGCATTAGATAAATTCGGAGATTCAAGATATATAAATATTTTAAGAAACGGAACTCCGCTTACTTTGCATGCAGAAGGCAAATCCATTGTAAATTCTCTTGTCAATAAAGAGAGCTTTGGAATAGAACATGATAGTATAATATTTCTGATAAAATCCGTTTATGCAAACATGCCTGCCGGAAAATCAAAACTTAAAGCAAATGACACAATAGTAACTTTAAACGGAACAAAAATTTCTTGTTTCATGGAATTTGTAGATATTCTTCAGGATAATAAAAACAAATCCATTAAATTTGAGTTTAAAAGAGGAAATGAAATATTAACAGACTCAATCACACCTGATGCAGATGGAAAAATTGGTGTCGGACCTGATGAATATTATTACGGATCATCATATATAGTAAATTATGGATTTTTCGGTTCAATCGGCGAAGGATGGAATCAATCAGTTAAATCAATCAAATTATTTATAAATTCTTTTGTCCAGATATTCAATGGCACAATATCCGCAAAAAAATCTCTTGGTGGCCCCTTAGCAATAGCCAAAATTGCATCTGAGCAAGCACAGCTCGGTATGATACCACTTCTTAGATTTATGGCAATGCTCTCATTATGGCTTGCAGTAATTAATATTTTACCAATACCTGCACTTGACGGTGGACACCTGATTTTCGTTATTGTCGAAGCAATAATCAGAAGAGAAGTTTCATTAAAAGTCAAAATGGTAATACAGCAGGTCGGAGTATTTCTTATTTTAGGATTAATGGCATTTGCGTTTTACAATGACATAGCGAGGTTGTTCGGGAATTAGATGAATACAATTTAAATAGTGATTATTATTTAATATCAGCCGGTTAAGATATTGTAAAACTTATTACATTAGTTTGTTTATCCAAAAGAATATTGATCTTTTCTACTGGATTATTGAGCATTCAATTTAATGAAAAATAATTTAAGGATTTTAAATTTGAATTAACTTCTCAATTTTAATAATTACAATTTCACTTACACTCCAAATCCTAAAATCCAAGTTAGGATTTACACCCAAATCTAAAAAAGTTTTCAACATTGCCAAAAACTAAGAAATTTGTAAAATTTAGCTTCGTCTATATTTTGTCATTATTATCAATTTTTCTGAAAGATTATGAGTAACCAAATTCCACATGATGAAATATTATCTAAGCTTAAGCAAGATAAGGTAGAATTCGTCAACATGCAGTTCTCCGACATGCATGGAATGGCAAAATCCATTACAATACCAGTTAGCAAATTTGCCGATGTATTGAAAGACGGATTATGGTTTGATGGCTCTTCTATTGAGGGCTTCACCAGAATTTTCGAGAGCGATATGCTCCTGCAGCCTGATTTATCGACTTATCAGCTCATACCTTGGCAACAGACACCTGATTCAAATAACGTCCGATTTATTTGTGACGTTCATCTCCCCGATGGTGAACCATACACCTGCGACCCTCGATATATTCTGAAAAAAGCTTTAAAAGAAGCTGCAGATGCCGATTATTTATTCAATACCGGACCAGAACTTGAATTTTTCTTATTTAAAAAACATAATGAGAAAATTATATTTAATAGTGCCGGTATTCCCGAACCTCACGACTATGGCGCATATTTTGATGTTGTGCCCGATTTGGGATACGATGTACGTTCACAAATGATGCGCACATTGATGAAAATGGGTGTAGATATTGAAGCCGGTCACCATGAAGTAGCTGCCGGTCAGCATGAAATTGACTTCCGTTATGATGATGCTTTAATAACAGCAGATCGTGTGATGACTCTCAAAACTGCTTTCAAAAATGTGGCTGAGAGCAATGGTTTATTTATTTCATTTATGCCAAAACCAATTTCCGGAATTAACGGATCCGGTATGCACGTGCATCAGAGCCTTTTTTCCATAAAGTCGGGGGACAATTTATTTTTTGATGATAACAATGACTATAAACTTTCTAAATTAGCTTATAGCTATCTTGCAGGGCAAATGCAGCATGTCAGAGCAATGGCGGCAATTCTGAATCCGTTAGTAAATTCATACAAACGTCTTGTACCGGGTTACGAGGCAAGCACTTATATTTGTTGGGCAAAGACTAATCGCTCGGCTTTAATCCGCATACCTCGATATAGTAAAGGTAAGATTAAAGCAACACGTATGGAGATCCGCAATCCCGATCCAAGTGCAAATCCATACCTTGTATTTGCAATTTTACTTAAAGCCGGGTTATATGGCATAAAACACAATTTGGTACCACCTGCACCTGTTGAAGAGGATGTGTTTGAATTTGATCATCATGAGTTAAAAGAACGAGGAATAGGCACACTGCCGGGTTCATTAGCCGATGCTGTAAAAGAATTCAACGAAAGTGCTCTTATACGTGAAACATTGGGTGACGAATTCGTAGATAAATACGTTCGCGCCAAAATGAATGAATGGGATGATTTCCGCATTTCAGTTACCGATTGGGAACTGAAGCGGTATTTGAATATAATATAGTTTAATTTCCTACTGTCAGATTTATAATCTGACAGTAGGTGTAAAAATATTGGATTGTTATTAACGTTTTAGACTTTATTCAAAATATTTGAAGGACACAATATAAAAAAATCAGTTTTATTTTTTGTGATTTTTTATATGTTTGCTCCCAGACTAATAGCCCACGGTTTTTTTTCTATTATTGCTTTTGAGCCTTATCTTGAAAATGAAAAAACAAACAAATGGAAAAAGATAGTGTGGTTCGAGCCTTCAGAAAGTGAAGATGACGACGGCAACTCTTTGCAATTCCAATATGAGATATGGAATTATTTACAAAAATCAAAATTTGGTAAAAACACAAAATGGGCAAGTATGACCAAAGCAGCTAATAAAAATAATATCACGTCAGGAAATATAGTGGATTATCTTCCTGGCATAGGAGATGTCGTAATTAGTATTCATGTTGGTAGTATGTTCTTTGATCAAAGAATAATAACACAATTGTCCACCTCATTATACATTATCGACAAATGTAAGAACAGAGTATTATGCGAGCAAGTAACAACAACTACAGATGACCCTCTAATTGTTCTTTTATCATCAACGGAAGATATAATTGCAAAATTTTTAAAGCGAAAATTAGAATGATAATTTTTTTATATTAAATTTAATATTGCATTATGAAATCTTCTTATTTATTCGTCCCGATTATAGTTTTGTTGATTATAATCCAATCATTGATATTATCGGCGGCCGTTCTTCCGACTTTGCCGCAGATTTTTATCAATACTAAATATAATCCGCCGACGGGTGGACAGACTTTTATCGTGAAAACAAGCTCCGAATTTCAATCTGCGCTCAATTCGGCGAATCTTGGCGACATTATCGAGATGCAAGCGGGCAATATTTTCACAGGAACTTTTGTTCTGCCGAATAAAACTTCCGGTACGGGATGGATTTACATTCGTTCGACGGCTTATTCTAATCTTCCGTCACCATGTACGCGCGTTAGTCCGGCGGATGCGGTTAATATGCCGACGATTGTTGCCGCTACGGGAAGCGGGGGCGCGATTAATACCGCATCGAATGCCCATCATTACAGATTTGTCGGCATTGAATTTAAACCGACGGCGAATAGTTATCTTTATAATGTGATTTATATCGGAAATGGCGAGACTTCGGCGGGCGCGTTGCCGAATAATATCGTGTTTGACCGCTGTTATATTCATGGTGACCCGTCTGCGGGGAGTCGGCGCGGTGTTTTGATGAATGGGGCGTATATTTCGGTGATTGATTCATACGTTTCGGACTGCAAAGAGGCCGGTGCGGACAGTCAGGCGCTTGCTGCATACAGCACGACGGGCCCTTTGAAGATAGTTAATAATTATCTGGAGGGTGCGGGCGAGAATATTATTTTCGGTGGCTCCGATCCGAGCATACCGAACGCGGTTGCGTCGGATATTGAGATACGTTGCAACACAATTTTCAAGCCTTTAGCGTGGATGACACAGTCTTGGACGGTGAAAAACCTTCTTGAATTTAAAAATGCGCAACGTGTTCTGGTTGAAGGCAATCGTTTGGAGAATTCTTGGCCGAATGGTCAGAGCGGATTTGCGCTTTTATTCACTCCGCGCAACCAAAATAATACGGCGCCGTGGTCTGTGGTGCAGGATATTACGTTTCGTTTCAATGTTTTTGTGAATGTGGCGCAGGGAATTAATATTTTGGGCTTCGATGCGCCGAATATTAGCCAGCGGACATCTCGTCTATTGATACAAAACAATGTTCTGAACGTAACAAACCTCGGTACGGGAGGAGATGGGCGGATGTTTCAGATACTTGGCGGCCCTACGGATGTGATTTTTGACCATAATACGGGCTTTTGCACCAATGCGTACATGGTTGCGGACGGTAAGCCAAAGACTGACTACTTTGAATTTAAGAATAACATTGTTTCGTATGCGGCTTATGGGTTTATTGGGACCGGAACTGCTAATGCAATGACTACTTTAAACGCATATTTCAATCCGAACTGGCTTATTACGAAGAATGCGGTTATTGGCGGCAGCGCGACTAATTATCCGGCAGGAAGTTTTTTTCCTGCGAACAACGCGGCGGTCAATTTTATTGATTTTACGGGTGGTAATTATCGCTTGAGTGCTTCCAGTATCTACAAGAACCTTGCTACGGATGGAAAAGATTTAGGTGCGGACATAGATTCGATTAATTTGATGAGCATTTATCAATGTGATACGAAAACAAAGGTTTCTGATTTGATAAATAAACAAGATTTAATGATATTTCCGAACCCTTCTGATGAAATTTTGCATATCAGAACGAATGAAATGGGAGATAATAAGGCAGAAATCTCTGTTTATAATTTATTTGGAGAGAATTTAATCACAATAACATCAAATTCAAAAGAAGGAAGCATAGATATGACGAAGTTTCCGGATGGTATTTACATATTAGCAATAAAACTTAAAGAAAGAACTGAAGTTAGGAAGATTATTGTGAGGCATTGAAGAATTTAAATTATCTCAGAATACCCACTAAACAGCTCAGACAGCGCTCTATTAGCATTTTTTCCGGCAATTACAACTTCTTCGTGGCTCAGGAAGTCAGGTTTTATTGGATTCAGTTTATTTGTGATAATAGATACTCCCAATTGCCTCAGCCCAAGCCTCGATCCGAAGATTAGCTCTGGTACTGTACTCATTCCTATTGCATCCGCTATCTTAGAGTACATGCGGATTTCGGCAGGTGTTTCGTAATTTGGCCCCTGCACACTCAGCAGAGTTCCGCATCTAAAATGTTGTTTTCGTTGAATAAGATTATCTTTCATACGGTGCAGTAGATCATGGTTAATCTCATTTCTTAAATTACCTCGAATGTGAATTGGCGTAAAGCCATTTTTCTTGTTATTTATGTGAATGCCGGAATCCATTTCCACAGCTGCATAGGAGATACCTGCATTCGCAGGAATGACAACTCTAAAAAGCTGATCAACACTGAGAAACATGAAACTCATCAAATCTTCAATCAGCATTATATCAGATACTTCAAAACTATGATTGAGTCCACCTGCAGCATTAGTCACCAAAATATCCTTTACTCCGAGATATGCAGCCAGAGCAGGAACAATGAGCAAATCAGTTAATTTCCTACCTTCATAAAAATGCACTCTTCCTGAAAAGAACAAAATATTTTTTGTATTGACTTTACATAACACAAACTCACCCAAATGCCCTGCTACTCCTATCTTTGGAAAACCGTCAACGGCAGAATATGGAATTTTTTCAACAATTTCAAATTGTGAATAAGACTCTGACAAACCTGATCCTATTATTACAAAAGCATCAATATACTGTGAAAACACAGTCCTGAAGCTCTTTGCTACTGAGGAATAATAATCCGAATATTCTTTTGTTAAGCCAAACATAAAATTAATATTTTCTATTCATTTCTGTCATTCCTGCGAATGAGACTGTGTGAAAACACGAAATAATTACGTATCTGTCATTCCCGCGCATGCGGGAACCTCATTCCAGTGCAAATCAGGGGATTCCTGCATGCGCAAAAATGACAAGAGATTGAAGTTTTCACACAGTCTCGAATGCAGGAATCCCCTATTTTTATATTCTGAGGTTTTTGTATCACTTGTTCACAAGCTCCTGCTTTGGTACAAGGAAATCTTTATCAACATAATTCTCCAAAGAGCCGCATGTATTCTGCGCAAATCGAATTCCAGACTTTATTATTTTTTTCCACTTTTCTTCAGTTAATTCCTGAAAATCAAACTTATTTAAATTTTCTTTAACTAAATAATAAATTATTCCTGCATTAAACGAATCACCCGCTCCTATTGTACTTATAACATTGATCGATGATTGCTCAACAGAAAGTATTTTCCCATTATTAATAAATTGAACATCATTTGCTTCATCTGTCATTATCAGTGGCTTTTCATGGCACTTTTGATAAATCTCTATAATTTCAGTTGTATTGAAAATCAATTTAAAATCATCCGCTGAACCACGTACTAAATCTGCAAATTCAATATTTTCTAATATAAAAGGTAAAAGTTCTGGTAATTCCTTGCCATGAGGTTTTCGGAAATTAGGGTCATAAATAATAGTCGTTCCGGCACGTCGAGCTAATTCAAGAATTTCAATTAATTTTCCACGTAGTTCCCGATTGAGAGCGAAATATGAGCCAAAAAGCAAATAATCGCAAGCATGAAATTTCGGATTTTTTGTTAAAAATCTATTTTCAGGATAATTCTTATAAAATTGATACTTTGCATTTCTATTTTTATCTAATAGTGCCACAGCCAATGGTGTTTGTCCGTCTTTGAAGCGATAAATAAATTCGGATGAAACGTGATTTTCTTCAAAAAAGTTGATAATATGATCCCCTATCATATCATGACCGATTTCAGATATAAAACAGACAGAAAGCCCACTGCGGGCAATTGAAACCGCAGAATTGAAGGCAGATCCACCGGCATTAGCTGCAATTGGATTAAAATTATCAAATATTATATCAAATACTGTTTCACCAATGCAATATATTTTTGCTTGAGCAATGTTCATATCTTAAATTATTAGTAATTTTGAACTTTTTTGCAAGTAAACTAAGTAAAATACAGACTATTTATGATTCGGACAAAATATTTAATCAATCTATCAAAAATTATTATACACACACTCCTGTTCATAAGATTAAGCGGGTCGGAGCTTCTTGCTTTTTCAGAGGATACGAGAGTGAAAATAAGTATTCTCTACACCAGTGATGAACATGGCTGGATTGATAGTTCTTTCCGCAATGGTGGCGCAGCTTCAATGATGACAGAATTTAAACAAAAAGAAGGCTATGATACAAACAAAGCATTCTTACTGATTAGTGGTGGTGATAACTGGACTGGACCTGCCATTTCAACAATTACCAAAGGTGAAGCCACAGTTGAAACGATGAATGCAATGCACTATTCACTTTCAGCGCTTGGAAACCATGAATTTGACTTTGGAATTGAAAATATCAAAAAGAACTTATCTGAAGCAAGTTTCCCCTATTTATCTGCCAATTTCCGCCGCAAAAGCGACCATAAGATTCCAGAATTTGTAAAACCATATATTATTAAAACTATACAAGGTGTTAAAGTTGGAATAATAGGATTAAGCAATGTGGCAACTCCCGGTCTGACTAAGCCTGCTAATGTGGAGGGTTACGAGTTTCTGCCATACATCAGCGTTTTGACCGAATATACACCTCAATTGCTCAGGGACAGTGCAGAAATCCTTATAGCCATTATTCACGATTGTTCGAAGGACATTATAGAATTATCCGCCCTGTTCAAGTCTCTGGGTTATACATTCGTTGGGACAGGACATTGTCATTCCGAATTAAATTCTACTAAGGATGGAGTGGCTTTTATTGAACCGACATCCAACTTTATGAAATATGCACGCGTTGATATTGATTTTGATAAAAGTACTAAAAAAGTGATCTCTTTAAAGGAGAAAATTGAACCTAATACAAAAATAGCTCCTGACGCCGATGTCAAGAAAGTTATAAACAAATGGCGTGATATTACAAGTAAAGAAACAGATGTTTCAATTGGTTATACGAAAAACGGAATTCAGATTGATAATGATATATTAGGTAATCTTGTTGTGGATTCATGGCTGGCAGCCTTCCCCGAAGCGCAAATTTCAATGAGTAACCGACATGGAATCCGTCAAATAATACCGGTAGGAAACATTACATTGGCTTCTATCATGGGTGTATTGCCATTTGAAAACGAAATATATATTGTTAAATTAACCGGTGAACAAATTATTGATAATATCAAATGCTGTAAACCATACGTTGGAGGCTTGGTTGCAAGGAATGGCTTCTGGCTTGCCAATGGTGAAAAGCTTGATCGTAATAAAGTTTACAAAGTTGTTATAACTGATTATATTTATTCAAACGGTGATAAGTTTAAATTCAAAGGTCAAGACTCACAGCCATTTATGACCGGTATAAATTTCCGTCAGCCTTTGATTGATTTGATAAAAACATTAAAAACCAGTCCAGATAATCCTCTTGATGATAAAATTGATAAAAAAGGGAGATATTAATATGAATGAACATCCTTCAATAATTGATCTTAGATCTGATACAGTCACCGTACCGACCGAGCAGATGCGCCAAGCGATGTTTGATGCAAAAGTCGGTGACGATGTCTATGGAGAAGACCCGACTGTAAACGCGTTGCAGAACTATGTCGCGGAATTATTAGGCAAGGAAGCGGCTTTATATGTTCCTTCCGGTACAATGAGTAATCAAATAGCAATTGCTGTTAATACCAAATCCGGAGATGAAATTATTGCAGAATCAAACGCACATATATTTTACTATGAAACAGCCGCACCAGCTTTCATCTCGCGAGTTATGGTTCGTCAATTGCCTTCAGAGCGTGGTGAAATACCGATTGATGCTATAAAGAATGCTATCAGACCAGATATTTATTATTTTCCGGTCAGCTCGATGATTTGTCTTGAGAATACTCATAATCGCCATGGAGGCTCGATTATTAGCTTATCATATATTAAAGAAGTCGAACAGATTGCAAAAGAGAATAAAATGATTTTCCACTTAGATGGTGCAAGATTATGGAATGCTTGCGCTGCTACTGAGATTTCACCAAAAGAGTATGCTCATTCCTTCGATTCGATATCCGTATGCCTTTCAAAGGGATTAGGTGCGCCTGTCGGTTCAGTGTTAGTTGGCTCAAAAGAAACAATTAAACATGCTTTAAAAATGAGAAAAATACTTGGTGGTGGTATGCGCCAAGCTGGTATATTGGCTGCTGCAGGACTTTATGCCATAAAAAATAATTTTCCGCTTATTGTTAATGATCATAAAAATGCTAAGAAATTTGCCTTAGCAATAACTGAAACCGATTTACTGACTGTTAATATTGATTCTGTTGAAACAAACATGGTTGTATTTCAATTGAAAGCCGGAATCAGTGCCGATACTTTTGTTTTAAACTGTAAAAATGAAGGGGTATTATTATCAGGGATTGGCGGACAATCCATAAGATGTGTTTTCCACCTGCAAATCAACGAAACAGCCGCAATAGATGCTGCTTCGATAATAAAAGAAGTATTATTAAGAATGGTATAAATTGAAATGTTAGATTTGGAAATTGAGTTAAAGAAATACAAACATAAATTTGAAGGAATAGTGCGCTTTTCTGATGTCGATGCTTTTGGAGTTGTACACAACGCTAAGTATTTTATTTGGATGGAAGCCGCTCGGACAGAGTATTACAAGACATTAGGTATGGTAAAAAATCCTGCTGCTTTTCTTCGTGAATATCCCGTGATGGTGGTTCATAACGAAATTGATTATTTTATTCCTGCATTCTTTAATGATGAATATTCCATTTATACTCGAATATCTTATATTAAATCAAGCTCATTTTGTTTTGAAAATATTGTCGTCCGAAATAACGAAATACTTGCAAAAGCTGCATCAGTATTCGTTTTTCTTAATGCTCGCGAAAAAAGACCTGAAAAAATTCCAGATAATTTTAGAAGTATATTTATTGAATTTGAATCAGAAAACATGGTAATTTATGAATCCGATAAATAGATGGACCATCCGCCAACTTGCTGCTCAGTGTATCTTTCCAAGGATTGAAACTGAAAAGTATTTTAGTGATTCTGATTACAAGAAAGAGCAAATCAATCTTGTGAAAGAAGGAATAGGCGGCTTTTGTGTTTTTACAGGAACCATGGCTTCTGTCCTGTCCATGACAGATGAATTGCAGTCTAATTCAGAAATCTCTCTCCTATTTTGTGCCGATTTTGAGCATGGTCTTCCAATGCGACTTGAGGATGGTACACCATTTCCACATGCCTGGGCTATGGCAAAAGGTGCTAACACAGAGCAAATTGCCACGGCGATTGCCGGTGAAGCTAAGAATATCGGTATCAGCTTAAATTTAGCTCCTGTTGCAGATATCAATTCAAACAGAAATAATCCAATTATTAATATTCGCGCTTTTGGTGAGAATTTAGAAGATGTTGAAGAAAATGTTTCTTCATATATCAAAGGTTTGAAACTCGGATCTGTTGCCGGGTGTGCAAAACATTTCCCCGGACATGGCGATACATCAGTAGATTCGCATATTGAACTTCCCACCATTATTTCTTCTCTTAAAGAATTATCCGATTTACATTTAAAACCTTTCATCAAAGCAATAGATGCTGATGTAGAATCAATAATGCTTGGCCATATACTTGTCCCTGCACTGGATGTTGAATTTCCTTGTTCAATTTCCAAAAAAGCTGTATCATACATACGCGATGATCTGAGTTATTCTGGTTTATTGATTACAGATGCTCTTGATATGAAAGGTCTGAAAGGATTTTATCAAGAATATGAATTACCGTTCAGGGCTTTGGAAGCAGGTGCAGATATTGCTTTGATACCTGCTAATCCTTTTGAGGCACTTGAATTCATAGAGCGAAATATAGATAAATCCCAAGATTTATTAGACAATTTAAACAAATCCTGTTCAAGAATAATCAACTTAAAGAAAAATTTAAAATTATTCAATTATCATAATAAATTAGATAAAATGGATGATTTTAATATTCCTAATGAGAAATTAGCACTGAATGCAGCATATAATGCAATTGATTTAATGGGCGATAAAAATCTTATTCCAATTGATGAAAAAAGAATAGTCGCAGGATTTGCCATTATTCAAGGAGAAGATTTGAGTGCAGGAGCCAGTTTTTTTAATTTACTCGCACAGGCGATCCCTAACGATTGTGAATTTGGCTTCATTGATTCAAACATGGAAGAAGTTGATCTAAATTCAATAAAAAACGGAATTGATGATTGTGATATGATAATAATCGCCTCCTTCTTTCGTCCACAAGCATATTGCGGATCAGTTAATCCCGATTTGAGTCTGAAGGAAATAGTTAAAAATTTTGGCTTTGATAAGGACATTTTAATTATCTCCTTTGGAAATCCCTATTTAAATGATTTTTTTGATTATGATTTATATATGAACACTTTTTCTGATTCATACTCATCCATTGCTGCGGCTGTGATGAAATTATCTGGTCGTAATCCTATAATAATGAACAATTAATTTAATTTACTTAATACAGAATATGATAAAGAATTTATTAGTAACAGGTGGCTGTGGTTTTATAGGCAGTGCTTTTATTAGAAAAATACTCCGTGATACGGATATTAATATCGTGAATCTTGATTCCTTGACTTATGCTGGAAATCCCGAAAATCTTATTGAAATTGAAGGAAATCACCGATACCATTTTGTCAAAGGATCAATTCAGAATCCCGAATTAGTCGAGAATATTTGCGATTATTACAAAATTGATGGAATAATCAATTTTGCTGCAGAATCGCACGTTGACCGCTCAATTTTAGATGCCAGACCTTTTATTGACACAAATGTCGGAGGTACACTTATCCTGCTTCAGACTGCAATGAAACACAAAATTCGGCGTTACTTGCAGGTTTCAACCGATGAAGTTTATGGGTCACTCGGAGAGTCCGGATTATTTACTGAATCAAGCCCTATACAACCGAATTCACCTTATTCTGCTTCCAAGGCTGCGGCTGATCATCTTGTTTCTGCTTTTGTTCATACTTATGGTCTCAATGCAGTTATTACACGATGCTCTAATAATTATGGCCCATTCCAATTCCCGGAAAAATTAATTCCTCTGATGGTTTTGAATGCTTGTGAAGATAAGAAATTACCTATTTATGGTGATGGAATGAACGTCAGAGACTGGATTTATGTGGATGATCATTGTTCAGGTATATGGGCAACTTTTCTGAAAGGTAAATCTGGTGAAGTTTATAATCTTGGTGGCAAAAGTGAAAAGCCTAATATTGAAATTGTTAAAACCTTACTAAAAATACTTAACAAGCCCGAATCATTAATTACTTATGTAAAAGACAGACCCGGCCATGACCGCCGTTATGCAATAGATTGTTCAAAAGCGGAATCGGAATTAGCATGGAAACCAGCCTTTAATTTTGATGAAGGTCTTGTTTCGACAGTAAATTGGTATCTCAATAATCCAAAATGGTGTGGCAACGTAAGATCGGGAGAGTATATGGAGTATTATGAGAAACAATATAAAATTTAATTAAAGTCGTAACTGAAAATATTATCTAATACTTTTTTCTGACTTTTCCCAATTGTCCTGTAAAAATAAGGTCAATCCATTCTTCTTTGTGTTTGAGGAAAAAGTTCATTGCTTCATCAAAATCGTTAGCTATTATTCCATCCAGAATCGCTTCTTCAATCATTGATTTTATTATTCCTATGGATTTGGAAGCTGGCAAATTACAGATTTCCATAATCATCTCTCCCCGAACCGGCGATTGGAACTCGCGTAATCTGTCTTTTTCCTGAACTTCCATCACTTTCTGAAAAACAATCTCATAGTTTGATATATATTTTTCGGTAAGATTAGGATTTTTAGTTGTAATATCAGCCTTGCACAGCATAAACAAATCTTCTAATGCATCTCCAGCAGTGAAAGCCAGTCTTCTGATTGCAGAATCTGTCACACCTTCATCAACCAATACCATAGGTCTTTGATGCAAGCGAACTAATTTTTGGATATACTCTACATGATTCATAGGTAGTTTCATATTACGAAATATCTTCTCTAACATTCGGGCACCAAATTCTTCGTGGCCGTGAAAAGTCCAACCTATACCCGGAATGAATTTTTTTGATTTTGGTTTTGCAATATCATGTACAAGTGCAGCAAAACGTAACCAAATATTATCAGTAACTTTTGCAATATTATCTAAAACCTTGAGTGAGTGCCAAAATACATCCTTATGATAATAAGCAGACATATCATCCTGAGCCACTTCAACACCAGATAAATTATTAAGTTCGGGAAATATAAATTTTAATAATCCTGACTCAAATAATACCTTAAACCCTTTGCTCGGAAACTGCGATGAAATAATTTTAAGTAATTCATCGCTTATTCGCTCTTTGGAAATGATTGATATTCTATCACAAAGTCCCTTAATAGCATCAAATGATGACTTTTCGGTATCAAAGCCCAATTGAGATGCAAAACGGGCTAATCTCATCATACGAAGGGGATCATCGTTATAAGTAATAACCGGATCGAGTGGTGTGCGAAGTATTTTGCTTTGCAGGTCTTCGGCTCCATTGAACAAATCAATTACTTCACCGAATTTTACTTTGTTAAGTGAAGCTGCCATTGCATTTATTGTAAAGTCACGGCGTGCGAGGTCTTCCTCCAGTGTACCTTCAGTTACACTTGGATTTCTTGAATCAACTGAATAAACTTCCTTTCGTGTGCCGACAAATTCAACTTTTAATTCTCCAACTGGGACTAATGCTGTTTTGAATTTTTCATAAATAACTGCATTGCTTCTCATTCTTTTAGCAAACAGGTTAGCAAAGGCAATTGCATCACCAACTACCGTACAATCAAAATCTGTTCGATCGCGGTTTAGAAAATAATCACGAACATATCCTCCAACAACATAAACTTCGACACCCGTTTCATCTGCTAAAGCACCAATTTTGAAAAGGATTTCTTCAGAAATGTCTATTTTAGAAAAATTTTTTTCTTTTTCTGATAGAGGTGTATAAACTAATTGTTGTGTTTTTATCCTTGGTTTTTTTGTAATGATTTTCTCAGTCTTACTTTTGCTCATTAGAATAATTCATCCTGTAATTGTTTTTCGATTCTTGCAAATACCGTTTCTTTTTCACGTTCAATTTCAATTTTTTGAAAATCATATAAAGACTGATCTTTATTGATAATTTTTCCATTCCGTTTTATAATAGCAAATCCTTTTCCAAGCGGTGCAAGGGGATAAAGTGAATTAATTAATACTGATTTTGATTCTATAGAAGTATTCAATTCATTCATTTTATTTGATAAATTCGATTCTATCCGTCTCTGAATTTCATCAATCTTTAATGACGAAGTTTTAATATGATGTTCAAGTTTACCAAAAGCAGCAGTACCGGTCATATAATCAAGATATTGTTTCTTTTCATTTATCTTTCTCATTAGCATTTTGGTTATATTTGATGATGTATCAGAAAGATTATCAAGAAAATCCGATTGAGTAATTCGCGAAACAAGTTCAGCAGCAGCAGTTGGAGTGGCAGCCCTTAAATCGGCAACAAAATCGGAAATTGTAAAATCGGTTTCGTGTCCTACAGCCGAAATCAAAGGTTTTTTGGAATTAAAAATAGCATCAGCCGTTTTCTCTTCATTAAATGACCATAAATCTTCAAGCGATCCACCGCCACGTGCTAAAATAATAACCTGCGCGTCCGTTGCATTCAACTCTCGGATGGCTTTCACTATATCATCGGAAGAACCTTCGCCTTGAACAAGGGTTGGTCTGAAATAAATTTGAATAGCAGGAAATCTTCTTTCAAGCGTTGTAGTTATATCACGAATAACGGCACCGGTTGGTGATGTGGCAACTCCAATTTTAGTAACAATCTGAGGTATTTTTCTTTTTCTGTTTGAATCAAAATAACCAGCAGCTTCAAGTTTTGCTTTAAGAGCTTCAAAAGCAACAAAGAGGTCTCCCATTCCAGCTGGTTCGATTGTATCGCAATCTAATTGATATTGACCTCGGGGAGGAAAAACAGATATAGAACCGCGAACGACGACTTTCATTCCATCCGACGGGTTAAACTTTAGCTGTCTGCCGCGCCACAGGACACACGATATTGATGCTCCACCATCTTTTAATGTAAAGTATCTATGTCCAGATGAATGAAGTTTATAATTTGAAATTTCTCCGGAAACAGAAACAATTCCTATTTCTCTTTCGAGTACTCGAGATATTTTCTCAGTTAATTCGGATACTGACAAAGTAATCTTGTCTTCTTCACGTTGCAATCGGATCATGATAATTATGAGTTATGAGTTATCAATTATGAGTTATGAATTGTCAATTATGAGATAGAATCAGAATATCCCAAGTTTGATGAAGATAATAATCCTCTAATCCAAACGAAAGGAATAATTCAAATTTCATCCAAATTAAAACTACAGTTCGGATCAATTAGTGAATGAAATTGAATTTTTTACAAGTTCTAATAGTCCTCTTAATATTTCTTTCTGTTTTTGAAATATCTGATTTTTTTATCTAAAATTTAAAAATTAATCTAACTGAGAGAACCAGGAAACATTTAATTTTCTTGCAGCAAGTGCATCGTCCAAACGTCTGACGTAAGTTGTTGTTGGTGCATTTCTAACTGTATCTGGCTCTGTTTCAGCTTCGGCAGCAATTTTGAGCATGGCATCGGCAAATTCGTTCAATGCTTCCAAAGTTTCTGTTTCAGTAGGCTCAATCAACATTGATTCATGCACTATTAAAGGAAAATATATTGTCGGTGCATGATAGCCATAATCAAGCAAACGTTTTGCAATATCCTTAGTGGACACTCCTAAAGCCTTTTGACGATCACCTGAGATGACAAATTCGTGCATACATCTTTCATTATAGGGCAACTCAAATTTATCTTTAATTAGACTTAAAAGATAGTTAGCATTAAGGATTGCATTTTCACTAATGGCTCTCATCCCGTCTGCACCATTCATTCTGATATATGTATAGGCACGGACAAGGACACCAAAATTACCGTAAAATGAATGAACTTTTCCAATGGATTTAGGATTGTCAACAATTAAATCATACTGATCGCCGCTTTTAACAATTTGTGGAACCGGTAAATAAGGAAGCAATCTTTCGCTTACGCAAACTGGACCTGCTCCGGGGCCACCGCCACCATGTGGAGTTGAAAAAGTTTTATGTAAATTAATATGAACGCAATCAAAATTCATATCTCCGGGGCGAACTATTCCAAGTAGTGCGTTCAAATTGGCTCCATCCATGTACATTAAGCCACCACAGCTATGAACCAATTTTTCTATTTCACAAATGTCATATTCGAACATACCTAAAGTGCTCGGATTAGTTACCATAAAGCCTGCAACTTCATCATTGCATTTTGATTTTAGATCTTCAATGTCAATTCTACCCCGATCATTAGATTTAACGCTTATAATCTCGAATCCTCCAATTGCTGCAGATGATGGATTGGTTCCATGTGCCGAATCGGGAATAAGTATATTTTTCCTTTTAACATCCCCACGATCCAGATGATAAGCACGAAACATTAATATTCCGGTAAATTCGCCATGTGAGCCAGCTGCCGGTTGTAATGAAACGCCTTTCATTCCTGAAATTTCTTTTAAAGATTCACCGAGTTCAAACATTAATTTTAATGCTCCTTGAGAAGCGTCAACATCAGAGCGGGGATGGAGATTGGTAAATCCACTCATAGCCGATGTTTTCTCATTGACCTTTGGATTATATTTCATTGTACACGATCCAAGTGGATAAAAGCCTTTGTCAATGTTATAGTTTAATTGAGATAATCGAATAAAATGACGTGCAATTTCATTTTCACTTATCTCTGGCAGTGCTGCGGTCGATTTTCTAATAAACTTGTCAGGTATTTGAGAACCGATGCTGATTTGAGCTACATCAAGTTCTGGCATTGTATATCCCTTACGACCGGAACAGGATTTTTCAAAAAGTAATTTTTCCATTTTCAATCTTTAACTTAATAGTAAACAAAAGGAAAATAAAATTAAGATTATTTTCACAAATTTATTGTATTTGAATCCAATTTCAGATCTTTATTGACTGACAAATCCAGATTGGTTGTCACAAATATGTAATAATGCTCAAGGGCATCTTTAGCAGCTATCTGTTCTGCTTGTTTCTTGCTTTTTCCTGAACCGGAGCCAATTTGATCATTATCCAGAAATACACCGACAATGTATTCTTTATCATGATCAGGGCCACTCTCGCTAATGGTTCTATAGACAGGAGTTTTTTTAACCTTTGCCTGAGATTGTTCTAACAAATCACTTTTAAAGTTTTTATTATCTAAAACTTTTTCTTCCATCAATAGAGGTATTAATCTATTAATAATGAATTTTCTGACTTCATCAATTCCCGAATCCAAAAATATTGCGGCTATCAATGCTTCGAGTGCATCTGCAAGAATTGAGACCGATCCTGTTCTAAGAGCCTTCTCTGCAGAAAAACTCATCATAAGGAATTTGTCTAAATTAATTCTATTTGCACAAATAGCAAGGGAATTTTTATTGACAAGCCATGATCGCATTTTAGTAAGATCACCTTCAACTCTGGTTTTATGTAATTCAAAAAGATATTCTGCTACTACAAATCCGAGAATCGAATCTCCTAAGAATTCCATTCTCTCATTTGACTGCACATTTTCATTTGAAAGTACATGTATATATGAGCGATGTGTGAGTGCCTGTTCAAAAAAGTGTGTGTGTTTGATAGAAATATGTAATTGTTTTTCAAGTAATACTTTTTTTTCATCAGTTAGAAATCCAAGGCTTGGGAATGCTTCTGTTCTATCTGATTTAAGTTTATACAGATTTTTTGGTAGAAATCTTAATAAACCCGAATATATGTCTGAATAACTAATTTTATTACCCCAACGATTAACAAAAAAAAATAAGGAAGCTTCGTTCTATTTAACGAACAGCTTCCTTATAGAATAAGCAATTTATTCACCGGTAAATTCTTTAAAACAAATCGAAGCATTATGGCCACCGAAGCCAAAAGTATTACTTATAGCAGCTCTGATTCTATGAGCTGTTGGTTTATTTGGCGAATAATTCAAATTACAATCGGGATCAGGAGACGAATAATTTATTGTAGGTGGTACAATTTGATTTTTTATAGAAAGTACTGTAACAATAGCTTCTACTGCGCCGGCTGCGCCAAGCAAATGACCAGTCATTGACTTTGTTGAACTGACAATAAGTTTATTTGCATGATCACCAAAAAGTGTTTTTACTGCCTGGGTTTCATTTCTATCATTAAACGGCGTCGAAGTGCCATGGGCATTTATATAGTCGATATCTTCGAGCTTAAGTCCTGCATCGGCAACACAGAGTCTCATAGATCTGACGGCTCCTTCACCACCAGGTGCTGGTTGTGTAATATGGAAAGCGTCATCGGTCAGGCCAAATCCTGCGAGTTCGCAATATATTTTTGCTCCGCGTCCGACTGCATGCTCATAAGTTTCAACGACAAGCATACCTGATCCTTCGCCCATTACAAAACCATCACGTTTTTGGTCGAAAGGACTTGAGGCATGAACATAGTCATCATTTCTTGTTGAAAGCGCTTTCATTGCGTTAAATCCGCCTATTCCCATTGGACAGATAACCGCTTCGGCACCACCAACTAACATCACGTCAGCATCACCTCGTTGTAATATCATCAGTGCATCAGCAATACTATGTGATGAGGTAGCGCAAGCAGAAACTGTGGCATAGTTTGGTCCTTTTAATCCCCAACGAATAGCAACATGGCCTGCTGCTATATCGGAGATAAGCATCGGAACAAAATATGGTGAGATACGGTCAGGATTACCATTTCTTGAGTAAAGATTCTGTTGTTGATTATGGTAAGTCCACATTCCACCAATACCAGAACCGATAATTACTCCTACTCTTTCTTTATCGGTTTTTTCAAAATCTATACCAGCATCCTCGACAGCCATTGCCGAGGCAGCAATTGCAAACTGTGTAAAAAGATCCATTTTCTGAACTTCCTTACGGTTAAGGAAAGGACTCGGATCAAAATTCTTTACTTCGTTGGCAAACTTTGTATCAAATTCACTCGCATCGAACCGAGTAATAGGTGCAGTTCCACTTCTGCCTTCCATCATGGAATTCCAGAATTCGGATGTTGAGTTTCCGACTGGTGTAAGCGCTCCTATACCCGTAACGACAATACGAGGATAATTATATTTCGGCATAATTAACCAATAGTTTTTTTAACAGTAATTATTTAGCAAGTTTTTCGCTTAAAAATTGAACGACATTTGTAACTGTCTGAATTTTTTCAGCGTCACTATCTTCAATTGTTATTCCGAATTCTTTTTCGAATTCCATGATCAATTCTACGGTATCGAGTGAATCTGCGCCCAAATCTTTTGTGAATGATGCAGTTTCTGTTACTTGTGATTCTTCCACACCAAGTTTTTTAACAATAATGTCAGTAACCTTTTGTTTTAAATCAGTCATTTTAAATACTCCTAAAAAAATAAAAAAAAATATTAAATATATATAATAAAAAGGGATTTCTTACATCGCCATTCCGCCATCAACATGAACCAACTGACCTGTCAGGTAGGAAGCATCGTCTGAGGCGAAAAAACACACTACGTTGGCTATATCCGAAGGTTCGGCCAATCTTTTTAGCGGGATACTATTCATAAAATTTTGTTTAACATCATCACTTAATTTTTCTGTCATCGGTGTACGCACATATCCGGGAGCTACACAGTTTACCAATATATTTCTCGAAGCAAATTCACGTGCAATTGATTTAGTAAAACCGATCAAACCAGCCTTGGAAGCAGAATAATTTGCTTGTCCTATATTTCCCATAGTACCAACAACCGATCCAATATTTATTATTCGACCGAATCTCTGAGCCATCATTGTTCTAACCAGAACCTTAGTACAGATAAATGCACCTTTCAGATTTGTACTTAGCACTGAGTCCCAATCTGCTTCGGTCATGCGCAGAACAAGATTATCACGTGTTATTCCTGCATTATTTACAAGAATTTCTATCTTAGGATTTGTTTTGAGTATCTCATCTATTGCAGCTTTTACGGATTCTTCTTTTGTTACGTCAGCTTGTAAATAGCTCGTAAGGCTGTTTAGTTCTTCATTGTCGAAAAGTTGGGTTCCGCTTTCGGGAATAACATAATCTAATGCAAAGACTCTTGCTCCTTCGTTTGCAAAGCGTTCAACTATTGATAAACCTATACCTCTGCAACCTCCTGTCACTATAACTGTCTTCCCTGTGAACCTTTTCAAATTTGCCATAGTTTTTCAAAAAAATATAAACTGAAATTTACAAAAAAAAAATTAATTAATCTCTACTTAATTCAATAAATTTATCAAAGCCCAAATTTTCTACTTCTGTTAGGGTTCTTTTAACTAAACCCTGGAGAACTGAACCCGGTCCTAATTCAATAAATTTTGAAAATCCGTCCTCTTTCATATTTAATAATGATTGTGTCCATAAAACCGGGGATGTCAATTGCATGATAAGCGCATTTTTTATTTGATTAGCATCAGTCAGAGGTTTTGCGCTCACATTCGAATATACAGGAACTTTTGCATCATTAAAATTTATAGAATGTATTGCTTGTTCAAGTTCATTTTTTGCAGATTGCATAAGTGGTGAATGAAAAGCACCGCTAACAATCAACTCCTTGGCAATTACTCTGGATCCGGCTTGTTTAAATTCATTTACGTTTTCACGGAGTAAATTCTGCGATCCTGAAATCACAACCTGCCCTGGTGAATTGAAATTAGCAGCTACTGCAACTTCTCCATTTGCATTTTTAGTTATCCTTTCGCAAATTTCAATTACCTTAGCATCATCCAGATTAATTATTGCAAACATTGTTCCGGGCATTTCTTCACCTGCATTGAACATTAGATTAGCTCTGTATGATACTAATTTTAATGCATCCTTAAATCTAAGAACACCTGCAGCATAAAGAGCGGCATATTCACCAACAGAATGTCCTGAAACTGCTTGAAAATCTAATTTATCTTTAAGCAACTCAAACAAAACTGTTGAATGTAAAAATATAGCCGGTTGGGTGTATCTTGTTTCTTTTAATGTTTCAATTGGACCATTAAAACAAATTTCACTTAACGAATATCCGAGAATGGCATCTGCTGAGTCTATAATATCTTTTGCAAGATTTGAAGATTCGTACAAATCCTTAACCATCCCAACATATTGAGAGCCTTGACCGGAAAATAAGAGTGCAGTGTTCATTTATTTTTAAAAAATTATTTATTCATATTCCATTTTATATAAGTGGCGCCCCAGGTAAAACCTGCACCAAAACTCGCTAATACTATATTATCACCTTTAACTAATTCACCTTTATCCAACCATTCGGATAAACAAATCGGGATAGTAGCGGCGGTAGTATTCCCATATTTATTAATATTGACCATAACTTTATCATTTGATAAACCCATTCGATTTGCCGTGGCTGATATTATTCTTAGATTTGCCTGATGTGGAACAAGCCAGCGAACATCGTCTGAAGTTAAATTATTTTTTTTCATAATTTCTTCGGAAACATTGGCCATCCCTACGACAGCGGCTTTGAATACTGCTTGACCGTCTTGATAGATATAATGTTCACCCTTATCAATTGTTTCATGGCTTGCAGGTTTGAAACTGCCTCCGGCAACCTGATGCAGATATTGACCACCAGCTCCGTCGATATTTAATATTGAATCCAAAATGCCCGAATTCGGATCATCCGATGTTTCAATCAAACAAACTCCTGCTCCGTCTCCGAATAGAATTGCCTGTGCTCTGTCCTGAAAATTTACAATTGAACTCATTTTATCGGCACCGCAAAGCAAAACTTTTTTGGCTCTTCCACTTTCTACTAATGCGCATGCAGATTCAAGTGCAAATAAAAATCCTGAACATGCAGCCGAAACGTCATATCCCCAGCATTTCTTTATTCCTAATTTATTCTGAACAACGCATGCAGTTGATGGAAACAAATGGTCAGGAGTGACAGTTGCAACAATTATGCAATCAATATCCTCTTTTGAAATTCCACGTTTTTCAATACATTCTAAAGCAGCTGGTACAATCATATCGGAGGTAGCTCCTTCCTTGGCAAACCGACGCTCTGAAATCCCCGATCTGGTCATTATCCATTCATCGCTTGTTTCAAGATATTCCTCAAAATATTTATTAGTAAAAATATCCGGAGGAAGGAAATGAGCGATAGAAGTTATTGTAGCTGGCATTTATTATACTTTATTTTTTAACAAAATTGGATTATGTGTTTAGTTTGGCTTCAATTTGACGGTTAATATCTTTTTGAATAGCATCTACTGCTCTGTTGATCATATTCATAATGGCTTTAGGAGTAGATTTCCCATGGCCGATAATGACATTTCCATTTACTCCGATTAAAGGTACTCCACCGGATTCCTGATAATCAAGGCTTTTAAGAACATTTTTAAGAATTGGGAGAAACAAAGCTACTGAAATTTTATTGATAAATCCCTGTGCTGCATAATTTTTAAATGATCCTTTGAGGAAATCAATAACGCTCTCAGCAAATTTCATAACTATATTTCCGACAAACCCGTCACAGATCACAACATCAACATTACCCTGTAAAATATCACGTCCTTCGATATTGCCAATGAAATTAAAGTCAGCCTTTTTCATTAACTGGTGCGCCTCCTGAATGATAGAAGTGCCTTTTGATTCCTCTTCGCCAATATTAAGTAAACCAACCCTGGGACTCTTGATTCCCAATATTTCAGATGCATATATACTTCCCATAATTCCAAATTCGTACAGGAATTTCGGTTTAACCTCAGCATTTGCTCCAACATCAACTACAAGGCAGAAATCTTTGTTCTTTGTTGGGAAAAGCGCTCCAATAGTAGGACGGCTAACACCGTTTATTCTCCCCAAAAGTACGGTCGAAACTGAAAGTACACCACCGGTGTTACCTGCTGAAAGGAAAGCATCAGCTTCTTTATTTTTAACAAGAACAAGACCTTTGTACAATGATGAATCTTTTTTATTCTTTAAAATAGAAGTAGGCTCATCGCACATTTCCACAACTTGTGATGCATGGTGAAAAGTAATGTTTTTATCAACCAATTTATTAGAAGCTAATTTATCTCGTAATAATTTCTCATCACCGACTAAAATAACTTCAACCGAATTCATCAAATCCGGATTTTGATTGAAAAAACTAATTACTCCATCAATTTCGCTATTGGGTGAGTAGTCGCTACCCATTGCGTCTAATGCAATTTTCAATTTTTTTTGAGACTCTTGATTCATCAAAGCTTTTGTAATGATTTAAATCAAACTTTAGCAATAATTTTACGCCCATTATAGTAACCGCATTCAGGGCATGCAGCGTGTGGAAGTTTAACAGCACTGCACTGAGGGCAAGTACTTGTTTGTGTGACGGTAGCTTTGTAGTGCGTACGTCTTTTATCACGTCTTGTTGATGAAGATTTTCGATTTGGATTTGGCATTTTATACTCTATGGTAAATAATAAAATTCAAAATTTAGTTTATTACAACATTTTTTAATTTACTCCACCTATCATCACCTATTGTGGCTTCTGATGAAATAATTTCAATTTCGGGAAATAGATCATTAATATCAATCTCTCTTACGTCTGGTGCTAATCTTTTCATAGGTAATGAGACTGAAAGCTGTTGAGTGATTTCTTCAGTTAGATCAATTTCTTTCTCGTCTTCATGAATAATAATCAATTCACTATCTGATGAATCATTTGATGATCTGTTTAAAAATAAAAAAGAATCAGTTAAATAAGAAACACTGACGGAAGCTGAAATTTCTTCGTTATAATCAGTAAGAGTTCTGTCACAAACTAAGCTGGCAGTACATCCTGCGGTTCCGGTAATTGAAATTTTCTTAGTTATTTTTCTCATTAAACCTGTGAAAGTGACTGTTCCGAAAAACTCTTCCGGTAAGAAACCTATTTGACTTGCATCTGCGCTCAGATTCAATTTATATTCTCCGTCTTTGATACCATGAATAAGAATTCTAAACACTTTAATCTATTTTACTTTTACTAAAACCTCAAAATTACGAAATTTTCAGTTCCCAACCAAATGAGAGACAAAATATGATAATAATGGATAATTAATTATGAATTAATAACCTGTTTTATCATATATTTTCATTTGCAGTTTTAAATTTCATTATTCAACAATTAAACAATAGTATTGTTCATTCTATCGCCTGCATCTCCTAAACCCGGTACTATATATCCTCTTTCGTTTAATCCACGGTCAAGAGCCGTACAATAAATTGAGACAGATGGGAATTCAGTCAGAATTTTCTCAACTCCTTCGGGAGCTGCAATCAAAGCAGCAATTGAAATATTTGTTGCACCATCGAGCTGAAGTCGGGCTATAGCTGCGCATGCACTTCCACCGGTTGCTATCATAGGATCTAAAATAATAATCCTGTCTAACTCATCAAACTCCGGCATTGAATAATAATACTCATTTGGTTCCAAGGTTTCTTCATTCCTTTTCACTCCGTAATATCCTACGACTGAATCTGGATAAATTTCGAGAAATGGCTCCAGAAGTAATAATCCAGCTCTTAAAATTGGCATCAGAATAACCTTCTCACCGATTTGATCACCTTCACAGCTTTCATTAGGTGTGTTGAAAGTTACCGGCTTTGTTTTTAAGTTGCTTAATAAATCAATTGCGAGAAAATATCCGAGTTTTTTTGCTGCAACCCTAAAATTATTGCAATCAGTTTCAGAATTACGTAAACTCACCAAATTATGACTTACTAAAGGATGTTCTAACAAATTTATCATGTTTTATTCCAAAAATAAATAATCGTTAAAATTTAGGGTAATAAAAGAGACCGAATCTTGGGAACGAAAAGAAGTTTGAAGTATGAACATCCGGCTCAGGTGGCTTACCTTTCACTAAAATAGCACTTCCGACATATTCATTAACAAAAAAATCAAGTCTCCATTCGAGCACTGGGACAAATTGTCCATAAGCAAATGGGATATTAATATTTATACCTAAACCGGTATTCACTGCATAATTGGAATGTTCTGTCAACTCAATTGATCGCATATATGAAGCACCGATAGTGCCGAAAATACTAATTCTTGAAAATGGATTAACAAGCCAATGTGACCCGAATTCAACTGTATGGTATTTAAATGGCTTAACAAACGGAGGATTTTCATCTGCAATTTTCTGATTTTTGGTATAAAAATAAGTAGCTTCAAGTTCAAGAAAATCAAATGGGAAAAAGGATATTGCGCCTCCATAGCTCACCAAACCCTCATAAGTAATATTAATTTTTGATTGCTGATTCTTCCCATATTTTTGAGTTGCAATGTTCGTATTCAAACCTAATAAAAAGCTAATTCCAACTTTCTTTTCATAAGGATTTTCAATTTGTAGAACTTTGGAAACTGTGTCTGATTGAGTCGAATCTGTGGTTTGTGATATTGACTTGTTTGAATTTAAAAAAATAATAAACATAACAATAAGTAATCCAAAAAGTTTTCTTGCATTATTGTTTGTCATTTCTATAACCTCATGAGTTGTGATTTTTTTTATTTCTGAAACTTTTTCTGCAATTAAATACAATAAAGATGGTTCGTTTCTTTTGCCACGATTAGGTATGGGAGCCATCCATGGGCAATCTGTTTCCAACATGAAACGGTCAACCGGACAAATTTCTACTATGTCAGATAATGTACTTTTTTTGAAAGTAATATTTCCAGTGAAAGATATATAAAAACCTAAATCCATGGCTTGTTTCAAAGTATTTTTATCACCTGAAAAACAATGTAAAACTCCCTGCAAATCCCCGTTCTGAGCTGATTTCAGGTTTTCCATCAAATCACGATCCGATTCTCTGTTATGAACAATTACAGGCAATTTCCTTGACTTTGCTATTTCCAATTGATCTCTGAATGCGTTAATCTGAATATTTTTCGGAGCGAAATCATAATAGTAATCAAGACCAATCTCTCCTATTGCAATGGTTTTGGGGTGAAATGAACGATTTTCAATTTCTGTTAATGAATCAGTATTAACAGTCTTAGCATAGTGAGGATGAATGCCGATTCCACAAAATATTTTATCACTTAGTCCGGCAGAAATATAAACTTTATCAAATGTTTCCGGTTCAATTGAAGGAATAATGATATTTTCAATACCAGCACTGAAGGCTCTTTGAAGCATCTCGTCCCTGTCATTGTCGAAAGTAGTGGTATCAATGTGAGCGTGTGTATCAATCATTTTTATTTATTTCTTGTATCTTTGAAATAATCTCATCAACATGGCCACTAACCTTGACTTTAGTCCATTTATAAAGAACTTCAAGCTCGGAATTTATTAGAAACGTAGATCTGATCACCCCCATATATTTCCTGCCATATAAGGATTTTTCGCCCATAACAGAAAATAAATTACATAAATCTTTATTTACATCGGCAATCAATTTGAAATTCAATCCGTATTTTTGGATAAATCCTGAATGTGATTTAACGCTATCAGGGCTAACTCCGATAAGATTAACTCCCAACCCGCTAATCCTTACCATATTATCCCTAAAGTCACATGCTTCTTGAGTACAACCGCTTGTATTGTCCTTAGGATAAAAATATATGACATTTAATTTATTTCTTAAAGATTCGCTGCTAATTGTTGATCCATCATCTGCAGTGGCTGAAAATGCCGGTATAATATCACCTATTTCCATGATGATCCCCTCCCCCTTATTAAATTATTAAAAAAGCTGCTTTGCATCAAATAAATCGATTATCGAACGTTCAATAGGATGCTTATCTGATATTTTATTTGAATTATTCTCAGCTATAGTACTATTGATTGACGAATTATCAATAAAATTCTTGTTTTGTGAATTATATATTTCAACATCAGTTTCAATTCCTGAAGAGCTACTATCATGGCTACCCAGATCTTCGATTTTAATAAGTTTTACAGAAATATGCTTACCGTAAAAATCCTTCAATTCAGATTGAAGAATTCCCCTTTTTTGAAAAATATTTTCATAAACAAAATTGTTATCAATATTAAGTATAATTTCAGCATCATTAAAAATAACTTTTGCTTGATCCAGCAGCATTGATCCGGACTTTGAACCTGCAATTTTCCTTATAAAATCGATCCAGGAATCTTCAAGATTTTCTTTAATAGGCTGTCTGTTTACCTTATCAATTACAGTGGCAGAATCCTTCACAAGCTCTGCAGATGCCGGTAATGAAGGTTCGGATATTTTATTCTGTACTTCGGATGATTTTTCCAGAACAGGTGCAGGTTTAGTATTATAAACCAATGAAGGGTCTGAATTGATTACATTCTTTTTAATAGGTTCCGACGACTTTATCGTCTGAATAACACGTGCATTTAAAATCTCAGGATTTGACTTCAGTAATTTTATTTCATTTAACAATTCTCCTATTTCAACAAGAGAATCTAATGATGCAAGCTGCAGAAGCCCCATTTCAAATTTTATTCGAGGCTGGGCACTATATTTCAAAGTTTGTTCAGTACTGGAAATAATGTTCAAAATACGCAACAGATCTGCTTTTGAATAAAAATCAACCTCTGATTTATATCTCTCAATGGTTGAAGCTGAAGAGTCAATCATTTTAATATCAGAGGTAGCTTTAATTGTTAAAATATTTCGGAAATGCTCCAGAAGCCCCTGCATACATTCTTGGAGATCATACCCCTTTCGGATAACTTCATCTGCAATATGAAACATTTCAGAAATATTATTACTTCTTATTGCATCACTAATTCTAAAAAAGAATTCTGTATCTATCAAATGAAGAGCCTCTGCCATTTCAGCATAAATAATATTCATTCCACAAAAAGCAACGATACGATCGAAAATAGACTGACCGTCACGCATTGAACCATCAGCCTTTTTTGCAATCGTTACAAGAGATTCCTCATCAATGGTAATATTCTCAGTAGCGGCTATCATTCTTAGTTGGCTCGAAATTTCGTTGATTTCCATTCTACGAAAATCAAATCGCTGGCATCTACTGATAATAGTTGCCGGTAATTTATGAGATTCAGTGGTTGCAAAAACAAATAGTAAGTGTGGCGGCGGTTCTTCAAGTGTTTTTAAAAGAGCATTAAATGCGGAAGTGGACAGCATGTGTACTTCATCAATAATATACATTTTATATTTTCCAAGCGAAGGAGGATATTTGGAATTTTCACGTAATTTTCTGACATCATCAACACTATTATTAGAAGCTCCGTCAATTTCGATAATATCCAAAGATTTGCCTTCAAGTACAGCTATACATGTTTCGCAATTATTGCATGGTTCAAATTCTTTAGGATTTTCACAGTTAATGGCTCTTGCAAGAATCCGTGCTGTTGTGGTTTTACCTACTCCTCTTGGCCCACAGAACAAATATGCATGATGAATCCTATTAGATGAAATCGCATTTTTAAGAGTTGTAGAGATGTGTTGCTGACCGACAACATCAGAAAAACGCTGTGGACGCCACTTTCTTGCAGTTACAACAAATTCATTTCTTTTTTCCGAACTGAGCATAAAATTTAAATAATAATAATTTTAATTTATAATTTAGCTTTGTTTACACGATAAATAAGAATAAATATTGCTTAACAATAATTATTTATATTAATAATAATTCATTAGAATCGAAATTTATATTTTATTTTTACTTGGTGACAGTAAATAAACAGATTATTTTATTTTAATTTTAATTATTGAAATTTAAAAGCCGCTACAGATCTATTTCAATTACATATAATAAAATTTATTATTAATATAAATTAATATATGAATAGATTATTAAATTACATCTAAATTATTTTAATACAAAGCAATTATTGATGATATTTATGAAGAAAATGATAAAAAAAATGTAATCGCTCTTGTATTTAAAAAAAATTCAATATATTTGCATTTTACATTTGATTAATGGATTAATTAATTTATTCAGAGATCAAATAATGTGTTTGTTAAATGTTCCTATTTGGTGTAAATAAGAAGGATTATTAAATGGAAAAACCCTTTATACTGGTTGTTGATGACAATAAAATAACAACAAAACTTTTGAAAAGATATTTAGAATCTAATGGTTATGATGCAAAAGAAGCATTTGACGGAATAGACTGTCTTGAAAAAATTGGCGAGCGCCACCCGGACGCAGTTGTTCTCGACGTTATGATGCCCAGAATGGACGGTTATGAAACTGTAAAAAGAATTAAAAGTGACGATACAACAAAGCATATTCCTGTTGTAATAGTAACAGCTTTGAATGATGTTGCAAACCAATTGAAATCCATTGAAGCAGGCTCAGACGACTTTTTGAGTAAACCTATTGAAGAAAAATTACTAATTGCGAAAGTTAAATTACTTTCGTCAATCAGTATCGAAAGAAAAAAGAAAATTTTCATTAGAGAAACAGCCCAGAAGATTATCGCGGGCGAGATTGCATCTACTGATTTTGAAGCTGTATTAACAGAAAATGGAATTGATTAGTTAATCCTTTTTATTAAAATAAATACATTTATACTTCGTATGAATGTATTTTTTTTATATGTTTAGAGAAAATTTATTACTTTTTTTTAATATCAATTTTAAGGAAATATAATGAAACGCAAACTTGTCATTATTTTCGTGGCCATATTCTTTATTATTTCACTTAATTCCTGTTCACTCTTTTTTGGCAAGAATACAATAAAAAATCTTAAATTTAAGATTGATGGCATTAGTGCCTTCCGAATGAATGGTTTTGACATATCAGAAAAAAACACTTTTAAAGATTTTGGTGCCGAGGAAGTAATTCGGTTTATGGCATCCTATAATATGCAGAAAATTCCCGTTGAATTTATGTTGAGGCTAAAAATATTAAATCCAAATGATGGAAATTCCGGTACTCAGCGAATTACATGCACATTAACAAAATTAGACTGGAAGCTGTTTTTGAATGATAATGAACTTATTAGCGGTATAACAGAAACACCCTCTGAAATAACACCCGGAGGACATGGAATTACAGTACCAATCAGGGTAAGTGCAAATTTATTTAAAGTTCTCAACTTTTCAAATGCTGAAAGTGCAGTTAATATCATACTGTCACTTGGTGGGATTAAAGGAAGTCCTGAAAAATTGAAATTAGAAGTCCAGCCTACAGTAAGCACAATTTTTGGTGAAATTACATATCCTGAAAAAATAACTGTCATAAACAAATCATTTAATTAATATGAACAGACCTGACTGGGATCAATTATATATAACTATGTGCTATTTAGTCGGAATGAGAAGCCGCGATGCACATACCCACGTCGGATCAATAATAGTTGATTCCGATAATGTTTTAGTATCAACAGGATATAATTCTCTGTCTCGTGGCATTGAAAGCGACGAATCCGGAATTCGGCTTTCACGTGAAAATGGCGAAAAATATTTTTGGATGGAACATGCCGAAAGAAATGCCATTTATAATGCTGCCCGTCGAGGTACAAAGTTGAAAGGTTGCAAACTTTACGTACCATGGCTGCCCTGTACGGATTGTGCAAGAGGTATAATTCAAACAGGCATCTCAGAAATTGTTGTCCATAGAAACGGACAATCATTCTACGATAGCAAAACAAACGGGAATTGGGAAAAGTCATACCAAAGAACGCTGGAAATGCTTGCAGAAGCCGGCGTTCAGCTACGATGGGAAGAATGTGATATAATTATACCTGAAATTTATATGAATGCTGAACTATATAATGCTGCAATATCACTAAATAATGCGTCTGAAAAATAAAATATTTTTTATTGCATTATGTTAAAAAACTCGGAGAGTGCCCTACCAGTATGTGTTTCTGTCTTCTTGGCAATTGTCTCAGGAGTTCCGAAGGCTACAATTCTACCACCTTTTTCACCCGCATCTGGGCCCAAATCGATTACCCAGTCTGCTGATGCAATAACATGAAGATTATGTTCAATTATTAGAACAGTATGTTCCTGATCAACGAGTCTTGAAAAGCAGTAGAGTAATTTTGCAATATCATCGGTATGCAGGCCAGTTGTTGGTTCATCAAAAATAAACATGGTTGAACCATCACGCTGAGAATCAAGATGATTTGCCAGTTTTACTCTTTGCGATTCACCTCCGGAAAGCATCGAACTCGGCTGCCCAAGCTGCAAATAACCTAATCCTACATCCTGAAGAATTTTAAGTTTCTTTTTTACACGTTCATAATCACAAAAATATTCAGCAGCCTCATCTATAGTCATATTCAGAACATCGATAATACTTTTATCTTTATAAGTAATGGTACGTGCATCCTTCTTATATCGTGTGCCATTGCAGGCTTCGCAAATAAGATGAACATCTGGTAAAAACTGCATTTCTACCGTAACAATACCTTCCCCTTCACAAATCTCGCACCTACCACCCTCAACATTAAATGAAAAATGTCCGGCACGCCATCCAAGCTGCTTTGCGGCTTGTGTTTGAGCAAAAATATCACGAATATAGTCGAATGCTTTCGTATAAGTAACAGGAGTGGAGCGACTGGAGCGGCCAATTGGAGATTGATCAACTAATTCAACATTATTGATAGCTTCAGATCCGAGAAATTTTTCAAATACCGCAGACTGACCAGTGTAACCCGATCCGAATTTTTTTAGATAATTATATATAACATCATGTACCAGTGTGCTTTTTCCTGAGCCTGAAACTCCAGTAACTACAGTCATACAGCCGAGTGGGATTTCAACAGAATCTATCATTAAATTATTTTTTCTTGGTTTGATAATTTTAAGAGAATCGCCGGTCCCCTTGCATCTGGTCTTAGGGATTGGAATTTGCATTGCTCCTGAGAGGTATTTTCCAGTTAATGATGTTTCGCAGGATAATATACCTTCTATCTTACCGGAATAATTTATATTACCACCCTGAGAGCCAGCTCTTGGTCCCATATCGACAATAAAATCAGCCTGACGCATTATTTCAGGATCATGTTCGACTACGATGATAGTATTACCAAGATTTCTCAATTTATACAATATATTCAAAAGTCGCTGAGTATCTCTTGGATGCAGTCCTATACTGGGTTCATCGAGTACATATAAAGTCCCAACCAATGAAAAACCGAGAGCCGTAGATAAATTAATTCGTTGTGCTTCACCGCCTGATAAGGAGTGTGAAAGCCTGTCAAGAGTCAAATACCCCAATCCAATATCAAGAAGTAATTCCAACCTGTAAGTAATTTCGCGCAATACCTGATCGGATATGGCTTTTTCGGTGTTAGACAGTTCGATTTTTTTAAAAAATCCAAGCGCATTTTCAATTGACAATTTAATGAGCGCCGGTATATTCATACCATTGATAAAAACTTGTCTGGCTGATGTTCTGAGCCTTGAACCATCGCATGCATTACATCTGGTGTATCCACGATACTTGGCCACCATCATACGATTTTGAATTTTTGTGTTATTTTCTTCCAAAAGATTGAAAAATCCATTCACACCAATATATCCCTGCACACCTTCCATGATGATACGTTTATGCTCCGAAGTTAGCTCTAATACTGGTGAATCCACAGGAATTCCATATTTTGGAGCAATTTTCAATAGGTCTCTTAAATGATTTGTAAAGCCAAAAGACTTGAAAGGAGCAATAGCACCTTTTGAAATTGATTTATATCTGTCAGGAAAAACAAGGTCTTCATCAATTCCTATTGTTCTGCCGAATCCCTGACAGGTAGGGCACGCGCCGTAAGGATTATTAAATGAGAACAATCTTGGCTCTGGTTCTGCATAAATAATATCACATTCTGCGCAGGCGAAATTTGAACTATATGAAAATTCAGTATTTTTTGTTGTATTTTTTAGAATAACTTTACCGGGGCCATGAATAAAAGCTGTTTCCAAAGAATCAGTTATCCTTGTTATTGATTCATTATCTTTTTTCAACACAAACCGATCTGCTAAAACATAAACATCACTCAATAAAGTTTTTTTCGGAAGCTTTGCATTTTCAAGATTAATAATCTCATCACTTCCCGCTAATATAACTCGGAAAAAGCCGTGAGAGCGAATATTTTCAAGTTCAGATTGAACTGTTTTTGCTTGAGGATGGAGGGGAAAAAGTAAATAAAACTTATCACCTTCATTCATAGTTAATAATGATTGGACAACGCTTGCAGGACTATCTTTATGAATTTCCTTTCCACAATTTTTACATAAAGTTTTTCCAATTCTTGCAAATAAAATTCTAAGATAATCATATATTTCAGTGGAAGTACCGACAGTTGATCGTGGATTTTTACTCGGCGGCTTTTGCTCAATAGCTACAGCTGGTGGAAGTCCGATGATTGACTCTACATCTGGCTTGCCCATTCGCTCAAGAAACTGCCTGGCATAAGATGAAAGTGATTCAACAAATCGCCGCTGACCTTCAGCATAAATGGTGTCAAACGCAAGCGATGATTTACCAGAGCCACTCAAACCGGTTATAACAGTAAAAGCATTTCGGGGAATATCCAAATCAATATTCTTTAAATTATGAAGTTTAGCACCGCGAATTCGAATAAATTTCTTTTCTGCTGGCTTTATATCGGATTTATTCATTTACAAATTTAAATTGTTCAAAACCTATAAAAATAGCTATTTTTTTTGGTTTTATCATTATGAGAAGATGTTTGGATCGGCTTAATTCTAATTATTAGCAATTTTCTGGTAAAAAACAATTAAATTTGATTTTTTATAATTATAATTTGACAAAATGAAAGAAACCTCAATCACTCGGCTCAGTGTTAAAGATGCTGAATATTATGCTTACCATGGTGTAAAACCGGAAGAAAAAAAATTAGGTGGCAAATATCAGGTTGATTTGGATTTATATTACGATGCAAAGAATGCATTTGTTAATGATGATGTTGGCGATGCCCTAAATTATGAAGAGGCACTGTACTGTGTTTCTGAAGTAATTAACGGTGATAGTTACGACCTGATTGAAACAATAGCAAATGAAATCTTAAATGCAATTCTTGAAAAATTTACACAACTTGATAAAGCAACTGTCAGAGTACGTAAAATGGGTGCTCCAATCCAACAGGTTGTTAGATATGTTGAAGTTGAGCAAACAATGACTCGCAGAAAAATATGATCTACTCTGATGATAACGAAAATGGCCAACATTTCGTTCTGTTATCCTTAGGATCCAATCTGAACGATCGTAGGGCAAATATCACTTCTGCAGTAAATAAATTAAGAGATTACTCAATAATTAAAAATCTAAAATGTTCCTCATATTTTGAAAGTGAGCCAGTAGGGTACCTCAATCAGCCCTGGTATTTAAATATTTCAATTACCGGAATAACAGATTTAGAGCCTGTAAAGCTACTGACCAAAATTAAGGCAATTGAAGTTGAAAACCAGCGAATTGCGCGTGAACGCTGGCATGAAAGGGAAATTGACATTGATATTATTTTATATGATTCTCTTGAATTTTCTAATGAAATATTGACTATACCCCATCCTGAAATGCACAAGCGGAAATTTGTTTTATTACCATCCTTTGAAATAGCTCCCAAAGCAGTTCATCCAATGTTTAATCAAAATATTGAAGAACTACTCTTTGCGTGTGAAGATAAATCGGAAGTGAATAAATTTATGGAATCATTATGAGAATCAGCCGTGAAACGAGTGAACAGGTGCGAAATGTGGCTGATATTGTCGATGTAATCGGTGAATTTGTCAGATTAAAGAAAAAGGGATCAAATTACTTCGGACCTTGCCCATTTCATTCTGAAAAAACCGCTTCATTTTCTGTTTCGCCCGAACGTGGTATATATAAGTGCTTTGGGTGCGGAAAATCAGGAAATGTTATAAACTTTGTAATGGAATATCATACATTAAATTTTCCTGAAGCTGTCCGAATGCTGGCTCTGAAATTTAGCATTCCGATTATTGATTCCGATGAACGAACACAAAAAGTTGATGATAAAAGAGAACTTGTGTTAATGGCTTTGAATGCTGCTTCTGAGTTTTTTACAAACCTCCTTTTTTCCGAAACAGGTAAAAATGCTTTGCAATACCTTAGAAACAGACATTTTTCTGATGAAATGATAAAAAAGTTTAATGTTGGCTATTCTGCTGATTCTTGGGATATGCTCTATAAATATTTAAAGAAGAAAAGTTTCGAAGAAGACACATTGGAACAGGCAGGTCTCATAAAACGCGGAGATAAAGGATACTTTGATATGTTTCGCGGCAGAGTGATGTTCTCTATCAAAGATAATCTCGGACGAATTGTGGCTTTTGGAGCCAGACGCATGAATGATGACGATTCACAGCCAAAATACATCAATTCCTCACAATCAATAGTTTATGATAAATCACGTACTCTCTATGCTCTTTTTGAAGCGAAAAATTCTATACGTAATTTGAATTATTCAATCATGGTCGAAGGTTACGCAGATGCTCTGACTCTGCATCAAGCTGGAATAAGCAATGTAGTGGCATCCTCCGGTACATCTCTTACAAATGAGCAATTGCAGCTTCTCGGCAGATATTCAAAGAAGTTGTATATAGTCTATGATGGTGATCAGGCAGGACTCAAAGCCACTGAAAGAGGAATTGACATTGCAATTTCTCAAGGTTACGAACTTTTTATTGTGCGCTTACCTGAAAAGGAAGATCCAGACAGCTTCGTTCGCGAACATGGCAAGGAGGAATTTGATCAATATATCAAGAAAGGACAAAATTTTCTCGAATTTCTCATTCAAATATATAGAACCCGTGGCGATTTTGGTTCACCAAGTTACAAATCGGAAATTGCAAGGAGTTTACTTAAATTAATTTCCAAAATCCCTGATAAACTGCAACACGACGATTATTTCAGGATTATTGCATCACATTTAAATTTAAGTGAAAATCAACTGATAACTCTTTATAAGGAGAAGGAGGTTTCCAATAATGCCGCTGCTGTCAAGGCTTCTGAAGAGAATATTACAAAGAAAGAGCTAAGTAATGATTCTTTAAATTTTCAAGAAATTCAATTTATTTATTCTCCTAAAAGCACAATTGACTCACTTCTGCCCGAAGAAAAATTAATAATCATATTGGCATTAGAATCAAAAAATAATATCAATATTTTATTTGATAAATATAATTTTTCAAAAAATTTACTCATAACGAGTGCGGCTCATAAATTATTTTCATTAATTGTCGAATTGTCCGAGGAAAATACCGATATAAACAGGGCTCTCACTGAAGATGAAGCTATTGATCCTGTTTTGAAAGAATCTCTGATATTGCTTTCCATGCTTGATGAAAAACAAAGTGATAAATGGGAAAATTTTGGTGCTATGCCCAATGAAAATAAATCTGCCACAATAATAAAAGATTGTGTATTTAAATTAGAATTAAAAGCATTGGAATTTGAGAGAAAGAGACTAACTGCGCTTCTAAAGACAAATTCTATTGATACCAAAATTACAAAACAAATTATTCAAATAGATGAACGACGAAGTCAGATCAATGATGAACTTATTGGCAATGACTCATTCTAATCGATGATCTTCGCAATTACGCTTCTGTTGCGCATTCTACCCAGCGGAGTATCATTGGGGTATATAAAATGGTCGGGTATTTCTATTTTTAATTGACTTTTATATTCAGAAAATAAATCAGTTGCAACTTTTGCTCGCAAACCGGCTAACCTCGAATTATGATCTACCGTTCCAATATTATCAGTTAATGCCCGAATTTCTACTGTTTTTCCCTCTTTTAAAGCCGTTTTAATGAATTCAATTCCCTTTAGGTTATATCCAAGTGGCTTGGCCTCGTCAAAGCTAAATAAAGCAATTATTATTTGATTATCTAAATCAGGATTCGCCCCGTAATTTAATATTTGATAAGGCAAGTTCTTTTTTTCTATTTCAATTGAATAATTTTTATAGATTTTTTTAACTTGCTTTTCCTGATCAATAAGTTCAGCACTAAGTTCAATAGGAATATTTTTATCGAAAATAGTATCATTTGTTGATATTGGGCTTGCATCTATTATAACTGGATCCAATCCGATTTTATAGCTCCTATTCCCAACTTTCACGTTTCCATTTATCAATATTTTTTCATCCGATGACAAATTCGGAATAATTTTTAATTCGAGTGGTTTTATTTGGTCTTTAAATTTTTTCTTATTCAAAACACATATTGTATTACCTTTATCGAAAACAAATTCAATTCGGCTTAACTCCTCATTTCTCTGAGGTGAGTCTTTAAATGTTTTTGAAATTATAGGATCAGAGCAAGTTACAATACGTTTTGTATCAATATCCCTTTTTTCTAATTCGGAAATAACCAAATCTATTCTTGTTTTTGATATATTCTCCGATTCATTTTCTGCACTGTAGGCTTGCAAACAGATACTCTCATTTTGATTATCATTTAAATATTCAACTATTTTATCCGTAAGATCAGATGATTGCATCGTATGATCTGTTCCATTTTCAAAAAAAATAATTGGTAAAAAAACATTTTGAGATAAATATTCGCTAATAACAACTTCAGTTGTGGGCTTTGAAGCATCTTGAATGAGTGTATTGTTTGTAAAAATATTTATATCAGATTGAATTGGCTTGAGGTCTTCAGGTTTAGGTACTGGAGGCGGATTTGGAATCGGAGGAAACGCAGGGGCAACAGGAGCCGGATACGGGTGATTATAAACTAAAGATACCCCTGTCCTGACAGTTGAAATGCTCCAATTAAGAGATTTTGCAACATTTGTCAATCCATAACCAAAATTAACTTCAGGATATAATTTCCAGCAAGCACTTGTCCAAGCTTCATATCTAATTCCTGTTTCCAATGCAAAATAGAATGAATTACCATTTGTAATAGGGCCATGATACACAGAACGGGTCTTAGTACCATTTTCAAAATAAAAATCTGTTGGTGATTTTAAGTATTCCTTTTGATCAAATGTGCTTGTCATAATAAAAGCACTCTGAAAGCCAAGCTTAATTGTCATTGGGAAATTATTCATAATACAAAAATATATTGAAGGTTCAATGCTAATTATTTTAATAGCGGGACTCAAAGTATGCTCTGAAACAGCTTGTACATAAGTATTACCCGAAATTTTATTTGCAAAAAACTCATCTTGCAAGAAAGATGCAGATAAATCCTGAAATGAAGCTCTCAGAGAGTATAAATAATCACTATTTAATAATTTTGTATCGGATTTTTTTTCAATTCCTACAAAAATACTATACCCTAAGCCGACTGAGCTTGTAAAATTATTTAAACAGTTAGGACAATTGACAATCTGATTAAATTTTGCAATATTAATGTTGGTGTTTAAATATATTCCGCCACTGATGCCATATTCGGAGTATTTATCTTTAGCAACAGAATGTGAAATTACTGATACAAAAAATATTAATACTACTTTGAAATAAGTCAATTTAATATAGTTCATTATTTTGCAACCATTAAGTTAATCACTGAAAAGTTAGTTCCCTGGCGAATCATCACCTTATAAACACCATTAAATAAATTATTGAGTTCCAAATAACAAGAATTATCACCAATCGAAGTTGTTTGAAGTTCCGTTTCATAGACTTTAGTGGCAAGTTCATCAAATATCTCAATTTTGTGCATTTGTTTATTATCAGAGTAAAAATCAAGTCTGGCATTACCTGATGAAGGATTTGGAGAAATGTTAATAATTTTCAAACTCGGATTATTCAATATTCGACGATTACCACAAAGATTGATCAATTGGAAAAATCCGTTCTGGGTGCTGACATTAACGGCTTTACCCCAAAAATTGGAAAATTGATTAATTATGATAGTAGATGTATCAGTCTCAGCTAATCCGGCAACTCCTATAATCTCGGCAGCCACACCATCATGCGGAAAATCTCCGTCCACATTTATACCTACAATTCTCTTATCAGCAACAATTTCATTTTTTATAATCTGAACAGTACCATACACGCTTTTTGCAGATTGTGGTAAAAATAATCCAGGATGAATTGAAAACTCTGTTTTGAAAGATCTAATTCCATTATAGGGTCGAAATTCATCTGATTTAAAATTAATAGGTATCGTGGCTTGTTCTCGTGGATCTGCTTTTATGGTTGGAATTGAAACTTGAACATTTGAAGAATAGAACCCAAGACTAATAGCCTCAGTAGAAGCGCAAGGAGTTAGAATCAAATTTAAAAAAGAACTTGTTTTATCGGTGCCATTCCATGCAATTTCGACTTCTTTTTCATCACCAATATTAAAATTAACCGGTAAAGCTGTGAGAAATGTAAAACCGGCTGCTGGAGTAATGTTAGCTTGCTGTAAGACAATAGAATTGTTACTTTTATTTTTAATTTTAATCTTTCTGCTTAATATTTCAGGCACAAAAAGCAAATATTGATGACTAACTGAAACATTAGTTCCAATGCCAGTTCCAGTAAATTTATTAACAACATAATGTTTAATTTGATTTGAATGATAAATCAATAGAGAGTCAGAAATCTGTCCTATTGCATCGGGACGAAACTGAATCTTAACTTTCAATATTTCGCCTGGTTTCAAAATTGTGTCACTAATCGGACTAACAAAGGAAAATGCAGATAAATAAGTTTTTTTCATTTTTAGAGAATTAATCTTAATAGGCACTGGATCATCATTCCGACATATTTCTATTTCTTTAATTATTGGAGTTCCAACGCATTGCTCGCCAAAATCATTCAGTTTATTTATTATAGTCAAATGCCGAGGCAAACCTATGCCGTTCATATTAATCTTAAAATCAATTGTGCAGGTGCTTAATGTCAAGGTATCTGTTAATTTTCCAGTATCAATTGGAACAAAATTTATAACAATATCTTTGTAATTTCCAGGAATAATTGTGTCTGGAACCATAGATTTGGTCAGGAAAAAATTCATTGCATTAGTGAAGGAACTTCTTCTTAGATATGCAGGGACTTCACCATTATTATTGATAAATGATTTAAAAGACCGAGTCAGTGTATCTCCAAGATACACTTTGTCGCAAATTAAAGAATCGTACTTCAAAGATGGAAAAGCAACTCTAAAAGGCCTGTCAGAGCTGTCCTGCTCAGGATAAGAGAAGCCAATGTAATTAATTTCATTCCCAGATGCTGCAACATAAAAGTGTCCGTCGGGTGAAAAGCTAATGCTCTGTAACTGGCCACTAACGCCTGTCGCATCATTATATGTTTGGTTCTGCAAATTCCATAATTTAATCTGAGGATAATAACCTGTTCCAACCATCATGGTTGTTGAAACTACATTAAAATCAAGACCAACTGGGTCACTCCCGTTATTTCTCTTTGTCAATATTATATCACCAAGATCAAGCTGAACTATATGCAATTGATTAGTACCAGGACTGGCACTCGAAGATACAGTCGGAGTTTGACAAGCTAACCCCAGATATTTTCCATTTCTTGATAGAGACATTTGAATAACCAAAGGAATATCAGGAAAATTCATGGTTTTTAATATATTAAAATTCGGAACCGAAATGAGATGAATATCTCCATTCATCAGAACTACAGCAGCTGTATCAAGTTCTTTATTAAAACAAAAAGTTCTAATTATTGAATTAAATTGCAAAGTTTTTTCTAAACCTGCATCGGATGTACGAAATATATTCAAAGTAGATCCAAAATCAGGAATAGCAGCAAAAAATTGTTTCTTACTGTCAAATTGAGCTTTTTTAAATCCATAGTTCGGATTATATTCAATCTTTCTTTCAGGTGAGTAAGAGCCAACTTTGAAGTATGCTACAGAATCAGGAGAATAAATTGAGCCATCGGTTAGTTGAAACAAAACAGCAAATTTTTGATCTCCTGGCAAATATTCAATTGATTTTATTTTTGATTGATTATACAGGTCTGAACTAATCAAATCGGTGATCAAATATGGCTGTGAATAAGTAAAAGAAATTAAGTTCCACTCGAAAATTTTAGCATTATCCTGTGCCAATAAAAAATGTGTGCCATCACTTGAAAAATTCATTGCAGAGATAGCTCTGCCCTCTACAGATAGAGTTTTTAAGGATAATTGTTTAAATTGTTGACTGATTTTGAAATAACAATAATCAGATTTAATATTTGGAACAGACCAGTAGGTCACAGTATCAATAATATCACCAAGAGAAGTCCAGTTTTGACCACGGTTTGAAGAAAACTCAACTTTAACCGGAGCAGCTTTAAGGTTACCTTTCCATTTGATAGGCACATTGTCACATGGTTGAAATATTTCTCCACCATTTGGATTTGTTAAATTAAGCAGTGTTTTGCTTGGAATATAGTACCTATTACCTGAAACAAATAGATCTGTTCTTGCTCCACCTTCATAATAAACTGAAATTTTATCACGATGATAATTTGTATCAGGAGGTTTAAAAAATATATCATTAAGATAATCAAAACCTATCTGTGCCTTGACTGGTGGCGGATACATTTGATCACTGTTTCCCTGCCAATTGACACTGAAATACGGAGTATGGCTTTTTATCGAATCAATCATTATATACTTCGCAGTGCCGCTACTGTCGATCTTACCGATAAATGGCCATACGCGCACTTGTTTGTCATACTCAACTCCGGGACTTACAAAGCCGAAATCCATTTCTTCAATTTGCGATTTGTCAGCTCCATTCGATGCCTTAAAGATTACTTTAAAATTATTAACGAAATTATAATTGGCTCTTTTTTGCGCAACTTCATTACTATATACTGCAACTACATCAGCCCAGCCGTTTGTTTGGAAGCTTCTGGTGCGAGAATACCATTTCACTTTTTGCCAGCCACCCGTTGAGCTAACTACCTCAACTGGAGTGCTTGAAACATTATCTTCTACTAATTGAAAATTTAAAATGTCCAGTGGGACTTGATTACCGTTAAGATTTGCTTTAACGTAAACTGAAAAATATGGATATGAATTAACTTCAACCTGCTCCTGAAATGCTATGTCTTTTATCTGCAAAGTAAGTATAGCAGATGCTTTATAATTAATAACAATAAAAAAAGAAAATAATAGTATGATCAATCTATATTGGAAATTCATTTGTTCATTTATTCTAATTTGTTGGAATTTAGTTATGTATAGACGGTTTTAATCTAAGATTAGTTACAAATTGACGTTTATTAATGACTCAGTGGGAGTTTCATTGTGCTCTTGCTTTTCAATAATACTCTTTTTTGATGTTGGGGTTCCTTTCCACAATTTTTCCGAATTAATTTCGGAAATGGCTCTGGCAGGGTTATATCTTAAAAAATGTTCTATTGCATCAATTGAGTGTTTGATCATTTTATCGACCTGTGTTATTTCATTTTCTGCAAAATTTGAAAGTACATAATCGACCATAGCACCGGGTTCAAAATTTTTTCCTATACCACATCGAAGACGATAAAATTCAGTAGTATCTAAATGTTCAATTATTGATGCGATACCATTATGGCCGCCATCAGAGCCGGATAAGCGAAAATGAACCTTCCCGACCTGAAAATTATATTCGTCACATATTACGATTAGATTTTGAATTGCAATTTGATATTTCTTTAGAAGAAGAGCTACTGCTTCTCCCGAACCGTTCATATATGTTGTTGGTTGGCAAAGTAAAACTCTTTTTGAAGATATCACTGCTTCAGCTTGGTATGAGAGCGGATTACAGTTTTCTAGAACTTGTTTATATTTTTCACAAATAGCTGAAATAACCTTCCATCCTATGTTATGGCGGTTATGTTCATACTTTTTACCGGGATTTCCTAAACCTGCAATTAAATAATCGAAACTGTTAGACAAAATATTATCGTTTCATCGAATTAATACAAACATATAATGTCGAATAATTCCATTCCTTATTTTTAATTCTAAAATATATGTACCTTCATAATAGTCAGAAACATCGAGAGTAAGCAATCCGGAATTAAAATAAATAGTTTTAATATCCGCAGTGGAAGCAATTCCTAATGAATTTATTATTCTGATACTATTAATATTAAAATCATCGTCTAATACTTTAATATTAATATAATTCAGCGCTGGTAGCGGATATAACTCAACCCGACGAAATTCTTCAGAATTTTCCTGAACAGAAGTAATAGCATTAATTGCTAAATCATCAATAAACCAACCAAGATCGTTTTTAATTGGATTAGATTTGAATCTGAATCTTACATACAAAGTGTCAGAGCCATTGGATTTAATAACGAACTCCTCTTTTTTCCAATCATCTGAATTTAATAAACCATCTGCCCAAGCTGGAAATGAACCAATATCATAATTATTCAATTGAAACCAATCTTTGAGATTGTTAGAATATTCAAGGTATGCTGAGTCGCCCTTTTGAACAATAGCAGCATGCCAGAATGATAAAATAAATCTATTATTTCCTGCGCTTAAAACTGGAAAAATAATAATTGTATCTCGTGAATTATTTTCATAATTTTTATCAGGAGACAGAGCCAGAGAGCTTGGTGAACTATGATAAAACTTTGTGGACAATCCAAAGCTACCATTAATATAATATTTCATTAATTTCGAAGCGTTAAAATCTTCTGTAAATTGGCTCTGAATCGAACCTGTATAGCAAAGATGAACCTTTGAGGAATCACTGTTATATGTTTTGTAACTCGCTCCTGTGAACGGATATCGTGTTTGAAGAGTGCCGAAAATAAAATAGTAGCCACTTTGATTGCTTTGATAATTAAATTGACGAACTTTCCCTGTATCAACTTCTGACATAGAGTAGTTTGCAAGTTGTGTAGCTCCATCAAATAAAGTAAGACTAATCAAATTATTTAATTTTGTTTGTAAGTCGGCTCTGAGAGAAGGTATTTTAACATTAATCTTCAAGTTGTTATTAATATCCCCTAAAGTTGATAGAATAAGAGGTCTATCAGCATTTAATGATCCCCCGGAAAAAGCATCAGATATTACTACAATACTTGTGTCATTTGCTGTAGCTGTACGTATAGAATATTTATATTTGTTAAATGCAATCAAATTTGAATCAAGGTAATCATTTGTACCTGAATTTAGAATAATTTTAAAATTACTATCTCGTGTTAATATATAATTAAAATCCTTCGGATCGAGCATCTGCCCAAAAGACCTGGACTTGGGAGTATTCCAGCTCAGATGAATTTTATCAGGATAATCAGCAATAGTTGATGCAATAAAATTATCGGGCGGAGAAGGAGCCTTTGTGTTAATAATGGCTGTGAATGCGTCACTGTTAGATATGTTCGTAACCGAATTTCTCATATCAACCCATGAAGGATAAATGATTCCATTATGAAAGCTGCATCCACTGTAGTCTCCGGCAAAGGATTTACCAAATGGATTTAACCTCAAATCAAATGGAATTTCCGAAACTACTCTGTCAGTCCATGTATCACCGCCATCAGATGAATATGAGACCCAACATTCTGACATCATATTTGCTGTATCACGGCGACTATCCAAGTACATGACAGCAAGATCACCATTTTTATCATCAATAGCAATCCACTGGAAAAACTGATCACCACTTGTATCTGAATGTATAATCTTAGCAGGTGTCCATGAATTACCGCCATCAGTCGATCTTGAAAAATAAATATTAGGATTAGCATCCGCTGCCCATGTCAGATAAAGCCAACCTTTTCTTGATGAAGTATAAATATCGCAAACCATTGAAGGATATGATTCACAGCGGACTGTACCTTTAACTGTATGCCTGTATCCACCTTGAACGGCTAAATATTTTGTTTTACCGAGAATATTATAACTTTGAATATATTTTTGTTGAGAAAATGTGAGACCACCATCTAAACTCTTGGAGAAGCCAATTGAATGCGCTATTCCATCGTTCCATATAACATAAACTTCACCCTTGTCCCCAACAATCGACAATGGAAAACTCTGCCCGTAGGTAGTATCTTCAGAAGAATGAGATAGCCTCTTACTTACATTTTTCGGAACAGACCAAGTATTCCCCATATCGGTTGATCGGGCGATGACTATCTGAGTCGCCGAATCGCGCGCTGTTACCCGCTTCCAAGGTATATAAAGATTGTTTTTATAATTGGATGCGGTACTATTATCTACAGTGATATAATACTTGTCTTCAAACGTAGAATCAAGTGTCTGAGTGCCACGATGCAGTATTACAGGTATGTGTGCTACCCAAGTTTTTCCTTCGTCAGTTGAGCGTGCAAAAAAAACTCCATTTTCAGTGTAGGAACCTGTAGAGTCTTTCACTGAAGCAAAGCCACCATACACAAAATATGCAGTGCCATCATTTGCAAAAGTCACAGATGGGTCATTGGAAGCTGCCCAATTTGGAAATGGCTTTTTTAAATTAATATTTTTCCATGTTTTACCCGCATCAGATGAGACATAGATCCATGTGGAAGAATTATCACGATAATCAACTGCAGATGCGATTATATTTAATGGATTTTTGGGATTAACAGCTATTGATGATTCATTTTGCATACGTTCAGTGCCAGTTTCATCGACCACGCAATTATGATTTTCAAACATACTACTACTAACTGGAGCGCTCAGAATGCTATTTGCAGGAAATTGTGTATTGAAATCTGGAGTTGGATGGGCAGATTCAAAATGCCTCATGAAAAATTCATTAGCTCTTTGAATTTCCTCAATTCTCTTTAGATTTTCGTTTGTTGTATTTGAATTATTATCTTCAATACCGGCTGTCATTGCCATTCTTGAGAGAATAATCAGACAAAATATCAGAATAAAATATTTCATATATAAATAATTAGTCGAACAAATCTTATTTTTGCAAATTACAAATTATTAAAATGTATTTCAATTTAATTTGTGAAAATATGCAGTAAATCTCATAAATGAGCTATTAAAATAGTTTTCATTATTTATAAATGTTAATTACATTAGATTATTCATACTACCCTTTTTGAGGTTTAAAAAAAAAGTCTTATATTTGTTTTCTTGTTTTTCTGAAAAGCAGGAATTGTTGACATAAATTTTTAACAGGGATGTAGCCAAGTGGTAAGGCATCGCCCTTTGGAGGCGACATTCGTTGGTTCGAGTCCATCCATCCCTGCTGTTTTTTACAGATAAGAAATAATGGCTGAAATAAAAGTAGCTACAGGTAGGTCCAATCCCACTCTTGCAAGAAAAGTTGCCGAACATATAGGTATAAATCTTACCGGAACATTAATCAAAACTTTTAGTGATGGGGAACTTTGGGTTAAATACGAGGAGAATATCCGAGGGATAGATCTTTTTATTATTCAATCAACTCAGGCTCCTACAGACAATCTGATGGAACTGCTTATGCTGATAGATGCAGCAAAACGTGCCTCATGCCACAGAGTAACTATTGTCATCCCCTATTTCGGGTATGCCAGACAAGATAGAAAAGACCAACCAAGAGTTTCAATTACAGCCAGATTAGTGGCTAATCTTCTCGTCAGAGCCGGAGCCGACAGAATTATAACGATTGATCTGCATTCTTCTCAGATTCAAGGTTTTTTTGACATCCCACTGGACCATTTATACGCTTCACCTGCTCTCATCCGTACTATTAACAGATTAAAACTTGAAAACATCGTTGTCTCGGCTCCTGATGCAGGTGGAATCAAAACTGCAAGAAAATATGCACGTAGTCTTGATGCAGGACTTGTACTTGTAGATAAACGTCGTCCAGCCCATAATGTTGCTGAAATAATGCATATAATCGGTGATGTAAATGATAAAAATGTTTTAGTCGTTGATGATATGATTGATACAGGAAGCACATTTTTGAGCTGTGCAGAAGCCTTAAAAGAGAAAGGAGCACGTGAAATTATCGGAATTTGCGTCCATCCTGTTTTATCCGGTGCTGCTCTTGATAAGATCGAAAAATGTGATGCCTTGAAAAAACTTTATGTTACGGATACAATTCCACTCAAACGTGAAATAGAAAAAATTAAAATAGTGTCAGTTGCTGAATTATTAGGAGAAGCCATCATACGCACTCACGACAATAGGTCTATAAGTACACTGTTTGATATAGAAAGATAAATTTAATTATATAAAGGATTTTTTATGAATGAAGTAAAATTAGTTGCATTCAAAAGAGAAAGTGGCAAAAAAAGCGCCAAATCTACCCGAGCCTCAGGACTTGTTCCCGGCATTTATTATTTTAAAGGCGATGAAGCCATTTCAATAAGTGTCAAACCACTTGATCTTCGTGATATTGTTTATACAGCCCACTCCAAGCTGGTTAATCTTCAAATCGAAGGTGATACCGAAACAAGAAATTGTGTTTTAAAAGACAAATTTTTTGATCCTGTAACAGATCAATTGATGCACTTTGACCTAATGGGTCTTCCGCTTGATAAAAAAGTCCAGATGGAAATTCCTGTTAATTTGAAAGGTCAATCCGCTGGTGTTCGCCTTGGTGGAATGATGATGCAAAACATTAGAAAAGTCCATGTAAAATGTTATCCAAAAGATCTTCCAGATTCATTGGAAGTAGAAGTATCCAAGATGAATATGGGGGATTCAATACATTTTCGCGACATTAGTATTCCCGGTGTTGAATTTGAAGTCAATCCTGAAACTGTTATAGCTCACGTTACACAGCCACGTGTGGTAGCCAAAGTGGAAGAAGCTGCACCGTCTAAGAAAAAATAATTTCAAAATAAAACAAACCTTATTACTTGCATTGCCCTGGGAGAACATTCCGGGGCTTTTTTTTTGAAAAATATTCAAGTGCAAAGTTAAGAAAATTGAAGTTGTAAGACTAATATCATTTCCTATTTGAAATTAATCGATAAAACAGATTATGACGTCTGTTCTACTATGATTTATAGTAGCTTAGACGTCCTCTTCTGAGCTTGATTTTATTTTTCTGAAATAGGAAATGATATAATTCCCTTTCAATCATTAAAAACAAAAAATGTCCGTTTCTACTCCGGTTAAAAAAATGGATTTGTTCCCTGAGTGATGTCGAATGGAACTGGAAAAAAGAATATTCTATGATTGAAAGCGAATTGGTACTATAAATGTAATTCCTGTGAATGAGCTTGTGTAAAAATTCTTTATCGCTGTCATTCCTGCGAATGCAGGAATCCCCTGATTGGTACTGGATGAGGATTCCTGCATGCGCAGGAATGACAATTATTTCTAATTCATTAAGGAAATGCTATAATTAATCCATGTAAATAAAAAAAAATAGCGCCGGAAATTGTTCGCCGGCGCTACTAAATAGAAGAAACTTCAGTATTTTATTTTCTGGCAACTGAAAGTACAGAACTGAATTTCTTCTGTCCTGATTTGGCAATGATATAATATGTACCGGTGATCAAATCGGAACAATCATAATCGGCATTAAATGTGTTTCTTATACAGCCACAGACCTTAATATTGCCAACTTTATTCCCAGATACATCATAAATACCAAGATCATCAAGTGCATTATTATTTAACCCGTTTATATCAATGTGCGTGAGACCTGATGTTGGGTTAGGTGTAATCGTAAATGTTGGCTGCTGCTCTGTATTATTTGCTGTATCATCTTCAACTTTCTTTAATCCTGATCCAATGGCCGTTAAATCAACTTTGTAGCTTGGGTTGTTTGAAGCATTAGATTCAATGCTCATTTGCGCAGAATAAGTTGCATTGCCCTTGGGCGTGAATTGTACTAATAAATTAAATACTGTATTAGCTTTAATAGTAAAGGGGAATGTTTTGACGGTTGTTGAAAATACACCATCGTCCGGTGTAAAAGTGAAATTTGTTACTGACATGTCTCCTGAACCAGTGTTCGAGATTTTTAAGGTTACTAACTTACTTGTCGTGCAGGTTCCGAAATCCAATTTTGCGAAGTCACAAGAAATGCTTGGACTTTTAATAATTCCGCTACCAGTGCCCTTTAAAGGTACACTAAGTGAAGGAGTATTATTTGCATTTGAAGCAATAATTAAATTTGCTGAGTAAGCTTTATTGTCGATCGGATTGAAGCTGATGTTAACATCTTTTGATTCAGCTGGTTTTAGAGTAAATGGAGCAGTTGTTTCCAATTTGAAAACATTTTCTCCGCTGATTGTTAAAGTATTTACAGTTAAATCTGCTTTACCGTTATTATTTATTTTCAAAGTTTGAATAGTTTTACCAGATTGACTACTGAAATCAACAGTTGAAAGATCAACAATGATTGCCGGCTTTGGCACTACTCCTGAAGCAATTCCAGTTATAGGAATATTAAGAGTTGCATCTGTTTTAGAGTCGGTAACAATTACAAGAGATGCCGTTGAAGTGCCATTTTCAACTGGTGAGAATTTAATAGGAATGTCATAAGAATCGCCGGGAAGCATGAATGTTGGCTTAGTTCCTGTGATCTGAAACATTTGATTATTATCGTTCATAATACTGATGGATTGAATATTCAATTTGGCCAATCCACTGTTGGTAATGTTGAAAGTCTGAGTAGTAGCGTCTTTTACATTATCAAATAAAACTTGTTGATCAGTATAAGCAATTTGAGGAACAGCCAATTTAGAATCGCCTGTTTTTGCTGCTTGAAGAACAGCTTTATTAGATGCTGCTAAATCCTGAATGAATGCGATCATATAAAAATTTGTGGCTGTGCAATAAGTAGGAATATTAACTTTCAGATTAAATGATTTGGTTTGTCCTGCCGTCATGTTCAACTTGTAAGCCTGAGTTGGTGAGGGCCCGGGAAACATTCCGCGAACAACCCAAGGGAACAAAGATTCGCCGTTCGAGGCTTTGGGTGATACTTTAACATTGTCTTCAATTGACTCTACAATTAAACTTTTATTTACTATATCAACATCTGTCTTTACGATAACGGTTACATCAATCGAACTGCCGTTTCTTGACTCGAAAACATAGATTGAGTACGGTGATACATCATCTTTATACTTATAATATTCACCGTTTATTGCAGTCAAATCGCTGAGTTTGGTACCGTTCGACCATGCAGCAGGTGTACCTAAAGTACCGCTTACATACACTCCCCAAATTCTTGAAGATAGGAAACTTGGATCCTGATCATATACAAATTCGGCAGCACCATTGCCTGAATGATAAATTGCAGGAATGAGCACATCCTGATGAGTACGGATAAAATCATTAAATGCGACATTTAAATATGCACATGTACCGCAATTACCGCTTGTAACTTCTTCGATAAGAACCATCCGTTTGGACTCAGCAAGCAGGGCTGAAGCCGAAATCAGAAGGATTAACACAAATGAATAAAGAACCTTTTTCATGATACAAAACCTTAAATTTATTAAACAAAAATTATTTCAAATAAATTAAGTATCTAACGCCAAAGCTGATGATAAATTATTCCAATACGACATCACAAATTAATATATTAATTATTAATTTCCAAATGCCGGTTAATTATTAATTGCTTTTATTCGTAATTTTTAATTAGAAATTAATACAACTTCCCTATCCAAGTGTATTCCAAATTTGGAAAAGATTGAATCTTGAATTTCAACTGATAAATTCAAAATATCAACACCGCTGGCATTGCCATAATTCAATAGTACCAAGGAGTGAATATCTGATACAGCGGCATCGGCTCTGCGAAAGCCTTTCCAGCCTGCACGCTCAATCAGCCATGCAGCTGAAGTTTTATATAAATGATCATTGATTTTATAGATTGGGATTTCAGGAAATTTTTGTACCAAATCTTCTGCTAATTCATTGTTAAAGGTTGGATTTTTAAAAAAACTTCCGGCATTCCCAACTATTGATGGATCCTGAATTTTTGATCTGCGAGCAGTGCAAACTATTTCATAGATTTTTTCAGGTGTATGCTCTGAAGGCGGATATTTGTTTAATTCTCGTTCAATTTCAAAATAAGAAGTATTTAATTTTGTAGTTTTATATGTTCTATAAATTACGGAAAATATCAGAAAATTACTTGCTAATTCGTGTTTGAAAATTGAATCTCTGTATCCGAATTTACAGTCTTCAAAACTCATTTCAATTTTTTCTCCGCTATTCAAATCGAAACCTAACAGTGAGTAGAAAAAATCTTTCTGTTCGGCACCATAAGCTCCAATATTTTGAACAGGAGCAGCTCCAACTTTTCCCGGAATCAAAGCAAGATTCTCTGGCCCATAGAACTTATTTTCCATACAATATCTGACAAACTCATGCCAGTGCACGCCTGCATTAACCTGATGATATATAAAATCACGTTCTTCCTCAAAACTCGTTATATCTTTATTCTCCAAACTGATTATCAGCCCATCATAATCTTTAGCAAATAATAGATTTGATCCGGCTCCTATTATTAATCGCTTGTTTTCATGAAACTCTTTTGATTGAAATACATTTTTAAATTGATTTAAATCTTTGATTTCAGTATAGAGTTTAGTTTTAACATCAATCCCAAAAGTATTGTAATTTTTTAAAGAATAATTATCGAGAAACATGATGGATAGTTATAAGTGATGTATAGATATAAAAAATCCGGTTAATTTTCTCTACCGGATTTTTTTTATTTTTCATTAGTTCACATTTTGAAAAAACAATGATTATTACTTTTTAGAAAGTACATTAACAAAGGCTGAGACTGCTTTAGATGCGGCTGAAACAATTGTTGCAACAGTTGTAACAGGTGGTGCAATTTTATCATAAACTATGTCAGTCAGTTTAATAAACGGATCAAATGCTCCTAAAATAGTATCAGCATGGCTTTCGAGATGTGTCACAGTCGATTCGATTTGTTTGGTAGCACTGTTCACACTATCTAAGGATATGATGAGCTTATCCTTGAGTTGATTCATATCGCTGGTGATCTGAATCAGTGAATTACGGCTATCATTCATTAAAGCAACGAGATTTTTTAAAGAAATCATTGCATAAATAGTCAGAATAACAAAAGCTAATAAAGCTATTGTTGCAAAAATTTCTATGAGGATGTTCACCGCTGTTTCTCCTTTCCGATTATGAGTTTAATTCGCTCTTGAAAGCATCGACACCAGCTTTGGTAGCATCGCGAACAGTTTCAAACTTATCCTGAATGCTTTCGCGCGTGTTAGTAGCTTTTGCTTTAGCCTCTTGAATTGCTTTTTCAGCGTCAGAGATTAAAGAATTTGCCTTATTTTTTGCTGAATCAATAATGCTTTGTGCTTTGGCTTTACCTTCATTGATAGCACTGGTTATTACAGGTGAATAGTTCTCTGAAACAGTATTAATCGCATCAGAAGCCTTACTATAATATTCAACAGATTTATCAGCCAAATCACGACGAAATTCTTTTCCGCTTTTTGGCGCAAGAAGTAGTGCAGCCATGGCTCCGATTGCTCCACCTATCAAAGAACCAAGCAATAAGCCTTTTGAAAATTCATTTGTACCGTTGTCACTCATTTTATTTCTCCGAAATATATTAAAAAATTGGTTTATCATTATTTTGCAAGATCAGTTCAATGAATTCACGAACAGCACCATTGCCGCCATTGAATTTACACTGATAATCCGCAATATCTTTTATTAAATTAACAGAATCGGCAGGGCATGCAGAAATTCCTGCCAGTTTCATAGCCTCAGCATCATTGACATCATCACCTATATAAGCTACATTATTAAGCTTCAAATCTAAAGATTCAACCAAATTAATAAGATCGTTTGATTTATCTTTGGAATCAATTATTACATGGTTTACTTTAAGTTTTTTAGCGCGCTGCTGTGCAATAATTGAATTTTCACTCGTAAGAATCGCAGATTGGAAGCCATGTTTGTGGAAAATTGTCAGTCCCATACCATCTCTGGTCGAAAAGCGTTTTAATTCTTCGCCACGTTCGGAATAATACATGGAAGAATCGGTTAGAGTGCCGTCAACATCCATAACCAAAATTTTTACATTCTTAAATTTTTCTATTATTCCAGAATTAACCATTATTTATTCTTTATTTGAAAATGTGAATATTTTTAAGAAATTCATAAACTAACAAATCCAATTTTTTTATAAACTTTTCTCAAAGTTTTCATTGCAGTTTTTCTTGCTTTATCTGCGCCAAGTGAAAGAATTTCTTTTAACTTCAATTCATTATTTCTTAATTCAAAGTACTTATCACGAATCGGATTTAAATAATTGGCTACGGAATCTCCAACTGCTTTCTTAAAGTCTCCATACCCTGCATTTTCAAATTCTTCTTCAATTTCTTTAAACGATTTGCCGGATGAGATATTGTAAAGCGTCATCAAATTTGCAATTCCAGGTTTTTCATCAGAAAACTTAATTCCAGTCCCTGAATCGGTTACAGCTCTTTTAATCTTATTCTTTATTTCAGTATCTGAGTCTGTCAAAAAAATTGTTGCATTCGAGTTTTCATCTGATTTTGACATTTTTTTATTAGGTTCCTGCAAACTCATAATCCTTGCGCCAATTTCAGCTATAAAAGGCTCTGGTACTGCAAATGTCTCCGAATAATTAAAATTAAACCTATTTGCAAGATTTCTGGATAATTCCAAATGTTGCTTCTGATCCTCACCAACCGGAACAAGATTGGCTTGATATATTAAGATATCAGATGCCATTAATATAGGATAAGCAAATAATCCGACATTTTCAGAATGTTTTTCGGATTTATCCTTGTATTGAGTCATTCGTCCACACTCACCCATTCCGGTAAAACAAGAAAGAACCCATGTCAGTTGCGAATGTTCGGGCACATGTGATTGAATGAATAAATTTGAAGTTTCAGGGTCGATTCCACATGCAATAAACATAGCGGCTGTGTCAAGTGTCCTTTTTCGCAGGGCTGCCGGTTCTTGCTTAACAGTTATAGCATGCTGATCGGCAATCATAAAATAACAATCATAAGAATTTTGCAATTTTACCCAATTATGCAATGCACCTGTCAAATGTCCGATTGTTAAAATTCCGGAAGGAGTTATGCCGCTTAAAATTACTGGTTTTTTGTCGATGTTTTCAATTGAGTTCATAAAGTGTAAAGTTCTTAAAGTTTGTAAATCTTGTAAAGTATATTTATTTCTAATTATTTTGGTTTTATTTAAAATTATCCATACTAACTATATGATAATCGGCTAATTTGCTCATTTATAAGTTTCCAACTTCGAACTTGTATTATGACTTGCTTTTTCGTCACGTTAAGAATTTAGACTTGCTTGATAATTGTGCATTGGTCAACTAATTATAAATAACAAACTCTCCCATTATAACCTCATATTTAATTGTTAACTTCGGAGAGGAATCATTAACAGCATTTACTTGAAAAGTCCTGTTTTCAACTGAACCCATAACCGGAGTACCGGATAAAATCAAATTCCAGTTATTTGGAATGTGCATTTTTACAGTGCCCATCACCACGCTTACTTCAAGAAAAGCACCAAGAGGTGTTAAAGTAGATGCACGAAGATCAATAATCGATTGCCCCATTACAACGGCGATTGATCCACCCTTAAAGTCAGGAGATTTTGAATCATTTTTTGTTGATGAAAAAATCGTTGAAATATTTATTCTATCCTCAAGGTTTTCTTGAAAAGTGGTTCTACATTTGTTTAGATTTATTTCCCGATGATAAAATTGAGGGTAAACAAGTCTGATTCCTATCATAACAAGCAACAAAGGCCAAAAAGCACTCCAGAACCCACCATGAAGCCAATCGAATGAACTTGCAAGAAAAATAAGTCCGATTGAAAATATTATCAGTCCACCAAAGAAGGAATTTCTTTTCCTGAACATCTCGTATATTCCGAAGAAAATTATTATCAATGGCCATAAATCAATCACATCGAATGGGAAACTAAATATTTTCAGTTGTGCTGTTAACATTAGAATACCGAAAAAAATAAGTATTCCCCCTAATATATTTCTTGCTTTCATATTTTACTCCTTAATTATTTACAAAAATATCAAAATTTTTTCTATTTTACGGTCTTAATTAATATTTTTTTATTAAATTGCCGTCTATTTGCTTGATATATACGATTTATTTTCAAAAAGGTTATTGATGATTAACGAAAATATTAAAGAAATTATTGGAAAAGAATATAAATGTCTTAATAAAGGTTTTGTAAGACTGATCGACATTATGGGTGATGATAGTTCTATTGTTCAGGCTGCAAGGGTTTCGTACGGCAAAGGGACAAAATCTGTAAACGAAGACCTGAGCCTGATTAATTATCTCATGCGCAATCGCCACACATCACCCTTTGAGATGGTTGAACTCAAGTTTCATATTAAACTACCTATTTTTGTGGCACGTCAGTGGATCAGACACAGAACAGCCAATGTGAATGAATACAGCGGCAGATATTCGGAAATGAAAAATGAATTCTACATACCTGAATCAGAACAGTTACGGCTGCAGAGCGCTATTAATAAACAAGGCAGAAGCGAAGAACTTGTGGACAACGAGACATCCGATACAGTGATTGAACAAATGAAGAACACTCAAGAGTTTCTTTTCACTGAATATGAGAATTTCTTAGATAAGAAAATTGCAAGAGAAATTGCAAGAATTAATCTACCTCTTTCCACCTATACTGAATGGTACTGGAAAATTGATTTGCATAATTTGTTTCATTTTCTTGAACTTCGTCTTGATCATCATGCTCAGTACGAAATCCGGGTTTATGGAGAAGTAATAGCCGACATATTAAAACTTGCTGTCCCTTATGCTTATACTGCTTTTGAAGACTATATGCTTAATTCAGTAAATTTATCCAAGAAAGAACTCACTGCTTTAAAAGAAATTATTTCATTTGATAAATTCGATCAAATTAATTTCGATTCTCATCGTCTTAAGGGTCGTGAGTTGAGTGAATTTAAAGAAAAAATAAAAAAGATAATTAATATTTAATTTTAATAAAAAACAGGGTATTTATGAAAAACAAACTACGCTTATTACTAATCTTAGCATTTATTGCATCGGTAAATCTATTTTCAGAGTCTATTGATGAAATTGTAGCAAAAATGGAATCCAAAAATGGAATTGACAAATATCAGAAATTCAAAACAGTAAGACTGGAAGCCAAACAAGAAGTAATGGGAATGTCAGGGGCAATGAATTTTTTTGTTAAAAAGCCAAATAAAATCCGAATTGATATGGATATGCAAGGTAAAACTATTATTCAGGCTTTTGACGGCGAAAAAGGCTGGTCTGTAAATCCATTTATGGGTACCGATACAAATGAACTTGATAAAGAAACTTCTTCTCAGCTTCAGAGTCAAATCAATATTTTCGGAGATCGTTTAATTAATTATAAACAATTAGGTATAACTCTATCACTTGTTGGTGTTGAATCAGTTGACGGAACCGATTGCTATAAAATTAAAGCTGTCGAAAAAGATCAGAAAGAATTTACATATTTTGTCGATAGATCGTCGTACAAAACTCTTCAAATGAAAGCTAAAATGCAGGGACCCAACGGTGAGATGGAATTAACGACAAACCTCAAAGAATATAAAGATTTTTCAGGTGTTCAAATCCCAACTCTTATGGAAATTGATGCACAGATGATGACCATGAAGATAACTTTCACAAAAATTGAGTTTGACAAAAATATTGATGATTCGGTATTTAAAAGATAAAATAGGAAAAATGTATGAGAATTTTCAATCAATTTGTTAATGGCTTCACACAAAGAGGCAATTATCTAAGCTTCGTTTCTGTCAATTCTGTAAGAGAGTGAATCAACAAAAGTGGTGCTGGATGAGAATTCCTGCACATTAATCAATGATAAAAGTGACAAAAACTTTACTTAGAAGTCAGACTAAATTGAAATTCTTAAATGCTTTTACTTATAAGAGGATTAACGAGTTGTTCTAAGCTGATTAAAAGAAAATTGTATTTATTATGTTTTAAAGGAATTTATGAAAATAGATGTAATCATGCCCAAGATGGGCGAATCACTCCAAGAAGGTACTATCACAAAATGGCTTAAAAGTGTCGGTGATAAAGTCGATCGAGACGAAATGATTCTTGAGATTTCTACTGATAAAGTTGATACGGAAGTACCATCCCCTGCTGCAGGAGTATTATCCGAGATAATTAACCAAACAGGTGAAACCGTCGATGTAGGTAAAGTAATAGCTTATATTTCCACGGATTATACGGAAGAAGAAAATCCTCCGATAATTGTCGAAACGAAAGCTGCACCTGAACCTATTGCCGCTCCTGTTACAGGTACTGAAGCAATGCCGTCGGTTGCCGCTTCGATCATGGCTGAGTTTAATCCACCTGCCGAATCTGATGAAAAGCGATTTTACTCACCGGTAGTCAAGGAAATTGCAAAAGAGAATAATTTAAGCGCTGCTCAATTATCTGAAATTCAGGGTTCGGGCGCTGATGGCCGTGTTACAAAAAAAGATATACTTGCATATCTTGATAATAAAGCTAAATCAACTGTTCAACCTGCCATTGTTAAGAAATCCGAGACTGCTCCTTCAGCAATGCCTGCCCCTGCCTCGCAAGCAATCATTGTTAAACCGGCATCATCCATTGTTTCTATCGGTGATGATGATGAAATTATTCCGATGGACAGAATGCGCAAACTTATTGCCGAGCACATGGTTTATTCCAAGCACACATCACCCCACGTTACCTCTGTTTCGGAAGCTGATGTTACCGGTATTGTAAAATATGTGAAAAAGCATGGCGATGCTTTTATGAATAAAGAAGGATTTAAACTGACCTATACCCCATTCTTCACTATGGCTGCCATTCGCGGTCTTAAAGAATTCCCGATGGTCAATGTCAGTGTTGATGGTAGCAATATCATACGTCATCGGCGGATAAATTTCGGAATGGCAACAGTTCTTGATGATGGAAATCTAATAGTACCGGTTGCAAAGAATGCCGATGCTCTAAGTTTTACCGGACTTGCCCGTGCATTTTATGATCTGGCAACTCGCGCACGTTCCAAAAAACTAAATCCTGACGATATTCAGGGCGGAACATTTACTTTGACGAATGTAGGTGTATTTGGAACATTATTCGGCACACCGATAATTAATCAGCCACAAGCTGCCATTCTCGGTGTAGGAGCCATTAAAAAGCGTCCGATGGTTATTGATGTGGATGGCGAAGATCATATAGCCGTTCGCAACATGGCTTACATCTCGATTACGTACGATCACCGGATAATAGACGGAGCATTAGCCGGACGATATCTTAATTTTGTCTGCCGCACACTTGAGAGCATGGGCGAAGGATCAATTGTATTATAAAAAATATCCGGTCAGTTGTTAAAAGCTGACCGGATAAATTATTAGCAATTAGTCTAAAGTCAGAATTTCATTATGATTTGATATTACCTGAAAGATAAAATATCTGACAGGTTGCTAAGTTAGTTACTTTATTTTACAATCCACATGATACAAATACCTTGCATCAACGGAACTCCCCTCGGCTACTGTGGTTTTTCCCATTAATAAATTAATATAGCGGATTGCATCCCATTGGTCTTCGGGACACCATTCATCATTCGGGTCAATTCTAAAATACTGATAACCGAAATTATGCATAATATCCATTCCACTTTGTAATGTATTATGTGCAATTGTATCATATCCGCCTTTGAAGAGTTTATCACTTCGTGGGTTGCCGATGCGGATATAATTTAATTGAATCGAAGAATTAGGATAGTAATAAACATTGCAACCAATGGAATCGATGTGAGATGTATTTGTATCATTGTCATTAATTTTAAATAATTTATTCTTTGGAAAAATACCATTACATGTAAAACTTGCAGAGATAGTAATATCAGGACTGATTCCTCCAATAGTATCTAAGTGATTTGGAAGCATAGCTTGTGTGATTGTAAATGTATTACAATTGCCGGATACCATTCCATAACATATTCCTCTATTGATAATATGATAATTTGTTCCGTCATAATAAGTATATGCCATTGATGATTTGGTTGTAGAATCTGGTAAAGCATCAAAATTTATTACACCAGTATCTACTACATGAGAATTTGTTGGACACAAATAATAAGGCAGAATAATTGATAAAACAGGGGCAGTGCCTTTTGCACTATCGGATATATTTAAATCTTTGCGACGTAGATTTACTGTGATGATGAAGTGTTGGCCGTTAATATTTGGATTAGGATCATCAAAGCTATAATATTTATTATTCATCCAAGGATAGGCTAAAACGGGATTTGTATATGTCATGCCTGTTGTTAATGCTAATGTATTTCCACTTGTATCTCTGCCCTGAATACCACAGTAACGAAATCCCCAAATATTCCGTTCAGGGTCATTGTAATTCGGGCTAAAATTATTTGGATTTACAATTAAGTTAGCTTTGTAGCTGAAAGCTCTGGAGTTATGATTAGGTGCTGCATTATCATCAGGACGCCAGATATAATCCATTTGCCAAGGTTCTGATAAATTATTTGAAGTTAGGGTATCAGGACAATAATCACCATGGTCGCAATTAACTTTTAGAGCTCTTGCCATTTTGGGATGAATACCCCATTGAGCGCAGGTTATAAAATGCGTTTGCTTGATTGAATCGCTATTAAGCTGAGTAGCATAAGTTTT
>JAPLFL010000106.1 GCA_026390695.1 Candidatus Kapaibacterium sp. | reverse complement strand
TATGGCTACGGATGGGATGTAATCTATGATTTCAATACACTTGACAGTGTTGATGTGCTTGGAAGTTATCAGAGTTTTAAATTATCTAATACCTGTAAATATTTTACCGATAAAATTGCTGATTCCTTCAAAGGAGTTGAAATTAGAGATTTTAATACAAAACAGCTTCTATTTACACTTCCGATTAATGGTTATACATTAACTGGAATGGAATTTTCACCAGATGATAAATATTTGGTGACTTCTTGTGGACATTTTGATTCTTGGAAAATTTCAACAGGAGAAAAAGTTAATGAAATATATCATGGTACTATAGCCAATTTTTCAATTAGTCATAATGATAAATATATTGTAGAAACGGGTGGTAGATATATATTTTTATTAACAAATAACTTTTATGGCACTAATTCTGTTAAATCTAATTTATCTGAATCAACTTTAATTTTTCCAAATCCACCAACAGGAAATATTACTATCAATATAAAAATAAAGAATCAATCAACTTCATTTATTAATTTAACTACTATTGATGGTTTAATTATTCGAAATCTAGTTAATAAAATTATTCCAATCGGTCAAAATTCCCTTCAATTTAACGTTTCCGATTTAGCTAATGGGACTTACTTTATTGTAATAAGAAATGGAAAAGAAACTCAGAGTTACAAATTAATAATAAATAAATAGGAGCCAACCATGAAAACATGATTTTAACCCCTTTTTCAGAATAAATAAGTTTATTTTGAAAAATGAGTTTTAAAAATTCTAAAATACACCCAAAAAGTCAAAATATTTTTTCAATATACTCTACAATAAATTCCAAAGTTAATAGTTTATATACTGAGGAATTTATTGCAGATTGTTAGGAATCTGTTGCAGATTGTTAGGAATCTGTTGCAGATTGTTAGGAAAATGGAACAGATTCTTGGGAAAATGAAGTAGATTGTTAGGAAAATGGAACAGATTCTTGGGAAAATGAAGTAGATTGTTGGGAAAATGGAACAGATTGTTGGGAAATTGTAACAGATTCTTAAGAAAATGGAACAGATTCTTAAGAAAATGGAACAGATTCTTGTGAAATAATTACAAATTCCTTGAAAAATAGAGTGTTCTGGTATGTTTTTTATATACACTTAATTGTTCTATCTTTATAATTATTAGGAGTTTATTTATGGCAGACTTCATCCCGTCTTCCGATACCATCTATCAAGATTGGTTAGCAAATTTTATCACTGTAGCTAATGCCAATTTAAGTACATTGGGCTTATTATCTACTGAAATGACAGCCTTATCAACTGATAAGAGTGATTTCGATACTGCAATCACCGATAGCGAAACAAAACAGGCAGCGGCGAAAGCAGCAACCGAAAGGAAAAAACTCACGAGAGAGACTTCCGAAGTGTTGGCACGTGCATTGGTCAAGCGGATTCAAGCAAGAACAGGGGTTACTAATGATTTGAAGGCACAATTGCAGATAACTGTTCCGGGATCTGGTTCAGGACCTACACCGATACCATTTCCGCCAACGGATTTAGTTGCTAATATTGTTGGAAGCGGAAGTTATGAATTAAAATGGAAACGAAACGGGAATGCAACTAATACATTATTTGTTATAGAAGCATTAATCGGAACTGCATCTACATGGGCGACAGTTTTTGTTACGAGCAAGCTTACTTATACTCATGCGGGAAATACACCGGGAGTAAGAATAGTTTATCGGGTTAAAGGACAGCATGGAGAAATTCAGGGGCCTTTTTCAAATTATGCGATAGTAAACGATGTGATTATTCCGGTGAGTCCAGTTTAGGGTAGTTTTTTTTGTTGAAATTAACCTTCCGAATGAAAAAATCGTTCGGAAGGTTTTTAATTTTATTATACAAACTTTAATATTATTCAACTTTGAGTTCACTCAATAAACTCTTTTTTCTATCATATAGAATGAAATTATAAATACAGAAATGGCTTACGGACTTGATCCTTCTTTTCTCTCAGGATGTCCAATACATAGATTTCCTTTGTTTTCACATAGTCTCATCAGCAAGGGAAAATGAGAAAAAGAAATTCAACAGAAGATTTTGTCATCGGATGAATAAAATATTTCTTACTCTAAAACAATTCATCTTATAAAGCGTCAATAAAACGATTTTTCTCTTGGTTTGAATTTAATTTATAATTTGAAACAATATCAAGAAATTTTAGTAATTAAGGATAATAAATTTTTGTTTTTTTGGGGATAATATGAAGAAAAATCTGACACTAATTTTGACCATATTTCTTGGTATCATGATTGGTTTCTTTCTACAACCGGTTATATCCGGTGACAGTATTTATAATCAGGTTAAAAAACTTGATCTGGTATTAAATACTGCATTTAAAAATTACGTTGAAGAGGTAGATACTCAAAAAATGGTGGAAGCTGCCATACGAGGAATGCTTAATGAATTAGACCCACATTCGGTTTTCATACCTGCTGAAGATATGAAACGGGTTAATGAAGATTTTCAGGGAAGCTTTGAAGGCATTGGAGTTGAATTTGATATATTAAACGATACTATTACTATTGTATCCCCCATACCAGGCGGTCCAAGCGAATCTTTAGGCATTTTGTCAGGAGATAAAATAGTTAAAATCGATGGAGAAGATGCAATTGGAATTACTCGTGACGTTGTACCTAAAAAGCTGAAAGGCCCGATTGGGACTAAGGTTGCCGTTGATATTAAAAGACAAAGCGAAAAAGAGTTAATACATTTTGTCATAACACGTGATAAAATTCCGTTAAATAGTGTCCAGGCCTCATTCATTGTAGGCAATACCGATATTGGATTGATTCGTGTTGAAAAATTCTCGGCAACAACACATGATGAAATAGTAAGCGCACTGAGAGACCTTAGAGCACAAGGTATGAAGAAACTGATATTAGATCTTCGCGGAAATCCCGGTGGATATTTAAATCAGGCATACATGATGGCTGATGAGTTCCTGAGCGGTGGCGATACTGTTGTTTTCACACACGGCCGCAAATCTGGCTTTGAAGAATCGTATGTTTCTACAAACGGAGGCTTATTTGAAAAAAGTCCGTTAATCGTTCTCGTTGATGGTGGATCTGCATCAGCAAGTGAGATTGTTTCCGGTGCTATGCAAGACCTTGACCGTGGGCTTATTGTCGGAGTTACAAGTTATGGTAAGGGACTGGTACAGCGTCAATATGATGTTGGTGATGGTTCTTCATTCAGAATAACTGTTTCTAAATACTATACGCCATCCGGTCGCTGCATCCAGAGACCTTATAAAGATAAAGATCGTTACCATGAACTTGTTGGTCGAATAGACCTTGAAGAAGGAGCAAATGTTGAACATGCTTTAAGTAAAGTCACTGGCGAATTGGAAAAAGAAGGTAAAATCGTTACTGTTTCAACAGATAAAATTATTATCAAAAATAAAGAAGATAAATCTGATAAACATGGGAAAAAACTTGCGACAATTGATACTTTAAGTATATATCACACTAAAAAAGGTAGAATGGTACTTGCCGGAGGCGGTATAACACCGGATTATATCATTCGCTATGACACAATTACAAAACTGAGTCGTGATCTAAGAAATAAAAATTTGTTCTTTGAATTCGAATCGGAATATCTTGGATCCAATGGTAAAAATTTGAAAGCTAAATATAAAGAGAACTTTAAGGATTTTCTGATTAATTGGAATCCTTCCACTGAAATGATGAGCGAGTTCAAAAATTTTGCTGTTAAAAAAGGTGTGGAATGGAATAAAGAGAATTTCGATACGGATTATAAATATATTTGCTCTTCACTGAAAGCAAATATTGCTCGTGCAATCTGGGACAGAAATAAATTTCTACAAATTTTATTTACCGATGATATCATGGTAAATAAAGCACTGAATCTATTCCCTGAAGCTGAAAAAATTGCTAATCTCAAGACTAAATAAAATGATCATTGCTTCAGATGACCTTTTACATGAATTTGCCCTTCTACTATACAACATAGAAGGGCTTTTTCACTACAAATATTTTTAAATTTTTTACTAAATTTGTTGTGCTAAATTCACATTTCTTTATTTTAAATTAATCATGAAAAACAAAACTCAAAAAATGAATAAATCTTATAAATTCCTATTACTATTTTCTTTGTTATTAATTCTAATATTCAAACCTCTTTCAGGTGCTGTAATGGATGCCGGAGAAGAATTAGAATATAAAGTTTCTTTTCTTGGAATTAGAATAGGAACAATTAAAATGACCATTATCGGTCAGGAAAAAATCGCTGATAAAACAGTTTGGAGAACCAAAGCTTACATTGATTCACGTGAAGGTATTCCATATGTCGCCTTGCATGCAATTTATGAAAGTTGGGTTGATCAGTCAATTTCTTATTCAAATCAATTTGTTGGCAATACAAAATTCATGAGCTATGACTGGGTTTTTCAGAAGATTCTTTTTAATTATCCTGATAATGAATTTTACAATGAAAGTTGGTATCAGGGGCAAATTAAATATAAGGAAACTGTTAAAACCAAAAAGCGCTGGAATGACGGTTCTTCGATCTTTTACCTTGCTCGGCAATACGTGGATTCTAAAAAAAATCTTGTCGTGCCAACAATTATCGAACGTGATACATCCACAACCATTCTCTATTTACAGGGAAAAAGAGAAAAAGTGGAAATCGATGCCGCTGATTATCCTCTAAAGTCTATTTATTTTACCGGTAAAGGTAACTGGAAAGGACTCTATGGTTTAAGTGGTAATTTTGAAGGCTGGTTCTCTGATGACGATGCTCATGTTCCTTTAAAAGCGAAATTGAATGTACTTGTTGGTGCTGTCACGGTTGAACTTGTAAAATGGAGAAGGAATAATTGGTCATTGCCAAGAGCGAATTGAGTTGAAAATTATAAAGTAAAAATGATAAAGTTGAAGGTTATAAGTTGAAGCTGGAAAGTGGTCATAGCGGAAGTATTATCGGATTTAAGGGAGTCTTTCCGAAGATTCATCCGAGTGTATTTATTTGTGAGGGTGTGAGAATAATTGGCGACGTTGAAATCGGTGAAGGTTCCTCAGTCTGGTATAACTGTGTCATTCGAGGAGATGTGCATTATATAAAAATTGGGAAAAATGTTAACATTCAGGATATGAGCATGATTCATGTTACTAATGATAAATTCCCAGTCAATATTGCTGATAATGTCTCATTGGCTCACTCAGTCTCGGTGCATGGTGCTACCCTGAATGAAGGATGTTTGATCGGAATTGGTGCAATAGTTCTCGATGGTGCAGTTGTTGGCAAAAACAGTCTTGTTGCCGCAGGTGCTCTTGTTCGTGAGGGTTTTGTTGTACCGGATGGAACTATGGTTGCAGGTGTTCCAGCTAAGGTGATCAAAGAACTGAATGCTGATGAAATTTATCGTGTAACAAGCACTACAAGCCACTATAAGAAGTATATTGAAGAATACAGGAAGAGTTATGAGTTATGAGTTATGATTGATTAATTATTAATACTTAATGGTTAACAGAAGAATGTAATGTATATAATAAAGCATCCAAATCATTAACTCAAAATAAATAAAGAATGGGATAATATATTAAGAGTTAATGAGGTATAATTTAAGCGTGAAAAACGTCAGTTCTACTAAAACAGTAGCTCAATGTACAAGTCTGAGAGCGGCATTATATGATTGACGTGGAAAAGTAATTCAAAAATCTTAAAATCAATCTTATTTAATATTTTGCCTTCGATTTTTTTCCTGATCCGAAAGAGTGTATGAATTACATTTAAATGTTGATAAAAAAATAAATACTAAATAGAAAATTAATATTAAATTGATAACTTATCTAATAACAAATCAGAGAAACTATGTTAAAAAGTATGACAGGATACAGCCGAACCACATCTACGGCTAATGGAGTTACAGTAAATTGCGAAATAAAGAGTTTAAACGGTAGATTTTTAGAAATAAATTGCAGATTGCCCAAAAACCACTCCCACCATGAAATTGAAGTTCGTGACACAGTTCGTAAAGAAATTAGCAGAGGCAATGTTTCTGTAAACATTTCCATTGATTTTGATGAATCGGTTAAGCCGTTTGTACTCAACACTGAAGCAGCTTTGGAGTTTTATAAAAAGCTTAGCGAACTTAATAAAAAACTAAAAATTAAAGAGCCGGTTAGCCTTCAGAACCTAATGTACTTTTCAAATAATTTTTATAGAAAAGACGAAGATGATAATGAAGATCTGCAATGGAAGCTTGTGAAGAAGGTTCTTGCAGATTCACTGAAAAACATTCAAAAAATGAAAAAAGCAGAAGGTCAGCTAATCAGTAAAGACTTATTTGATCGTATGAAAGTTATTAAACAGAATGTTGAAAAGATTGAATCACTCGGTATGGAACGCATTCCAGAGGAAAGAGAACGTTACAGAACAAGAATTGCCCAATTATTCGAAAATGAAGAAATTGATGAGCATCGGCTGGCTATGGAAATTATTATAATGGCTGATAAACTCGATATTTCCGAAGAATGTGTTCGCTTAAACTCTCATTTGAATTTTTATTTTGAGGCTCTTAAATCCAAGGATTCTGAGGGCAGAAAGATCAATTTTCTTTTACAGGAAATGAACCGTGAAATTAATACTATCGGATCCAAAGCCAATGACGCAGTTATTTCGCAAATCGTTGTCCATGTGAAAGAAGAACTGGAGCGTATTCGTGAGCAAATTCAGAATATCGAATAAATTATCCCTTTGATAGTAATAAATTTAACAATAAATTATATTAATTAATCAGGAGTTCTAATGGAACACAGCTCTACAACTAATGTTTTACCTGAAAATGCGTATCGAGAATTAAAACCAAACGAGGTTTATACGCCAGTAATGCTCTCAACGGATAATTATCCTGAAGTGACCGGCTGGTCAGTGTTCTGGGGATTGGTTATGGCAGTTATTTTTTCTGCAGCCGCTGCCTATTCCGGATTAAAAGTAGGACAAGTTTTTGAAGCAGCAATTCCTATTTCAATCCTTGCAGTAGGATTATCCACAGCATTTAAAATCAAAAACTCATTAGGGCAGAATGTAATTATCCAGTCAATTGGAGCTACATCCGGTGTAATAGTTGCTGGAGCGATTTTCACACTACCTGCATTATATGTTTTGAAATTAGATGTTAATTTCTGGTTCTCATTTATTTCTTCTGCATTAGGTGGATTTATGGGGATACTTTTTTTAATACCTTTCAGAAAATATTTTGTTAAAGAAATGCACGGAAAATTTCCATTTCCCGAAGCAACTGCAACTACAGAAATTTTAATGACAGGCGAAAAAGGTGGATCCGATTCCAAAGTCCTTATCGTTAGCGGCTTGATTGGTGGTTTGTTCGATTTTATCATAACATCATTAGGTTTGTGGAGCGAGACAGTTACAACAAGAATGTTCGGGCTGGGTCACGAGATTGCAGAAAAAACAAAACTTGTTTTTAAATTAGATATTTTATCAATGATCTTTGGTCTTGGCTATATTGTCGGATTAAGATATTCCATCATTATCGCGGCTGGTTCATTACTTTCATGGTTTGTATTGGTTCCGCTTATGTTAGTCCCAGTAATAGGCAAAATAGCAGCTGGAGCAGCTATTGATATAAATTTCGCAAATATGAGTGCCGAAGCAATTTTCAAAGGATACGTAAGACATATTGGCATAGGTGGAATTGCAATGGCAGGTATTATCGGTATAATTAAATCATCAAAAATTATCAGGAGTGCATTCGGTTTAGCTGTCTCTGAGATATTTGGTGGAAGTAAATCCGCAAATGATACTGTAATCCGCACTGATACTGATTTGAGAATGAATTTAATTCTAACTTTTATTATCCTGACAATTGCAGCAATATTTGTCTTCTTCTTATTTGGAATACAACTAAGCCTGACTCATACCATCGTGGCACTGATTACTGTTGTAGTGATAACATTTCTTTTTACAACCGTTGCTGCCAATGCAATTGCTATTGTTGGTACAAATCCTGTATCAGGTATGACCCTTATGACACTTATTTTATCATCCGTAATTCTTACTCAATTTGGTCTTAACGGAACAAAAGGTATGATGAGTGCTTTGATAATAGGTGGAATAGTTTGTACGGCTCTATCTACGGCAGGTGGATTTATTACAGATTTAAAAATTGGCTACTGGCTTGGTTCTACTCCTGTTAAACAACAGCGCTGGAAATTTCTCGGTACACTTTTGTCCGCTGCTACTGTTGCTGGAGTGATTTATATATTAAATTCGACTTATGGATTTATAAGTTCTCCAGAACATGCAAATCCTCTGGCTGCACCTCAAGCAAATGCAATGGCTGCGGTAATCAGTCCATTAATGCAATCTGATGCGAAAATCAACTGGATACTTTATATTGCAGGTGCAATAATAGCTTTGATTGCCAATTTCCTTAAAATATCACCACTTGCTTTTGCGCTGGGTATGTATCTTCCTTTAGAACTGAACACACCTTTGGTGATTGGTGGATTAGTTTCCCATTTCATTATGAAGAGTTCAAAGGATGAAAAATTAAATATTGCAAGAAATGCACGCGGAACTTTGATAGCTTCCGGATTTATAGCCGGAGGTGCACTGTTTGGGGTCGGAGGTGCTATTCTCAGATTCTTGGGATTGAATATGATGAACGATGTTTTTGCTGAAACCTGGCAGGCTCAGTGGGTTGGTTTATTAATGTACGTACTTGTTGTATTCTATGCATACTGGGATGCAAAAAGGGCAAAAGTTTAATTAATATTGTAATAATTTAGAATATTTAAATATTTGTTTAAGGAAATGAAAGAACATTCTAACTGATGATTAAAAATATCTGGAAATACTCGAAATATGTCATTACCCTGATCCTCGTGATTGGATCAGGGTATTTGGCATTCAATAAAATAGATTTATCCAAACTGATGGAAGTAATGAAAAATGTTAATTATGTTTATGTAATACTTCCAATTCCGGTTATTGTTTTTTCGCACTGGTTGCGGGCTTACAGATGGAAAACAATGCTGAAACCTATTTACAAAGATAAGGATATTTCTGTTTGGAATCTGTTTTCCGCCGTTATGGTTGGGTATGCTTTAAACAGTGTGACTCCACGCGGAGGCGAATTCCTCAGACCTTTTGTATTTAGTAAACGTGAAAAAGTTTCTTATTCAACTTCCTTTGCTACAATTATTGTTGAACGTTTTATTGATTTAATAAGCCTCTTGCTTCTTTTTGCAGGAGTCTTCTATTTCTTTCGAGATCAAATAATCAGAGCATTAAACACAAGTTTCGATTCTAATAGTATCCTTGTTCCGACTGTAATGGTTATTGGTGTTCTTCTACTGAGCTTTTACAGACCATTTGTGATGTTTTTTCTTAAACTTTTGATAAAGCCTATATCAGAAAAATTATTTTTAAGAATTTCATCACTTTTTGAAAAATTTCTGCATGGATTTGAGATTATCCGCCGTCCATCTATGTATTTCAGATTAACTCTTGAGTCATTATCAATCTGGATATGTTATACAATTCCTATGTTCATTGTATTTTTTGCTTTTAATTTCCAACAAACTGCTCATTTGGGGTTTGATGATGCAATTTTACTGATTGTAATATCAGGAATTGGAGTTACAATCGCTCCCACACCTGGTGCGCTTGGAGTGTATGATTTATTGATTAAAAATGCAATGATTGAAATTTACCAGATTAATAAAGAAGAGGCTATTGCTTATGCTTTACTTACTCATGGTATTAATTATTTTGTTCAGGTAGTTGTTGGCGGTTTATTTATGATTCGTGAAGGAATCACCTTTATTCCCAAAAAAGAAGAGCTTATCATTGATTCTAATGATGATTTGATCAATAATAAAACTGTCTAAGTGATACAAGTTCCTAAACTAAAACTAAAGCGAAATTGCGACCGACGGCTAAGAAATGGTCATTTATGGGTTTTTAGTAATGAATTGGAAAAAGTTCCCAAATTTGAATCCGGCTCTTTAGTTGAGATTTTAAATCAAGAGAACAGAATCTACGGTTTGGCATTTTATAATCCTCAAAGCCTGATTAGTGCTCGCTTACTTTTAACATCAGATTCAAATCTCAAATCAGTAATTTCAAACAGAATCGAGAAAGCAATTTCCTTAAGAAATGAGATCTATCCTAATGAAGAATGCGTCCGTTTGATTTTCGGAGAATCGGATCTACTGCCCGGTTTAATTGTAGATAAATTTGAAAATTATCTGTGTGTTCAGCATTACTCAGCCGGAATGGACAGGAACAAAGTTTTAATAAATGATATTTTAAAAGAACATTTTCCTGATCTCATTGGTATAATAGAAAAGAATACTTCCTCACTTAGGCTCTTAGAAGGATTAGAGCAAAATGAAGCTGTTCTATGGGGTAATGCAGCCGGTTCGGTTAATACTTCGGAAAATGGTATAAAGTTAATTCTTGACCTGTTTAAAGGGCAAAAAACTGGGTATTTCCTTGATCAGAAAGACAACAGAAAATATATACAGACAATCTCAAAAAATAAAAAAGTATTGGATTGTTTTTGCAATCTTGGCGGTTTTGCACTTAATGCTGCTGCTGGCGGTGCCGAATCCGCTCTGGGATTAGATGTATCAGAAGCAGCCGTTGATTCAGCCATAAGCAATGCAAAAATTAATAACTTTCGGAATGTTAATTTTCTGAAGGCTGATGTTTTCGATTTTCTGGAGAACTGCACAGAGAGCTATGATATTATCATTTTAGATCCACCTGCTTTTGCAAAATCTAAAAAAGTTCTTGCTACAGCACTCAAAGGTTATGCTAAAATTAATAGATTAGCACTGAAACTTATTCCTGATGACGGATATTTGGTCAGTTCAAGTTGTTCTCAGCATGTGGACGAATCGGAGTTTCTGAATCTCATTTCAAATGAAGCAGCCAAACAGTCGATACAGCTTAAATTGATTTATCGTGGCGCTCAGTCTCAGGATCATCCCGTTCTAAGCTCTATGCCCGAAACTCGTTACCTTAAATTTTTTGTATTCAAAATTAGCAGATAATATTAAATATTAAATTTGTTTGTTTCATTTGCTTTTATTAAATTTATTATTGAGTATGGTGTATTAGTGTGGAAGATTACTAAAAAGTGACCGTTTCAAAAATATTAAATAACTTGGCTTCTGGTTTGAATACGACCGGTAAGCCCATTGATAATAGTTTTGTAAATCCGAATTCAAAGCTACAGGATAGTATTTCCAATAATTCTAACTTAAAATCCGAATCCTCAACAAGCGATTTAATCATACTGTCAAAGCAGAATAATGGTAATTCAGGAAAACCAGATGATGTTGTAACCAACACTAATTCAACAGCAGCAGAAGCCAAATTTTCAAATCCTTTAAACACTTCAAAAAATACAAAAGCTAATTCAGATAATCCGATTTCTCGGACTGAGACTCCAGTTTCAGAAAAGAGCACAATAATTAAAAGTTATGGGTTTTTCAAGAATCTTCGTTACCCAAGTTCTCAAGCCATTAATCAAGCATATAATGCGGGTTTGAAATCGAATCAATCTCAAGCTATTAGTAAACTTTCTTCTGATATTTCTTCAGTTGTTAATAACGAAACAAAAGATTCGACCAGTAGCCTCATTTCAGCAAATTTCAAAAATAATATAAATGATAAATTCGTATCGGATTCTTCATCCGAGAATTTCGATAGTGCAAAAAAGAAAATTGACTTTACAACAAAACCCGATGGAAACAGTGTTAATATTGATTCTTTAAGAAGTGATGTAAATAATTTAAATGGTTCTAATATTTCTTTTAGACAGCCACAGCAGTCTGTAAACGGATTGTTATATGACTCCCCTACTATTACATTTGGCAGGTTTGGCGAAATTCTTATGTATCATCCTTCTAATCCCGATAGAACAATGCTTGCAAGTGCGATCAGTCCTGTTATTTCAAATTTTAATGATGGTTCAAACTCAACATCAACACTGATCCCATCAATTGCAAACTCTAATTCAAATGGGCTTTTAGTCACAACTGCTAAGACTATCGATTCCATTGTTAAAGTTGCTTCTGTCGCTATTCCCGACAATATCAATATTTCACCAAATGATTTTACTCAAAAAAACTCATTATTTAATTTAAATCAAAAACAGGCAAATAACAAGTATTCATCAGGGATTTTAACTGGATTAAATCAAGATGAAAATCGAACCATCTTTTCAAATAAGAAAGAAAAGCAATTTGGAGTACAGAATTTTTTGGGAGAAAAATCAGATTCATTAATTGGGAATAATGTTTCGGTTTTTATTAAACCAAAAGCAGACCCAAGCTCGCTAAACTCTTATTACAAAGAAAAATTTTCAGGCACGGATAATAATCAAAATTCTTTGACTCCATCAAACAAGTCCAATTCCAATAAAAATTCTCTTGTTCTTGAATTTAATAAAAAGACTTCTTTTGAAGATTCTTTAGTTCCCTCTCAAAACGAAAAAGATAATTCTACGGTCGGTTTTAATAGCTCTACCTTAAACAACGCATTCAGAAACGGTTTACTGAGTGTATATAATAATGATCAAGAATCAAATGCCTCATTTTCTTCCTTTAATCAAGTTGAATCACAGTTCAATTTTTAAATTCATCGTTATTTTCACAGTCATTTTAAGTAATTTGCACTTTACTTAGTTTCTTTTTTCATTTTTTTGTAAAATCTATTCACTAAATGCAAATACTTTTTCTAACTCCAAGATTTATTTTACAACCAGTTATAGGTGGTGACAGATTAAAATCCTTCCATATTTTATCACATTTAGCAAAAAATCATAAAGTCACCTTAGTCTCATTTTATCAAGGTAAGGAAAATACCGAATCTTCAGTAAAAGTTCTGACTGATCTTGGTATTGATGTTCATATCGTTCCTTTAAATCCAATTAAAGCTGGATTAAATTCTTTGCTTAAATTTTACAGATGCCTTCCTTTTGAGATTTTTTTCTATACACAACCTCACTTTGCCAAAACCGTTGATAAACTTTGTAATGAAAAACAATTCGATCTCGGTATTTCTTTTTTTATGAGAACGGCTGAATATTTAAAAGATAAGAAATTTAAAAAAATCCTTATGGCTGAAGACTGCAGAACTCTGTATATGAAGCGCTCATCTAATAAAACAGGCAATATTCCACAAAAAATTATTCGTAGTATTGAACATAGATTATTACAAACTTATGAGCCTAAAATTGTCAGTCATTTTGATGTAACTACTCTCGTTACCGAAACTGACATCAATCAAATGAGGCAACAAAATAGTTCTGCAAGATATGAATTAATTTCAAACGGGACAGATATATCACTATTTTCGCCTCCACAGCCGCAAATCAAACGAAAAGGAATTGTATTTATTGGAAAACTTAATTTATTAGCTAATGAAATGATGGTTGAAAAAATTATTAATGAAATATTTCCATTAATAAAAAAGAGAATACCGGATGTGGAACTAAATATTGTTGGAGCTGAACCAAGTTCGTTGATCAAAAACTTAGTAAAAAAATACGACGGAATAAAATTTCATTTCGATGTTCCATCAACCGTACCTTTTTATCAAAATGCTCTTATATTTTTACATCCTCATAGCGGAGCAAGCGGAATTCAGAATAAAATTCTTGAAGCTATGTCTTCCGGCTGCGTGGTAGTTACAACTAAATCGGGAAATCAGGGAATAAACGGAGAACATTTAAAAAATATCCTGATTGGGACTGATTCTAATGAGTTAGCTGAATTGGCTTGCAATGTATTATCTGATGAGAATCTTGCAATCAATTTATCTGAAAATTCAAGAAATTTTATTGAAGCAAAACACTCTTGGGAATCTGTTTATAGAGCTACTGATAAACTTCTAATTGATTTATTTAAATGATTTTTTAATTGCCGCGTTCGGCTTTCACAAGCATAATAGCAGGTTTTGAGCTAATTTCATCATCATAAAGTATGAAATTATTTAATCCCTTGTTTTCTAAAATATAATCAGAAACTCTCAATAATATTGAATCCCCACCAACTGCTCTGCTAACAATGATGGAGTCCAACCCGAATTTTTTTTCTAAGTATGAAGTTCCCGATTGAAAAGTAATTGATTTGTTTGTATCAATTTTTTTAGAGTCATAATAAGCTACATTGACTTCTTTAAATCTCTTTGAAAAATTGAAAAATCGTACTTTTGTGGATGAATCTTTGTTATTAAGAAAATTGATCTCATCAGGAACAAGCGCAACGGAACTGTTATTTTCAGTTCCGAATACTAATAAAGTATATACCGAATCTTTACTAAAATTAGAATAACTTCCGAAAAGTAGGGAATTATCTGAGTTATTATATACTCTTAAATTAACATTCCCAAACTGAATTTTGTGATATTGATAATCATTTGTATTATAATGAATTATATCTCTGAAAATAAAATTATCAGCATGAACATCTATCTGATTTGCATCGGATATGAGGTTAATGATAAGCATGTAAGCGTGATTTACCGGATCAATTTCCTTGACTGTATCTATATTCTCGGAACAAATACATGAATTTAAAATAATGGTTATTAATGCAAAAAATAAACATCGGCAATTATGAAGCATGCTTTTATAAAATTTTCTATTTATTTGCATTTATTATTATTCAATATTCATATATTATAAAGAAAAGTTTATACCATACATTGGACCATATTTAAATGTTTTATAAATTTTTCCTTGTACGTTATATATCAGAGCAGATCCGCTATAACCAAATGATAATGCAAAATAATTACTAATTCGGAAATTAATACCAATATCAGATTTAATGAAAGGACCAACACCGGCTCCTCCGACAAATGCGTTAATAAACGGATTCAGCCATGTTACTTCATAAAGATCGTGCCGTAAGTATCTATATGAAATTCCATACCAAGTTAACAAAGGATTTTGTCGGATGATGCTTGGTGAACTATTATTATTTAAAGCAAATTCCTGAGTGAAGCACTCACGCCCACAGCTTAATCCAATACTGCTATTGTTATCAATTTTATAAAGTAATGTTGCTGATAAATTTTGGAATTTTGAATTACTTGTCGGTATATTGAAGTTCGGAGTGGCATTATTATTCAAATAATTCAATGTAAAGGAATAATCCTTGTTAATTGACCAATTGTCAAGTAATGAACTCGAGTTTAAAAAAGCAGTATTCTTCTGATTTTTCCAAGAATTATTAACATTATTTGAAAAATAATTATTGCCTGTTAAACCTGAATTTTCTAACATTTGTTTATTGATCGAACCTGGGCCGTCATAATCAAATGTTGCAATAGTTACATTGTTTAAAAAAGTATTTTCATCTTCCGTTGTGCTATTTGCATTATTTTCATCATAATCGGTTCCTGCTCCAAGGACTGCTGGCTGATTTGAAGAATTATCTTCATTATTGTTAACAGTTGTGAAATTATTAGTAACTGATCTTTGTTTATTTTGGCGAATGCCAGAACTGCCGTGTTTTTCAGATAATGTATTTTGCTTTTCATATTCATTATTTGATTTAGTTGAAAGATATCCGTCATTATTTAAAACTGAACTAACCAAGGGTAACGATGATGAGTGAAATTGTCCGGTATAATCGGATTTACTCGCTATATTTGATTGAGTTTCGGTATAAGCACGAAATCCAAAAAATGCAAGAGAAGTCAAAAGAAAGGTAGCTATCGCAGAAATTAATGCTCGTGAATTTGCTGACCAGAAACGAACAATAAAATTACCACTGGCAACATTAGATCCAGTTGTAGGAATAGAAAATCCTAACTGTGAAAATATAGTATTTGTTACATCAATAGGAGGAGAAATTGCGCTCATATCGGATTGAGCAATAAGATGCAATCTCATCTGAGAATCAAATTCCCGTTGAAGACCTCTATCGGAAGACAGGAGAGAAAATAAAGAATCTCTTTCGGTTTCTCCTAATCCTCCATCTAAGTATTCGTGAATAAATCTTGAGTTTGTCATTTTTTTTAACATTTATTTTTTTAACATAATTTTCGGTTTATCTAAGTCTTCATTCATATCAAAGACTTTGTCCATTTCCTTTAAATAAGGATCTAATATAACTTTAATCTTTTCCTTTGCCCGCCATACTCTATTACGGATAATATCGGCTCCAACACCAACTATTTCGGATATCTCATTATACGACAAGCCCTGATACATTCTCATCACAAAAGCTTCTCTAAAATCAAAATTCAATAAATCCAATGCTTTTGCTATTAAGTCCATCATTTCTCGCTGTTCGTAACCTGAATCATTGACTGAAACGTTATAGTCTTCAATTCGGATATTGACTTGCTGATCTCTTTGTAGATTCAGAGCTATATTTCGTGAAATTTTAATCAAATAAGCAGGAAGGTTATCCATCTTTTCAATGCCATTTACAGAATTATAAAATTTTAAAAAGCATTCCTGAAAAATATCTTTAGCTTCCTCATGACTGCCAGTAACTCTTAGACAATACGCATAAATTCGTTGTGAATATCGAGAATATATTTCAGCAAATGCAAGTTCTGCATCCTTTTTTCCTGATTTGAGAGCTAAAATTAGCTCCAGATCACTGTATTTACTGAATTGAATATTCATTATCAAATTTAATATCTAAATAATCTATTTATTACTCCAAAAGCCATTTATTACATTGTTCCATAATTTGTTTTGTATAATCTTATAATTAGAATCCCGAATTATTGTAGCGACCGTCAATGTTCCAAGCTTTCTCATATCATCGTCATTATATTTACAAAAAATTAATTTATTACCATCCGGTGACAAGTGCGGATTGATATGATGTTCAGTCGAATCACCTTTGGTCAGTTGCCACACACCACTCAGAATTGTATCTTGCAAGGCAAGTCTCCACAACTTATAATCTTTTCCAACAAATATCAATGAACTATTATCCTTATCAAAAATCGGAGTTGAAACCTCAATTGCATTCAGAGCAATTTCTTTATAATCATTATTTGTAATGTTTGCCATAAACAAGCTACTTATACTATCATGTTTCATTACATAAACTATTTTTTTTCCATCAAGCGACCACTCTATATGAAAATCATTGAGGTTAATATCAGTGGTTAGTCTATAACTTTTAGAAAAAATCGGTTTCAAACTTGTTTGAACATTCTCAACACGAATTTCTAAAGTATTTGCTGACTGATTAAACTCAGGATAAGCAATCATTTTTCCATCTGATGAAAAAGAAGCAACAGTTCCTTTAAGAACATTTTTTGTCAGTATGGAAATATTCCCGTAATTACCACTATTTCCTTCGATATTAATAATATCAAGAGTATCGGTATCGGGATTCGGCCCCTTTTGAATGAATGCTAAAGCTTTTCTGTCGGGTGAAATGACAGGATTTGAAATTCCTAAATAAGGTAATCTTATTGAATTTCTTGTTCCATCACGATAGACAAGTACTATCTGAAAAGCGTCATCCATTTGCTTGAAGGCTATAGTTCCATCTTTTGACGGTGCTGAATTTAATATTCCATTCGAAGCAATTTCTCGAAACCCAGAGCCATCAACATTTATTGAATAAATCCTTATTTGATTATCCATTGTCTGGGCGGTAAAGAATATTTCACTAATTGAGCTGTCAGAGCCACTGGAACCTGTTGAGCAAAAGTCACATCCGCTATGTAAAAGAACGATTATTGTTATTGCAATTGAATATTTCAAAAAACTTTTTTTAATATTGTACAATCTCCATATATAATGACACCAAAAATGACATTTCATCTCCAAAAAAAATGATTTTTTTTTATTTTTTTTCATTAATAGTTTGAATGACTAATAAATACAACGCTTATTCTTTTGATTGTTAATAACTTAGAACATTTATAAAATTTTTAAAACAACAGCAGTGATGTCATCATATTGATTTAAAGTGTCAGAGAACTCCTTCAAATCGACAATCAGATTTTCTAAGATTACTTTTGATGGCTTTGATTTATTTTCTTTTATACATTTAATTAAATGATCTTCACCATATTCTGCTCCTGCAGCACTTTTTGCTTCTGTAACTCCATCGGTGTAAAAAATAATTAAGTCTTGTTTTTGAAGGGAAATCTCAGCAGAATGGTATTGGAAGCCGTCATCAATAAATCCTAAGATCAAACCACCAATTTTAAGCTGATCCACATTACCCTTGGCACGAATTACAAACGGTGGATTATGGCCGGCATTCAGGTATTTAAATGTACTATATTCTGAATTATATATTCCGCAGAAAAAAGTTACAAATTTATCTGCTGCAGTATTTTGATAAATCATTTTATTTATTCTTTCGACCAGATCGGTCAAGGACAGATTCATGTTAGCAAGAATTCTGAGTGATGCTTGAACATTAGCCATAATCAAGGATGCTGGCATTCCTTTGCCAGAAACATCAGCAATAGCGATAAGAATTTCAGTATCAGAAATTTTAATAAAATCAAAATAATCGCCTCCAACGTGACTCGATGGAATACTTATCCCGAAAAGATCAATGCCCTTAATTTCTGGAATGCTCTGTGGCAGCAAATTTTGTTGAATTTCAAGAGCGAGATTCATTTCACTTTCAAGTCGCTTTTTCTCTATTTCTTCCCTGAACAATCTCTCATTTTCAATTGCCAAAATTGCGGTATTACCCAATGCCTCTATAAATTGAAGATTCTCTTCGGAAAAAGCCTCCGCATTCATCTTCTTTCCCACCAAAAGCAGACCTTGAGTTTTACCTTGAGTTTTCATTGGAGAAAATACTCGTGCTTCAACATTTAACAGATATTCTTCCAATTCCATGCAACAGTCTATTTCACGCACCCGCAGCGTTGTTTCATAATTAGCAAGTATTTTCAGAATTCTTTCATCCGGATTGACTGAAAACCGGTTGATAATAATATTAAATTTTCCTGAACTATCTGGTAAAAATACAGCAAAGCGGCTTACCATCAATTGGCCCATAAGATGCAGTGAGAGCATTTTTAAGATCTGATCTCTTGAATAAAGATGACTAAAATCTCTGCCTATGTCGAATAGAGTTTTAAGTAATTGATTCTGTTTTTCACTCGAATTTTTTGCTTTGATTAATGACTTGATATTTTTTGTATTTTGCAAGGCTATTGCTGCTATCGAGCATATCAGGTTTAAATATTTTTTTTCTTCGATAGTAAATTCAGCTCCCAATGCAGGTGACCCAATACAGAGAACTGCTAATTGCTTTTGCCGATACATGATTGGCTGGCAAAAATGATAGCCAGCTTCGATTAAAACATTTTCCTTCTTTTTTTCAGGATTTAATTTTCTAAATGATTTAATTTCAAAATAACTGACATTTTTAATTTTTTGAAGGCCTTTGCTAATAACCAACTTGTATTCTTTTTTTGAATATGGCTGTAGTACACATCCGCGAAAGATTTTCAATTTACCTATTATGCTCAGTAAAGTTGAATTGAGAATAAAATATTCGTCATTTGATTCATTAATACGAGCACTAAAATCAACAAGTGAATCAAGATTTATTATTTCATCTCTTTTTACCATAATATTAGTTGAAAGTTCATAAAGTTAATGAACTTTACAAAGGATAAACAAAAGTTATGGATGCCGAGAGATTAAAATTTGCTTTTATTTCTCCAGTTGAATTATCAGCAACCAAAAGTTCAATAAGTCCACTGCTATTGCGCAAAAAAAGCATTTCATCCCTTTTCTGATTCTGTAATACTTCCTTAATAATTGAACCATCAATGACAGTAGTACTATTATAGGTATCGCTATAAAGAAAAAGCTCCTTATCTGTTGCAATAAATCCAGAATACTGAGAAGAAAAATCAAAACTCACCGGTGTTAAATCCGAAGAATTATAATCCCCATTGCCAATATCATTTGTTGCTTTTACTGTTCGAGTATGAATATCAATTACAGTAGCTACCATAGCAGTTTTTGGGTCAGTATCGAATTTCCCTGATCCTGCTGAAATAACAATAGCCAATGTACCTTCTGTGTTGATTCCAATCAGACAGGGTGCAGCTGAAACGGGTATGGTTTTAGTTACAGTATGTGGAGTTCCATCACCGGCGATATAATTTGTTGGAATTATTGATACGGTATTTGATTTTCTGTTAGCAACTATGATGGTATTACCAAGGTTATGCAACTGATCAGATGACTGGCTAACGTTAATCGCAACCGGAGCAAGTCCGACAGCAATTGTACGGGCAATTTTATACTTCCCTATTTCACTAATATCAACAAGACTAACTGTTGAATCATTTTCATGGCATACATAAGCATCAGTTGAATTTGGAGGGATACAAATATCACTTGGAATTTTCTTTGAACCTGAAAAATCAATTTTACCAAGTTTTTTCATAGAAATTGGGCTGGCGTCAACAACTATAATACTGAAATCAGAAGGAATCAAAAGATAAAGTCTTTCGTCATGCTGATAAATTTTACTAATATTTCCCGGAAGCCGCTCTCCACCGTTCATTTCAGCATAAATATCATTTGAAAGAATTTTATTTGTAGGCAAAGTTATCAATTTAAGAGTCGCATCAGATGAAGCTGCAACAATTTTCCATTCATTAATTGAATTATCCACAAGCTGACCTTCACGAGTGCAGGCAAGCGCAAGAGCCAGTATCAGGAAACCGAACGATATGTATGCTTTCATAATTTTATCAATATAGTTAATGATTATAAGACACAAATATAACTAATTAAAATAAATAATTTTCTATTAATAATTAACACATCATCGGTTAAAAAGTTTGATGACCATCAAAAAAAAACTGGGAAAAAAATAACGTCATTCAAAAGCGTTACAAATGCGTAAATTGGGATTTGTTAATAAATACAAGTATTCTTCAATAACTCATAACTCATAACTTATAACTCATAATTAAAAATAAATCCCTCTTCTATTCGTGATTAGCTATTTTTTTACGTATTTTGAATTTTATTAACCAATTATAAAAAGAGCGGAATGAAAATAACAGAAGTAAAATCTTTGGCAATTGAGGATGTAAAAGTTGTTAAATTTGCAAGATTCCAGGATAATCGCGGATATTTCACAGAAATTTTCCGCAAAGATGATTTTTTCAATAATATTTTGATGAAAGAATCTTTTCAAGGTTTTGAAATTTTGCAACAAAATGAGAGTTTTTCCAAACCGAATGTAGTTCGTGGATTGCATTTCCAGTGGAATCCATTTATGGGGAAACTTGTTCGAACAGTACGTGGCAGAATGGTTGATTTAGTTTTGGATATTCGTAAAAATTCTCCAACACTTGGCAAAATAATTATGTATGATATGCCCTCATCTCCTGATCAGGAATCCGGTGAGTTAATCTGGGTACCACCAGGATTTGCGCATGGAAATTTCTTTACCGAAGAAACAATAATAGAATATAACTGTACCGGTCAATATAGCCCTGGATGTGAGGCAGGAATTTCTCCAATAGCTGATGATCTGGACTGGTCATTGTGCGATAGTGTATTAAAAGATGCATTTGACCAAATTATGGTGGCCGATTTTTTAATGTCCGAAAAAGATCAACTTGGCTTTAAACTTTCTGATTGGCTCAACGATTCTCGTTCGGATAATTTCATTTACAAACAATGTTAAGGGCTAAAGAATTGCATCCTGAAAATATTTTGTTCACAGGTTCTGATGGTTTATTAGGTACTGAATTTAAAAAGCAATTTCCTCTTGCTATTTACACCAACCGAACAGATTTCGATATAGAAAATTACTCTCAAATTTCCGAATATATCATTGATAAAAAAATTGGAATTATTATTCACGCAGCAGCATTCACAAGCCCTCCTAAAGTGGACTCTAACCCACTAAAGGCAATTGATGCAAATATTATCGGAACATCAAATGTTGTGAAACTTTGTATAAATAATAACATCAAATTATTATATATTTCAACTGATTATGTTTTTCGTGGCGATCATGGGAATTATAGTGAAAGCGATGAAGTTTTCCCTATAAATAAATATGCTGTCTCAAAACTTGGTGGGGAATGTGCCGTAAAAATGTATGATAACTCATTGATAATCAGAACGAGTTTCGGACCAAACATTTTTCCTTATGAAAAGGCATTTATTGATCAATGGACATCACGAGAAAGTGTTTCTGAAATCACAGCTAAGATTATTAAATTACTAAATTCCGAATTAACAGGTATTATTCATATTGGTAGTAAACCAAGAACTGTGTTTGAATATGCGAAATCACTTGATCCTTCAAAAGATTTAAAAGAGTTATCGATTAAAGATATTAATTTTGTTGTTCCCGTTGATACTTCCTTGGACTGTAGCAGGTTTGATTCAATCATTAATCATTAATGAAAAAAAAGAAACTATTCGAAGAAAAACAAAATAAAGTAGAAGTCTTTTAAATTCGCCATAAGGAGCGTAAATTTATATAAATTTATTACTTCAATTATAAAAAAATTAAAAATTCCATTGACCATAAACCCTTAACCAATATGAAACTTCTTCTCGCCGGCGGTGCTGGTTTTATCGGATCTTACTTAGCTACTCAATTAATTGAAGAAGGCTATGACTATGATGTAATGGATTTACTTTGGTTTGGAAATAATCTTCCTGAAGGTACGAAGGTAATTAATAAGGATATTTTTAAATGTCAGGAAGAAGATCTGCAGGGCTATGATCAGGTAATATTTTTAGCTGGACTAAGCAATGACCCAATGGCTGAATATAATCCGGCTCTTAATTTTATTTCAAACGGTGCTTTACCTTCATATCTGGCTTATATAGCCAAGAGAGCCGGCGTCAGGAGATTTATTTATGCTTCGTCCTGCTCAATTTATGGTTATGCAGTAAATAAATTATATACTGAGGAAGACCCCGTAACCTGCGACTATCCTTATGGAATATCAAAATTACAGGGAGAACGTGGTGTGATGCAACTTAAAAGCGATGAATTTTCCGTGATCGCGCTGCGTCAAGGCACGGTTTGCGGCTGGAGTCCACGAATGAGGTTCGATCTGATTGTTAATACCATGTTCAAAACATCAGTCAAAGATCAAAAAATTATTGTCAACAATCCATCAATCTGGCGGCCGATCTATGGCATTCACGATTGTGCTCATGCTTATATTCGCGCAGTACAAGCCGATTTATCCATCAGCGGAGTTTATAATGTAACTTCAGATAACTTTACAGTTGGACAGGTAGCCGAGATCGTGAAAGACGAAGTTGAGAGATTATATAATAAAAAGATCAAACTTGAAATAAAAAACATTCAGGATTTTAGAAATTATAAAGTATCTATTGAAAAAGCCAAAACCGAATTAGGCTTTTGCCCTCAAACATCAATTAATGACATTGTGAGCGAAATCTCTAATCATTATGAATCTTATGGCGATTTTGAGGATGATAATTTTTATAATATCCGAAAATTTAAAGAAATTAATCTTAGTTATTAGTATATAATCTACATTTTTTGCGTAATTTTGTACTTTATATTATTGAAAATTATCGTAGTTGATATTTATGTTAAATAAACTGATAATTAAAACCCTGCCGTTAATTCCCAAATCAATCGTTCATGTTTTTGCTAAAAAGTATATTGCCGGAGATGAGCTCTCAGACGCAGTCAATATAACTAAGCAGTTAAACGAAACGCGGACAATGACTACCATCGACGTTTTAGGTGAATTCGTAACCGAGCGCGATCGAGCCATACACGAAAAAGGAAACAGCCTTCTGGTTTTAAAAGCCATTAAAGAAAATAAACTGCAAACCTATCTGTCTGTAAAGCCAACTTCATTAGGTTTAGGGATAGATACCGATTTCGGTTATCAAAACATCTCGGAAATTGTCCGAAAAGCAGCAGAATTAGGAATTTTCGTCCGGCTTGATATGGAGAACTCTCCTTTTACAAGCAATACATTGGATTGCTACCGAAAATTGCGTTCAGATGGATTGAAAAATGTAGGAGTTGTGATTCAGGCTTATATGAGGCGGAGCGAAGTAGATATAAGGTCATTAATTGAGTATAATGCACCTATCAGATTGTGCAAAGGAATTTATCGTGAAGATGAAAAGATTGCATTCCGAGATCCGGATGAAATTAGAAAAAATTACAAGAAACTGCTTGATTTGATTTTGGATAATAAAATGTATGTCGGAATAGCTACTCACGATGAAGAGCTTATCCAATACGCACGCCAAAGTATTAAAGAAAGAAAATTATCCCCGGAGCAGTACGAGTTGCAAATGTTGCTCGGTGTGCGGGAGGAGCGACGCCGCGAATTAGTTGCCGAAGGACATCGTATGCGCGTTTATGTACCATTTGGCAAAGACTGGTATGGTTATTCAACACGCCGTATGAAGGAAAATCCGGATATTGCAATGCATGTTGTTAAAGCAATTTTAGGGAAGAAGTAAGACGATAAAGAATTGTATGAGAATTAATGATGACTTATATTTTGATCAATATCAAAAATTGATTGATAATCAATTCGACAATTTCATTGATTCTTTCAATTTTTCAAATTATGAAGAAGATTTTGATTATATAACTGAGGCTTCTTCCGTTTACTCTTCGAATATAGAAGGTAATAGTATTGATCTGAATTCCTATATGAATTACAAACAATACCAATCCTCCCATAAACCAGGTAAAGAAATAAAAGAAATTGAAAATTTGGTCGAAGCCTATAAATTTGCCCACAAAAATAGGTTAAATGAACAAAATATTCTTGTATGCCATAAAATATTCTCTAAAAATATGCTCATTAAAAGTCAAAGAGGGCACTTTCGGAAAGATAAAGTTGGCGTTTTCGGGCAATCAGGTTTAGTTTATCTTGCAATAGAACCGGAATTTTTGACAGAAACAATGACTATATTCTTTGATGATTTGAATGAATTAATTAAAAAAGATATATCGAATTCAAAAACTTTTTATTATGCATCATTGATTTATTTATTATTTGCTCAGATTCATCCTTTTAGTGATGGGAGTGGTCGAGCCACCCGATTGATAGAGAAATGGTTCTTAGCTGAAAAACTTGGGATCGCTTTTTGGAAATTGAAATCAGAGAAATATTATAAAGAACATAGGTCTGAATATTATCTGAATATTAATCTGGGTGTAAATTATTATGAAATTAATTATAATAACTGTTTCCCGTTTTTATTGATGCTTACTAAGGCTTAAAAATTAATTAATTACATCTAAAGGAAATTGCGTTTGATGAAATTTTTATTTACTCTCTTTTTAATAATGTCATTTAAAGTAAATTATTTATTTGCTGGCGATTCTACTAAAATTAAAACATCAAATGATTTCCGTCAGATAGATGATCTGTATAAAGATGATCAGAAATATCGGGAAAGAGTAAATGAATTAATTAAAAATACTATGAGCGAATTTCAGTCAATAGAATTGAAATATAGGGAATTAATAATATCAAACCGAAAGAGTCTTGATTCAATTAGAGAAGTAAACCAAAAAAGATTTGATACATTAAACAGCTTTTATCTCAAAAGACTTGATTCGATTGATATTGCAATAGACTTCCTGAGAAAAGAATCCAAATCAAAATATGATTCGTTAAAAACAAATTTGATTACCAAATATTCAAATATCAATGATTCACTTTTAAAAATTATATTTATTTTCGAAAATTCGCAAAATCGATTAAGCGATTCACTTAAAGTTGTAATCAAAGATGAATATTTGAATAAATTCAATAAGAGTTTTTCAAATTCGATACCAATAGCTACTTTTGCTGTCTCAGATAATTTTTTCATAAATCCAAATACCAGTATTTCTCAGGATCATTCATTAGGAATAAATTTTTCTCTAAATTCCGATAGAATCTTAAATATTTGGAAATACATGGACTTCTATTTTGAATATTTAACTCCGAATGTTTCAACCAATGTTCAAACTCCTGAAAAATGGAATGTTAACCTTTATTCCTTTGGATTAAATTTTTCAATTCCAAGAATAATCAAGACCGCGAATTATAATCTTGGTGCAAAGTTTGCTCTTGCCCATTTCCTGAGTTCCGGGCATGTGTATAATGTACCTGATAATTCAATGAGTTGGAGCGGTGAATTATTAAAGTTTGAGATATATTTTAATAATCCAGGCTGGAGCCTTCCACTTGATATATATTTAGCAAGTAATTTTCTTCATAGTTTTTCAAACAATCTGAAATTCAATTCAAATGGAAAAACTATTGAATTCGGAAGTTCACCGGTAAACATTGGAATTGGTGTAAGAATTTGCTTGTGGCGTGAATTAGAGTATTGCTATTAAGGGAAAAAAGACATCCAATGTTTTCAAAACATTGGATGTCAAAATTAAGACTATTTTCCGGGGAATCTGTAATTATTTCCCAAGAATCTGTTCCATTTTCCCAAGAATCTGTTCCATTTTCCCAAGAATCTGTTCCATTTTCCCAAGAATCTGCTTCATTTTCCTAACAATCTGCTTCATTTTCCTAACAATCTGCTTCATTTTCCTAACAATCTGTTCCATTTTCCCAAGAATCTGCTTCATTTTCCTAACAATCTGCTTCATTTTCCTAACAATCTACTACATTTTCCTAACAATCTGTTGCAGATTCCTTACAATCTACAATAAATTCCTTGGTGTATAATCTATAATATATTTTCAGTCAGGTGAATATTTGACAAAATTTGTTTGGACAGGATAAGTAACTTTACTCCAGAGAGTATCTCCGGCATTAGCAGCGCTTATTCCAAATAAAAGCATTATTATTATAATTAAATATCTCTTCATATAACTTTACTTTTTCCAAAAATGTAAATTACATAATATTAATGACACTTAAAAGGGAATTTTATCTCAAGGAAACTTTTAATAAAACAATGGAGCTTGGTAGTGATTGAAAAAATATTGTAACCGGGGTCTATTGGATTTAGGGATTTATGGGATTACTAATCTCATTCCTTAAAATTTCCAAAATCCTCTAATCCCATAATCCAAATAATACAGGTTGAGAAAACAAAGGAGAATTACCATTATTCCGTTTTTCATTTAATTATATTTCGTAATTTTGTATTTGGTGTTCTTTAAATTTTTTGAATGAGCTAAGATGGACAGAAGAACTATGATGTTAAGTGTAATATTAAATTTTTTATTGCTGGTCTTAATTTCTCAAAACCCGGTTTATTGCGGCAGTTCACAAGGCATTAGAATCAACTATCCGACCGATGGCTCGGTATTCCCACCCGATATTTCAGCTCCTACCTTTAAATGGTCTGATGACAGCCCGAAATCATCCGTTTGGTTAATTGAGATTAAGGACGATATGAATATTATCCTAACTAACATTGCTTATCAAAAACAATGGAAGCCAAACCCAAAAGAATGGGAAATGCTAAAAACTCATTCTATAGAAAAAGATTTAACTGTCAGAATAAGCGCCTCAGATCAAAATGCTTCAAATAATAGCATGGCAACTATAAAATTCCGAACTTCCAAAGACTCAGTAATAGCACCGATTTTTTATCGCGATGTCCCTCTGCCATTTAGTTTTGCCCGTCGGAACTTAGATAAAGTTTGCTGGCGACTCGGCTATATTGATAACGATACTACTGCAAAAATCGTAATGGAAAAGCTGCCAGTCTGTGCTAATTGCCATACTTTTTCAATGGACGGTAAAACTATGGGTATGGATGTGGATGCACACAGCGATAAAGATGCTTATGCAATTGCCGATATTCAACCAAATACGGTATTGCATCAAATGATAAGATGGAGTACATCCCAAAATGGGTTAAAAACTTATGGTTTGCTAACAAGTGCTTCTCCTGATGGAAATTACTTTATTTCAACTCTAAAAGATAATGAGTTTTTTATTCCACTTCCCGATTCGGGTTATTCACAATTGTTCTTTCCAATCAAAGGTGTTCTAACAGTTTATAATCGCGAAACTGATAAATTTTGGGATTTGCCCGGAGCATCTGATACTAATCTCGTTTCGTCAAATCCAATCTGGAGCCCTGATTCCAAATTCATTTATTTTGTAAGAACAAAAGCTATACCAAGTAAAGAAAGCGGGTTCAGCGATGCACTCAATAGCGATTCAGCAACTTATGCTAAATTAATCGATGATTTTCTCAGCGGCAGAAGATCTTATAAATTTGATATTTACAGAGTTCCTTTTAATAATGGCAAAGGTGGTAAGGAATTGCCTGTTGCCGGTGCTTCCGAAAACGGAATGAGTAATTATTTCCCTAAAGTTTCTCCAGATGGGAAATGGCTAATTTATACTCAGTCAGCAAATTACATGCTTTTGCAGCCAGATAGTAAGCTATGGATAATTCCTGCCGATGGAGGGAAAGCCCGTGAACTGATTTGTAATGCAGAGGCTAAAATGAACTCCTGGCACAGTTGGTCACCAAATAGCCGTTGGTTAGTTTTTTCTTCCAAGCGTCAGGGAATTTATACAAAACTCTATTTGACTCATATAGATAAAGATGGGAACGACTCGCCTGCAATACTGCTTGAGAATTTTTGTTTACCCGGACGAGCAGTGAACATTCCTGAATTTGTAAATGTTTGCCATCATGGTTTACAAAAGATTGAACCTAAATTTCTCCAGAATGATTATTTTGCCTTTCAGGACGGAATCAGGAAATTTGAACAACAGGATTATCATGGCGCTATGCTTGATTTTAAAAGAGCTTTGTCGATTGATTCAAATAATTATATTACATATGGTGCACGTGGTTATATATTTGCTGAAATGGGGAAAAATGAAGAAGCACTTCGGGATTATAATAAATCACTTCAACTCAAGCAAGATGTTCCCAAAGTTCTGATTCTCAGAGGATTTATAAAGATTGAGCTTAAAGATATTATTGGTGCCGAACGGGATTTTGAAACTGCAATAAAAATAAATCCTAATGATCCTGAATCCTTAAAAGGTATGGGATATACAAAAATTTTACAAGGAAAATTCGATTCTTCTGTTTATTATTTAAATCTTTCAATTAAACTTGATCCCAAAAACCGCGATGCACATTTCCAGCGAGCATTGGCATATTATAATCTCGGACAGATTGACAGAGCAATTAATGATTTTTCAAACGTTATAAGAATTGAACCGAATTTCCATTTAGCACTATTTTACCGCGGATCATGTTATCTGGAGACCGGTCAGAAGGAAAAAGCCTGTAAAGATTTTGAAACAGCTAAAAAACTCGGCTCTGAAGAAGCTGCAAAATCGATGAATGAGAATTGTAAATGATCTGTATGTTGTGAGATATTGAAAAGTGGGATCAGGATAGTTAAATATAAATCCGATTTTGTGCTTGTAACCAAACTCCTGCTTGATTATTCAAAGATTCAGGGTTACATATTAAATTACTAATTCCTAATTCTTATAGAAATCTTCCTGATCAGTTTATTAAAATATACAATGAATCGCGGAGCATACCATAAGGTTTTGAAGCCCATGAAATTAATTGTTTGACCAAATAATGCTTCATTAATAATAGCTTTGGCTTTCATCCTGAAAAGTCCCCAGTTCTGCGGATTGAGATCAAATCTGCTATGCCATTGATTTGTGAGCCAATTAAATATCTTGAATTTAAACTCATCATTGATCATAATGGAATCTGAGAAATAATCATTATAAGTATTAACATTCTGCGGGAATTCTGCGGGAATTATTTCTTCAAATTCTGAATTTGAAATAAAAATAAAACTGTCTAATTTGGTTAAAATTTGGTTTGGGAGCAAAACTATATTAGAGCGCAGCCATTTTTTAAACGTTAAATCTTTTGATATAAGTTCCCTACCGGTTTCATTTTTATCAAATAAACCGACTGCTGCATTGTGACGTAAACATCTTTTAACAGCAATATTAAAATATTTATCAATATATGAATCGTTATAGGCTATATAAGCTTCATTGATAAATAAAGCTACCTGATAATTCAATTCCAGTTCTCTGACTTTTATCAAACCTCTTGTCCATCCTGAAAACTCTCGCTCTGAATTGTCTCCGTTAATAACAAATACATTTTTTTCTTTTTCTGAAAAATATTCATAATTAATAGAATTATCAATCACTAAATATTTAAATTCATAATTCTTATATTTTTCTAAGGAATTTTGTAGAGTTTTAAAAGAATGATTGAATTTCATCTGATCGAATTGAACGAAGAGAACTAATATTTTAATTAATTGCTTCAATTATTTAATGTTAAATTAAAAAAATAACTTGTGCCGCAATTTTTAGTCGCGGCACAAATTTAAAGACTTGTTATTGAGGATTATATGCGTCTCCCTGCGGAGCTTTGGCATTGGCAGGACTTGTCCCCTGCAAAGTAGTAATAAAGCTGGTTACTTTAAGTATATCCGCTTTTTTAAGAGATGCTTTCCATGAAGGCATTGCTGTATTGGGAACTCCATTAACGATTGTTGTTACAATATTCTCGAAAGAACCGCCATGTATCCAGAACTTGTCCGTTAAATTCGGGCCAACAAGACCTTCACCGAACTCACCATGGCAAGTTTTGCAATTTTTGATAAATAGGGCTTTACCTTCGTCAATAGCAGGTGCATCTTTAATAACAACAAAGTCGGCTTTATCAAATTTTAATTCGATAACCTTTACGGCTGCCATTTCTTTAGCATATTCAGTGATTGAACTATCGCCAAATCCACCGATGTGATAATAAAAGAAATAAACTACAGCCCAAACTATTGTTATAAAAAACAAGTACAGCCACCAAGGTGGCAATGGATTATCGAATTCCTGAATTCCATCAAAATTATGATGAAATAGTTCATCTTTTACTTTTGTCATATATTTTTTCCTTCTTGATTGATTTCAAATTTATTTTCATTTTCAAATGGTAAATTCTCCATTTTAGTAACATATTTCTCATCAAGTTTCCAAACTGCGATAAGAATCATAATAAATACAGCTAAAAAAATTATTAGTGAAATATTGGGAAGTAATTGAATCCCGTTAATCTGAGCAAAAATTTCTTTAAACATGAATTTCCTTATTTAGTTACTGATGTATTTGAAGTTCCCTTTAAATCTGTACCAAGTCGCTGTAAATATGCAATTAAAGCTACAATTTTCTTATTAGGCTGTACTCCATATCCGGCATTTGAAAGCGCTGTTACCAAAGTATTTGCCTGCTTTGAAAAATCTTTTTCAGCTTCTGCATCATAATTTTTAGGATAAGGTACGCCAAGAGAAGTCATAACTCTGATTTTTGCAGGAAGTAAAGACAAATCCACATCATTTTCTGCAAGCCACTTGTACGAAGGCATGATTGACCCAACTGAAACAGAACGTGGATCCATCATGTGTCCGTAATGCCAAGCCGCATCAGGGTTTCTAACACCGATTCGCTGTAAATCAGGTCCGGTTCGCTTTGAACCCCATTGGAAAGGATGGTCATACACAAACTCCCCTGCTTTGGAATATTCGCCGTAACGTGCTGTTTCAGCTCTGAAAGGACGAACCATCTGAGAATGGCAAACATAACATCCCTCTTCGAGGTAAACATCACGTCCTAACAGTTCAAGCGGAGTATAAGGTTTAACACTTGAAATAGTCGGAACATTTGATTTTACAAGATACAATGGCACAATTTCGATTATTCCACCGATAAGAATTGCAACCAATGCGCCAATCATAAACGGAATGGTTTTCCTCTCAAGCCAGCGATGAACTTTTTCACCTGTTTCGGGATTATAATCCCTTGCAAGAGGCGCTGCCTGAGCTTCCTCATCTTTAATTAATTTTCCTTGCCCCATTGTCTTTATCAAATTAAATATCATGACCAGTATTCCACTTAAAAAGACAAATCCACCTACTGATCGAATAATATACATTGGAATTACAGTTTGAACAGAGTCAAGGAAAGTATATTTCAAGGTGCCATCAGCTGTAAATTCGCTCCAGTTCAATCCTTCTGCCAATCCTGCCCAATACATAGGAACCACATAAATTATGATACCTATAAATGAAATCCAGAAATGGAAATTAGCCAATTTCTTTGAAAACAAATTTGTGTTATATATTTTTGGTATTAACCAATATAAAATTCCGAAGGTCAACATACCATTCCAACCTAAAGCTCCGACGTGAACATGGGCAATAGTCCAATCGGTATAGTGTGAAAGGGCGTTTACGGATTTTATTGAAAGCATCGGACCTTCGAAAGTAGCCATACCATAAGCTGTAATAGCAACAACCATAAATTTCAAGATAGGGTCTTCCCGAACTTTATCCCAAGCTCCACGTAAAGTGAATAATCCATTAATCATACCACCCCAGGACGGAGCAATCAACATTATCGAAAAAACAGAACCTAATGATTGTGCCCAGTCAGGTAATGAAGTAAATAATAAATGGTGTGGCCCTGCCCAGATATATAAAAATATCAAAGCCCAGAAATGGATTATTGATAATTTATATGAATAGACCGGTCTGTTGGCCGCTTTTGGTAAAAAGTAATACATTAATCCTAAAAATGGTGTTGTTAGGAAAAATGCGACTGCATTATGACCATACCACCATTGAACCAAAGCGTCCTGAACTCCTGCATAAACAGAATAGCTTTTAAATAATGTGACCGGAACTTCAAGAGAGTTGAAAATATGAAGAACAGTTACTGTTATCCATGAAGAGAGATAGAACCAAATCGCAACGTACATGTGCCGTTCGCGACGTTTGAGTATAGTTCCGATCATATTTATTCCGAAAACGACCCAAACCAAAGCTATAAAAATATCAATAATGAATTCGAGTTCTGCATACTCTTTACCGGTAGTATAGCCGAGAGGCAGAGTGATAGCAGCAGAAACAATAATCAACTGCCATCCCCAGAAATGAATTTTACTAAATAGATCATTGAACATTCTGGTCTTGCATAGTCTCTGCAAGGAATAATAAACACCCATGAAAATTGCATTACCTACGAATGCAAAAATCACTGCATTTGTGTGTAGTGGCCTTAATCTGCCATACGTTGTGAATGGAATTCCAAGGTTGGCCGCTGGTAAATAAAGCTGAATAGCTATTATTAGACCTACCAGCATTCCTACTGCACCCCAGAGCATGACTGCTATGGCGAAATTGCGAACAATCGCATTGTCATAGCTGAAGAAATCAAGGTTAGCGTTATTGGAATTGTTAGAATTATCCTGCATAAATTAATCCGTTAATTGTGATGTATATGTTTATTATGGGCATCAAGATCATTTAGTATTCTTAAGGAAGGAGTGACGGAGTCTTCGAATTGGTCATGCTTCATTGCATAAATAAATGCAATGAGAAAGCCAAATGCTAATGTGAAACTTATGATAATCAGTAGAAAAATTACATCCATTATTTTCCAATTTTCAATTCAACATTTTCAATTTACTAATTTTTTAAAAACTATTCAAAAAAACTTATAAACGATGAAATTTTGCATCAATTTTTACCTTTATTATTGTAAATAATACAACTGATAACGAACTCAATGGCATTAGAATAGCAGCCACGACCGGCGCTAATTTGCCTGTTACTGCAAAATAAAGTCCAACACAATTATATATTAATGAAATCCCATAACTGAGATAAACTGTTGTGATGGCTTTCGTTGTTAATAATAAAAATTCTGGAAGTTTTGAGATATGTTTAGCTTGTAAGATAGCATCAGAGCCGGGAGTGAAGTTTGAATTTAATTCAGCAACAGCTATTCCAACATCAGCTTGCTTCAAAGCTCCCGCATCATTTAATCCATCCCCTATCATAAGAACCTTGTCTCCGTGCGACTGTAAAGATTCAATATATCGGATTTTATTATCCGGTAATTGATTGAAATTTACTTTGACACCTGGGAACATTTGCTCAAGCACTGCTTTTTCGGAATCATTATCACCAGATAATATTTCAACATTATAGAATTTTTTAAGATTTTCTACAACTAATGATAATCCTTCTCGATATGAAGATTGAACTCCGAAATAGCCATATATTTTTTCATTTATAGAAAGAAAAACATTTGTTTCTTTATCCGCTGCCTTCTTTATCTCTTCATTAGCTCCGGTTTTTGCATCCCATTCGACAAATTTCAGACTTCCTAATTTAATAAAATAATTATCAAAACGCCCAAAGATTCCTTTACCTGAAATTTCCTGATAATCTCTTATTTCGACCAAATCTCCTGTTAAGGATTCGGAAATTATTCTGCTCAATGGATGAGTCGAATTCCTTGTTAGTGATTTAATTGCACATTCCATCGATTTTGAGAATTCTTTTCCTTTATAAAAAATTGTGGACTTGCCCGGATCAGTCAGAGTGCCGGTCTTATCTAATATTACAGTATTAATTCGTGATAAATTCTCGACTACTTTATCATTTCTTAAAAAAAACATATTTTTCCCCATAATACGGAGAGTCATTCCATAAGTATAAGGTATAGTCAGCGCTATGGCACAAGGACAAGCTATAATAAGTACTGCCGTAAATATATTTATGGCAGTATTCAAATTAGTTGGAGCCCAAAATAAAAAAGCAACAACAGAAATTATTAATATTGCGTAAGAGAAGTATTTACCGGCTAAATCGGAAATTTTGGAAATATTAGTTTCTTTTATTTTTACAAAGGCTGAGTTATTCCAAAGCTCAGTTATATAACTCTGATCAAAATTTTTCAAAACTTTTAATTCTATTGTTGATCCTACTTGTTTTCCTCCTGAAAAGATTTTTTCATCCGCACCCACTCTGGTTGCAGCAGATTCGCCCGTAACAAAGCTATAATCAATCAACGCATCACCTGCAATGAGATGTGCATCGACAGGGACGATTTCATTATTGCGAATTATCAATACATCATGTTCCTTAATATCTTTCACAGGAATGTATTCATCCTTACCATCCCTCTTTCTTAGCACCGAAAGAGGAAAATATGATTTAAAATCTCTTTCAAAAGATAGTGTATGAAAGGTTTTTTGCTGGAAAACTTTACCAGTTAATAGAAAGAACACCAATCCTGACATTGAATCCATGAATCCAACCCCGGAATGGGACACAATCTCAATCAGACTTCTGACAAAAAGCATTCCAATACCCGCTGCCAGAGGAATATCAAGGTTAATATGCTTCATCTTTATCGCATTATAAGCACTCTTGAAATAATCACCCGATGCATAAAGAATCAGTGGAGACATAATTAAACTCAAATAACTTAAAAATATTCTGAAATTGCTCTCTAACAGTCCGAAAGACAAATATTCAGGGAATGAAAATAACATGATATTACCAAAAGCAAAACCTGCCAAACCCAGTTTTAAATATAATTGACGGTTATATTTTACTTGTTTTTTTTCTCCGATGTCAGCAAGATTAAGTGTAGGTGTATATCCGAGCATTGTTAGTAATTCGACTAATTTTCTCAATGACGTTTGATCATGGCGGTAGAGAATCGAAAGCTCTTTCTTTAGAAAATTTATCTTTGAATCAATTATCCCATGATCAAGCCGAGAAATATTTTCAAGCAACCAAACACAAGCACTACAGTATATTTGTGGTAAATAGAGAATCACTTTTGATGTGTGGCCTGATTTGAATTTTAATAATTTCTCTTCAATTTCGATATTATCCAAGAATGCAAATTCGTCTTTATTTAAAGTTTTTGCTCGGATACCGCTTTTTTCATTTAATTTATAATAGGAATCAAGTTTATTATCATTTAAAAGTTCATAAACATATAAACATCCGGTACAGCAAAAATATTTATCAATTTTATTTATTGTATTGTCAGGGCATGATTCTCCGCAATGATAGCAATGTAATAGGTCAGTTTCATGTTTCATAATCGATTTAATTAAATTAAAATTCAAAGAAATTTTAACAAAAATACTTAATTTTACGTTCTTTTATATTTCAGGAATTGATGAGAACTTTACTTTTTTATATCTTACGGCAAATAATAGCAACCTTGATTTTCTCTCTCGTGGCTCTGAGCGTTATTTTTATTGTTGTAAATTATCTTGATAATCTTGATAAATTTTTAGATGATAACGCTCCTACATTTGTTGTAGTTATGTTTTACCTACATTCTTTACCTGAAATATTAAAGATTTTAACTCCTGTCGGAACTTTATCATCTGTTCTTTTTGTAATTGGAAAACTAACAACAAATAATGAAATTACCGCAATGAAAAGTGGTGGGTTGAGCCTATATAAATTAATGGTACCGATATTATTTTTTGGTGTCATTTTGAGTGTGGGACAGGTTTATTTTTCCGGTTGGATTGTTCCCATAGCTAATCAAAAGAAAAATCTTTTTGAACAAAAATATATGCGTAAAGCACCCGGAGGGCAGATTTACAATCTTTATTTCAGAGACAGCAGTACAAAAAACATTAATATTAATTTTTACGATCCGGATAAGAAAACCGGTAATAAAGTTGTGCTTGAAGAATTCACCAATGAGAAAACACCGCGTCTGATCAAACGATTGGAAGCTGATGAAATGAAATGGGATTCAATCAGTATGATGTGGATATTAAAAAAAATCACAAAAAGAGATTTTATTAATGATAAAGTTGAATTAGTTCACATTGATTCAACTAAAGTTAAGCTAAATATTTCACATTCCCAGATAGCAAATCTTCGCAGATCCGAAGACGAGCTTAATTTTGATGAAAGACGAGATTATATAGAACTGATGCGCACCGGAGGCAAAGATGTGCGCAGAGATATGATTGATTATTATGGTGACTGGGCCTTCCCTTTTGCCAATTTTATAGTTATTTTATTTGGAGTGCCCTTTGCTTCAATAAAAAAGAAGGGCGGAATGGCTGTTCAGATAACGGCTGCTCTGCTCATTTGTCTATTTTATCTGATTTTTACAAAAGTAAGTCAATCAATTGGCTATTCAATAGCAATACCGGCTCAACTAAGTGCATGGTCTGCTAATATTATTTTTTTCGTTATTGGAATTTTTAATTTATTTAAAACAAGAACCTAATGAAACGAATTGAAACCCTTGCAACACTCGAAGGAAGAAAGCTTCTTCGTGAAATTTTTAAAACTTTAAAATATGATAAACAATTATCATCATTTTCCGTTCTTTTGACCTGCTGGCGCGTCTGTACCAGTGAGCGTGACTTGGAGCGTTATATCAAAAGCGAGGTTTCTCTCGTAAGAACATTAGGGCTTTTTACCGGAACAAAAATTTGGTTAGAAGAAGTTGTAAATAGATTCTTCTTTTCAACTATAAATTCATTTGTTTATTTCGGTGCTGCAATTTTACTGGTATTAATCGGATTCAGGCGTTTTTCCGATAATGTAAATGAAACAATGGTAATCGGTGGAATTATATTCGAGGCATTGATGCTGCTGCTGATGTTTTTTGTTATGGCATTCACTCCGAGCGACGAGCAAAGTTCCGACAATGAAAAAGAAAATGAATCAATTGAAGTATTAGTAACAGAAATCGGAGAAATCGGCAGAGACTTCGCCGCTGTTGTGCTTCAATTAGAAAATCTCGGAACTACTTTCGAGAATCTTCTCAATAAGCAAATAGAATTAATTTCAGAAGTGAAGGAAGTTGCACGTTTTACTGCTCAGGCAGTTGCTCCTAATCCTGATATGCTGGTAGTTATGAAGGAAACTAACATCGCTCTCAGCGGATTAAAAGATACTGTCAATTCTCTGAATATTGCAGCCGAATCTCTCAAGAAAGATGAGATAGAATATTCCGTCCGCAAAGAAGTTGAAAAGTTAATTAATAATAGAATTGACAGAGCATGAGCTATCATCCGAAAAGACGGAAATTCGTTGAGATTTACTTTGTACTTTATTTAGCTGCATTAGTGCTTCTATTACCTGACAGAAAAGCCGGTCATTCAGATATTACCAAAGACCCGTTCTTAGCCATCAATCAGCTTCCATTTACTCTGAAAGCCGAAAAATCAAATCTTTTTTGTCGATTATCACATGATACCAACGGCTCAAAATTGCTGTCTATTGATTCATCAAACACCATATTTTATTCCGGTAACGTTGAAAATGTTCATTTTGAATTTATTATCAGTGATGTTGAAACAAAGCAGGAACTGGCTTTGAATGCCGATCGTCAGGCAACCAGATTTTTTAAAATGATTGAAGAGCCCGAACGAAATGCCGCTGTATTTTTCTGGTCTCCTCCTATTAACGAAATAGTTAATAAAATTTATCAGGTACAAGTAATTGCTACTGCAAGGCTAAAAAATTCAGATTCAAAATCCGGTGAGACAGTTAGAATAAAAACTCAATTCTCTCTGAATATTAATTACGAGAATGGTTCTGGTTTTCTATTTGCACAAAATAATCCGAACACAATCCCGAAAAATCCTCAAAATTCAGCAAATAATATAATGCTTAATCAAGAAATTGAGCCATCGCTTATACCAAAGGAATCAGACATTCCTGCTCTTTCTGCTTTAAAATGGACAAGTTTTGTATATGTTGTAGGTATCAGCCCTGCTGAACTTATAACCCAAACTCCAATAGTGACTGTTAGCGCCAATACCGATGGAACTGCTTATGTTTCCGAAATTAAAGATTCAAAAATATTTTTAAGTGGCAAAGCACCTTACGATGGTAAGATGAAAGTTGAAGTTTCGGTTCGTAGAAAATCATACAATACCATCATCAGTGCGGACTTTTATGTGAGTTCACGTGCACTTGCAGAACCAATATTTACTAATCAAATGTTACCCGGACGCACTTATTATATTGACCCGAATCTGCCATACTCACCCACACAAGAGACCAAAGCACAATTGAGGGATTTGAATCACGTCCGAGCTGTTAGCAAGCTCGGAGAGCCTATAAAGTTTACTCCTGACATTTCCGATACCGGACTAACACTATTTTTCGAGAGATTTGTCAATAACGAATTAGTTGGTCAGGCATATACAATAAAAATTATTTCATGGCCTGAGCCAGAGATTATAAAAATTGATCGTCAGACCAATTCAAAATTTCTAAGAATAACAACTCGCTCACAAGGACTTTATAATAAAACCGAAAAAAATTATGTGAAATTTCTTGAAATAGACGGTAATGCACGAGTACGCCAAGAAGCTTATGGTGATCTCTACGAAGACCCTGAAGGAAAATTAATTTTCTCGCAAGTATTTATAGTGGAAATCTTAGATGCTGACAAACCGTTCAAATTTTCAGTAAGAGCTGTGGACTTAAGAGGGAAAAAATCCAAACCCCGCGTATATTAATTTGCATAATTTGCACATTTTATAATGAAACAATGCAGTCTTTTGCATACTTTTGCATAGTACATTATGCAACGAGATGATGCTCCAACAGCGGCTATTAATGCCTTATGCATACTTTTGCATATTTTTTTGCCCTAATTGTGTCTGAACTAAAATTTTGGGGATTAAGGGAATAAAGAATTTTGGAATTTTCCATTTTTTTTTAATCTATAAGTAGTCAGTATTCAATAATTTTACGTTGTACTCGAAGGGGATTCCCGCATGCGCGGGAATGACACGGAGGATGAAACTGTCATTCCTGCGTATGAGGAATCCCCCAAAAAGTAGCGCTGTCATTCCTGCGAATGCAGGAATCCCCCAAAAAGTAGCGCTGTCATTCCTGCGAATGCAGGAATCCCCTAAAAAGTAGCGCT
>JAPLFL010000033.1 GCA_026390695.1 Candidatus Kapaibacterium sp. | reverse complement strand
TCTAAGCATGGCTTCTCCATTAATTGTTTATAAATTTTATTTTTACCAAAAACTAAATTAATCAATTTTTGGTTAAGCCTGCTTTTCAAACATACAAACTCATAAGTTTCGTTTCTGTCATTCCTGCGAATGCAGGAATCCCATTCCAGTGCCACTTTAGGAGATTCCTGCATACGCAGGAATGACAAGAAATTGCAGTTTTCACACAAGCTCGAATGCAGGAATCCCCTTCCAGTACCAATCAGGAGATTCCTGCATACGCACAAATGACAGCCTTCAAGTAGGAAACGATATAATTTCCATTTCTCTGCCTACTGCAACTTAACAACCTTTAAAATTTTATAAACTCACAGAGCTGGCTCCTAAAGCCAAGATTAAAAGTCTTAAAAGTAATAATTCAATTTTATTTATTTTTTTTTCAATCCTACCTAACAAACAATTTTTTTAGGTGTATATGCTTCTTGAGTAAGGTTAAAAATAAGTACCAAATTTATATAACATTTATAGGAGTTTTTCTTATGAAAAAGCTAACAGCTATCGCATTTTTTGCATTGACTTTCGCACTTGCTTTCTACGCATGCAATGATCTATCAACCGGTCTCTCGACTTCAAATAGCGGAGCCACGAATTCAACAACTACTGCAATGATTATTCACCCTAACTATGATATACAGTTAGCAACTTATTCGGGAATTTCTCTTGACAATCCTGCAAGCTTTAATCCAAGTGGTTTAGGTGATTTCTTCCCTCCGGATCAAGGTTTCGGCCATGATGAACATGGTGGATTAGGTGGCCCCGGACATAGTGGTCACGGAATGGATTCTTTGAATAAAGGTGACACTACAAGAAGAGTCAGAGACAGCATTAATGTTGGCCCTCACAAACGCCCGATGCCACTTCCTTTTATTCCACGTAACTTCGGTTTGGACAGCAATGAAGTTTTAGTAATTTCAGGATTTGCAAAAGTATATTTCGATTGCGTAAAGGCAGTTATGGACGCTGACCGCCCACAAATGGAAGCTATATTAAAAGTAGCAAATGACTCTCGCAAAGCAATTATTGACTCATTACGCAAAGGATTATTAGACCGGAAAACCGCACATACCGAGTTGATAGCTTTAGATAAAGCAACACACGATCAATTGAAAACCATAAGCCAGGACCCAGCACTTTGTGTATGCTTAAAAACCTACCTCGATGCAGTTCGTTCGGCACTTACACCTGATCAGCAAACTGCATGGGACGCATACATTGCAACTTTGAAGGGTTTCTGCTTCACAACCAACTAAAATAAATCTTCTCTGCCTAAGTACATACTGCATCAAAGGCTCTCCGAAAAGAGAGCCTTTTTTTATTGACTTATGAAGAATTTGGGTTAATATAACTTGATTCCTTTCAACTTATAATATCATTTCCTTAATGAATTAGGAATTATTGTCATTCTTCCGAAAATAATCAATTCATCCGATGACTTGGGAGTCATTGGATGAATAATATTTTCATTCTAATTTGTGATTTTTTTAAATCATGACAGTTCCCGAGCATGAGGCTGTCTCAAAAGCCTCATTTCTGTCATTCCTGCGAATGCAGGAATTTCCTAAAGTGGCACTGGATGGGGATTCCCGCATGCGCGGGAATGACAATTCAGTAGATGTTGTGAGTTTTTACACAGTCTCGCATGCGGGAATCCCCTTCCAATACAAATCAGGAGATTTCTGCATACGCACAAATGACAGCCTTCAAGTAGGAAACGATATAACTTATTCCTTGATTGTACTTTATTGATAAAAATTTAGCAAAAATATATTTTTTATGATAATCATTAATAGAAACATCATTAATTTATAAAATTGTGAAATTTCAAAATTGATAATTAAAAAACATGAATTATAAAAGAAATAATGTGAAATTGAGAGTTCAAAAATCCTTTTAATTTATCACTATGACACATTGTTTCTTAGATTTTGTTGAAAGGAAATCAAATGATTAAAGTTGTAAGTGTTGATGAAGAAAGGTGTGTAAATTGTCACCAGTGTATATCGGTTTGTCCGGTTAAATACTGCAATGATGGCAGCCAGAGCGTGATTCATCTTCTTGATGAGTTTTGTATCGGTTGTGGAAATTGTGTCAATGCCTGTACACATAATGCAAGAATAGCGGTTGATGATTTTGATATTGCGGTGAAAGCATTAGTTGATGGAGTTAAAGTTGTCGCAATTGTTGCTCCGGCAATAGCTTCATCATTTCCTGATAAATATCTGAATTTTAATGGTTGGCTCAAATCAATGGGAGTGGACGCAGTTTTCGATGTCAGTTTCGGTGCCGAATTAACTGTAAAATCTTATATTGAACATATTAAAGATAAAAATCCGGAATTAGTAATCGCTCAGCCATGTCCGGCACTTGTTTCTTATGTTGAAATGTATAAGCCGGAACTACTGCCACATCTCGCTCCTTGCGACAGTCCAATGATGCACACAATGAAAATGATAAGAGAATATTATCCGGCATTTAATGAACATAAAATATTGGTGATTTCGCCATGTGTAGCAAAGAAACGGGAATTTGAAGAAGTCGGTATTGGCGATTATAATGTAATCATTAGTAAAATTCAAAAATATATTGATGTCAATAATATCCAAATATCCAATTTTCCTGAAGTAGATTTTGATAATGATCCGGCAGAACGTGCAGTGCTCTTTTCAAGTCCTGGTGGCTTACTTACAACAGCAGAGAGGGTTGTGCCGGGAATCGGAACGAAAACAAGAAAAATCGAGGGGTCTAAAATCATTTATGACTATTTTGATAAGATTCCTGATTTAATAGAAAAAGGATATAATCCATTACTTATTGATTGCCTTAATTGCGAACTTGGCTGCAATGGCGGTACGGGTACAAATAATCATAATAAAACTGCTGACGAACTTGAATTTCACGTAAATCAAAGACGTAAAAAAATGCAGGAAATTTATAAGACAAACAACGGGGATACTGCATCGGTTGAGAATCTTCATGAAGTTTTAAATAAATACTGGAAAACTGGGTTATACGACCGATCTTACGTTAATCATTCGGAATTACTGCATGAGTGCATTAAAACACCTAATGATCAAGAACTTGAAGCGATTTACAAAAAAATGAGAAAATTCACAGATACGGATATTAAAAACTGTGCCAGCTGTGGATATAATAATTGTGAAGGTATGGCAAAAGCTATTTTTAATGGATTGAATAAAGAAGATAATTGCCATTTCTATTTAGTTAATAAAATCGGTGAATATAGCGAAAATCTTGAAAATCTTGTTACTGAAAGAACGGTTGCTCTTGAAAGTACAAATGAAATGCTTCAGGACGAAGTTGAGGAACGCAAAATTATAGAAACCAATCTCCTTGAGAGTGAAGCAAAGTTCAGAGTCCTTGCAGAAACAACATCCGTTGCAATCCTCATTCTTCAGGATGCTAAGATAAAATATGTAAATCCTTATTGTTCAAATGCCATCGGTTATTCTGAGAATGAATTTTATCATTTGGATAATTTCCTTTTACTTGTTGCACCAGATTTTCGAGCTATGGTAAGAGACAGATATATTCGTCGTTTAACTGGTGAACAGGAAGTTTCGCAATATGAATTGCAGGTAATCAAGAAGAATGGTGATTTGGCGTGGTTTAATTTCAATGTTGCATTAATTGATTACGAAAAGAAGCTTTCGGTTCTGATAACGGCTTATAATATAACCGAAAGATTAGAAGCTCAAAGGGAATTAAAAATAGCAAAAGAAGTGGCCGAAGCAGCAACTCAGGCAAAATCATCATTTCTTGCTAATATGAGTCATGAAATCCGTACTCCTATGAATGCAATTATCGGACTTTCGCATTTAGCTTTAAAAACTGAACTAACTCCTAAACAAAAAGATTATTTGATAAAAATTGAAAGATCATCACTGGCGCTTTTAGGTATAATTAATGATATTCTTGATTTTTCAAAAATTGAGGCAGGCAAACTTAATATCGAAAATATTGAATTTGAACTTGACGGTGTTTTTGATACTATATCTAATTTAATTACTTTAAAAGCACAGGAAAAAGGTTTGGAGCTTATATTTGATATTGATCCTAATTTACCGTTTAATCTGGTGGGTGATCCTTTAAGAATTGGTCAGATTTTAACAAATTTATCCGGTAATGCCATTAAATTCACACATTTCGGTGAAATTGTTATTTCAGCTAAACTTCTTGAAACCCGTGAAAATATTTATAAATTGCAGTTTTCCGTTAAAGATACTGGAATTGGACTGACAGATGAGCAAAGAAATAAATTATTCAAAGCATTTTCTCAGGCAGATGCCTCTACTACAAGGAAATATGGTGGAACAGGATTAGGTCTGACAATAAGTAAGAGACTTGTTGAAATGATGAACGGTGAAATTTGGGTAGAAAGCGAAATCGGTGTTGGTAGTACATTTATTTTCACTGCTGAATTGGGAATTCCTTTACTCGAAAGAAAAAAAGAATTTAAACCGAGCATTGATCTGAGAGGAATGAATGTTCTTATCTGTGACGATAATGAAACATCACTTGAAATGCTAAAAAATACTTTGACATCGTTTAGTTTTAATGTAACAACTACAAGTTCTGGTAAAGAAGCTATAAAAATATTGGAAAATAGTATTGATCATCCTTTTGAACTTGTTTTGATGGATTGGAAAATGCCTGAGATGGATGGTATTCAAACCGTTGAGCAAATAAAACAAGACGATAGGATACCGCATACTCCGGCAATTATTATGGTAACAGCTTATGGACGTGAGGAAGTTCTGAAAAGAGCAGAAGAGGCTGGATTTAATGGATTTTTAGTCAAACCGGTAAATGATTCTTTACTCTTTGATTCGATTATGAAAGTATTTGGTAAGGATGTTAAACGAGCACATAAGAGTGATAGAAAAGGGACAAAACATCTTGAGCAATTAAAAGCAATAATGGGAGCAAGGATATTACTAACCGAAGATAATGAAATTAATCAGCAAGTCGCAACTGAACTTTTGGAAGCTGCCGGATTTGAAGTCGAAATAGCAAACAACGGAGCCGAATCAGTTGAAATGGTAAAAAATTCAGGTAATCCCTCGCGTTTTGATGTTGTTCTGATGGATTTACAAATGCCAGTAATGGATGGTTATACAGCAACACGTGAAATAAGGAAATTTGAAAATTATAAACTCCTTCCAATTGTTGCCATGACAGCAGATGCTATGATCGGCGTGAAAGAAGACTGCCTGGAAGTAGGAATGATGGACTTTGTCTCCAAGCCAATTGATCCAGATGAAGTTTTTGCAACTTTAATCAAATGGATAAATCCTAAGAAGATTAGAAAATATACAAAAAAAGTACAGGAACCGGCTCCAAAAGAAGATGTCTTTATTCCTGAATTGGAATTTATTAATATTTACGAAGGTATAAGAAGAGTAGCTAATAATAAAAAGCTATACTTGAAATTATTGAGAGATTTCAAAAAGAACTACTCCCAGTTTATCGAAAGTTTAAGCAAAATGGTTAAACGGAAAAATATTGAAGAATCTGTAAGGGCTGCCCATACTTTAAAAGGAGTATCGGGAAATATCGGAGCTACTGATCTTCAAAAAAGTGCCGAACGTATGGAACATTTGCTAAAATCCGATCATTATATGGAAACCTTCGGCTCGGCTTTGGATGAATTGAACTTAAAATTAAATGCCGTCTTGAAGTCCTTAGAAGCAATTTCCGAAAAAGATGAAACTCTGGCTCCGGTTGAGGATATTAAATTTGATAAAGATTTTTTCATTAAGTTACTTAATGAATCTATTGAATTACTTGAAGATGATGATTTTGATGCTTCTTCCAAAATAAATGAATTAATAACTATTCCTGGAATAGGAATATATATTGAGAATTTAAATAAGATTTCCTCAAAAATTCAAAAATACGAATTTGATGAAGCATTGGAGTTATCTAAAGAACTTTTAAAAAATATTAATTAGGAAAAATTATGAGTGAACAAGTTAATGAAAAACAAAAAATTTTAATTGTTGATGATACTCCGGAAAATATTGATATTCTCGGTGAAATACTATCGGAATATAAAAAATTTATAGCCATTAATGGTGAAAGAGCTTTAAAGCTTGCAAAAGAGAAGTTGCCCGACCTTATTCTTCTCGATATCATGATGCCCGGAATGGATGGATTCGAGGTTTGTGAAAGACTTAAAGCCGATGGAGTTACAAGAGATATTCCTGTCATTTTTATAACTGCAAAGAATCAAATTGAAGATGAAGTGAGAGGTTTGGAGCTTGGTGCTGTTGATTTTATTGCAAAACCAATCAGTCCGCCTATCGTGCTTGCAAGGGTTAAAAATCACCTTGAACTCAAAAGTGCAAGAGAAAAAATTGAAACAAAAAATAAAGAATTAGCAAAAACTTTAAGAGAATTGAAGGATACTCAGAATCAACTGATTATTTCCGAAAAGATGTCGGCATTAGGTCAGCTTGTTGCTGGTATTGCCCATGAGATAAATACTCCGATTGGGGCAATTAATTCATCAAATAGAGCAATAGCAACGGATCTGAATTATATCTTATTGGAAGCACCGGATATTTATAGGTCATTTACTCCTGATTTTGAAATACTCTTTCGTCAATTACTTGAAGTTACATTTAAGAAAAGTACAACAATTTCATCAAGAGAAGAGAGACAGTATAGAACTAATCTTGAATCCTTACTTAGCAGTCAGAATATTGCCAAAAGTGAGGACATTGCCGATTTATTGGTTAGTTTAGGAGTCTATGAAAATATAGATCCATTTATTGAAATAATAAAATCCGATTTAGCGGAAGAATACTTGACAACTGCACAGAAATTATCAAGAATAAAATTCCGGAATGATATTATTGCATCGGCCATAGATAAAGTTTCAAAAATAGTTTTCAGCCTGAAAAATTTTGCCAGATTCGACGGAGAAGGCAAAAAAACAAACGGCGATATTCATGAAAGTATCGAAACCATTCTAACTATTTATTATAATAAGTTGAAATACGGAGTTGAAGTTGTGCGAGATTTTAATATTGACCGCGTAATTCCATTTTTGCCGGATCAAATAAATCAAGTTTGGATGAATATCGTCCAAAATGCTCTGTATGCAATGGAAAATAAAGGTAAATTGACAATCAAAACCGAAGTCCTTGGCGACTATGCAGTAATTCAATTTACTGATACCGGCTATGGAATCAGCAAGGATAAACTTGACAGAATATTCGAGCCATTCTTCACTACTAAACCTCAGGGAGAAGGTACTGGTTTAGGATTAGATATAGTCAGAAAAATATTGAACAACCATAATGGCAAAATTGAGGTTGAAAGTGAGCTTGGAACTGGTACAACATTTAAAGTTTCTTTGCCTTTGGAGGCAAGTGAATGATTTTGAAAATATCTGTAATCATAAAGTTGTTTATTAAAGTTTAAAGAAGTTAATTAAAAAAATGAAAAAAAAAATTATATTTTGCATTGATGATGAAAAAATTGTCCTCGATAGCTTGAAAAGCGATATTAAGGAATTCTTAGGGAATGATTATATTATTGAAATTACTGAAAGTGGCGCAGAAGCACTCGAAATATTTCATTCTTTATTAGAGAGGAACTACGAAATACCTTTGGTTATTTGTGATTACCTGATGCCGGTTATGAAAGGCGATGATGTTTTACGGGAAATTAAATTAATTTCTCCGGGTTCATATTGTATTATGTTAACTGGAATGGCTACCTTAGCCGGTGTGATTAATGCAATCAATAAAGCTGGATTATATAGATTTATCGGAAAACCATGGGAATCAGGAGATTTGAATTTAACGATAAACGAAGCTTTGTTAAGTTACCAGAAAGACATTGCTCTTGAAAAAAGACGGATTGAATTGGAAGAAGCTAATGCTAAATTACTTAAACTCGACTCAGCTAAAAATTATTTCCTCGGATTATTATCTCATGAACTTAATACTCCGTTAATTGGAATAAATGGAAATGCTAAATTAATTGCTCAATTAACCGATGATCAGGAAATTATTGAATGCACCGATTCAATTTTAACTTCAGAAGCCAAACTTAGAAAATTTGCCGAACTTTCACTCCTAATTACTCGTATTCAAACTGATAAATATCATTCTACATTCGAAGATGAAAGTCTTAAAGAAATTGTTGAATCATCAATCTATAGCGCACAACATAAACTTTTAGCTAAAAATATAAATATTATTAACAATTTCCCCGAAACTGATTTTCTTATTTCTGCTGATTCAAATCTGATAACTAAAGTATTTTATTTCGTTATTGATAATTCAATTAAATACTCAAGTAATAATAAACAGATACTAATATCGACAATTCTGAAAGATAATTCTCTTATTCTGAATATCCAAGATCAAGGAACAGGTTTTTCTGAAAAAACTCTTGAAAATATATTCCAGTTTTTTGAATCAACCGATGACCTTATGGCACATTCCGAGGGAACCGGATTAAGTCTGGCAGCTGCTAAGGTAATCATGGAAATGCACAATTTTGAAATTAAGGCTTTTAATGCAGATGAAGGCGGTGCAATTGTGCAGCTTGTTTTTTATAAATCTTTAACTCATTTATAATTATCGGATGCAACTTTGTTTCTTTTGCTCTTCGTTTTCGATTTTTATCAAATTGACGAAGATATTATTCTCTCGATGACTTAAAACATCGATGAAATTGATCAAATTTAACATATTTCTTATTTTTTTATTATTAATATCTTATTTACTTATACTTTTATGAACCAAACAAAACACGATCTTCATAAATTAACACCTATTAAACAGCGAATAGTTGGCGATTATTATGATTTTATCGACGATGCCAAAATTTGGGAACAATTAAATAACCATAAAATTCCTACTCCTTTTGAAGTAAATAGAATTATCCAAAAATCTTTAAACATTGAAACGCTTCTGCCCGATGAAGTCTCCACTCTGTTGCATGTCGATGATGATAATCTCTGGCAACAAATGTTCAAAGCGGCAGGAGAAGTCAAAAGAAAGGTTTATGATAACCGCATAGTTACTTTTGCTCCTCTTTATTGCAGTTCCGTCTGTGTAAACAACTGCCAATACTGTGGCTTCCGAACCGATAACAAAGATGAAATCCGCAAAACCCTTTCCATCGACGAAGTAATTAAGGAAACTGAAGTTTTAGCCGGAAAAATCGGTCACAAACGCATAATTGCCGTCTATGGAGAAAGCGCTGAAACAAATGCAGACTATATTGCCGAAACTATACGCGCAATTTATAACGTTAAGGTGCAAAAAGGTGACAAATTTCAGCAAATAAGGCGCGTTAACGTCAATGCAGCGCCTATGACCGTTGAAGATTACCGTAAAATTAAAGATGCAGGCATTGGCACTTATCAGGTGTTTCAGGAAACCTATCATCACGACACTTATAATTACGTTCATCCCAAAGGAACTCTTAAAAATAATTATCTTTGGAGGCTTACATGCACTCATCGAGCGTTTGAAGCAGGTATCGATGATGTTGCGCTCGGTATTCTCGTCGGTCTGTACGATTGGCGCTTTGAAGTGATGGGTTTGCTTTATCATTCAATAGAATTGGAAAAGCGTTTTAACGGCGTCGGGCCGCATACAATCTCCTTTCCTCGGCTTCAGAATGCTTCCAACGCTCCTTATATTCAGGAATCGAAGTATAAGGTTTCCGACGAAGACTTTCTAAAGCTGATTACCGTCATTCGGTTGGCCGTTCCTTATACCGGAATGATCGTAACGGCGCGTGAATCGGTCGCAATTCGCAATCGGGCGCTCGAATTAGGCTGTACACAGACCGATGCTTCGCCTCATATCGGTATTGGAGGGTATTCAGCTGAGGAAAAGGAGCAAAATCCCGATGAACAGCAGTTTATATTGGGCGATACCCGCAGTCTGGATGAATTAGTTCGCGATTTAGCCAAAAATGAAACGATAACATCCTTCTGTACTGCTGGTTATCGTTGCAGCCGAACCGGTGGGAAGATTATGGACATGCTTCGATGCGGTAAGGAATCATCTTTTTGTAAAATTAATGCTATTCTGACTTATAAGGAGTGGTTAGATGACTTCGCAAGCGATGAAACTAAAGCTATTGCTGATAATATACTTCAGAAAGAGATTAAAGAGATAAAAAATAATGCCAACGGAACTTATTCGCCTCAGTTAGTAAAGCTATTAGATAATTACTATCAGAAAATAGAAGCCGGCACAGAGGAAAAATGCCATCTGACAGAGGAAAAATGCCATCTGACAGAGGAAAAATGCCATCTGACAGAGGAAAAATGCCATCTGACAGAGGAAAAATGCCATCTGACAGAGGAAAAATGCCATCTGACAGAGGAAAAATGTCATCTGACAGAGGAAAAATGTCATCTGACAGAGGAAAAATGTCATCTGGCAGAGGAAAAATGTCATCTGACAGAGGAAAAATGTCATCTGACAGAAACAATATGGTTTCAATGTTCTCTGATATAGTTATATTTAATTATGAAAGATAAAATATATCTTTATAGATTATTTAATATTTATTGTTTATTCATATTTTAAGGGATTTTACAATGGCTATTTCTAAAGACAAAAGAATGTATAGCATGCTTGATGCTGATCTTTGCATGTTTACCTCGAATCTTTGCAATTTTATGACTCGGGATCTGTCAGATCTCGCTGTTTTTGGGATAACCTCCCTTGCCGTGACCAATCTTGATGCTTTGTGTGATGCGTTTGAGATTCTGCCGGCTGATGAAACCTATTTGGCTGATCAAATGGAAGCTACGCAAGCTAAAAATGACATTGCCGCGCAGGTGCGTGAGACGATTCGGACGATGGCTATGCGTGTAGAGATGAAATGGGGTATTGATTCGCCAAAGTATAAGAGTTTGAATGTGTCCGGCTTGACTAAAATGTCAGATTCTGTACTTCTGTTTACGGCAAGAAACGTTTATACGAAGTGCAATGGCTGGTTGACGGATTTGGCTTCGCTTGGATTGACGTCCGGTATGCTTTCTGATTATTCAGCCTTGAATAATTCATTTGAGGACGCGCTTAATGATTTGTCAAATGCGATTAGTATCCGGGACGAAAAGACGAGTGAACGTATTGCCAGTGGTAATGAGTTGTATGGTTTTGTTGTGCGTTATTGTGAAATGGGGAAGCGGATTTATGCTAATACTAATCCATCAAAATATAATGATTATAAGATTTATGATACCAGTGGTGGTGGGGGCGCTATGACTTCTCCGACTAACTTCGCTTATAATTTCAATACAAATGTATTCTCCTGGGATGCAGTTGCAAATGCAACGAGTTATCAAATAGAAGCAAGTGACAATGGAACTGATTGGGCGGAGATATATGCGGATGTAGCGTTGACATTTAACTATATACCGAGTTCCGGTGTGGAAAAGCATTATCGTGTTCGCGCTCGTAATTCGTCCGGATTCGGTGAATTTGCGACAGAATTGCTCTTTACTTATTATGATTCGCTTTCACAGCCATCAGGATTGATTTTGGGATTGACCGGAGCAGTATATCCACTTACTGTTAATGCAGATTGGGATACGGTTACAGGTGCAACGAATTATAAAGTATATCGGAGTATTGTTAATACTGGTGCGTCGTCTGGCACTTACTCTTTAGTTGATACAGTTGCTTCTAATACATATTCTGAACTAACGATTGACGATAAAAGATACTATTATTATGTGATAGCAATCAATTCGTATTTGGAATCTGCGGCTTGTTCATCGATGTTTATAGATGTACCGGTGAATCCTGCGTAAGGATGGATGTAAAATGATGATAATCTTCCGAAGGTTTAGAGCTTTCGGAAGATTAATCGAAATATAATTCAATTATAAATTACTTAGTATTTAATAAAAATAAATATGAATCCGATTGAAATAAAAAAGTATCTTCTTTCTAATGCTGAGGAGCAGCAGGAACTTTTTGCATTGTCGAATAATATTCGTGAGAAACATATTGGACGCAATGTGTATTTTAGAGGTATAATTGAATTTTCTAATATTTGCGAGAAGAATTGTTTTTATTGCGGTATTCGGCATGATAATGAGAATGTAGAACGCTTTAGAATGGATTATGATGAGATAAAAGAGTGTTTGAGATTTATAAAACAAGCTAATTTTGGTTCGGTAGTGTTGCAATCGGGCGAGATGACTTCTAATGGAGCGAAGGATTATTTATTGCAATTGGTAGATTATATTCATCTGACTTATCCTGAATATGGAATTACTATTTCTTGCGGTGAATTGGATTATGATTACTTGAAATCATTGAAAGAAGCAGGTGCGACACGGTATTTATTGCGTATAGAAACGTCAGTTAGAAGTTTATACTCGAAATTACATCCTTCGGATCATTCTTTTGAGAACAGAATGGAGTGTTTAAGGAATATGAAGCGTTTAGATTATCAGGTCGGGACGGGCAATATGATTGGAATACCGGGGCAAACGACTGATGATTTATTGGCTGATCTTCGATTCTTTCAGGAAATAGATGCGGACATGTTTGGACTTGGGCCGTATGTGATACATGAGGATACTCCGCTGGTAAATCGGGAGATAAAGCGGTGGTGGGAGGAGAATCGGCAGATAATTTATAATAAAACATTGAATTTTATAGCTGTGCTGAGGATATTAATGCCTACGTGCAATATTGCTGCGGCTACTGCATTGGACGTTTTCAATCCGAAGGGCAGGACTGAGGCTTTGCGTGTGGGCGCTAATATAATAATGCCGGTGGTTACGCCTTCGATGTACCGTAAAAAGTATTTGCTTTATCAGGATAAGCCTTGTATTGATGAGAATGCGGAGATGTGTGCTATGTGTACGATTAATAAAGTGAAGTTAGCGGGTTTGAACACGGTGTTGGGCGTTCGTGGGGATTCGGAACACTTTAAATTATCGAGTATTGGGAGATTGTAGAGCTTGTAAAATAGTGAGAAACCGATTGTTATAAATGAAAAGCTAATTTAAGAACGACTTTTCTTCTTTCACCCCAGCTTGCGGCACTAAAATAAGCACCTTTCAAGATATAATTATTATCAAATACATTATTTATATAAATAGAAGGCTCTATAACCGATTCCTGACCGTAGCGAAAACTGTGTCCGGCAGATAAATCAACAATAAAATAAGGATGAACATGACCGGCACTGTTAAAATCAAATAATCCGGGATTAAAAACCGCGGTTTCGTTGCCGTTTCGCAAGCCGGAACCATAAATAAAAGAAAGATTAGCAAACCAATACTTGGGATGATAAGTTAGATCACCATTTATCGACAATCTTTGATCGTGATCGAGGTCAATTCCTTTAACAGATTCAATTGGAAGAAAGCCGCCGGAGATCAGACCGGAGCCAAAAGCATGTATTAGCGAGGAATTTAGCTTAAAACTAAGAGGAATTTTAGAATGATTGTAAGAAATACCAAATTCAAGACCATTAATATTGATATTTTGAATATTAACGGGAGATTTAATAGAACTGGAACCGATTGTTTGATCATCAAGACCAGGAGAAGCTGATTTAAAGAAGTATGCAGCTTTAAAAGATAAGCCATTATTGAACAAATTTATATATGAAACTTCAAAAAAATCATCTTTTTCCGGGTTTGTGGCAGTTTGATTAGAATTATTTTCTAATAAATTAGAAATACTGCGCAATCCTTCGATGTTTGTAGGCATAAATAATCTACCGTAATACAAATAAAATGAATTATGATCGTTTAGAAAGAAATTAAACTTCAACCGCGGGCTAATTTGATTCTGCAGATGAGAAAAAGGAGCAATATGCTGATCATAACGAATACCTGCATCGATGCGAAACCAATTAAGAATGTGATATTCCGATTGCAGAAACAGACCGAAATCCGATCCTTTGACCTTTGTATTGATTTGCGGGCCGGTTATCCCGCTACTATCACGAGAGGTAAAGCTTTCATTACAAAGAGTAGTGTTTAATTCAACTCCGGCGGCGATACCGAGATCTTTAGTAAGTTCATTATTATACTTAGTTCTTATTCCATAAGTGAAAAAACTCCTATTTTCGCTGATTGCATAACTTTTAGTCGAATCGTCAGCGAATTTATTCAAAGCAGGACTATCTTTTCCGGGAGTATGAATCAAATTTCCTTCTCGAGCGTAAGCCCCAACGAACAATTTAGCTTCATTATCGGTATTAGAAGCAAAAGTATGGAAATAAGAAACGGTCTGAAAAGCGTTAAAACTTGATTGATTATTGATTTGCATTCCTTTTCCGGCAGAACTATCGAAAGGAACCTGATTATCGGTTAAACTATAATTAACGTTTAGTGTTAGAAAATCGGAAATACTTGCTAAATAATTAAGATTACCGAATAGAAAGTAATCAGTTCCATGATCATTAAAAAGAGAATGAGTAGGAAGGTCAACCCTGCGATCATTTTCTTGTCTTGTAGCAGAAAGATAATAGCCGAGATTAGCATGACTGCTGCTAAATGCCAAAGTTTGACCGTTGGAGTTCAATGCTCGAAAAGGGCCAACCCTTGCACCCAAAGTATCTGCGTTTAGAGAAGAAGAATTACCGAGATAAACATCTTTCCCCGGCGAAAAAGGCTTGGTTCCATTGAAAATAAGATAAGAAGCGGCGTAAGTAGAGAAATCGAGATGAAAATGTTCCGATGGAATCTTTGTTGCAATGTCCATTACGGCAGCTTGCTGACCACCGTATTCGGCAGGAAAGCCGCCAGTCATCATAGACATGCGATCAATCACTTTAGGATCGACAATTTCGTTTAAAGCACCAAACGCACCGAGAGGCACAGGAATGCCGTCCAGATAATAAGTCATTTCGCCGTGCTGTCCACGAATATGAATTTCACCTGTTGGAGCTTTAACAGCTCCCAGAAGATTCTCTTGAATAATTGAAATTAATCCATGATCGGGTGAAGGATTATTATGATCTTTATCATAGACCTGAACACCGGATTTGAACTGAACTTGCTGAATATCAATATTCCGGTCAGCTTCTACCACGAATTCATTTGCAGTAAAACTTTTAATTTCGGGATGCAAAGCCACTGAATCGTAAATATGATGATTGTTAATGTTTATTATATCACTAAAATCGCGATATTCAGAGTGATTTACGTTTAACTCATAATCATCTATTTGAAGATTATGAATATAAACTTTACCGAAAGCATCACTATAAGCAAATCCAATCCTTGTATCATGTTTTTTCAGAATCACCTTAGCTGATCGGAGGGGAAGTTTGGTCTCGGAATCATAAACATAGAGATAATAATCGACGGTAGAGTTAGTATTTAAAGCAAGGGCTTTGTTTGCAATACTTATGATGAAAATAAAAAAAGATAAGTATGAGTAAATATAATTTTTAAGCACTGATATATCTAAGTAAATTAAATGTGCAAGAACGTATCTTTATCGAGAATATTTTGAGATTGAATATTTGGGGTAGTTTTAAAGTTTTAAATAAATTATTTCATCAATTGGCTCGTCAATATAACAAAATGGAGTTTGAAGTGTTTATCTCCAAATTGACGAAATTAATAATTAAAAATAGGACTTTGATTATGAAAAAAATTATGTTTATTGGAATACTTTTTACAGCATTGATAGGTTTATCTGCTTGTACGAGTATATCAAACGTTAAGGCAATTCCTAAATCAATGGAAATAATTATTGATGGAAATAGCTCTGAATGGGAGAATGCACTGATTTATTTTCAGGATGAAAAACTGCTTGCCGGTTTTATAAAAGATAAGGATAATCTTTATGTCTGTATTAAAGCTTCGGATGCCACAACAATAAGGAAAATCATGTCCAATGGGATGACTCTCTGGATAAATAATAAGAGCGATGATTCAAAACCATTCGGTCTCCATTATCCAATAGGGATGAAAGGAGTTAAAAATCCCGGGCTGAATAAAAATGATAGTAGAAATAGACTCATGCCTAATAATCCGGATTTACAGAAAGATAAGAAATCATTGCCGCAAGATTCAAACAATCGGAAACATGCTCTCAGTTTTAGGGATATTGGTGCTGATGAATTAGAATTTGTATTCACTGAGGGAGCTGACAAGCGTCGTTTGACATGCAAAGAAGCCGAAGAAAACAATAACATCAGAGCGTTTTTAAAAATCGATGAAGAAGCCTTGGTTTATGAATTGTCGATACCGTTGAAATCCGAATATTTAAAATATAATGCGATTGAAAAAAAACCAATAACTATCGGAATAGAGACTGGTACTGTTAAACATGATGAAGAAGATTCCCGAAAACATCAGAATATGGGAGAAATTGCTGAAGGCGGTCCTTCAGTAGGCGTGCCAATGGGTGGAGGAGCAGGAGGCATGTATCCTGGCGGAGGAATGGGAGGCAGCATGGGAGGTGGCCGTGGTAGAGGTGGCCGTGGTTCTTTTTCTAACTATTCCGAGTCTAAGCCAAGCTATGAACCAATAAAAATTTGGCTGAATGTAATAATGGAATAAGAGTATTTAAATAATAACTAATAAATATTTACAATTAAACAGATGTTCTCGTCTGACAAAATTGTAATTTATTATTAGACTTGATATAAAGTTATTTTCTTTTAAAATCCATATTACATTGATAGCTGATTTTATTAGCTTCACCGTTTATCTTTGTTTTTGAAAGTAAAAGAAGATATGGAACCATTTGGATTTGTCCTGCTCCACTCTGATCGGTTGGCAAAGGAAATTGAATCTCAGAATTAATACTTAAAGGGAAATTGATTGGTTGAACAACTTGAACAAGTTCCAGAGGTATTTCCTGATACCATGGAATTTTCCATTCCAATAATTTTATCTCAAATTTTGTTTTAAGTTTAATTTGTTTCGGGATGGGCTTAAGGACTGCAAATCCGGGATTCCCTATATTAAGCTCGAATGTTATTGGTTCGATAAGATACATAGTAACGTCACTTTTAACAGCTGCCGGGATACCGAAATATTTACCTGAAATACTTATTATACCCTTACCTTCAAGCTCAATCAACGCATCAATTTTATTAGCGGAAATACTGTTAAATTTCAATGATTTGAGATTTATACTGACAAATCCTGTATCAATATTGAGGTAATTAGTATAGCTTATACCCAATGTGCTTTTCTTTTCTTCAATAAAAGATTTTGTGGGAGTGAAATAGAGATTTATATCATCTATACGGTTATAAGCTAATAAATTCAGAAGTTTATTTATAGGTTCCTGTTTGAGTTTAAGTAAAATATCTGTCTCAATTTTTGGAAAATTTGAGATTTGGTCGATTTTTAAGCTGATATCATCAAATTTAGCTTTATAAGCCTTTTGGGATTCGGTAGATTTTTCAATTGAAGGCAGCTCAATACTGCTGCAGGAAAGTATAAAAAATGAAAATATAATATACAATACTCTTAATGTGTATATTTTTTTATATTTGGCCATACTCTTAATTTCATTGAAAATGTAAAATAACTTTTGCAAAATTAAGAATAATAATTCGAAACAGAAAGCTCAAACAACTACGGATAATTTATTTGGTTGGGTGTGCAGATGTTCATAAGCGGTTTCTAACTCCTGGCGAAATGAATTGCTCGCTGTAACAGACTCAACTATATAACCTTTTGCTTCGAGTTCAAATTTAAGTTCACCAAGAAAAGCCAAAATTCTATTTTTTATTTTAGCATTTTCATTACTAAGATTTAGATTTAAATTTTTATCTTTTAAAATACCTTGTGCTAAAATTTCACCAAGATTGTTAATATCAGAAGAGAAAGAAAATTTGATATTCTTTTCATTTATTCCTGACTTAGCCGGTTTAAAAAGGTTAACTTTAGTAATAATATAATCCTGTTCGACCGGAACAGGAATAAAGAGCTGAATAAGTCCGTTATTCTTTGAAGCATAAGCATTCCAGAGCTTTTGGGCTTCTATTGTATTGAGAATACGAATAGCAAGAGTTCTGAAATGATACATATCAGGCAGATTTTCATTATTTAGCTTATCGGCAATATCACGGAGAATTTTTGTGAAGGATGGATGATCAGTAGAAAACTCTTCACGTAACGAAAAAAATATGATCAAATCTGATGCTGTTGATTTTGAACTTTTTAATATATTAAAGCAGTATTTTAAATCAGAACCTAAAGAATCTGACAGTAGATCGACCTTGGCTTCCAATTGTTTAAGAATTCCAAGAAGATATTTCGAACCAAAAAATAAAGGTAATAACTTATGGAAGACTACAGAATCAGTCCCAATGGAGTTTTCCTGCATATAATATAAAATTCTGATAATATCTTCCGGGCGTTTATTCTTAGTATCCTGATCATTGAGATTAGAATATGTTTTAAATAAAAGCATTGCATCATCACGAACTATCTGGCTTCGTTGAGTGCGGAAGAAATTGATATAATCGCTGTAGAACATTATATTTGGCAAATCCAGCATTCGTTGAATATCAACCGAATTAATTTCAATACCAGAATTTCTAACCGGTACAGAGTAAATTTTTAGAATTAGCGATGGTTCGGTTTCAATAATTTTGAAATAAAGTGAATCATCTATTTTCAGTTTACCCGTTAGTTCTGCTAAAAGCGTTCCAATCGGAAGTTCAATGTAAACCTCACGAGAAGAGGCAATACCAACGATCTTCCCTAATACGATTTCTCCATTTCTGAAACGATTTTTAAGATCGCTCTTCTTCCTTGAATTAGAAAAATAGTTATTACCGGATCCACCAAACATTGCCGGGGGCATCTTGTCATAAACCGATATGTCCGATGAATCTGCCATGTATCTTTTGTTCTAAATCCTGTTCATATTTGTAATTGTATAAGTTCTTATATGAAAATCTGAAAAGTAATCTCATTTAATGATGAATTAGATTGCTAAATTTATTAAAGAACTAATTTTTCAAATATATATCCAAAGAAGAATTAACATTAAAATTATTTGATAATTACAAATTGTTTAAATATGGTTTCCCTATTAGTTATTAATTTAACGAAATAAACATCAGATGTGAATCCTGAAATATCAGGTACAAAGCAGTGCTGACCTTGATTTAGCATGCCTAAATCAAGATTCAAAAGTTCAGAACCTATTGAATTACAAATAATCAACTTCACATTTGCTGCAGATTTTAAATTGTATTTAAAAGAAATATCCGAAAAAGAAGGATTGGGCTCAATATTCAGCATATTTTCAGAATTTTCGGATCCATCATTAATTTCGCTAACTGTACCGATTTCTGCTTGTATCGAATAAATCTCGTCATTATTATATGTTAGCCTTTGGACATTTTGTCGGGTAATTTCATCGATTATTTTATTAGAGATTAAATTATAGTCCTTACCATTTGATTTATTCCAGTAGCTCAATCGTATATCCTCACCTAATGCTGCTGCTTCAATAACTTTGTTTGTCAAAGGATTGTCGCCCCATACAGTTAAAACAGATTTATGATCTGAAACCAAGCCACAGCCTATTAATTTGGAGCGTTTATCCCATACGGCAATTTCATCTCCATCTTTGAAATTATTTGAAGAAATAAGCATAGTTGCATTATATCCTGTATTTAAATCGGTTTTATATCTTATTGTTTCAGAAAAAATATCGGAATTATTTGAAGTTTGATCCATGATAATATTCTTTTTGTCATCCTTTTGATTAATAGTTGTAGGAGAATAGAATCCGGTACTGCTGCTTGAAATAGCTTTAAACCCTTCGCCTGGACTAATCATTCCGGTTTGCTCAATATTATAAGCAGGATAATAAATTTTTCCTGCAGAATTTTTGGCCATAATGAGTGTAGAGCTTATTGAAGCCAAAATATCGCTCAATTTGTTTGGTGATGCACAAAGGACAGGCAGTATGTGCCACCGCAGGGCCTGCATAGTAATATAAAATTCCGGTAATTTCGGATTCACCAAGTCTCCTTCGATATATAGAGTGTCATCATTATTCATATATATTTGATAACCTGATGTCATTCTCCAGTTTTTAATAGTATTTATATACTCATTAACTGCAGGAATATAAATAAGTCCGCTATCGTTTTTAATTATTCCAACATTGCTTTTAATAATTGAAAAAATAGATTCCATCCTCAGATCAAAAGGTTTGACATTCGAGGAAATGTAAGTCCATTCATTGGCTTTCAGAGGAATTAAGAGTGAATCATAAGTTTTAAGCATTGTTAAAACTGAAATGTCATCTGCGGAAAATGTTGAGGAGCTTTTAGCATCAAATTTTATAGAGGCATTCATTTCTTTTCCGTTAAGTGCATCCCATACTTTTATCATATAGCTCTCACCGGTAGCGAAACCATCCTTATTTGTAGTTTTTTCATTATCGCCCCAAACGGTAATTCCCATATTTGACCCACTTGTGAAAACAGAATATCCTGCACAGTAAGACTTACCATTGTTTTGATAAAAAACTCCGACTGCATCACCTGTTTGCATATTTCTTGAACCTATTTTAGGATTAATATTAAAAGGTACAATGATAGTAGAATTTGAACCGGTATTCTTTGTTAAGTCTGACCAATCGGATGGAACTGAAAACCCGCGATCTGAAATTTTAAAGAAATTAGCACTGACAGCAGAAATATAAGTGTTCTCATTATCATAAATTCGTAATAAACATTCTGAGGAAGATTGGTTAGATGGTATAGAAACTGACCATGAATAGCTACCAAGGCTGGCATCAATGTCTTTTACTATTGTATTCCAAGTAGGGTTGATACTTCTACCATTTAATGCAAAATCAATATTTACTTTTTTAACACCTGAACTTGCCCAAGAAACACTATAATTGCTATTATTAGCGATATTTTCGCCGCCCTTTGGTGATACAAGCAGCATACCATTCCCATAAATTGAAAAGTAGCCACTACTAATATCACTTTGTGTTAAATCGTCTTGATTTGAAATTTTCACCTTGCATGTTGACGAAGATATTTTTGGAATTATCCATGAAAAAGTTTTCGAAGAGCCGGTATAGTTCACAATACTTGTGTAATCTTTATCATTTAATGTAAATTCAAGTTTTACATTAGAAATATCGTTTCCGCAGTCCCAAACAATGTTTTGGGTTGAACCAACTTGAAACTTATTTCCATTGACCGGTGAAAGCAGCAAAAGTCCTTTAATTGAGAATGGCCCACTTAAATCAAAGATTTGTGATCTGGAAATATCCGTAATTTTATAAAAACAATTTTCAGCCACAATTCGTGGAGTTGTCCATTCAAAGCTCCCAATGGTAGCCGATGTTGATTTAGAAAGGATATTCCACGAGTTTCCATTATCACTAGAAAACTCAATTCTGATAAAATCAACGCCAATTGAAGACCATTTTACGGTTTGCTTTGTATTCACTAAATATTTTTGTGAAGAATAATCATTAATTGTAAGAGCATTTATGACGAAGCTATTTTGGCTTTCACCGTATAAAGCTTCATTGGCAGCATTTGTGATTCTAATTTTAGCTATTAATGTAGGTGTATTGGGCAAAACCCAATTATATTGACCAGCAGAACCAGTTGAGTGTATAGCACCTGTTTTATTGATTAAATTCCATGAATTCCCATTGTCACTACTGTAATAAAAATTCAGATCAATGGTTGAACCCGATGGATAAATATTATATGAAATATTGTGATTCTCGCCCTGATACCAGTTTTCACCGCCATTTGGAGAGGTTAGCGTTATCGTCTGTGAAGCTGAACTAACTATATAATTTGCTGAATTAGCTCTTCTGCAGCCAGTATTTGGATATGACTGAATACATTGAATAGTAGATACGCCAGGCGAATTCCATCTTACTTTTATCGAAGATGTAGCATCAGAGCCTAATATAGAGCCACCTGTTAATAACCATTTAACATTTGCACTTGTAGCTAAATTAGTAGAATATTTATAAACCATACCTGGAAATGCAGATAGATATTCGGAACTTATCGAAAAAGTTGCAGGAATAGGATTAACTTGAATGGTATTTGAAGTGGTGGTCTGGCAGCCATAGCTATTATTTTCTATTAAATTGACCAATCCATTACCTTCATTAGTCCAGTTGATCACGCATTGATTTTCACTGACACTGATAAAATTTCCGCCTGTAACTGACCAATTATAGACAGAGCCTGTGTGTAGCGGGCTGGTATAAGTTGCACTTGATTCGTTGCAAATAGCTGCATTGGGAGTGATGGATGGGCGTAAAACAGGGAAGATTGCAAATGTTGCACTATTAATATTTGAACAGCCATTTGTGAAGGATTCGACAACGGAAACAGTGCCTATACCCGAATTTGACCACACAACAGAAATAGAATTGCTTGCAGTGCTTGTTAGAAGAGTTCCGCCATTGATTGTCCACTGATAAGTGGAATTAGCATTTAAAGTGGTTGCATAAGTAACCTGAGTATTCTGGCAAATATCCGTAATATTCGAAATAATAGGATTAGGAGATGATAAGATTGTAAAGCTCACAAAGGTTGATGAACTACAGCCCGTCACAGTATTCAACTGTGTTAATGTTAAAGTTCCTGACGATAAATTCGACCAAAGAACCTGAACATTATTACCATTATTGGAACCAATAATTGTTCCCGCGTTCACAGTCCATGTATTTGTAATATTGCTCTGAGCCTGAGTTGAATAGACATAAGAATTAAAACCGCAAACTGTATTAGAAGTATAAGAAATGATACCTTTAGGAATTGGATTTATAATTATTGTGTTTGAACTTGAGGATTGGCATGATCCTAAACTCTGAGTTAAAGTCAGGTTTCCGCGAGATACATTACTCCATTGCACTATGAAGTTTGTAGAAGTTGCTGAACTAAGAGTAGTGCCACCTGTTTGTGACCATAAATTATTTGCACCATTTATTGGTTGATTTATAGAGTAAGTAATAATCTGATTTTCACAAACTGTCTGACTGCCACTAATAGAGGATGTTATATTTGTGAATATTGATAAGTCCTGACCGTTGTCACTGCCATTGATAGCAGGTAATGAAGAAATAACTCTTATTCTATATCTTGACCCACTTTGTATATTATATGGAATCACTACATTAATACTTGAAGAACTTGTTCCATAAATAGAATCAAGATTCCTTGGATTAGTGAAACTGCCGTTCTGATCGGATAATTGGGCAATAAATTTATTCCCGTTATTAAAATATGCACCGGAAACAATAAAGCTAATGTTAATAGTTGTACCACTGCAATAAGTACCGCTAAACACGTTTGTTGAAATAGCTGGAGTATCGCCGCCATCAGTAGATTTGAGTATAACTCCACCAGTACCAGCAGTATAAATAACACCTGAGCTGACTGAATATATTGATCTTAAGTGAGCATTTACACCAGAAACAACACTAAACCAAGTTTCGCCAGCATCATTACTCTTTAGAATCGTCCCATTTGTACCTGAAATAAATCCGACATTGGAGTTTGCAAAGTGGACTGATAGTAAGTTTTCAGCAGTTAACTGGTTTTTTGTGTTCCATGAACTACCACCATTAGTTGTTTTTAATATTGTTCCGTTATCACCGACTACCATACCATTATTTTCATCCCAAAAGTAGGCTGAGTGCAGATTTCTGGTAGTTCCTGAATTTTGGATAGTCCAAGGAATGCTATTGGTGCCGATCGCTGTTGTTTTATAAATTTTACCATTTGCACCGACAGCATAACCAACGTAAGAACCGGCTGCCACACAACAGAAAAAATCATCATTTGTTGACGGACTGAAGTTATAAACAATGTCCCACCCAAAGCCACCGTCACGCGTAGTTTTAATAAGTCCTCTGTCACCGACTGAAACTCCTACTGAAGATATATTTGGAGAAAATGAAATTGAATACAGATCGTTGGTCGGCCCGAACTGATCTACTAAAGTCCAAGAGGAGCCTCCATCATTAGTCATAAGGGTTTTCCCACGTTCACCGACGGCTAAACCTAAAGAGTAATTAAAAAAATAAACTGAGTTCAGATTATTCCACACATTGGTGCTGAGAGTGCTCCAGGTCAAACCATTAGTTGTCTTAATTATCATACCCGCACTGGCACATGCATAGCCGGTATTGCCATTATAATACTGTCCTGTAATATCAGCAGTCGTGCCCGTAGATAACCCGACCCATCCTGCGATTCCTGTCAATGATGATAATAAAAACATTATCATACTAAAGATTAATTTTTTCATAATATTGTTCATTTTGACCTCTATATATTTTTTTAAATTACTTGATAATATTTACTTTGTTAATTTGACACTGCTCTCCTACAGCGAGCTTTATAATATATATTCCACTGGAAAAATCGTTAAAATCTATATTAATTCTATTTAAGCCACTATTTGAAAATTCAGTTTTACTTATAATTAAATTTCCATAAATGTCATAAATTGAAATATCAGCAATAGCACTGCCTTCCGATAAATAATTTATCGACAGAATATGATTAACATTTAGATTAGTATTATAAAATTTTAAATGTGAGCTCTGAGTGTTTTCCTCTATGTCAGAAGGCGTATTTATTGTGATAAAATCAATCTTGCCTGAATTAAATTTAAGAGTTTTTCCGAAATTGGTAGCATCATTTAAATCTATTATACTCATTGGGAGCAGGACTTGCTCTTTGCCAGTTTTTTTATTAAAGTGTATAATTTTGAGTAAGGAATTTTCTGTTGGCCCTTCAACGTTCATCGACGTTTTACGATTATCGCCATAAACACAAACGACGGCTTTTCCTTCGATACAAACAGAACTACCATAAATATTCCCTTTAACGTCTGCTATGGCTATTTCATCACCTTTTGCAAATTTGTTTGACTCAATGATAAAAATATTTATATTACCCGTACCGAAACTATGTCTGGGAAAGTGTGATGGCCTTGGGTGCAAATTATAAGCGGAATTATTTGATTTGATAGGGAAATTTAAAGTATCAGGATTGCTTAAAAATGCAAGATAGCCCTCAGCAGGACTTATTTGTGATATTTCATTCAAGCCATATTGGGGAAAATATAAATCTCCAAATGTATTCATTAGAATCAAAAGATTATTCTTGATGCTCGAAAACACATCCTCGCAAAACATAGAGCTACTGCTATAATAGGGTAATAGAAGCCACTGCCGAGACTCTAAAGGAATACTTGTCTTGTTATCAACTGAAGTCCCTTTAATAATCAGTTCGTCATTTTGTTCTGTAAAAACAGAATAACCTTGCCTGTAGTCCCAGTTATTGATGTTATCCGATGAATAATCTGAATTTAAAAATCTATTGCCACAAAAAGTCAAATTCTTTGATTCTATTATTTTATTTACAGAAGGGAAATATGGGATTATATTTGATGATATATAGTTCCAGATGCCAGCTTTCAGCGGAATATGCTGAGAATTTAAATCATTTATGCTTGCTACTATTGATAAATTATCTTGTATATATCTGTTTTCTCCTTGTTCAAGCATAATTTCAGTGGGGAACTCATTCTCATTCTCACCATCCCAAATTTTATATCTTAATACTTCATTAGAATTAAATCCTTCCTTGATATTGCCTGTCAGTGCATTATCTCCCCAAATAGTTACTGCAAGATTTTCCGAATCCTCCCAAATACCGTATCCAGCGCAATAAAGATTGGAATCAGAATTATAAAATGCGCCAATAGCATCTCCTGATTTAATCTGGTAGTTCTGAAAATCATTAACTACATTTTTACGAAGCAGCAATGTTGTGTTTGAGCCGGTCTGGATGCTGTGATTCCATGTTGAAGGTGGCGCATTTCGACATTTATCTAATGTAGTTGAAAAACTATAAACCTCAGACCAACTGCTCTGGCCGTTTCGATTAACCGAACGCAGCCTCCAGTAGTACTTTGAATTATTTATTAATCCGGTTATCGTTTTAATTGTATCATTAATATTGGACACATGCAATGATAAAATTTTAAATTTATTATCAATTGAGATGTCCAATTCATACGAAATAGCTGCCAAAGCAGAATTCCATAAGAATTGAAGTTTGCATAGTTTATCTTGAGAATTATTTGCTGGAAATATTAATCTTGGTATTTCAGGCTTTGTCGTATCATCTGTAATAAAACTAAATACCTGCGACCAGTTGCTTGTTCCAACTGAATTTATTGCAGAAACCTTCCAAAAGTATTTCGATTTAAATTTCAGATTAGGCGCAAAGAAATTTGTATCTTCAGTATTGAATTTGTTGACATTTAATGTAAAAGCTGTATCTTCAGCTATAGAGAGATTATATAGATTAGCCCAGATACATGGTTTCCAGCTCATATAAAAATTAACAGGTACATCTATTGTACCATTCGGAGGGAAAGCCAGTATTGGAATTTTAGGTTTTTCAGGAATACAAGAGCTCGCAAGCGGAAGAAAATGCACTTTACCTGTTAGTGATATATCGGAACCATCATAAATCATTTTTGAAATAATACTTGTATCTTGGCTATCCCAGCAGTTATTGATTGCGCTGATATCAGAACTGTACTTTAATGTGAAAGCATATTTTTTTGCAGTGAAGCCTGAAAATATATTAAATCCCTTACTATCAAGGCTTCCTCTGCCCGCATCTATAATGCCAGAGCCAGTGCAACTTATTCCATAATACATTGAGGCTTCAAATTTGCAAAATTCAACCAATGCCGCTCCTGAAGCTGCATAAAGCATAGAGTAACAACTTGATTGGTTTCCTCCGCCGTATAAAAATCTAACATATCTAAAAGTTGAATGATCGGTATTCTGTTTTTGATTTATAATAATAGCTCCCCAATCGCCCGGAATGCCAGTTGATGAAGCTGTACCATCACAATCTTTCTCATCGGAAGCATCATCGCGAAAAGAAGTAAAGTAAATAAGATTATCGAAAGTTCCAATAGCCTCTATGGCACCATTTACTGTTATATCCACATGATTTGCCATTTTAATAATAGAGCCACGTTTTATTATTAGTTTTTTATTCTCTGGTATTAGAATATTACTATTTATAAAATATGGTAATGGGAGAGGCTTTAGCGTGATATTGTCATCAAAAGTAAGGTTTTTCAAACCTATTGCACTGAACTTATTTAAACTAAAAGTACAATTAATAATATTGGGGAATCCTTTCCCATCGCTTGTAAATACTGATTGGTCGCCGTAGCCAGAACTTTTAAAAATGCAATTTTCAAATATATGCGCGTCAAGGTTAAAATTATTTATAAATTTAATTGAGCCCCAGAAACCGATTTTTTGAATATTTGAATTAGCAGAAAATGTAATCGGTCTAATGCCGCTTCCAATCGAATATATTGCTCCATTGACAATGATATTTACTTTATCATTTAATTTTATTTCGCATCCTGCTTCTATTGTTAATTCTGCTCCTGAAGCTATTGTCAGGTCTTTTGTGATTATATAAGGACTTTGTGATAGTGTCCAGAAATTTTTTCCATAAATTTCACCAGAAACTAAAGAATCTGCTCTGGCAGCGTACTGCAAGGAACAGTTAATTACAATCAAAATAATTGCAAGCAAATAATCTTTCGCTTTTGCCATAGAAAAAAAAGTCCATATTTATCATGGAATATCGGCTGTTGTTGTTAATATAATTATCGGTAGAATCGCATCTACCTTAACTCACGAAGTAAAGATCAATTATCACATTTTGCAATTTTCAAATACTGCGAATTAGGATAATTCTTCTTTAATCGTTCAAAATACTCAGTGGCTCTTGTTGCTTGCCCTTTACTACAATTAATTTTCCCAAGTTCTACTAATGATTGTTCAATAAAATCTGAAGGAATATTATTTGAATTGATTAGTTGCATATATATAGCCTCAGCATCCTCAATTTTGTTTAATTTCAAACTGCATTCTGCTTGATAGAAAATTGATTCATAGAAAACTGGAAATCCTGTTATTATTGTTTCACTAAACAATTTGAATTTATCATAGCTACTCTGGTAAGAGCCGCCGTAGTAGTCGGTATAAGCTAATTTTAATGTTTCATCAAGAAAGTTGTATTTACCGGGCAAAGTTTCTGGTAATCTTATTATTGTAGTGTCCGAAAATCTCCCGGGTTGCAGTTTGTTAGCAGAATTTGATTCGTTTTTTACTGCTGGTTCTGATTCCACAACTTTATTGCTATTTTGATCTACAATATTTTTTGAAACTGAGTAATTCATCCCGTTTCTTACTGGTCTGCAAGAGATCAAAAAAGTAATTGTAGCTATAACTATTATATATTTAAATTTCATCTTATATCCTCAAAATTAAATAAAGCAAAAATGAAGCCAATTTTTTACTGTTAATTAAATTTAAAAAATAATAAGAATTGAGTGCGTTAAATTTATTATTATAAAGGATTACATAATTTATTCCCTAAAAGGTGCAAGTATGGAAATATGCTGTTTCTCATGGCTAAAAAAATTACAATGATTATTATTGACCAATATTTTATTTGATAAATAAATGGCTTATATTTGTTTTTTGAACTTTTTGGTGGAATTATGAAGAAGATTAACAAAGTTTTGAATTACAAATTATTAGTATTTATTATTTTTACTTTGTCACTGAGTACCAGTTATTCTCAGTCGATTAGGGTTCCTAAAGCTAATCTATTAAACAAACTCAAGGTAGGGAACCATAATTTTGTAAAAAATGATCTTGCAAAATTTGACTTTCTCGAACAGCGTGAAGTTTTGTCAAAAGGGCAACATCCTGAAACTATTATCGTAACCTGCTCTGATTCAAGAGTTGCACCAGAGTATATTTATAACACCGGACTGGGTGAACTTTTCGTTATACGAGTGGCTGGAAATGTTGTTGATGATGTTGCATTAGGATCAATCGAATATGCAGTAGAGCATTTGAAGGCAAAACAAATAGTGGTAATGGGCCACAGTGCATGCGGAGCTGTCACTGCCTCACTTAAAGGTGAAACGGAATCTCCTTACATTAATTCAATTATCAAAATAATTAAACCTGCTGCTACAGAAGCCAAGGAGAAGTGCCATAGCGATTCCGAAGCTCTGATGTATGCCATTAAGCAAAATGTCATCAATCAAATAAAAATCATGCATAAGAGTAAAATAATTAGCGAGGCACTTGAAAGCGGTGAAATTTCAATCTGGGGTGCTATATACAATATTGCCAGCGGACAAGTTGAATTTATTGAATCAAATGAACAGCCGGACAAGCAAAAAGGCGATTCTCATGATTAGAATTAATAATTTATCATAAATATTTTGGTGAAAGCAAAAAAATATTTGGATTTTGATTTGATTTATTGTAATTTAAATTTTGGTAGGGGGCAAAATTTATGATTTATTTTTAGACTTTATTTTTTTTTATTTTGCTTTATAGCAAATGTTTAGTTTTGCCTGTTTAGGAACTGTTTTATCTCGCCGGGGGGCTGAGTTTTGTGGCGAATTTTAATAAAAAATTGAAGGTTTTATTTTATTTTGTACTTGAATACTAAATAAAATCAATTTTAAGGCTTAAGGTTTGATAAATTCGATCAGAAGCCTGTTTGCAGCATCTTATTCCTTTAGGTTATGATAATTCGTTTTGGTTTGTAAAGATTGAAATGATTGTAAACTTATGACCGAAATAATAATGAATCGAACAAAAAGTAAATACTGGGTTTTAATACTTATTTTATTGCTTGTTTTTATTATTTCTTTGGGCTATTATTCCAACAACTGGAGTATAGATCGTCAGATTGCAAAAGTCAATATTAGTGGTAATAATTTGGTTACGAAAGAGGAAATCATGGCTCTGGTTGCTCCAGTTCTTTCCAAGGTTTCTATTGGCCAATTAAAACTCTCAGACCTAAAGCGGAAATTGGAGAATATCCCATTAATTTATCAAGCCATTATTTCAAGAAAAAATGATGATATCCTTGAAATCAAAGTTCAGGAGCGTTCTTTGTTTGCTATTGTTGTTGCAGATGATAGAAATACTCTTTACATTGATAAATCAGGATATATTCTTCCTAAAAATCTTTTTCCTGGAATGCATGACCTGATCATTTTAAGGAATATCCAAAATGGCAAATTTCTTGATTCAAGCGCTCTCTCAGGCTGTGTTAAAATTATAGATGCTCTAAACACTGCTTCAGATGCGCTGAGTTGTGTTATTTCTGAAATTATTTATAATGGTATCAACAATAGTTTCAAATTAATGACAAGCGCCGGAAATATAGCTGTAGTCATGGGTAAAGCAGAAAATATTGAAGATAAAATTAAGAGATTAAAAATATTTTGGTTTATGAAAATGGTGAATCAAGATGCAGGAAAAATTAAATACATAGACCTCAGATGGGCTGATAGAGCGATTATCGGATAAAATAGAATAATTTAATAATAAATAAATATTTAAAAATGAAAAGTAAATCTAATTATGCAACTGACATGAAAATGCATGAATTAAACGGTTCAACACTACAATTGAAAAATCAAATTGCTGTGGGCCTTGATATTGGGACTACAAAGGTTTGTGCACTCGTTGCAGCACCTGATTATTTACCGAATACAATGAGGATTCTTGGCTTGGGTATCGCCGAAAGCGAAGGTCTGAATCGTGGAGTAGTTGTTAATATAGATAAAACTGTTAAAACAATTGAAAACGTTATTGCTCAGGCTGAACAGCAGTCGGGTGTTAAAATTACAGATGTCGTGGTTGGAATTGCTGGCGACCATGTTGAATCATTTCAAACGCATAGTATTGTCAGTAATTCAAATCCTACTAAAGAAATCAGTCAGTCTGAAGTTGATCGTTTAATCGAAGAAGCTGGAAAGATTGTGATTCCTGCTGACAGAAAGATCATGCACCTGATTCCTCAGGATTACATTATTGACGGACAAGATGGAATTACCGATCCGGTAGGCATGAGCGGAGTAAGAATGGAAGCCAATGTACACGTTGTAACTGGTCTAATCACAGCAATTCAAAATATATATAAATGTGTTGAAAGAAATGGTCTGGTCGTGCGAGATATAATGTTAGAGCCTCTTGCGAGCAGTTATTCAGTTCTTACCGAAGAAGAGAAGGAAGTTGGAGTTGCATTGATTGACATTGGCGGTGGCACTACTGATATAGCAATATTTGAGGAAAATATTATTCGATATACTTCAGTGTTCGGCATTGGTGGCCGTCAAGTAACCAGTGATATTAGGCAATTACTCGGAATAATTGCTTCGCAAGCCGAAAAAATAAAAAGAGATTATGGTCATGCTTATCTTGAATCTATACTTGACGATGAAATATTTATGATTCCCGGCATTGGTGGCCGTCAGCCAATGGAAGTTTCTAAAAGTCAGCTCTGTCAGATAATCCAGCCGAGAATGGAAGAAATTTTCCAGTTTGCATTGGCTGAAATCCGACGTTCGGGTTATGCTCACAGACTTGGAGCAGGTGTAGTAGTGACCGGTGGAACATCTCTACTGCGCGGTACTGAAGAATTAGCAAATATTATTTTTGGACTACCTGTTAAAATTGGTATTCCATCAGGTATTTCATATTCCGGGCTTGCGCCTGAAATTGAAAGCCCTGTCTATGCGACTGCTGTGGGACTTACTTTGCACCATTTAAATTTAAACAAAATGAAAAAGGAAGAAGTAGTTCCTGAAGTAATTACTCCTGAAGAGGAAGTAGTTGCTGAACCTATTGTTGAAGAAGTAATTCCTGTTCAGGAGCCGGTTCATGCGGAAAAACCAAAGGAAAAAGGCTCTTTACTTTATAAAGTTAAAAGTTTTTTAGACAATTTGTAAATTGATTTTCTGTTATAATATATATGATAAATAAGTACTTAATAAGGATTTTATACAGTTTTTTATTCATAAAGAGGTGGTTATGATTAATATTGAACGCTCTTTTGCGAAAATTCGGGTTATCGGTGTTGGCGGCGGTGGGGGAAATGCTGTCAATAGTATGATTACCAGAGGTATTCCGGAGGTTGATTTCATGGTTGCAAATACTGATAAACAGGCATTAGCCCAAAGTATTGCACCTACTCTGATTCAAATCGGAGAAAATAAAACAAATGGTCTTGGTGCAGGTGCTGATCCTGAGAAAGGGAAAGAATCCGTCTTAGAATCTGAAAAAGAAATTCGGCAGCACATTCTGGGCAGCGATATGATTTTTGTTACTGCTGGTATGGGCGGTGGTACCGGTACCGGAGGTGCTCCTGAAATTGCTCGTATTAGCCGTGAAGCCGGTGCTTTAGTGGTTGGAATTGTCACCAAACCTTTCCGTTGGGAAAAGGGCAGACGTCATCAGAACGCTGATTCAGGGATTAAGGAATTGCGTAAAAATGTTGATGGTCTGATTGTGATTCCGAATCAGAAATTAGTTGACATGACTGAAGAAGAAATGTCTGTTGACAAGGCTTTTGAGCGTGTTAATGACGTTTTATATAATGCTGTGCGCGGTATTGCAGATATTATCACCAAACCGGGTAAGATCAATGTTGATTTTGCCGATGTTCGGGCTATTATGGCAAATGCTGGTGATACTTTGATGGGTATTGGATATGCTGTTGGTGATCACAGAGCAATTGAAGCTGTTCAGGCTGCATTAAATTCGCCTTTGCTTGATGGAATTTCTATCCGTGGCTCTAAAGGCGTTCTTGTTAATATTGCCGGCAGGAATGTCGGTCTTAAGGAAATGGATGCAATCGGCTGCTATCTTGAAGATCAGGGTATTGAAGAAGCTAATTGTATTTATGGTTTCCGCAATAGCGAAGAATTTGAAGAAGAAATTATGGTTACTGTGATTGCTACCGGTTTTCGGAAAAATGATGTCGATCTTGAAAAGGAAACATCTGCTGCCAGAAAGGGTGCAGTTACTCCAAATTTGCCATTTAATAAAGAATTTGAAAATGCTGCAAATCGTTCAAATATTATCGATATGCCTAAGGATAACAGGCAACGTAGTTTCCAAAATTATTATAATCAGGACTCATCCCAGATGAAACCTAAGGGGACTGTGCAATTGAAAAAATTTGATCCGCCTGCTGTATCTCGTATGAACAATCAAAACGGATTGAAGCCGAATAATGTTGCTGATGATCAGGCTAATCTCCGTACTTTTAGTGAAATGAAAGAGGAAGGTAAAACAGATTATGAGCGCTCTGCTTTGATTCGTAGGATGATGAATTAATTTGAATTTCTAAAGTGAATTGTTTTTAGCTGAATTTTGTGGGGGCTTTTTTAGCCCCCCAGCTTTTTGGATTTTATTTTTTCCTTGCATGTCTTGTAAAAAAATCTTATTTTTGCTGTCCCCTTGATGGGAATTTGTACTTTGACTTTTTTTTTGCCGGGGTAGCTCAGTTGGTTAGAGCAATGGAATCATAATCCATGTGTCGGGGGTTCAAATCCCTCTCCCGGTACGGTTATAGAAGGTAGAAGGTAGGAGGTAGAAAAGTAGAAGGTAGAAGAAGAAGAAAGAAGAAGAAGAAAGAAGAAGAAGAAGAAAGAAGATGGTCTGTTAACACAGGCTTTTTTTTTGCCATTTGTTCTTTTAATACAAAACACTAACAAGAATAGCATGAAATATGTCATTCTGAGGTTTCTATAAACGCTTCGCTTTTAATGGTTTGATAATGACTGTTCCACTTTTTCCCTCCTTTCCAAAGCTGACAATTATTCACATATTTTTAATATTCACTAAGTAATGGATCAAAATTCTTAGTAGAATAAACACTGATTTTTAATTAAGTATTGATGCAATTGAAATATTATTTGCAAATAAGGAACTTACTTAAATATTCCCTACCCCTCTTTTGCAAAGATGGGAAATTAATTAAATCGAGGCTGTCTCTAAAGTCTCATTTCTGTCATTCCTGCATACGCAGGAATGACATTTTTGTTGAATATGTGGCTTTTGAGACAGCCTCTACAGTGATTTTTTTAAGTCTTATGAAAAATATGATATAATTATATATTAGATTTTCAATTTGAATTAAAATCTTCTTTTGCTTTTTTACCTAAATTAATAATTTATTAGATCTTATATCACATTCTTTTTGTTTATCCTATTGATTTGAAGCAAATTCTACGTAACAATTTCTGAAATAATGTAAATTATCTTTCGAAAGATTTTTTATTACACCTTCAAGTCCAAATAAAGCATTCATTGTTTTTCCCATTGGGACGATTTTATTAATCTCTATAAGAAACTATATACCACTCTTCGTTGATTTTTGAGGTTGTAAACGACATGGATTTGGAATAATTTAATTCCAAAACTATATTGCAAGTCGATATGGAGAGAGTGTCAGTTTTGAAAAAAGTAATATTTCTTTTGGCAATTTTCCTCCCCAACCTTGCAACTTCATCATAAAGTTCATACTTTTCAATAGCCAGATAGCGCCTCCCTTGCGGACTTGCCAAAAGTCCGGTCGCAGCTGGAATATTATTACTGTCAAGTTCAAGTTTAAAGAGTAAAACGGCTCCAATAGCAGATTTTTGATCTAAATCAATTGGTTTGGGTTTATGCGATCCGCCAATTACTAATAACTGGCAACTATTTAAGATGATAATTAAAACTAATATCAGAAATCTATTCATGATCGATAAAAAAGTCCTTTGTAAAGTTCAATGCTTGGGAAAAGGCACTCGGTGGATTTTTGAGCGGATGTCCGCATCCAAAAGTATGACCGGTGCGTTCAATTATTTCAAAGTTTGTTTGGTATTTGTTTGATGCTTCATATAGTGCAGTGGCTTCACTAAGTGCTACTGTAATATCCTGGCTGCCATGCACAATTAATACAGGAATATCCAATTTTGAAATATTTTTTATTGGAGAAAATGATTCATGGTTTGTTAAAATATCAGAAAGATATTCAGAGTTTAACCTAAGCATTTGACCTGTGGCTGAATTTTCAAAATCAAGCGAACCTTTGTTCAACCAATCTTCTTTCTGACGGTCAGTGTACCGGTCTAACCTTGCAATAGTTGCCCAGAGTGCCAGTTTAGAAATATTTAAAAATTTGGATGCCACATTAAGTGCAATGGTACCACCTAATGAGAATCCTATGATATGAATTTCACCATTCCAAATTCTTGTGATTTCGGTATTCTTGAAAACATTTCCTTCGTTTATATTACGAATAAAAAAGCAAAGTTCTTCAATCTCGCGACTGATAGTATTCTTTGCAAAATTTTCAACATCATAAATTGGTTTATGTATTTCCTTAATTCCGTTTAAAGAAAAATCAAGAGAAATACATATACAGCCACTATCCGCCATTTCTGAGCACAATACCGGAATGAAGCCCCAGTCCTTAAATCCCTTAAATCCATGAACCACTAAAACCAGTGGCAGCTTACCCTCAGTCTTAGCAGTTCTTATATCGTATTTGATTTTATCCGAACTATTATAATTAATAGTTAAATTCAGAGTTTCGATTTTTACTTCTCAGCGAATTACCACTACATTTCAAACAAAATTACAAAATATTCAGGACGATAATATCACAGAGATAGATTTTTATTTCATTATTTTTGGCATTAACTTTGCTCAGAATATTTTATGACTTAATTTTGATAATTTTTGAACCAAAACCTAATGAAAAGAATAATATTTGTCATAGCCGTGCTAATATTAGCCAAATCTCTCAGTTATGCTGAGGAAAATGAAAAGAAATATAGTAATCATCTTGCAATGTTTATCGGAGCTACTTCCAATACTTCAGCAGGAGGCTGGACTCGTCCGTCGGTAGGATTAGACTATGAACTGCGGCTATGGTCAACGAAACCGCTTATGGGATTGGGGTTATTTGCAGAATCAACTTTCGGTAATGACATTGAATACGTTTTTGGGTTGCCGATAATATTCCATCCATGGAAGGGATTAAAGGCTTTCATTGCACCTTCTATGATTTTGCAAACAGCAGAGCCTATTAAAAGTGCAAAATCAGGCATTATTAAAGTGCAACGCCAGATACAGGCTGCCACCGATGATTCTGTCGAAACTTCAACAAAAAAAGCGTTTATCAGATTAGGTTTAAGCTATGACTTTCATCTTCGCAGATACAGCATTAGCCCTGCTATTTCAGCAGATATTATAGAAAGCAAACTTTACTTGGTTTATGGTATTAACCTTGGGTTAAGTTTTTAATATCGGTTTAATTTAATAATCTACAAGTATTTAGAAACAAGTTCCCATCTTGTTTTTCTTTTATTTTAATTCCAGAGAAAAAACAAAATCCGGCTCCTATCGTCTATGCTATATTAACGCTTGTATATCAAAGAATGAACGATTATATAAAATATCTTCAGCCGGAAACTATTGCTAAATTAAAAAATATTGAGCTTAAAGCACGGCTTGTTGTCGAAGGATTTATTACAGGACTTCACAGATCTCCTTATCATGGCTTCAGTGTTGAATTTGCAGAACATCGTCAATATCGGACAGGTGATGAAATACGACATATTGACTGGAAGGTTTTCGGAAGAACCAACAAATATTATGTTAAGCAATTTGAAGAAGAGACTAATCTACGATCAATCATAGCCCTTGATTCCAGTGCTTCCATGAATTTTAAATCCGGCGGATATATCACTAAATTTGAATATGCTTCATACTTAGCCGCTGCACTTGCTTACCTGATGATTAAACAACGAGATGCAGTTGGTCTTGCTCTTTATGATAAAGAAGTGAACTCATATTTGCCTGCTCGTTCACGGCAGTCGCAAATCAGGGAAATTCTAAAAATGTTAGAAATGGCAAGTCCCAAAAGTGACACTCATACTGCCAGTGCATTGGATATATTAGCAGAGAAAATTAAGAAACGCGGATTAGTAATTGTTATCAGTGATTTTTTTGATGATCCTGTTTCCGTTTTAAATGCTTTAAGCCATTTCAGGCACTCTAAATCAGAAGTTCTGGCATTTCAAATATTAGATCCACGAGAAATTGATTTCAAATTTGGCGATGGCGCAAATTTTAAAGATATGGAAACTGGTGAAGAAATGATTACTCAACCTTATCATATTCAAAATTCTTACTCACACGCTGTTAATGATTTTCTTGGACATATTAAAAGGGAGTGCTTTAACAGGCAAATTGATTATACTCTTATTGATACTTCAATGTCTTTTGATAAGGCTCTGACAGCATATCTTGGAAAAAGAGAAAAAATGTAAAAGGGAATTATGGATGCACAAATAAATAGATTTCTTGAGTTGAAAAAACAACGTAATGCAATTGTTTTGGCACATTATTATCAGGATGGAGTAATACAGGATCTTGCTGATTTTTTAGGGGATTCACTGGCTCTGGCTCGTGCTGCACAAAATACAGAGGCTGATGTTATTCTGTTTTGCGGAGTTCATTTTATGGCTGAAACCGCAAAAATATTAAATCCTTCTAAAAAAGTTATTATTCCTGATATGAATGCAGGCTGCTCATTAGCTGACAGCGCTCCTGCAGAGAAGTTTCTCAAGTGGAAGCTCGAACATCCTGAACATATATTTATAACTTACATTAATTGCTCAACCGCCGTAAAAGCGCTTTCTGACATTATTTGTACTTCATCAAATGCAGAAAAAATAGTTCGTTCAGTTCCTGCTGATAAGAAGATTTGTTTTGCACCGGATAAGTTTTTAGGACGACATATAATAAAGCAAACTGGACGCGAAATGGAGCTCTGGGAAGGCTCATGCCAGGTTCATGAATATTTTTCCGAAATTGGATTAATGAAATTATCAAAAGAGCATCCAACTGCACTAATTCTTGCTCATCCTGAATGCCCAGAAAATTTATTGAATTATGCGGATTACGTAGGCTCTACTACAGGGATTCTTGAATTTGCTTTAAACAATGATAATATGGAATTTATTATTCTAACCGAACCGGGAATAATCCATCAGCTTGAAAAAAATGCCTCGAGCAAGCGATTTATACCAGTTCCACATGCTAATGGCTGTTCTTGCAATGAATGCCCATATATGAAATTAAATACATTAGAAAAAATGATCGTATCTCTTGAAACCCTGCAACCAGAGATAATTTTGGATGATAATTTAAGATTGCAGGCATTAAAACCATTATTAACAATGTTGGAGCTGAGTTGATAAAATATCCAAGTTTTTTAGATTTACCAGAATATTATATAAAATCCAAAGTATCAGAATTTATTCTTGAGGATGCACCGTTTGGTGACATCACTACAATGGGCACTATAGATAAAGTACAGATTTCTACCGCTGAAATTCAGGCTGAAGAGTCTATGGTATTTGCAGGAGAAAAAATAATAAGGCATTTTCTTAATGAAAATGCTGAAGTAGAAGTTTTTTTTAAGGATGGATCTTACATAGAAAATAATGAAGCAATTGCTCGAATATCTGCGGTTTCATCACATATTTTAATACGTGAAAGGATACTTTTAAACCTACTGCAGCGCCTCTGTGGGATTGCAACATTAACCAGAAATTATGTTGATATCGCCAAACCTTATGGAGTAAAAATTCTTGATACTCGTAAGACCACGCCCGGATTGAGGCTATTCGAGAAATATGCAGTTGCAGTTGGTGGAGGTAGTAATCACCGACTGGATCTATCGTCTGGGATTTTAATTAAGGATAATCATATTTTCGCAAGTGGTGGGATAAAGCAAGCGGTTGAAAAAATGCGAATTTCTGAAATAAATTACGGAATAGAAGTTGAAATATCCAATTTCACTGAATTAAAAGAAGCACTAAAAGCCGGTGTGGATGGTATTCTTTTAGATAATTTATCGCCGGATGATACTGAAAAAGCTGTCAAAATAATAAGAAATTATCCAAAAGGTGATAAGATATTTATCGAAACATCTGGTGGTATTAATTTGAATAACGTTGAAGATTATATTGCAAGTGGAATCGATGGAATATCTATAGGTGGGCTTACTCACAGCGTAAAATGCTCGTCAATCCACTTGGAATTTATTAAATAGAATGCAAAAATGGTAAAAATTGATATTTTGGTAATAGGTACTGGTCTTGCTGGGGCTATTGCAGCAATTACTGCTGCTGATAACGGATGTAAAGTTATTGTAATAACAAAAACTGAAAATGTTATTAGTGGCTCTACAGCTCATGCTCAGGGTGGGATCATTTATAAAGGATTGAAAGATTCTCCTGAAAAACTTAAAAAAGATATTATTCAGGCTGGAGCAGGAAATTGCTGGGAACCTGCAGTGGATCAGCTCTGTCAGAAAGGATCAAATTTAGTTGAAAAATTACTAATTGAAAGATTTAAAGTAGATTTTGATAGAAATGAATATAACGAATTAGAGCTTACTTCCGAAGGAGCTCACTCAGAGCGTCGTATCATCCATTCTAAAGATAAAACCGGTGAAACAATACAAACTTCAGTAACTAAAGAACTGCAGAACCATCCTAACATCAGGGTACTTACAAATCATTCGGCGTTTGATTTGCTCACTTTATCTCATCATTCAACTAATCTGAATGATATTTATGAAAAACCTGCTTGTTTTGGCGCACTGGTACTCGATAATCTTAGTGGAACAATATTCCCGATTTATGCAAATGAGACAATATTAGCCACTGGTGGGCTCGGGCAGATCTATCAACATACAACAAATCCAAAGGAAACCACTGGTGATGGTATAGCACTTGCTTGGAGAGCTGGTGCAAGATGTTTCAATTTGCAATACGTACAATTCCATCCAACTACTCTTTATACCGAGAGAAGCGAGCGATTCCTTATCTCAGAGGCTATGCGTGGAGAAGGTGCAGAACTGATTGATCAGAATGGTATGCAGTTTATGAATAAATACCATAAACTCGGTTCTTTAGCCCCACGTGATATTGTTGCCCGCGGTATTCATCAAACCATGCTCGATAATGGCCACCCTTGTGTATATTTAAATATTTCACATAAAAATTCAATTTGGATAAAAGATAGATTCCCGACGATTTATGAACATTGTATAGCTTCCGGTATTGATATAACCTCAGAACCTATACCAGTAGTACCTGCAGAGCATTATTTTTGCGGTGGAATCGGTGTAAATTTACGAGGCAGGACATCGCTTCAGCGGCTGTATGCTGTTGGTGAGGTAGCATGTACTGGCGTTCATGGAGCAAACCGTCTTGCATCAACATCATTGCTTGAAAATGTGGTCTGGGCTTATTATGCAGGATTGGACGCATCAAAACATTGTCGATCGGATTCGTATTTCCCGGAAATTTATCCTTGGATTGACGCTACTGAAGACGCTGATCCGGCACTGATAGCGCAAGATTGGACAACAATAAAAAATACAATGTGGAATTATGTCGGCTTAATTCGCACCAGAGGCAGACTCTTACGAGCAAGAACGATTTTACGCCATTTACAAACAGAGATTGAGCAGTTCTATCTCAAAGCTAAAATGACGAGAGATGTAATAGAATTGCGAAATAGCGTTCAAACTGCAATAGCAGTAGCTTCAGCTACTTATGAGGCCAGAGTTAGCTGTGGTACGCATTTTTTAATAGATTAGAATTTATTTATGAGAATTTTAATAATTGAAGATGATGATAAAATTGCAAATGCCATTTCACGTGGACTGACCGATCAGCATTACTCTGTTGATATGACTGATGATGGCAGTGAAGGCGAGTTTATGGCTAAGACCAATGACTATGACCTTATTATTCTTGATATAATGTTGCCTAAACGTAATGGATTCGATGTTTGCAAATCAATCAGAAATGAAGGTATATTGACTCCTATTCTAATGCTTACTGCTCTTGATTCTGTTGACAATAAAATAAAGGGATTGGATTTTGGTGCAGACGATTACTTGACAAAACCCTTTCATCTTGGTGAACTTCTTGCTCGAATACGCTCTTTAGTCCGCCGTCAGAGCGAATCTAAAACCTCAGTTATCATTATCCATGATCTTGAAATGGATACTGCAAATCGTGAGGTGAAAAGGGCTGGAAAAAAGATTAATCTATCTTCTAAAGAATTTGCATTGTTAGAATATTTTATCCTTAATAAAAATAAAGTTTTAACCAGACAAATGATCACAGAACACGTCTGGGACATGAATTTTGATCCACAATCTAATGTTATAGATTCCTTTGTCCGATTTCTCCGTGCAAAAATAGATAAAGACTTCGATCAGGCTCTGATTCAGACCATTCGCGGCGTTGGCTATAAATTTGGTATTCAATAAAATCTTAAAATGATATATCTCACAAAATTATTTCTATTATCATTATTTCTATTACCTGCCACGGCAGCCAATGCGGCTTCTATTGATTCAACATCAAATAGAACACCAGAAGATGATTATGAAGCAAATCTGATAAGAATAATAAATAATTCTTATAGTCAATCAGAGCCTCTAAGCAAAGCAATCTACAAATCTAAATTATTTAAAGAGGCTTATAAAAGCAGAATAGAAGCACCAATAATAAATTTTAATCAAATTTTAGATACTCTATCTATATCAGATTTAAGAGCTAAATTATTTGAACCATATGCAAAAAAAGGATACTACTTTTCTTCTTCCGAAATTCTTGATTATTATAAGAACTTTAATTGGTATCAACCCATTTTTTGGGACAATAATTTTAATATTAAACTTAACAATAACGAAGAGCAGTTCTATCAGAGAGTAAAATCAGAATTAAATAAAAAAAGAAAATCTTCATTCCTTGAAATTGATAAAAGTTATAATTCTTTTTTTGAAAACATCGTCAACCAGCAGTTATTCAGTGTTTCAAAATATATTGACACGAAATGTATTTTGGATTCTGCAACAGCAGCTATTATACGGAATAATGGATTTTGTTTGAAGGAAGCTTTAAATCAAAATAGTAATTTTCAGAAACCTATAAAACAAGTAAATAAATTTATTAGTACGGATTTTGGTATTCAGCTACTACACAGCTATTTCAGCAATTGTTATAATTATATTGAGAATGATTTGTTATACCCGAAACTTAAATTATTATTGAAAAATTTGTTTGATGAAGCAAATAAATTTTCATTAAGTCATGATAAATTTGTTTTTCAAGATGCAATCGAGTTTAATAGATCATATTTTTCCTTTTCATATTACTTATTAACCGGAGAGAAGCTTTCAGAGCCAGATAAGTATATTAATGATTTTAATAAAACTCCTGATATTAATATATATAAGAGTAAAAATGAACGACTTCATAGAGCTATGGAGTGGCTTCAGAGCTATTCCTTCAATGTTTATGACACTAATTCAGTTAAAAGAGCCTCTTTCATGGCATATCTCTTGAATATTTCAAAGTTAAAAGATTTATACGATTCTTTATTTAATATAAATGAATTTATGTATGGGGACGGAACTGAGCTTTCACTGCATAATTTGAGCAGAATATTCTGGAATTTACAAATTGAATCTAATTTAGCAGAGATTATGAATAATGCTAATTATGAGAAAATATTTATTTCACTTTTTAAGCTTGACCCCAGAAATGATAATAAAATTAATGCTGTTGATTCATCGCTTTCAGTCTATTTTTTCCCAAGGAGAGCCAACCCTGATAAATATATTTTATATCAGTTAGTTCATCCCGGAAATTCCGAGAATCCTGATTTTAGGCAATCACCGCGGGCATTGGATATTTTAGCTGTTTTTGGAAACAGATACGCAGATAGCATACTAATTAATTATCATAAAGTGAATATGAATTGGAGCGGCTATCAAAAGAAATTAAATATATTAAAAAAGAAATTTTCTCAATATGACGTGAATAAGACATTTTATACAAGATGGCTTGATCTTTTTAACATCTTAATGGCTCAAGAGCGCTTCTATCCTAATTTTATGAAGCATGCCGGGTGGATTAAAAAGAATTTAAACACTGCTTTAGCCGGTTTAACATATATATATGATTTTGAAAATTCTAAAATTTTGAATTATGAAATGGAATCTGTTAATAAAATGTCTGATCCACAGCCACGTATCGTAGGTTACATCGAACCAAATATTAAATTCTGGAACAATATGGTTCATTTCATTGATCTTTTCAAAAGTACATTCAAAAATAATGGCATTAGTAACATAAGCATTGACAGCTCTGATGTATGGATCAGAGATTTATTAAAGTTTTTTATAGCTGTTTCAAAAAAGGAATTAGATCACCAATTATTAAATGATGATGAATTCAAGAGAATAGCTAATATTGCTGTGGAAGCCGATTCATTGGGTAAAACATTTAATCATTTAATTCCGAATGTTACTGAAAAGCCGCTATTATCAACGAAGTCTTCGGATTTATTTCATTATATAAATAAATTAAGTGGACGTGCTGAATGTGTAAAAAATGTTATATCAGGAACTAATGAGCTTTTAGCAGTTGTTGAAATAGGTGGATATTTTTATTTGACTCGAGGAATGGCTTTTAGTTACCAAGAATTTAATGTGCCTTTAGAGATTGATTGGCAGCCAGTTTTAAATAATAATATTAGATCATCTAATTACATTTGGATGAAGGATATTATGTCAACATCCAATTTCTCTAAATAGACTATCAAAAGCTTCGATCACAGAATTAACATTTATTGTCTCAATATTTCCATTCTCAGCAACTAAAGTACGATTTGGCGTTTTATAAGGATACCATGGCATTCCATTATTTCCGAGATCATAAGGAAAAAGCGCTATTACAGGCTTTTTCCAAGCAGTTGCAAAATGAACTGCAGAAGTATCAGGTGTAAATATCATATCACATTGATAAAGTAAAAAAGCATATTCGATGATATTATTCGCTATAGGTGCGGCTAAAGCACCAGTCTGATCTGCTATATTATGAAGAATATCATTATGATCTTTAGTTGCAAAAAGAATAAATTCAATTTCAGATTTTTGAGTTTTTATTTTATTAATAAACTCAATATGGTTATTAATACCCCAAAATTTTGAATCCGAGGACCCGAATAGAACTATAGCTACTCTCGTATCTTTGGAAAATTTACCAATTCTACTTTGTGCTCTAATTTTCTCCTCATCATCAATTATAAACTCCGGAATAATATTGGATGAGTTAGGACAGATGCCGAATGCCAAGGCTAATTGTGCAGTACGTTCAATGATATGATATTTATTTTTATCAAGAGCGACTACCTGATGTGTACACACTGAGCTATGGGTGCGGAATCCCAATGAATTGCCAATACCTGATAATTTAATAATCAACGAAGATGTGCTGGAAGGTTTATCAAACGGATCAATTATTAAATCATATTTCCTTCTTCTTAGCTGGATAATGAGTATGATGGCTTTGAATAGTGTTTGATCAAATACAAAAATATTATTAAAATAGCTTTTTATACTGCTTTGAATTTCCTGATTTCTTTTACCGAGAATTATATCAATCTCAGCATCAGGCATAAAATTTCTAATAATTTTAAACAAAGGAATACTAATTAGAACATCACCTATTCTATCATGACGAAGAATTAAAATTTTAGATATATTTAATGATGAGAATATTCTCTGATTTTGCTCAATTACAGAAACATTGCTTGGTTTGGCGAACAAAAATGTATCAAACAATCCTTTTATTTTCATTTCAAAAATTTTAAGAATATTTTTCTTCATTAGCTTTCTAATATTCGGTTTATCTTTGTACTTATTCAAAATTATAAAATAAAGCTAAGAATTATGGCTAATCATAAAATCAAGAAAATATTTCCATCAACCCGAAAGGAGCGCGTATCCTGGTATTTTTATGACTGGGCAAATTCAGCTTTTTATACTACTGTAATAACTGTGTTTCTTGGTCCATATCTTACTGGAATAACCAAAGCAGCAGCCAATTCCGACGGAATGATAAATATAATAGGACTACATATCTTTTACGGTTCCTTTTTCCCATATCTTGTATCTCTATCAGTAATTTTACAAGTTTTAATTTTACCGCTAATTGGAGCTATAGCTGATTTTACAAATAAGAAGAAATTATTACTTGGAATATTTACCTACTTAGGTGCATTCTCTACGATGGGATTGTATTTTTTAAAAGAATCAGGATTTATCTTTGGTGGACTCTTATTTATTTTGGCAAATCTTTGCTTTGGTGCTGCTTCTGTGATATACAATTCATTTTTGTCAGACATAGCTTACGAGCATCAAAGAGATGAGGTATCTTCGACCGGATGGGCAATTGGCTACATTGGTGGCGGCTTATGCCTTGCTATAAATCTTGTTATATTTGCATATTCTGACAATCTTAAAATTGATAAAAGCCTTGCAGTTAGAATCAATCTTGCTTTAGCAGGTGTTTGGTGGGGATTATTTTCATTAATCCCGATGAAATTTCTTCGTAAATCAGAAAGTTCAAATAGTGCAACGTTAAATATTATTTCAGTTGGGTATAAGCAGCTATCACTCACATTCAAGGACATGTTGAGATATAAATCGACATTACTTTTTCTAATTGCATATTTACTTTACAATGATGGTGTTCAATCTGTTATTGTAATTGCTTCACAATTCGGCAAAGATGAGCTTGGAATCGAAATCTCCACACTTACTCAAATAATTCTTATGGTACAATTTGTTGGATTTTTAGGTTCATATCTTTTTAATTATCTGGCAAAGTTAATGAAGACTAAAACAGTGATTCTTATTAATTTGTTAATCTGGTCAGTAGCGATATTTTATGCCTATATGTTTTTAAAAGATACAGCCGGATTCTGGCTCTTATCCTTCGTTATAGGACTGGTTCTCGGAGGTATTCAGGCTCTGAGCAGATCATTATTTTCTAATCTTATTCCAACAGGAAAAACATCAGAATATTTTGCTTTTTATGAAATTAGCGACAAGGGCACAAGCTGGCTTGGGCCGCTGATTTTTGGTTTATCCTTACAGTTAAGCGGATCATACCGGATTGCTATTTTATCTTTATTAATTCTTCTTATATCTGGTGCTGTAATTCTATTTTTTACAAAGATTAATGAACTAAAGACTGATATGTGAAGTAGAAACTCATTATAAGGAGAAAAGCGCCATAGATACGCTTTATAAGCAGAGAGGGAAGTGATATTGTTATTTTTGCACCAAAAATCGAACCGACAAATAATCCTGCTGCAACAGGAATAGCAGCAGCCCAAATTAAAACGCCAGCATGATTATATACCAATACTCCGGGCAAACCAACTGGTAACAATAATGATCCAAGAGAAGTTCCAATTGCTTTTTTTGTATCAAATTTTAAGAACTTTATCAGTACAGGGACAATCACCAGTCCGCCACCAATGCCGAATAGCCCGGACAAGTAGCCTGCCGCTAATCCAACTGGAAGCAGAAAATAAAAGTTATCAAATGTTGAATTGTTATTAGTAATAATATTTGTTGCCGTTACATTTGATGAAAGCTCTGATTTAAAACTCAATTTCTTAATTATATCTTTTAAGTTTATAAAATTTAATGCTACCCATAGAAGGAATAGTGCGTAGAATAGCTTCAGGAGCTGAACATCAATATTTACTGCAGTGATTGAACCGAAAAAATTACCTATGATTATTCCAAGTGCAATAATCAATGAAATTTTAATATTAAGCAGCTTTGCTTTGTGATATGACACTACTGCAAATATGCCAACTGGCAATAGTAGCGCCATAAGAGATGTCCCTGATGCTTGAGGGAGCGTAAATCCCATTAGGAGCATTAAAGCAGGTACAATCACAACTCCGCCACCAATGCCAAACATTCCTGAGAGCACTCCCGCCATTATTCCAATTAATGAATATATTATTAAGTTATTTTCCATAAAAATATAATTTCAAGTTGTTTATAATATCTCAATATCATCGTCTATGGTAAGTTTTCCACCTTTAAGTACTTTTGCAAATAGCCCATCGGTCGGCATGACACAATTTCCAACTTTCTGATAAATTTTGCATCTGGTATGGCATTCCTTACCAATTTGTGTAATTTCCAATAAAATGCTACTACTTAGACTGAGCCGTGTTCCAACCTGTATTTTTGAGAAGTCAATGCCCTTGGTTGTTAGATTCTCGGCAAAGTCACCTGCAGAAACTTCTGGCATACCTGCATTTCTGATTTTATCGATGGATTCGTCGGCTAATAGTGAGATTTGTCGGTGCCAATCACCGGCATGAGCATCTTGCTCAATTCCGAAGTTCTCAATTAAATTTGCTTCAACGACATTGGTTTTTGGAATACCTCTTATTGTACTTATTGAAATTGCAATTATTTTTCCCATAATTTTACTTTTTATTAGCCGCCAATATTTAACATTTCATTATTTAATAGTAGTTTTGAGTTGGTAATAGCACTGTGTTCAGATTCTTTATTTTGCAGTGCTGCACTTATTATATCAAGCATTTGCGAATCAGTATAGTTTTGATTTATCATTTTTTTAAAATTAATCGAACCGGATGATTCTGAAAACAGACAAAGCTTCAAATTTGAGTCAGAGCTAATCCTGAGCCTATTGCATGAAGAACAGAAATGATCGGATATTGGGTTTATAAATCCAATCATGCCTCCTGTACCTTCGATCAGATAATTGTCGGATGTGGATAAATCTTGATCTAATCGCTTTAGTAGGTATTTTGCGCTAATAATTTCTCTCATTTCAGCCGAACTTATGAATTGCTCCTTATTCCAATTATTTGAGCTGAATGGCATGAACTCTATAAAACGTACATTCACTGAATATTTTATTGAAAAATCACAAAAATCTATAAGCTCAGTTTCATTTATTCCACGTATGATTACAGTATTGATTTTTATTTTGATATCTGCTGCTATGGCTTGTTCTATGTTGTCAATTACAATCTGTAGATAATCTTTACTGCCGTTAATTTTAATAAAATTATCCGATTTAAGTGAATCAAGGCTGATATTGAGCCTTTCAACGCCATATTCCATTAATTTATCAATTTTATCATGAAGTAAAATTCCGTTTGTAGTAATTAATAGCTCAAACTTATATTTTTTTCTTAGTTCCGATAACTTTTCAAAAAGGGCAAGAACATCTCTCCGAAGTAATGGTTCCCCGCCGGTAAAGCGGAATTTTTTAAAACCTGCCACTGCAAAAAGATTGACAATTCTTATTATTTCCTCATAAGTTAATATATCTTTTTTTTCTGTTTTTGGGATACAAGAGCCGATTGGACTGCAATAGATGCAGTTTAAGTTACAATTATCGGTGAGAGATATTCTAAGGTACTCGTGTTTGCGGTTAAATCTATCGGTGAGTTCGGTCATTCGGAATTCAATTTAATTCTAATTTCACAACTGTCTGATTTTTATTCTAACAGGTATAGCTTTTACAAAATTACGTAAAAAAGCAACAATTTTGGGCTTGGTCATTGTTCACGTAATCTTGATTGAGTTATTTACATTTTCTCTACTTGAGTAGAGAAGCGGCTATCGAAGGTTTGGTTTGACTAAATTGGAAAAACCCCCTAACCCAATTTTTTAAAGCTAACAATTATACACATCTTTTAAATATTCACAGAGTAATTGATTAAAAACCTCTCATCTAACTTGTTTTTTGGTAGAACAGAAATCCCTGTCTGTTTGTTGCTTATTATGCTCAGACAAGAATGTCTAATATCGTTTCCTACTTGAAGGCTGTCTCAAAAGCCTCATTTATGTCATTCCTGCGAATGCAGGAATCCCTTAAAGTGGCACTGGAAGGAGATTCCTGCATACGCAGGAATGACATTTTTGTTAAATATGTGGCTTTTGAAACAACCTCATCTCATGATTGGTACTAGAAGGGGATTCCCGCATGTGCGGGAATGACAATAATTCCTATTTTATTAAGAAAATGATATAAGCTATTGATTTAATAAAGTTAGCTGTAATTTGCATGTAAATTTTTACATGGGGACTTAGTAGAATATATTCAACATGTTAGATACAAATCTTATTAACTTTTTATTACTGAAAAACCAAATAATTTATTCGATTTTTAATAAGTTCTTACAGTTGAAAAATAAGACCTACACGTATTCATCAATAATTTCCATATTAAATTTAATACTCAATTAATTCTTGTGGTGTACATAACTCCGGAGTCCGAATACAACTCAAAAATTTAAATATATGTCAATTTTATTCAAAGTATATCCCACATATTTCACAAACTATTTGGTGTGTAGTTTGTGAGCGGTTTTCTTGATATTTAAATCTGAACTAATAGTTTTGCGTTCTTGTTCATTTATAGTTTGTAAAGTTAAAGGTTGATGATCAATGAAAATTGGTAAAAAATATTCAAAAGGTTTTAAAAAGTCGAATACAGCGCAATTTGCTTACTTACAAGAAGCTCTCTTAATAGTTCCGTTTCTGTCATTGATGCTCATGCAGAAATCTCCTAAAGTGGTACTGGTAGGGGATTCCCGCATGCGCGGGATTGACAATTATGGCAAATATTATATTTTGAGACAGACTAAATTGTTAATGGTTAAAAAATTATGCAAAACTATGCAAAAGGCATTAATAATTGCAACAGCAGCGGGACTTACTTGCATATTCCACTATGCAAATATATGCAAATTTAAACAACAAATTATGCAAAAGGCATTAGAAAGTAGAACAGCAGCGCAATATGCTTGCATATATGGGTATGCAAATTATCAATTATCAATAGTTAATGATTATTGTTACTGAAAATGGTTAAAAATTATGCAAAACTATGCAAAAGGCATTAATAATTGCAACAGCAGCGGAACTTGCTTGCATACTCCACTGTGCAAATATGTGCAAATTTAAACAACAAATTATGCAAAAGGCTTTAATAATAGCAACAGCAGCGGGACTTACTTGAATAGCCAATATGAAATAATATTATGTCAATAATCTTATGATTATTTAAACCTTATAACTTGTTGAACTTGGTTATTAGGGGTCACGTCAAAGTTTTAGTGACTGGCGAATATAAATTGCAATACTTATAAATATTGCAAGAATAAATACAGGAATAAACCAAAAGCTGATCTTTAAACTATGTACTCCACTTGAAGCTATTATTTGTTGTATCACGAAACTAAACAATAAACAAATTTCCAGTTTCAAGATTCTCAAAAATCTGACTGCGGCTGTGTATTGTGCTTCTGCATTTTCATCGATTATTTCGACGACATAATTGTAGATATGCGGGTAGCGCTCAAGAATTGTGAAGAGTCCGTAAATTATAAGCATAATAACGGGTCATGTCAAATTTTTGGGGATTAAGCAAAAAGTTTAGCTAATCTAAAGAGGAAAAACTTAGTATCAATCACCCCTCTGAGATTAGCTCTAAATAGTTTTACCTTCGCGTTAAAAGATTCAGCATTTGCATTGGTGT
>JAPLFL010000009.1 GCA_026390695.1 Candidatus Kapaibacterium sp. | reverse complement strand
CGGGCAGCAAACGTATGACTACACATTTACAAACTTCTACAAGTCAGTAAATACTACACATTTAACAACCCCTGTTGGTTCAATATTTATTGATGATTATTTAGGTGATGTTGATTGGAACTTCCTTTTAACAACTTCAACAAATTCACTATTTGACTGCAAACATACTGTCAGTTTTACTTTAGAAAATATCGATTTAACGCCCTCAAGTTATAATCCTGACTATTTTCATTATGAACCAAAACAAAGAACAGCTCTTGAGTTGCAAGTTTTGAATCTAAATATAGCAAAAACCGATAAATGTTCAGAAATACAAGCTAACTGCTATTGCGACGATGGTACTGTTCAGGTTAATATTGAATACATAAGTACTAATTCCACTGGATGTTACTTTAATTTCTCATTTATCAAAATCCCGGGTTCTTGTGCAATTAATTCTGTTTTTGTAAATAATATAACTTACCCGCTTACATGGACAAATAATAAAGCATCAATTCCGAATTCAATTTGTATAAACAACAGTGATTTAACGAATGGTCCAATCCCTTTTGTTTTTACTTTTGATAACAATACAACTTGTACAACGTATAAAACAATCCAATGTGTTTGTAATGGTAGCTGTTTAGAAGTAAGTTACAGAGTTGATGAAACTAATCCCTGTAAGGTTTTAATGAAAATATGTAATAATTGTAGTACTAACGTTGATGTATCTTATATAAAACATGTAAAAATCAAAAATGAAATACTAAAGCAACCTTTAGAATTTGATTTAACATGGAATTCTGGATGCTCGCAAGAAATTCCCCTTACTTTTGATAATAACGGCATTCCTCTTGATGTTTATTTTGAATTATACACTGAAAACGGGGCTTCCGTTTGTCCATTGAAAAAAACTATAATCAATGGTTGTTCTTGCTGTCCTGAATTTACAACTGAATTAGTATCCTCTGCATGTGGCTGGCGATATAAATTAACTCAAACTAACCCATTATGCACTTTTTATGGTTTAGAGATTACAGATGAGTGTACACATAGATCATTTAAAATCTTCAACTACTCAAATACAAATGAAAAAATACCCTTCGACTTATCAAATTATCCAAATGGAATTGGCCCTTGCTGGACATCTCAAATTATTAATGGGTTACCAATACAAGAGCTTCCATGCACAATAGACATTAAAATATTAGATAAGGATGGCAATGAAATTTGTAATCCGAATGTTAATTACGGCGTTGCTGCTAAGGAAATAGAAAAACTTTCAAACAATAATCTCAAAATAGTTGAGAAAGATATTAAATTAAGCTCTTTTTCCGCATATCCGAATCCAAGTGATGAATATATTACTTTGTCTTTTAATTCAACATCTGAAGGCACTGTATCAATCGGATATATAAATCTTTTTGGAGATAAATTTTTCGACATTAAGATTTGTAAGGCTAATAAAGGAAAAAACAACATTCAAATTGATAATAAAGATATTCAAAGCGGAGTTTATTATATAAATATTAAAACTGATATTGATAATTTTGTTTTACCAATTTCAATTATTCATTAAGAGGCAGAATTATTATGAAATTAATTATAAGCTTCTGCTTAATATTCTTTAGTTTAATAGGTTTAAAGGCAAATCCTGAGTGGATTTGCTTCAAAATCTATATGATTTCAGGAACTACATCCTTTGATTTTATTAAACAATTCGACGTAAATAAAATATGGATAAGAAATTCTATAATAGAATTTTATAAGAATATAGATAACAGAATAACGAGTGATAATAATATTATTATAAATAATTTTGAATTTGATAAATCTCATAATTTATGGATAGCTTCGCCATTAGGAATCAAAAAAATATCATTGTTTGATACAATAAAATATAACTATAAAACACGTAATATTACTGATGTAACAATTGATATATTTGATAACAAGTGGTTTGCTTCAGATTCTGGATTAATTAAATTCGATAATATTAATTGGTCATTATTAAATCGTGAGACCTCTTCTTTTCCTACTAATAGAATTTGGCATTTATGTTTATCTACAAATGGAGAATTATGGTCTGTATTCAGTGATTCAGGTTCAATAGGCAGATTTGATGGAAAAGTATGGAAATTTTATAATTCAACACAAACCGGAATAAAAGCACTTGGAATGGATATAAGAATTGTTTCTGATACTTCCGGTAGAATCTGGTTACGTT
>JAPLFL010000039.1 GCA_026390695.1 Candidatus Kapaibacterium sp. | reverse complement strand
TGCGTATTTTGCATTCTAAGCATGGCTTCTCCATTAATTGTTTATAAATTTTATTTTTACCAAAAACTAAATTAATCAATTTTTGGTTAAGCCTGCTTTTCAAACATACAAACTCATAAGTTTCATTTCTGTCATTCCTGCGAATGCAGGAATGACATTTTTGTTAAATATGAGGCTTTTGAGACGGCCTCCAGGGGGTGAGGTTATTGGTATTACAGTAAAATCCTAATGAAATATCTGGGTTAAAATGAATTCTGTGTTTCAAATTTATTTTCCATCCCTTAATAACTAATTATAAAAATTTTATTAATTTTGAAACTGCTTATAAACAGCTTTTGCAAATTTTAAGTTTAGCTTACAATAAGAGGGCTCAAAATATACAAAAGATTTTTTTCTATTTATAAATTTAGATATAGTAAGGATATGAGTAAACAAATTCAAAAACTGGAAGAGGTAACAATCCGCTTTGCAGGCGATTCTGGAGATGGAATGCAGCTCACAGGCTCGCAATTCTCAAACACCAGTGGTGCATTCGGAAACGATGTTAATACTTTTCCCGACTATCCTTCGGAAATTCGCGCTCCCGAAGGCACTCTTTACGGAGTGAGCGCATATCAGGTGCACTTTGGTTCCAAACCGGTGAGTACACCCGGAAATCAGATCGATATTTTAATAGCCATGAATGCTTCATCGCTTAAAGTCAATCTCGCTGCTCTCAAGAAAAATGGCATTATAATAGCCAATACAGCCGGTTTCGGTGACAAAAATTTAAAATTGGCCAAATACGAAAGCAATCCACTAACTGACGATTCTCTGAAAAGCTTCCAGCTCTTTGCAATCGACATCAATACTATGGTTAGTGAGATTTTAAAAGAAACAAAACTGTCTCCAAAAAATATTGACAGAACAAAAAATTTGTTTGCTTTAGGCCTAATGTACTGGCTTTTTGGCTTACCGCTTGATACAACAGAAAAATGGCTTAAAACTAAATTTAAAAAGAAACAAGATATCCTTGATGCAAACCTTGCAGTCTTAAAAGCAGGGCATGCTTATGGAGAAATCCGCGAAGATTTTGCCATCCGCTATGAAGTTTCTTCTGCCAAACTTAAAAAAGGTACTTACCGGAATATTACTGGAAATGAAGCAGCAGCTATTGGACTGGTTGTAGCAGCAAAAAAAGCGAATCTCCCTTTGTTTCTTGGCTCGTATCCTATAACTCCTGCAACTGAAATTCTTCATTTCATTTCAGGATATAAAAAATATGGCGTAAAGCACTTACAAGGTGAAGATGAAATTGCCGGCATTTGCAGCGCAATAGGTGCATCATTTGGTGGTAATTTAGCAGCTACTACAACTTCTGGCCCAGGCTTGTCACTAAAAGTTGAAGCAATGGGATTGGCAGTAATTCTTGAGCTGCCACTTGTAATAATAAATGTTCAGAGAGGTGGCCCAAGCACAGGTCTTCCAACCAAACCGGAACAATCTGATTTATTAATGGCAATGTTTGGTCGCCATGGTGAAGCTCCTATGCCAATTCTTGCAGCAGATAGTGCCTCAGATTGCTTCGATATGACTTTTGAAGCTGCCCGAATTGCTTTAAAATATATGACTCCTGTCATTATGCTCTCTGATGGCTATCTTGCACAAGGAACTAATCCTTGGAGAGTTACCAAACTTGAGGATTTACCCGATATTTCAGTTAATTTTGCAACTGATCCCGAAACTTTTCAACCTTATAAACGAGACCCTGAAACACTTGCACGTATGTGGGCCATTCCCGGTATCGAAGGCCTTGAACACCGCATCGGTGGCTTAGAAAAAGAAGATGTTACTGGTTTGGTTTCCATGGAAGCAAAGAACCATGAAAAAATGGTAAAACTTCGTGCTGAAAAGGTTGAACGTATCGCAAATGATATACCTGAAGCTACAATTGATGGTCCCGAAGAAGGAGATATCCTTGTTCTTGGCTGGGGATCTACACGTGGAGCAATCGAAGAAGCAATTGAAAAAGTTCGAAGTGAAGGAAATGTAATTTCATATTGTCATTTGAAATACCTGAATCCTTTCCCAAGAAATTTGGAAAAAATATTAAGTAGCTTTAAGAGAATCATCGTGCCAGAGCTGAATAATGGACAATTAAGCTGGATGATACAAGCCAAATTCCTTATTAAAGTACATGGCTTGAACAAAATACAAGGAACACCGATGAATGCTCATGAAGTAGAAAATAAATTAAATGAATTATTGAATCAATAGGAGAAAAATAAATGCATTCATTAGTTGATGATATAGTCGTAAAGCAACATGTTGGGACTTTGGAATATACACCAAAGGATTTTAAAGCCGGTATCGACGTTCGCTGGTGTGCCGGATGCGGCGGCTATTCTATTCTTGCCCAAACACAACGAGTTGTAGCTACACTCGGAATTCCACGCGAAAAATTAGCATTCATTTCTGGAATTGGCTGCTCAAGCCGCTTCCCATATTACATGAATGTATATGGTGTCCATTCAATGCACGGCCGCGCTTTGCCAATTGCTTCAGGACTTAAAACAGCCCGTCCTGATTTATCAATCTGGGTCGCAACTGGAGACGGAGACTGTATGAGTATTGGTGGAAATCACCTGATTCATGCCTGCCGCCGCAATATCAACCTTAACGTTATGATGTTTAACAATGAAGTTTACAGTCTTACAAAGGGGCAGTATTCTCCAACATCACAGCCAGGGCAGATTACCAAATCTTCCCCGCTTGGAGTATTGGATAATCCATTTAATCCCGCAGCACTTGTTCTTGGTTCAGGCGCATCCTTTGTAGCCCGTACCATTGACGGTGACGGCAAACACATGCAGTACCTTATGGAGCGTGCTGCAAAACATAACGGATTTTCATTTATTGAAATTTATACGAACTGTCCGATATTCAATGACGGTGCTTTTGACTTTTTTGCACAAAAATCACTTCGCTCAGATAAAACTATCGTTTTAGAGCACGGAAAGCCGATGATTTTCGGCACAAATAACGACAAGGGTATTAAACTCGACGGATTCACTCCGACCGTTGTATCGCTGTCAGATGGCTCTAATTCGGCTGATGATTTATTAGTTCATAATGAAAAAGATACAACTCTTGCATTCATTCTTGCAAATATGACTTATCACCATGAATTGCCACGTCCGATGGGTATTTTCCAAGCCATTGACATTAAAACTTATGAGGATGCTACTACGGCTCAAATTGAGCATTATACCTCATTGCCAGATGCTTATGACTATGATAAATTACTTCGTGGTGAAGATTGCTGGGAGATTGAATAGTCAGGAATTACAAATTGATGAAACTCTTCAAAGGTCGGGTGCAAATCCGACCTTTTTTAATTTTTTAAACTTTTATGAAACATTTTGCGTCTCTATGAGTAATTGTTAATAGTAATTCAATTTATTTTGAGGAAAAATGAAAAAAAATATTTTCTTAGTTTGCTTGCTTTACGGTTTTATTGTACTACCGCTCTCATTGCAGGCGGAATCGTTCAAAATCGGTCTTTTTGCAGGCCTGTCCACTCCTAATGATCAATTAAATAACATATACAATTCCGATAAAGTTAAAATTGATTCTATGACTAATGGCTCATTCTTGAGAAGCGGCGCTACGTCCGGTTATCATGTCGGTGGCAAGGTGAAATTGAGTATGAGTGATAATTTTAGCTTTGATTTGGGAGCTACTTATAATAAATTCCCTCAAACTAATATTGATGTTAATAATCCTAAGGACAACTCTCATCTTACAACTTTATTTGTTACTGAAAATATCATTAGCCTCTCGGCAGGTGTAAATTATTATTTTTTTAAGACTATCGTTCGTCCCTACGTAGTTGGTAACATTCAATATAATTATATGATGAATGCAGTTTCACTCGATCCATCAGCCGGCTTCTCTACTTCTGATTGGCCATTACCGACATCGAGTTCGGATAGTAGGGTTGGTTTCAGTGCAGGTTTAGGAACAGATATTGATTTGAAACTTGTAATGTTTTTTGTTGAAGGACGCTATAATGTTTATAATTTTATTGGTGCAACTGGAAGTGAAAGCAGCAAATCGGCTGTCACTCTATCATTAGGGCTATATTTCTGAAATCATCAATAAAATTCTTATTCATTATTTTCCAAAAGACTAAAAGAATATTTAATGAGTAGTAAAATTTATTATAATAGAAAGTATTTTATTTCGTATATTTAAAAAATCAATTGAAGATGACTAATTGAAATATATTTTTCTCATAAATTAAGAGGTGCATTAGCGAATATTTAACTACTACTTTCAATTTGTTTGGGATAAACCGGGCTTAGTTGAGCTCGGTTTTTTTTTATTTGTTATTTTTGTAATATATAAAATCATATTTAGGAAAGCTAATGATCAATGAAATAAAAAAACTTCGTGAAGAAATTGATTTCCATCTGAAAGAAATAGCATCAGCCGATCTTTTCGAGCAATTTAAATTATCATATTTAGTAAAAAAGGGCAAAATTCAAGAGCTGTTCGATAAGATGAAAACTGTGACTCCCGATGAAAAGCCACTGGTAGGAAAAGAACTGAATTTACTCCGTAAGTTCGCCGAAGAAGAAATAAATAAATTAAAAGATAAATTTGCAAAGCCTGAAACTCATGTCCCTGAGCTTGATCTCACACTACCCGGCAGGAAATCCTATCATGGATCATATCATCCTGTATTGCAAATATTAGATGAAATGGTCGAAATCTTTGTACTGATGGGCTTTTCTGTTGCCGAAGGACCCGATATTGAAGATGGTTTCCATAATTTTGATGCTTTGAATTTCGCAGCAGATCACCCTGCCCGTGATATGCAAGATACTTTTTTTATTAAAAACGGGAACAATCTGCTTCTAAGAACTCATACCTCACCTGTACAGATTCGGGTGATGAAGTCCCAAAAACCGCCAATACGCTGCATTATGCCCGGAAGAGTATATCGCAATGAAGCTATAAATGCCCGTTCCTTAGCCGAGTTCCATCAAATTGAAGGCTTATATATTGATAAAAATGTTTCCTTTGCACAGCTTAAAGGTACATTGATGGAATTCTCAAGAAAAATGTATGGTGAAAATTCCAAATTCCGCTTCAGACCTTCATATTTTCCGTTTACCGAACCAAGTGCCGAATTGGATATATCTTGCTTTTTGTGTGGAGGAAAAGGATGCAGAATTTGCAAACATCAAGGCTGGCTCGAAATAGCTGGTTGTGGAATGGTCCATCCAAATGTTTTACATTCAGGAGAAATCAATCACGAAGAATATTCAGGTTTTGCTTTTGGATTCGGAATTGAGAGAGTTGCGCTTCTACGGACAGGTATAGAAGATATAAGATTATTTTATGAAAATGACAAGCGTGTGTTAGAACAGTTTTAAGTATGAATTAAATAAAAATTATTTTGAAAATATTTATAAAGATAGCTTACCTGTTATTCTGTTTAAGCACTGTCAAAGCCACTGATTATTTTTTTCAATTGGATACTTCAATAAAATATCAGACAATGCACGGCTTTGGTGCTTCAATTGCTTTTTCTGAAGATAAATTTACAAACCTCGCATCTACTCAGCGTGACTCTATTTTTGATTTGTGTTTCGGATCAAAAGGAGCTGCATTAAATATTATGCGTGTGCAGCTCAATCCGCAATGGGATTATATTAATTGGAATAGTGATGTGGATAAAAATCAATATTTCCTTATGATAGAAGCCCAAAAACGAGCTGACATCGAATTTATTTCATCAATATGGTCGCCACCAGCCCAAATGAAACAAAATGGGAAGATTTCTCCTGAAATTAAAAATGATCCTAATAATTTGTTAAAGGATTCTGAATATCTTAATTTCGTTGATTATATTTCAAGATATGTCAAAGGATATTCAAAATATAGAAATATAAAAATTAGCTATTTATCTCCTCAGAACGAACCATCCAGTAACAATCCTCAAAATTCATGTTTCTATTCTTCAACTTCTCTCATTAATTTAATTAAAACAATATATAATAAATTTGAAAAAGACTCGGTAAATACCGCAATTATGGCTCCTGAATGCAATAATTGGACTGATACATATCGTTATAATCAAGATCTAATAACTGTGGACAGTATCGGTTTTATCTTGAAAGCTGTATCTACTCACGGATATGGGAATACTGCTTTACGTAATGTTGCAGCGCAATTGCCACTAAGCATCGGCATTAAAGAAGTTTGGCAAACGGAAGTTTGCGAAACCGTTCAGAGTGCTTCGATAGATCTAAGTATTGAAAATGCGATAAAATGGGCAACAATGATTCAATCAGATTTAATTCTTGCAAATTGCAGTGCATGGCTCTTCTGGCAGCTTTGTTCATTTAATTCAACCGATGAGACAGGATTGCTTTATCTGATAAAAAATTCGATTATTATTCCGAAGAGATATTGGACTTTAGCAAATTTTTCAAAATATATAAAACCAGGATACCAAAATATTAGTATTCAGGGCGGTGATAAATCATTCCGAGCAAGTGCATTTCTTAAACCTGATAAATCGGAAATCGTGATTGTGATGGTTAATTCAGATACTGTGAATCATAGTTTTACTACAATTCTACCTTCTAATTGCTCAACTGAATATTTAATTAAAAGAATCAGAACCAGCAAGAATGAAAATTTGTCACCTCTCAATGACTGCTACTCTTCAGCAAGTAAATACTCCGAAACAGTTCCTGCCTTATCTGTAACAACATTTATCATTCAATTTTCTTCAAATTCTCAGCAAAACCAATTAGCTTTGATTAATCCACCTGATAAAGCTGAAAATCAGCCGACATCACTTGTAGCACACTGGCAACGTGCTTTAGGTGCAGATTCTTATAATATTATTGTAGTTGACGAAACGAATACGGATACATTTTTTTTAGATAAAAGTACAACAGATACTTTTATAAATGTTACGAATTTAGTTAAAAGTTCTGATTATTATTGGCGTGTAATTGCTAAGTCTGTAGGACAGATCATAGCTTGCAGTGATTTTCATAGTTTCTCTACTTTAAATAGAGTCCCTGATGTTATACAAATAACTAAACCATTAAATAAATTCTTTACAACTGCTAACAATCTGACTTTTTCATGGAAAATACCAAAACCTTCTGTGGATAAATATGAACTTCAGATAGCCACAGATCCTCTTTTGAAGAATTTATTCTTCAATGATTCTAATATTAGTACATATAGTATTTTAATAAATAAACTTCCTAATAGTTTGCTTTGGTGGCGCGTGCGAGGCCATAATGAATCAGGATGGGGAGAATATACACAACTTTTCGAACTATATATTAATGTTAGTGATGTTTCTGAAGCGGCGACTATAGCCGATAAAGCTAAAATATATTATTTCCCGAATGAAAAAATAATAAAAATTAAAATTAATTCTTCGGATGCTGAGAATCGGTTAATAGATTTTCAGATATTTGATTTATTCGGAAATTTAATCGGAATAATACCTTATATGCAAGGTGAAATTTCTGATGAATTTTACATTGATTGTTCAAAATATGCTGCAGGTGCTTATTTTGTTAATATCAAATTTCAAAATATGCAATACTTTTTAAGAACTATCATTTATTAAAAGATGAAATTAATTAGTTATTCGCATGTTTTAGGCTGTATAGAAGGAGATTTCGTTTACGATGTTTTTTTAGACTCAAATATTAATAGGAATTTTATCATTTATTTGGGTTCATTGGGAAAGTTGATTTTTTCAGAGTCAATGCCAAAGCCATACTTCACCATTATTTCAAGAGGGAAATTTACTCTGAAAGGTTCACAGTTTAATGATACTTTCAGAGTATTGTTATCTGAAGTTGAAGATTTAATTTATATTGATCAACTGCGCCAATTCATACAAGCATTTGAGTAAATCAGCTTTTCATCAGCCTCTGTCGCACTATCTCGTAAATTAAAATACCTGCTGATACCGAAGCATTCAATGAATTTATTTTCCCGCTCAATGGAATTTTAACGGAAAAATCACAGTGCTTTTTCATTCCAGGGCTAATCCCTTTTCCTTCGCTCCCAATCACAAGTGCAATAGGCATATCATAGCTTTTATTGAAATAATATTCATCGGCATTCATTTCAGTTCCGACAACCCAAAAGCCATTATCCTTGAGCGTTTTCAAGGAATTTATCAGATTAGGTACTTTTGTTACTAATATATGCTCTAAGGCTCCTGCAGATGCTTTCACAGCAACGGGTGTTATCGGTGCGGATTCTCTCGTTGGGAGAATTAATCCTGCAGCACCTCCACATTCACACGATCTGGCTATAGCTCCTAAGTTCTGCGGATCATAAATACCATCAAGAACTAATACTAAAGGATATTTTTGAGTACTGAATGCTTTTTTGATTAATGTATCAATATCTAATAGTTTTATTGGACTAACCAGTGCTATCACGCCTTGAGAGTTAGTTCCCTTTGGGCAAACCTCATTTTCGAGTTTACCGAATTTGAATTTATCACTAACAGTTATGGGAATTTTATTTTGCTTTGCCGCTGAAAAAACTGTGCGCATGGAATCACCATGCGCAGAGAAGGAAACATATATCTTTTCAATATCACGTTCGGAATTTATGGCTTCTATGACGGAATTTCTGCCATAAATGTAATAATTATTAACAATCTCGGGCTTATTTTGCATTAAAATATCAACTTTCCGATTCTGTTCCAACGTAAGGATGCAAATTTCTTCAAAATACTTCCAATTGGTGCATTTGTGTCCCATGACCAGTAAACTATCATTGGAGTGCCAACAACATTATCATAAGGAATAAAGCCCCAAAATCTGCTATCTAAGCTATGATCACGGTTATCACCCATTCCGAAGCAATAATTCTTTTGTACAGTGTATGAATTAGAGGCTTTGCCATCAATCAGAACATTTATCCCGTCGGTTGAAACTTCATGGCCTTCACGGCGAATGAAAATTCTCCATTCGTGAATATTTTTTGTTGAAATCTGAACAACGTCACCTTTTTTCGGGATTCTGATTGGACCGTAATTGTCGCGTGAATAGCCACGTTCCGGTGGAAATGTATGGAATGGTTCCCATGAATGATAAGGTTCGTTTGAGTCGTATTGAGCATGTTCTGGCATTGCAAATTCTTTGCCGTTCACAATCAAGTGTTTGTCAATTACCTGAAGAGTATCTCCAGCACTTGCTACACAGCGTTTCAGATAATACTGGAACTCTTTTGATTCAACCTCATCTCTGTTCCCGGGAAAAATGAAAACAATAACATCACCTTGTTTAGGATCTTTAATGCCAGGGAATTTATAGAATGGCAGCGGAATATTAAGTAATGGTATTACCTGTGGAGTAGATGGGCCGTAAATAAATTTATTTACAAAGAGAAAATCTCCGGTCATTACTGTGTTTTCCATCGAGGGTGTTGGTACAACAAATGAGGCAATTAGCACACCATTCAGGATCATAACAACGACTAAAGCCCAAACAATAGTCTTAATCCATGAAATAACTTTTTCGCTGAATGTTGCAGGTTTAGTCTGCTGGGGTTTTATTGATTTTTTGAACATTTTGAATAATAAAATTTGTTAAAAATTAGATGGAATTAATTGCAGATGTATTTTGCTGATCTACAGCCTTAATCGGGATTTAATCATCAATACTTAAAATCGCTAAAAATGCTTCCTGAGGTATTTCGATATTTCCTACTTGTTTCATACGTTTCTTACCCTCTTTTTGTTTCTCTAAAAGTTTTCTTTTTCGAGAAATATCACCACCATAGCATTTTGCAAGTACATTTTTTCTCATTGCCTGAACATTAGTTCTTGCAATAATTTTAGCACCAATTGAAGCCTGAATAGCAACTTCAAACATTTGACGAGGGATTAACTCTTTTAATTTAGAACATAATTTTCTTCCCCAATCATAGCTTTTGGAGCGGTGAACGATTGATGAAAGTGCATCTGTTAATTCATTATTAAGTAATATATCTAATTTTACTAAATCCTCAGCTTTATATTCAGTAAACTCATAATCGAGTGAAGCATAGCCTCTGGAGATTGATTTGAGCTTATCATAGAAATCAAAAACAACTTCAGCAAGCGGTAATTCAAATGTCAAATCGACACGTGTTGTAGAAATGTATGCCGTATTCAAATGCTTTCCGCGCCTGTCCATGCAGAGTTTCATAATTGCACCGATATAATTATCCGGTACAATAATCTGTGCTTTTATAAAAGGTTCCTGAATCTCTTTGATCTTGACTAATGGCGGCAATTGAGCCGGATTATCAATGTATTCTTCTGTCTGATCGGTCTTGATTACTTTATATCGAACGTTGGGAACTGTTGTAACGATATTCTCTTTAAACTCACGTTCCAAGCGCTCTTGCACTATTTCCATGTGTAATAATCCAAGAAAACCGCATCTGAAGCCGAATCCAAGCGCAGATGATGTTTCAGGTTCATAAGTAATGGCAGCATCATTAAGAACAAGTTTGGCTATAGACTCACGTAATGACTCGAAATCATCCGAATTTGCAGGATAGATCCCGCTGAAAACCATTGGTTTTACCTCACGAAACCCTTCAATTGGGATTGCATGCGGATTATTAATATGAGCAATAGTATCGCCGACTTTTGTATCATGCAAACTACGAATACTTGCTGTAAAATAGCCAACATTGCCTGCTTCAAGAATTCCTGTCCGATTTCGTTTTAGAAACAAAGTTCCGACTTCTTCGGTTTCATAAACTTTTTCACTTTGTAAAAATCTAATTTTTTCATTTTCCCTGAGAACACCGTCAAAAATTCTTACATTTACGACAACTCCCCTATATGCATCAAATATTGAGTCATAAATCAATGCACGGAGAGGTGCATCAATATTGGCAACAGGTGCAGGTATCCGTTTGACAATATTTTCAAGAATATCCTCAATGCCTATTCCTTGTTTTGCAGAAGTATATACAATGTCTTCTTCCTTGCAACCAATCAGATCAATAATTTGCTGCTTAACGCTTTCAATGGTCGTTACAGCGCTTGGTAAGTCGATTTTATTAATAACAGGAATAATTTCCAAATCATTTTCAATAGCCAAATAGAGGTTCGATATGGTTTGAGCTTCAACTCCCTGAGTTGCATCAACAATAAGTAAAGCGCCTTCGCAGGCTGCCAAAGACCGTGAAACTTCATAAGAAAAATCGACGTGGCCGGGTGTGTCTATCAGATTTAACACATATTCTTTTCCGTCTAAGGCTGTGTAATCCATCTGAATAGCATGTAGTTTTATAGTGATTCCGCGCTCCTGTTCAAGCGGATTATCGTCAAGGATTTGATTCATTACCATATCGCGTTTGGAGACGCGACCCGTTTTTTCCAACAAACGGTCTGCTAATGTGGATTTCCCATGGTCAATATGAGCTATTATACAGAAATTACGAAATTCTTTCATCGTTAAATTTATCATTCGAATTTATACAAACTTCTAAATTACGAAAGATTTGAGAGTTTCTTAGCATGAAAGATAATTATCGCTAAAATTTCATCAATAGAGATGGAACATATATGAGAATCCGAAACTTGCATAAACCGGAGTAGGATTCAAATCATTTGTATAACTATCCCAAGCAGATGGAGGGAAAATTGTTTTAAAATTATCATCCTTTGTATAATTCTTATAAACACCGGTTAGCATATAACCTGCACGAACAAATACAGTTAAAACGCCAATTTCGTCATTCATTAGCGGATAGGATGCAGCTATTACCGGAGTAAAACAATTTTTTAATATAGTTTTATCGATCTTCGGGCCATATGTAGCCGCCATTGGGATACCATATTCGAAGCCAATTGAGAAATATAGCCAATAAAATCTTGGTGAAAAAGTTAAATAATTAAATCTGACATTATATGGTGTTGCTCCGTTCATATCGGTCATCAGAAACGGATACGATGAATAATTAATATCAAGAGACATGCCCAGTCTATCTGTTGAGCCAAATTTCCTAAAGATAGAAATACCAAAATCAGGCATGGAGCTGAAAGATAATCCATTTTTACGACCATCGGGAACTGCATTGCCGTTTACTCCGGCAACTAAAGATAGATTTGGACCTATACTAAAAAGTGGCTCCTGTAAAGCGTCTTGAGCTTTGGCAATTTGAATTGAAAGTAATATCGAAATAATTAATAGTTTCATTTTTTCACTCTGAATAGTTAAATCATCCAACTATGGCATTAATTGTTAATCAAAAATCAAGCCAAGAGAAAAAGTTAATGAATATTGATCACTTTGTTTGAAATATCTTCAATTTCTTTGTTGTATTTTCCTTGTGGGAATACTCTGGGATATGTCGCAATCATGCTTTTCAACTCATCATAACGTCTAAGCGTTAATAGGACCTGAATTTTTCCGTAAAATGAGTTTTCAAAGAAGTTTGTGTCGGTATAATCATTTATTATCGATTGATAATAAACAAGGGCAGATTTGGGTTCATCTAATTTAATATATAACTCGGCAGTTGTAAACTCACGCTGGGCGAGTTTATTGCGTAATATGCTAATAAGCGAGTCAGCTTTTCGTGTCAGAGAGTCATTGGAATACATTAAACGAAAACTTTTAAGAGCATCTATGGCTTTAACTGTGTATTCCTGATCTCGATCAAATTTAGGAGATAGCCGATAATAACATTCTGCGGCTTTAAACTGAGCAGTACTTACGAGCGGACTGGATGTATATTTAGCGGCAAGTGAATTATAACTGAAGGCTGCAATTATGAATTCATCTCTTTTATAATGCGTTTCTGCAAGATAAAACTGGGCTTGATCAGCTAATTTATTTGCTGGATAACTAAATAAAAATGCTTCAAAAAGATTTTTTGATGCTTGATAATCTTCTTTTTTAAATTTCTCCATAGCCTGGTTGTAGAGTATGTCCGGGCCTGTTGGTTCTATAGTTTTTGTTCCAGCACAGGAAAACAAAAATATTATAGATATACAAAGAAATACAAAATTAAAATTCAGTTTCTTTAGACTATTCACTTCTGTAGAATTCATTTGTTCAATCGAATTACTTTATGTTGATTTTAGCATTTTATAGACTATTTAATCCGGTTTTTATTTGAAATTTGATTAAATTGATTCTAATTATTAATAATATTTTTTTTATATTGGATTCAATTATGCAAACCGAACAATACTTGGTTTTTGATATCGAAACTTCACCGCTGCCATTCGACACTTTCAGCGAATCTCAACAGGAATACTGGTTACGAGGTACAAGCACGGATCAGGAAAAAGAAAAAAAACTAAATGAAATGGGATTGACTCCCTTAACAGCCTCAGTTGTCTGTATTGGGCTGCAATTAATGCAGGGAAATTTTGAGTCAGGCTGGGAAATGATTAACAGAGCCGCGTTTTCGTCACAAATAAATATAGGGAGCGAAACTAAATGTGAAACTCTGGAAACGGGCAGTCACTGCTATATTTCAGATGAACAAAAATTATTGAATGATTTTTGGAAAATTCTAATTAAATATCGGGATGCCGAATTAGTCTCTTTTAACGGCAGAAATTTTGATGCTCCATTCCTTATGTTGAGATCAGCATTATTGGGAATAAAACCATCAAGAAACCTGATGAGCGGTACTAAATTTAATTATTCAAAGCATACTGACCTTTTGGATGAGCTTACCTTTTATATGCCGCAACAGTCGGGAGCTACACGACGTTTTAATTTTGATTTTTATACTCGTGCTTTTGGAATAAAATCGCCAAAATCAGAAGGAGTTGACGGGTCGCATGTTTCAAAATTATATAATGAAAATCGTGTTATTGAAATTGCGGAATACTGTCTGAGAGATGTAACTGCAACATGGAACTTGTTTCTTAAATGGAAAGAATTTCTTAAATTTTAATTAAAAGAGCCTCATTTATTGTGAGGCTCTTTTTTATTAAATATACGAATATTTAGAACTATTTTCTTATTACAATTCTCTTCATATCTTTGAATGGGCCTGATTCCATGACAATGAAATAGACTCCGGAACTTAAATCGCTGACATTGACTTCTTTCTCGAATTTACCTGATTTGCTGATCCCATTGTAAACTTCTTTAACCATTTCACTTGATGCATTAAAGATTTTTATTGAAGTCTGCACATCTTCAAGTCCTACACCGTATTTAACCGGTATAGTCCCACCGCTTACCGGATTCGGCTGGATTTCGACAAGTTCATAAGTAGTCGGGATAATTATCACGCTGCGAAGGTCTCTGGCACACAAGTTATATTCAATAAGACCGGGAGAATTTGTGCTTGTTACACATAGATCACGATCTAAGAATGAAATATTTCCATATTTTGGTTTTATCAATGCACTATCAAGCATTAATTGGAAAACAGGAATTGCAAGTTCACCATCGGATTTGATATAATCATTTACGTTTGTAGTTGAACCGCTAATTGTCAATACCCGAATTTTCTCACCAAGCTCTAAAGCATTTGTTTCAACTGCATTTATAGACCAACTGCCTGGAAGAATCGACCCTTTATAAATTCTATCGGTTTGATATACCAAATATTTGTAGCTATATTTAATTTCTATTTTGAATGATGTAATTTTTGCATCGTCCCAATTCTTAGAACTTGCAAGAACAACAAATTTATTAGACCCATTGTCAGTCATCATGCCTGGAGCTAATTTATGTGTTGCATAATCCAAAGAAGGAAGTTTAAAATCAACATTTACCCTATAAGCAGTTCCGGTAATAGTACTGACTTTGCTCTGACCATCAGTCGTATAAACTGTAGCTTTAACGGAGAAATTTCCTACATTGCTTGGTGTGAACTTAACTGAAAAAGTAACGAAATTCTTACCTAAAGTAGCCCCTGAATTGGGAGGAATCACAACATTAATTGGTGGATTCAGCAAAGTAAAATCTTTTGCAATTGAAATAAGATCAATTTTTGATAATATCACAGTATCGGTAGTGCTAATGTTTGTAACCTGGAAGGTTTTAACAGGAGCATCGCACATTAATATCGAACCAAAATCAATATCTGTAACCCTGATACCTTGATCGATTCCATAGCCTTTAATATCAGCTGATGTAGTTACAGTAGGATCGGTTTTGGGGCCTTCGGAAGCATCCGATTGCACATCTATTGTAGCAATTCTTAAATTAGTCCCCTTAGCACTAAAAGAAACAGGGATTTTAAATGATTCGCCTCTTTTAATCATAGTATCTTGTACAGGAGGAGTGCCAACCCAAGAGAATTCCGTTGGATTAACAGATGAAGGCGACCATTTGATTGATTTAACATGTAAATCGGCACTGGTACTTGGATTTTTGATGGTCAAGTAACCGGTCTTTGGATGTATTGTATTAACAAGAATGGCTGGTAAAAATTCATCCCCTGTAACCTGAATCTTAGGTAATATTCCAACACCTTCCAAAACACCAACCACAGAACCTACTGGTATATTTGCAGCCGGATCAAAAGAAGGGATTACGTTTGCTGTCCAAGGTCCCTCTGCCTGAGGATTAAATGTAACTGGGATAATAATCTCAGTCACGCCGCTCGGAGCTGTTTGAGGTTCTAAAGTAGTCGGAGAGAATTTACTTTTATCTAAAATAAAATTATTAGTAGCAGCACTCAAATTAAGATCAGTTACTAAAACACTTGTTGTTCCGGCATTTTTGAGAACAAGCACTGAATCATTTATTGTTTTAACTCTTCTTTCAAGCCAGTTTTTTGAAGTTATATACGGCCCTGGCTGCTCTCCTTTGACTTTCCAATTAGAAATACTATCAGGACCATCACCATTATTTTCAAGGGTTACATCAATGGAATATTGTAAAGTTGCCAATGGCTGAGCGCAGATATTATTTAAATAAATGTCTTTATTTGCTCCAGGCTCCACCTTAATCGGTAATGCAGGAGTCAGATTTGTGACAGTAAATGGTGCCGCAACATTTTTTAATCCTGTTATTATCAGCGTATCCGTGCCATCATTGCGGACATGCAAGCCTGTGCCGGTTTGTTGGGATTTACATACTTTTTGATTTACAGGCACATTTTTAGCATCCCAGTCTTCGACCCAGATTCTTGGTATTACACCTCTTCCTTTTACATAAATAGGAAACTGAAGGCAATGAGTAGTTACAATAAGTGAATCTTCATCGACATCCTTATCTGTCAAACCTTCGACCAGTGGTGAATATGTCAATTTAATTATATGTTTTTGTTTGGGTATTAATTTAATTATTGGAGGTATCATTCCCGAATCAATACTAAAATATTGCCCTTTTAAGAGTTTTAAATCCTCAACAAATACCGTGGAATCAGATACATTCAGAATTTCAACATTAATTGATTTTGATGTTCTGAGCCTGACATTACCATAAACAATCGGATTAGGATTTACTCTAACACTATCAGGAACCCATGTTATACTATCAATAACCGAGTTACCTGCCCTGTCTGTCACGGCAAATATGGCTTTACCACGTTGATATAAATCATCGAAAATTACTTTAAAGTTATATTCATAAACAGGAGGGTAGGGATTGGGTACATTTTTAGGTTCAAGATGGCAATTATAGCTACCATCAACCAATTCGGTTGTATTAACTCCCTGATCGACCTGCAATGGATTATCATTTGCTTTTCCATTACGTTTTTCAGTAGCTTTCACTTTATACACTCCGCATTCACCCTCGATAGTCAAAACAGGTGGCAAAGTATCAAGTTCATCAAGTTTGTTTAAAGCCATAGCTGCAGGCCAGCCATAAGAATCATAATTACTGAATCCATAAATATAACCACCGAATTTAGTATTTCCGCTGATTTTATGAGCACCGGGTTTTACAACTAACTTTGCGCAAAATAAATTTGTTCCCGGAATCTGAGTTGATAAAAATACAGGATTCATATTAAATACAAATTTATCATCAAGCTTTATTGACTTCAAATCATCATGTTTATAATCGGTTGTATCTCCTATAGCGACAATATTGAAATAGTTATCAATAAAATCAACACTTGAAGGTGTTTGGAATACAGTACCGGGAATATATTGTTCGACTGGAGTTACAAGAAACATCAGTGGATCAAAAATAGCATTGCCATCCCAATCCGCAGAATAGGAATATTGCATAACCATAATAGGTTTATCTGCTTCAAAAATTGATAAACCACGAACTGATTGCAATTTATTGCCAGATGCAATTACAGTTTCGAGCCATTCGGAAAAATCTCCTGCTTTTTTCAGATATCCAGGCCATTCAGCAATTTTTTCCTTTGTCATCAGATCAAACCACATACATTTGAAATTTGTTGCATCCTGAGAACCGACAACTCTGAAAAAATCGCCCTGCTGACTATCACGTTTAAGCTCCACAGTACAATATTTCTTACCCCAAGCATGAACAGGAGTCATCATCTCATTAAGTGCATCGCGTCCGTTCCAGATGTCCCAACTTGGGATAATACATCTTTCATGGTAAGAAATAAAACCGATGGGTTTATTTGAGATAACTCTGGATCCGGTCAAATCGAAAGTGCCACGTGATAATCCATCTCCAGCAACCATGTAAGTCTGACCAGGTCCCATAACTGGTACCATGATATTAGAACCTATTTTAGCCCCTTTTGCTGTTGTATTACCCAAAGATTTTCCTCTCAAAGTTATATTGCACCTTGTATTATCAGCTCCGGATACAATAATAAAACCGCCAACCCAGGCTCCTATTTCAGCAAAATCATAATATGCACAATGAATATATTCAGTTCCTATTGCCGATGTTGGCAGTCCAAGATAGCCATCAGATGTAAATTGCTTTGCATTTAAAACATAAACAGAAATTGGCTGATCTGCCGTTAAATGAATTCCCTTATTGCTCACCTCTTCGCTTTCACGCACCTCCCAGTCCCAGTTCATGTCGCCTGAAAGAGATGAGTAGGTAGTAATCTCCATTGCTTTTACATCCTTACTAACCATAACTCCAAGATTAGGCAATTCCATTGTTACGCTCGTATTTTTGCTTGATGTAATATACATTTCAAGCGCATGAGCACTGTATCCGGCTTTCTCGTTCGGAGGTATAGCCAACCAGAACTCTCGTCCCTGAGCGGAATTATAAAGAAGATTATCTCTGATCATATCCTTCTTTTTTTTCTCAGCATCATTGGAACCTGCCACCAGATTGCAAAAGAAGGAGAAAGTTAAAAGAAAAATCATTATGATAAATTTGTTTTGATTTTTCATGTTATAGACCTAAAATTTATAAATTATATATTAAAAACATATTAATGTGATTTTTGTTACATAGAAATAATTAAGTGCATATTATGTTAGTACTTAATAGTGTATTTTTTTTTGAATTGAATTGGTAAAATTAGTGGTCAAATAAATATTTTAAAAATTGAACAAACTGACATGAAATTTAAGTATAAATTTTGTCTTATCAAAATAATATCTTATTTAACTATAACTCTTTTTTCTAAAATTTTTCATTTTTTTCTTTTGATATTCGGCTCCAGTTGTTATCTTTGTATTTTGGATTTATAATTTAAATAGTTATTAAATGAAAAATAATCAGGGCTTACAAGAGAAAAAAACAGTTGCACTTCGCTCTGTCTTTGCAGCAGTATTTCTAACGGCAATAAAAATAATTGTTGGTATGACTACCGGTTCTCTTGGAATTTTATCCGAAGCATTACACTCTGGCTTGGATTTAATAGCCGCTCTGATGACGTATTTTGCCGTTAAAATAGCTGATAAGCCAGCCGATAGCGATCATAATTACGGACACGGTAAGGTAGAAAATCTTTCGGCATTATTTGAAACTGTATTGTTAGTTATTACTTGTTTTTGGATTGTTCAAGAAGCAATATATAGATTACTAAGCGGAAAAACAGAAATAAAAGTAACGATTTGGAGTTTTATCGTTGTCATTGCTTCAATAATAATTGATGCAGGACGCTCAATAGCACTAAAGCGAGTTGCTAAAAAATATAATAGTCAGGCTTTAGAGGCTGATGCTCTTCATTTTTCAACGGATATTTTAAGTTCCTTAGTCGTTCTAATAGGTCTGATTGGGGCTTTGACAGGATACTTTATTGCAGATTCCATTTCTGCATTATTTGTTGCAGTGATAGTACTGTCGGTATGTTTCCGTCTTGGTAAAAAATCCATTGATGTACTTTTAGATAAATCCCGTGAAGACTTGATACTTATTGTCAGTAATATAATCAAAGGAATTCCCGACATACGCACCTATCACGATCTTAAAATTCGCACCTCTGGCGCTGATACGTTTGTTGATCTAAGTATTCATCTTCATCCGAATTCTACTCTCGAATTTGCCCACCATATAAGTGATGAACTTGAAAGCAGGATCAGAAGCCAAATTTCCCGATGTGAAGTCCATGTACATGCCGAACCTGATCTTGACATATAAATAATTAATATTAATATTTATTTCTGTGTTTGGAGTTTTTTTTTTAGTTTGAGTTTTACAAACTTGAGATTTCATAATAATGCAAAATATGCAAGAAGTCAAAAATCCTGCAAAACAAACAAAGTATATTTTTATAACCGGTGGAGTGCTTTCATCTCTCGGAAAGGGAATTTCCTCCGCTTCTCTTGGCTTACTGCTCAAACACAGGGGCTACAGCGTTACTATCATTAAACTTGACCCCTATATTAATGTCGATCCCGGAACTATGAGTCCATTTCAACATGGTGAGGTTTTTGTTACCAACGATGGCGCAGAAACAGATCTTGATCTTGGTCATTATGAAAGATACCTGAACCAATCTCTGAATAAACAAAACAATACCACTGCAGGTCAGGTTTATCTTGAGGTAATAACAAAAGAAAGAAATGGTCATTATCTTGGAAAAACAGTTCAGGTAATTCCGCATATAACCGATGAAATCAAGCGCCGAGTCAGAGTTTTCGAAGGACAATTCGATTTCGTATTGGTAGAAATAGGCGGAACCGTCGGAGATATAGAATCACTGCCATTTCTTGAAGCATCTCGTCAGATTTATCTTGAATTGGGTCATTCAAATGTTATCAATATTTTATTAACTTATGTTCCTTACATTGAATCTGCTGGCGAACTCAAAACCAAGCCTACTCAGCATTCTGTTAAAAAATTGATGGAGCATGGAATTATTCCTGATATTCTGCTTTGTCGCACCCAGCAGAAAATTCCAAAGTTCGAACGCGCAAAAATCGCTCTGTTCTGTAATGTTAGTGAGGATGCGGTTATCGAAGCTATCGACGTGGAAACTACCACCTATGAAGTTCCTATCCATTATGCTAAACATAATTTGGATAAGATTGTTCTTAAAAAATTAAATATGCCGGAAAATATTCCAGACAATGAAACATGGAATAAATTTGTTAAGAGAATTAAAGTTCCAAAATATGAGATCACCATAGGACTGGTGGGCAAATACACTAAATCAAAAGACTCCTATAAAAGTATTATCGAGGCTTTTATCCATGCTGGATCAATTAATGATTGCAGGGTAAATATTGAAATGGTTAATTCCGAAGAAATAAACGATGATTCGGTTAAAGCCGCTATAGGACACCTTGATGGAATATTGGTCGGACCCGGTTTTGACAAAAGAGGAGTTGAAGGAAAAATTACTGCGATTAAATACGTCAGAGAAAATCAAATCCCATTTTTTGGTATTTGTCTCGGCTTACAGTGCGCCGTTATAGAGTTTGCAAGAAATATCTGCGGATTAAAAAATGCAAACTCAACCGAATTTGATAAAACTACTGATGAAAACGTTATTGATCTTATGGAAGATCAACGAAATATTAAAGCTAAAGGCGCGACGATGCGTCTGGGAGCTTATCCATGTAATGTGAAACCTGATACTCAGACTTATAAAGCGTATAAAGAAATAAATATTTCTGAAAGACATCGTCATCGTTATGAAGTCAATAATGATTTCAAGGAAATTCTCGAAAAAAATGGAATGATAATGAGCGGGCTTTCTCCAGATGGGGCATTGGTCGAAATAATTGAATTACCAAATCATCCATGGTTTATTGGAAGTCAGTTCCATCCTGAATTACAATCAAGAGCTGTTGACGGACATCCTCTGTTTATCAGCTTTATTAAAAATTCACTGAAAATAAAAAAAATCAAAGAAGCTATTGATTAATTAAAGGACTTGAAATGAAGTATATTTGTTTTTTTTCTCTATTGTGGCTGTCAATGCTCGTTTTTGGATGCAGTAGTGCAAAAAAAGTTGACGTAGTTATTGATGAATCAAAGTATCCTGGCTTCACTAAAACCTCTTCAGGACTGTATTTCAAAGATATTAAAGAAGGAACCGGCGATTATCTTATCAGAGGCAAGAAGGTTAAACTTCATTATCACGGCAAACTTGAGAATGGTAAAATATTTGATAGCTCTGTTGACCGTAATCAGCCACTGGAGTTTGTCTATGGTGATCTCAATTTCATTAAGGGATTTAATGAAGCTTTAACCACAATCAGAGTCGGAGGGAAAAAGATTTTAGTGATCCATCCCGATATTGGCTATGGTGCTAAGGATAAAGAAAAGATACCTCCATATTCTATTCTGATTTTTGAAATTGAAGTTCTTTCACAGGAATAAAGATAAATGCCTATAAATAATATTTTTCTTTTCGAATCATGGGATATTGAGAATTATTATCCTTTTTCTGTTCTTCACTGTTTATGGGAGATCAGGTGCGGCGCTTTTCGTTTATTTGAAAAAATTCAACATCAATTTCCTGAAGCAATAATGAATTTCAGAGGAAGGAAACCTCATCTTGCCTCTTTTAAAACGCGATTTCATTATTCCGAACAAAGCCTGCAAAAAGGTGGTACCATCATTTACAATGCATCAATAATTCCCAAAAGCTCTGTTTGGTCGGATATTCTGGAGATAATTAATAATCCATCAATTGAACATCCGAATAAACTACTTTTTAGTACCGATGGGTTTGTTTTTGCCTCTTATTTAAGTGATATTGCCGATTTTGATCCATCAGCCGCGTATCTGACAGATTTTAACAGTGACTTCTATCAGGATGCAACTCGTTTTGAATGTAGTGTATTTGATAAAATTAATTATTTATGGGATGCCCTAAGTCATGTAGGCCATGGTATCCGAGATGATTACATTTTATTGAAAGCTACAATGAAACCAATAGAGCATCAGAAACATGATGGAATTCACTTGATAAATAAATCTCAGATTCTTGTTGGTGACAATGTAAAAATAATGCCAACTGTTGTTCTTGATGCAGAATCAGGGCCGATTATTATCGGGAATAATGTTCAAATAATGTCTCATGCAACCATTATTGGACCATGTTTCATCGGTGATAATACGATAATTAAAATCGGGGCAAAAATTTATGAAAATAATTCTTTCGGTGAATTTTGCAAAGTTGGTGGTGAAGTAGAAAATTCAATTATACAGTCATACTCCAACAAGCAGCACGAGGGCTTTTTGGGACATTCATATATTTGCGAATGGGTAAATCTCGGTGCTGATACAAATACTTCTGATTTAAAAAATACTTATGCAAATATTAAACTTCGGTTACCTGACAAAGAAGTTGACTCAGGGCGACAGTTTGTTGGACTAATGTGTGGCGATCATACTAAAAGTGCAATTAATTCATCCTTCACAACCGGCACTGTAGCCGGTATTTTCGGAATATTAGTCTCGGATAACACTTTCCCTAACTATATTCAATCTTTTGCCTGGGGTGGAAAAAAAGATTCATTGACTTATAAAGTTTCCAAAGCCGTGGAAGTTGCGGAAATTGTTATGGCAAGACGCAATAGAAGCCTAACTGCCGAGGAAAGAGTCTTGATTTCCGATGAATACGAAAAAGTTAAAAAGTAGTTTGAGACAGAGTGAAAAGCTCCACAAAAATTATCGACCCAAGCCCTGAAAAAAATCTCTGGGATAAAAATATCATCTTTGCAGGAGTTGATGAAGCCGGACGTGGTGCTCTCGCAGGCCCGGTTTGTGCAGCAGCGGTAATTTTAAAACCTGATGATTATACTCATTCGGGTATTTTTGATTCCAAGGCTCTGAGTGCAGAAAAGCGAGAACTCATCTTCGATTTTATAGTCGAACATTCACTTTTTCATTCAATTTGTTTGATGGACAATAAAAGGATTGATCGGATAAATATTCTTGAAGCCACAATGGAAGCAATGCATGGAGCAATAACAGGCTTGAAATGTAAAATTGATTTATTATTAATCGACGGAAATCGCTTCAAATCCAATGGTATAAATTACCAAACAATTATCAAAGGTGACTCGAAAAGATACAGCATAGCAGCAGCTTCTATCCTTGCTAAAGTAACACGTGACAGATTCATGATTAATGATGCTGATGTTCGATTTCCTGAATATAATTTCAAGCAAAATAAGGGCTATGGCGTTCCGGTACATATAGAAGCACTAAGGAAATTTGGAGTTTGCGATGTGCACCGCGAGAAATTTGTCAGAACAGTTCTTTGTAAAACGGGATTATCCAATTTCAAGTTATTTATTTAATTTATCTTAGTCACAATAGAAATCCCAAAACTGTAATTATGATTTACCATGTCATTATTATAAAGCGAATTACTGTAAAGATCATGATTGTAGCTTATATAAGGAAATATAAAAGTGTTTTTGATTATCCGGATTTCATAGTTTAATCCTATTTTTAAATATACCTTTAAATTCTCAGATCCAGGCAATGTACTATTTCGAACAATCATAGTTTTTCCATTATCTTCAATCGACGAAAAAGAATACATACCCTTCGTGAATCGGATATTTGAAGTATTAGACGGATTGATTTTTAAGGTTTCGCGAGTATTATTCAGAAAGGAAAATACTGCACATGGCCCGAACATTATTTCAGGGCCACCGTGCGCGAAATTAAAGGGTTTTAAATTAAATAAAGATTCAAATTTAAACATACTGAGGTCATTCGAATAACAATATTGAATTTGATTCGGATCGGTCGGAATAGCAGTTAAATAATCCGAATATTGATTAGTATTTTTAGAAGGGCTATTAAATGTTAATGTAGTTCTGGAAAGTAATAAATTAATTGCAATCGAATGTCTTGTAAGTAATGAATCTCCGATAGGATACAAATACGCAAGTCCGCATGAGAAGCCACTGCCTTGAGTTGTAGTTGGTTTAATATCTGGAGCTACTGCGTTAAAATATGAAATTGTTCCTTTGGTAATATCCATACTTAGAAAAGCCCCACAATAAATAGTTAGCTTTCTTGGCTTTCGGACTGTATCCTTGGCCATTTTGGAAGTATCTATGAATAAATGGAAGGTGTCATTTCTTATTAAAAAGCTGTCCCATGAGATGTTTTGACTAAATGATTTATAAGATAGATTGCAAATAAAGATCAATGCCGTTACAGTTTTTAGAGTATATAATTTAATATTCATTTTAATAATGATTTTAAAAAAGGATTGTAAAACTCACTTTATAAGAATTGACGTTCCAGTCGGATAACGGATTCCTACCTGACAGATAGCGATTAAAGGAAATTGAAGGAATAAATTTAATAATTTTATTTATCTGAAATTCATATTCAACACCTGCTTTAAGATATATAGCATAAGTATCAAAAGGAAAAGGCTCGATACTATTTAAAACTAAACTTTTTCTGTTGTCAATAAAAGAATCATTTATTAAATCATTTCGGTATTTTACATTTGGAGAGTTAATAGATAGTTTAAAGGCTTCTTGCTGCCCGAGAATTATATTAATACCTGTACCAATACTAATTGATGGGCCACTATGTTTAAATTCAATTAATTTCAAGTGATAATCTGTTTCAAACCTTATAGCCCCAATTGTATTTTTGTAAAAATATTTAAATAAATTTTTTTCATTTAAATCACCTGCTAATAATGCAGAGTTATGAGTTGTGTCACTTGGAATATACTCAAATGAATAATAATTTTTTGAAAAACATGCACTAAGTGAAATAGAGTGATTTGATTCTTTAAAATCTCCAATTGAATAATATAAAATACCTCCTAAAGCATAGCCAGCCGCATAAACTTTAGCATCTTTGATCTTTGGAATTGTAGAAAAGTCTTTATCTAATATCCCAGAAGCGAATTCTCCCTCCAGATTAACCCCAGTCAAAAAATGTTTCGGAGGCTCAACCGGCCCGTAGAGCGGCATAGATTCTCCTTGTCCTTTTGCCATAGTAGCCAATCCATTGAACATCAGAATCAATCCGATTAATTTCATTTTCTTTTCGCTAAGCCAGCGATTATCTTTTGATAAAAGAAGCATCGCAACAACTATGAAGTACATCAGCGTCAATCCAAAGACGAAGAGCGGGATGTAGAGTTCGGTTCGCATGCTTAAAAAAATTAGTAATCTAAAGTTAACTGATTTTCATTCCCATTTCTTTTAACTGATGGAATTACACCAATATTTATTATTTCATCCAAAATTAATTCAATTCTCTTCTTGTTCCATGCTTTATAAAGTTCTTCAAATATAACAAACTTCCAATTATCACTATAATACCTTTCAAAAAACATCGGAGTTTTCATTTTTCTTTCAAATTGCTTAAATCTATCGGAAGGGAACAGCATAATTTTGGGTACCATTGCATCAATATTCGAACCTCTCTGTAAGGCACTTGTCATTGAAGTTGTAGATTCCACTTCAAATACAAATTCAATTTTATCATCTTTAATCCATAGAACATCAATATCATCAACCACATCTATATTTTTAGAATTTTTAATATGGAATAAATTAGGATAATCCATATAATCTTTCAAAAATTCTTTATTTACTAATTTTGAATCTATCTTATGAGTTTGTTCGACTTTACCGATATAAATTTTAAACCCTTTAATCTTACCAATTTCAGCTATCATAGCCATGATTGTTGTATGCTCCTTCTCAACTGTACCTGGAATGAAATTTGATTTTATCATCCATATACCTTCCGAAACAGGACGAGCATAATCTTCGAGAGTATTTTTAATATTCGACTGATCCGAGGTTAGTGAATTAGGAAATGCTATACTGACAGCTTCCCAGATATCTGTAAAAGTGACCTTTCCTTTGGACTGCAATTGCCTTAAAACAGTTTGTTCAACTCGCTCAGATAGCGGAATTTTTTCTAAATGAGGTACCATATTCGGTTTTTGAAACCACCAAAGCTTTCCGGTACTAGCTCCGAGTTTTCCTTCGACAAGGCAAAACTCATCATTAAGGTGCTTTTTTAAAACAGCTTCGGAATCCAAACCTGTATCAAGCTCCGAAAAATACCCTTGTTTAGTAAGTTCAGGATCAATAGCGTTTATTATAATCGTATAAGGTGTTGGCTCTCCTCTTTCTGCAAGAATTTTTGTAGTTGTTTCAATAACAATTTTTTCAAAACGTAATTCGTCTATTAATTCGGGTTTAAAACCTTTTTTACCAAAATCAGGCTTATGAAATCTAAGATAGAAATCGCCCTGAGCAGACCCAAATGGCTGTAGAAGCGATTTGGGAGAAGCGTGTGCTAAATCCTGATGATGTATTTTTTGTAATTCAAAACCAGCTAATACTCCGGTTCTAATAGTAGAATTTCTAACTTTAAAAGTAGGATTATGGAAAGTCATAGTTAGAAAGTGGTTATCTTTCAATAAATTGAACATGCTTCTGAAACTGTTTTGTAAAAGAGCTGTATAAACAGTAAAGTCTTTATTCTGTTTTTCATTATGAATAATTTCTTTACTATCCACATTTTCCAAATATTTGTTATCCAATTTCAACCAAGCTACCCACATAAATGACAATTCACCATACTGAATAGAAGAATCATAAGGTGGATCAGTAAAAATATAGTCAATACAACCATCATCACCATATTTTTTATAGATTTTATTCATTAATTCAAGACAGTCGCCATGATATATAAATACATCAGCATCTCCTTCAATCACATCTTCGAATTTACGTGCGAATTGTATATTTTCATAATACTTGTTAGCCTCTTCCTTAGCTTTTATCAATCCTTGCTTACCAATGATCGCACTTTCAAATTTTTCCCACACATTTTGTTCCATAAATTCATTTGCGCTCCAATAACTGTGTTGAGTCCAGGCAGAGCTCATTGGTCTTGTTGGTCGGACGGGAGTCATTGAAGAACATAAGTGAATCATAGAACTAAAGCCTATTTTTAAAAAATCTCTTAAATCCTTATTTTTTTCAGTTTCGATAGCCTCCATTAAAATTGCTAATGCTAATAAATTTCTTTTTGTAAAAAGTTCATCAACTGACTCATAATGTTCTTTTTTCATGAAAGGTTTCCCTGTTACATGATATAATCTATTTTTAGGATACCATTGCTTTATTTCAGTTTTACTGATAATATCAATTTGCTTAAAATCAAAGCCTAAAGCCGGATTTGAAGATTTCTGCTGATCACCGCAAGCTGGACATTTATAGTAGCGTACCTCAGAAATTTTTCCATTTAACCAAATAGCTACATCAAAAGGGAATTCATTTTTACATTTTCTGCACTGAGTTTTATAAAGATCATTTATTTTATCCTTAACCAACTCCTCGATCCTTAGATAAGCTTCATTTAATTTAAGTAAGTTGACAAGTTTGATTGTTAATCTTGTTATCTCAATTGCAATAGGATTTAAATCTGAAATAATCACCTTTCTACCGGATTTAAGGGCTTCCATAGCCGTTATTCCACTTCCACCGAACGGATCATAAACAATGCCTCCTTTTGGGCAATAATTCTCAATATACTTACCAACTACGTTCCAGGTTTTACGCGACCAATACTTATGAAAATTATACATTGCAGTATGTGCTTCAGGTGGTATCTGTCTGTTCAGATGGTCTAATGTCAGATTGTGGATTGCTGAAACTCCGCGTTCAAACTGTTTTTGTTTAGCCATTTTAAGCGTTTTCCAAATTTCTGATAATTCTTTTGGTTAATTCAAATAAAGCAGCTATTTGAGTTGCTCTAACCGGACCAATTCCTTCCACTTCCATTAATTCTCTTAGTTTATGTCCCATAATATTATTCAATCCGTCAAACTTATCAAGCAACATTTCAGCTATTTCAATGGCTGTATGTTTATGTGTTCCGGTATTAAATATAATAGCTAAAAGTTCTTTATCTGAGCAACAGTAGGGTCCTTCTACTCTTAGCTTAGTTCCCGGATGATTTTTTGAGTCTTCCATTTTAAATTATAAATAAATAAAAACAAAATATCAATCACAAATTACTGAATTTATTTTACAACTGCAAATTTATGAAAATCCGAAAGGTCTGTCGAACCGTCCGAATTTTGACGAAGCACTTGAAATAAATAAATTCCTGAATTTAACTGATTCCCATTTGCATCCAATCCGTCCCAGGAGCAACCTCCAGTACCATCATTCACGGAAATTGTACGCAAAAGCCTGCCATCCTGAGTTAAGATATAAATTGTTGCTCTTGGCGGCAGATCGCCAAAATTAATGTTTTTCGCAGTTGAATAAATTAGCGGATTCGGAAATAAATAACCGGAATTTATATCAGTCGAGCTAAAAACAAAAGAAACGGTTGAGCCTGCACCATCTGTAATGGGCAACTTGGTTATCGACTTAACATTTTTAACAGTTAGAGAATATATTTCACCGTAAGGACCAAGTTGTCCGTCATTTTGGAAGCCTATTTCAACTGTCGCATTATCAATAAGGGATTGTTTAATTGAAACAATAGTACCTTTTGGAGCAAGTGTATAATTATCAATATTTTCAGCAGAAATTTTATCAACAGCTTCAGAATATGTCAGAGCGATTTTAGTATAAGAATTTACTTTTAAACTTTTCAAATATATACTTTTATTTTCCGATGTAATATTTACATCAAATGAAAAGATCGTATCAATAGTTGGTGAATAATAAAAATCCCTAAAGGATGAACCCTTAAACTGATAGGAATTATTCTCAAACGGATTCTCAAATGTAACGATTATAACTGAATCACTTGCAACAACTGTTCTAATCGCTTTATTTATTAAGAAATTATTTTTTAAAATACTGAATTCCGATGCATCTGGAGCATTAGCTGATAATCTTCCGGTAAATTGAACCGAAAGTTGATATTTATTAATAGCTTTAACTTCATAAGGATAAATCATATCATGTGTATAAGCTTCGACGACTGCATTCGGAATATATGAAAAATTGCCGTAAGGTTCCTTCATATCCTGATTAAATGAACGTATGACAAAATCGTAAACAGTATATGTTTCTAAATTATCCAGATCAATTGAATTTCCGGTCGCAACTGCAATCGAATCAAGAACGGTATTAGTTCCTTCGACTCTCAATTTGTAAATAATATAAGATTTAGCATTTGCTGCTTCCTGCCAGCGGAGGTGAATGGTGGAATTACTCGTTGCCCAGCCCTCAAAAGCAGTTGCCGCATCAGGTCCGGAATAACTCGAATCCGTTTCAAAAAATACAGTATTATTATAATTTGAGAAACCTAACTCATTAATACCATTACTGTCAAAATCCTGTGTCATTGCAGTATTGGAAAACGAAAAGGGATAAGCCCAAAAAGGTTCCATTTGCTTTAGAGCAGGATTCCACTTTAAAACATATAAGTAAGGGAATGGTGATAAAATTGCTTCATCACCTGGTTTTCCGTCTATATTACCGGCTGCTACACCACGCCTAATGTAAATGCTTGTACGAACTCCAAATACGTAATCATTCCACATGATATTATACTTATGATTTTCATCAGGTTTAAGAATCATATATTCCCAAACCATATCGGGAGCACTCTGATTTGTAAAGAGTTTTGTTGAGCCATAGTTTGCAACGAGAATCTCTTGCTTGCCATCGGCATCAAAATCACCTGAACATATATAATTATTCAACTCGGCATTTCCAAATTCAAATAAGCCAGTTCTATTAAATGTCCCGTTTGAATATTCAAAAATAAATATATTACCATAATTATCCCCGAAACAAAGATCCATTTTTCCGTTACCGTCAAAATCTCCAACTGCCAAACCGGGATGAGTTCCTATAAATTTATAAGATTTTTCTGGATTTAAAGCCTCAGCTAAAAAAGAATATTTATTATTTTTAAAGGAATAAACACGGTAGGAAGAATCTGTTGCCTCTATTATATCCGGTTTACCGTCAAGATCAATATCAACAAGTGCAGCGGCGGTACCACGGTATTCCGAAGTATCAGAATAAATTAAAGAGGAGAAAGGGTTATCTCCATTTTTTTTAGCCTGATATAGATATGTTGAGTATTTACGATTAACAAGAATTTCAGGAATACCATCACCGTTAGAATCTCCAAAACCACAAACTATTCCACCATCAAGCAAAGAATCTTTAAGATTAAATTTATTATTATTATATTCGTAAGTTTTAATCTTTCCAAAACTTCCTTCGGCATAATCAGTCATTGCCAAACAATTCTTTTTATCAGAATATAAATCGAAGGATGAATTATTATAATATCCAGTGATTATCGAGGAACTTTTAGCTTTCATTTTATCATAATTAAAAGCAAGCTTCGGAACCATAAACTCAAAGTCTTTGATCGCACTATCAGTTCCAGAACGAGTAACAATTGCCTGAGCTTGGTATGTTAAACCCGCAACAATTTCTGATTCGATTGTCAAATAATGATAAAATGAGTTGTGATCGGTTTGATTTACAAATAAATATGGATCATTGCTTCCCTTTTTACGAAAACGAACTTTAAAACTTGATAAAGCAGAAGTTTGGCAGCTTACAAGTGCAATCTTTTTATCATTAAAATACGGAGTTATCACTTTAAAATTATCAATTTGTAATTTTTTATTTGTGTCCACTGCATAAATATAAATTCTTTCCTCAATAGAATTAAAATTTTTCAGCTTTACCAATAATCTAAGTGTATATACAGTATCAAAAGATAGTTTAACAAGCGAATCTTTATTCTTAATAAATCTATGAACAGTATCACGAACCTTCGAGAAATCAATAAATCCGAGCGTATCGGATATTTTTTGAAGTTTTTGTGGCAGATTCAAACTATCCCAGACACTTGGCATAAATCCGCGTCCAATCAATAATTGATATGAATCAAACAATGGATTATAACAATTGCCAAGAATAGGAATTTTTGCTTTATTATAGATGATATTATCATCATTTTGTGGAGAAGAAAATTTAATATTTCCACTGCCTATAAAATTCACAGCTGCAGAAGCATTGATCAATCCGTTTCCGGCATCAGTATCCCAACCCTGTGCGCCAATATCGAATGCAGTCGATTGCAGTACTGATTTGATTGCATCAGGGGTAAGTTTCGGATTTTTTTCTAACATCAGAGCTGCAGTTGCAGCAGCAAAAGGAGCAGCAACCGAAGTACCGGCTGCCATCTCAAAACTTCCACCGACTTTTGTTACGTAAATATTTGTTCCGGGTGCTAAAAATGCAAGATGAGAGCCATAATTAGTTAATCCGTCACGGCGAATTTTCTCAGTACAGGAACCAACCGAAATGACTTCATCATAATCTGATGGATAATGAGGATAATTCGATCCTTCGTTTCCGGCAGATGCAAACATCACCACACCCATTGAATAAGCAAATTTAATCGCATCGTGCATAATTTCTGCAGGATATGATTCCCCGAAACTAAAATTAAGCACATTAACGCCGTTTAAAGCTGCATAAACAATCGCTGAAGCTATATTATCGGATTCTCCATTCCCCGTTGCATCTAATGCACGTAAGACCACTAATTTTGAGTTATACGCTAACCCGCTTATCCCGATTGCATTATTTTGCCGAGCAACAATAATACTTGAGATTTTTGTGCCATGTCCCTGTTCATCAGTTGGAAGAGGATCAGGATAGAGTGCATCTCCGATGTTAGGCAGATATTCATTCACGAAATCATAACCGATAACATCATCGGCAAAACCATTACCGTCCTGATCAATTCCATCAAGATCACCGCTAACACCGTTTATTTTCTGTGTGGAAGGCCAAGCATCAAATTTTCCGTTATGATTTATATCTTCTGCACTATTTATCCTCAATTGACCGGCAAATTCAGAATTTGTCCAATCCAAACCCGTATCAACGACGCCTACAACAATTCCTTTTCCAGACGCTTTTTCCCATGCACCAAGTGCGTTAACAGCTTGCAATCCCCACTGCTGCCCAAAAAGTGAATCGTTGGGAACAGGGTAAGTATCAATATGAAAATTGCGACTTTGTTCAAAATTAGTGGGATTAATCTGTTGATTAAGAAAGGCAGAAATTTGAGAATATTTTGCAGGAGGAATATAAAGAGTATAATATTTTTTCAGTTTATCAATTTTTAAAACCTGATCGGCAGATAAAACAGATAAATTAGAATTTTTTTTATTAATATTTCTGAATAAACTTATAGAATTATCAATTTTTATTTTAGGAAATTCTTTTTGAATCTGATTGATAATTTCCTGGTTTTCAGTTTTAAGAATGATCTTTTTAAACTCAGAGCTTGCTGATAAAAAAGAAGATTGAAGAAGATAAATGAAAAGCAAAAAGTATTTCATATTAAATCACAGATTATTTTACAGTGTAGAATTTTTCAATACTCAATACTTTTTGGTAGATAAATTTAAGAAATTTTTGATTAACTTTTTTATTAATTTCAATTTAAAACTAAAATAATTTCAGGCTTATAAAATTTGGACATCTTTATTAGAATCTTCAGAGTTTACTTGCATTGCCGGTTCGTTTTGATCAATTTCCTCATTTTTAGGAACGGAATTTCTAAAAGATTCAATTACTTTGCTTACTTTTTGGATGATCAGTTCAGTAGAAGCAGGTTTAACGATATAATCCGCAATTTTTAACTGGCCTAATTGAACAAGTAAATTTGAAGAACTAAGTGCTGTACATGCTATTACTGGAGTATTGACAAATCTTGGATTAGCTCTTAAATATTTCAGTGCAGTCAGCCCATCCATGATTGGCATTTGCATATCAAGAATTATAATATCTATTTCATTATCTTTAAGATAAGTAAATGCGTCCTTAGGATTCTCACATTCGTGAACGTATGCTTTAAAAGATATCTCAAGCAATTTGCGCATAAATTTTCTGACAACATCACTGTCGTCAATTATTAGAATTTTAATTAATGATTCTTGCATTAAAATAATTATTTAATTACTAAAACTTTCATTGGAATTTGCTCAGTTTCTGCAAACCGAATCAATGAACTTTTCATATCTTCCGTTACTGCTTCTCCATTTGAGGCAATAAGTAAACCATAAGTTGTGTAATAATCTTTGGCAAAAGTCATTCCCGGTTCTAACATATTTACGGGTACTCTCATAATTGCTTTGCCGCCTACATTCTTTCTTTCTAACTCAAGAATTTCCGTAAATAATTCAACCACCCTACGTTCAAAAAGTATTCCTTTTTTCTGATGGAGGAAATTCATAGTAGAGGCATAAACTTCTCTGTTCAGGAATGAATCCGCAAATGAACCTGTGATTTGTGCAGAAGGTTTAATTGCAATTCTCTGGTCACGATTCTTCTTATACATTGCATCGTGAAAATAATCGACAACATGAATAATCGAAGCACCGGGATGAATCTCCGCTTTTTTCAAATGTCTCGGGAAACCGGTACCATCTAATTTTTCGTGATGCTGATAAACTATTTCTGCAATAGTCGAGAAGCCCTTATGTTTTCTTAGAATCAGATTTCCTAATTCCGGATGGAGGCAATACTGCTTCAATTCACTTTCATTAAGCTCGTTTGACCTACGGTATAAAATCGATTCTTTCATTCCCACTTTCCCAATATCATGGAGAAGTGCTGCTGTTTTTATCTCAAATATATCGGTATCATTCATTCCGAGAGCTTTACATATTTTCTCGGATTTTTCCGAAATAAATCTGGAGTGGCTGCCTTCATAATATCTTTCCATAAAATTAAAGATAGTTGAAAGCATCTGGATAGTATTGAATATACTCTCTGCATACAAAGAGCTAATCTCATCCAGTAGCGACATTGTTTCCTTTAATTGATCGTCCATCCTATTATTTAAAGATAATTATAAAAATAAAGTTTAGACGCTGAAAATTTATGATTATTGTAAAAGAATATTTTAAAATTGACTGATAAGATTTTTTGGGGTCATTACATCTTTTTCTATTGCAACAAAGATGCTATTATTTCGTAATTTGAATATATTTTATTTTTGGAGTTTTATATGAAGTTTTATCGAATTATTTTTTTTATTGCTATATTTAGTGTAACCGGCATGTATGCCCAGCAAACTGGCAGTTTTATGAAATATTATGAGCTTACTGATTTTATGCATGCCGCTCCCGGAGCTTTCAAGTATGGAATGTACGGCTATGATAACCCTGCAATGATGTCATATTTCCGTGGTTCCGATTTAATGTTGACAGCCTCCGATAAGGATGCTTCCTTAGCTAACATGAAAAGGTGGGGCATGTTTTATGGCGCTAATGATATGTCATTGGGTGCAATCCACTTGACTGACAGCGGAAGAGAAGTAACCGATTATAGGTTAAGTGCTGCTATGGGTGATAAAAATTTTGCAATGGGAATTGCTTATGGCTGGACAACCGGTGACAGAGCTTTCTTTAAACGCTCATCAAGCTTATTTAATCTTGGATTTTTATACCGACCGAATTCATATCTGTCATTTGGGTTGCATGGTACAACTTCATTAGATAATGACGATCATGAATATATTGCGGATTTATCTGTTCGTCCAATAAAAAATTATCCATTAACATTATTTGCAGATATGGCAGCCTTCAACGATAAGTTTAAAAGCCTGAACTGGAGTGCTGGCATATCTTTCGAACCAATCGACGGAGTGAGATTAAACGGACGTTATTTCGATACTAAAAAAATATCAATAGGAGTTGATTTGAGTTTGGGATTTATTGGAGTATCGACTCATACAAATTTATCTTCTGCTGGAGTATTTGACTATAATTCTTATTCAGTCCGTGTTGGAAATTATGACCGAACATTCCTCAAATCCTTGATTGGTTTAACCGAGGAAAGAGAAAATGTAAAAATATGGCTAAACAAGCCAATGAAATATCAAAAATCTATATTTTTCGATAATTCAGAAACATTGATGGATATGCTTGAAATGTTGGAAGATTTGAAAAAGGAAGAAGCAGTCAAAGCCATCACCATTAATATTTGTGGTATGAGTATAAATCGGGAAATGCTCTGGGAATTACGTGAAAAACTTCTTGAACTGAAAGCAGCCGGGAAAAAGATTTATATGTTTGCAGATAATGCCAGTCTTGATGAATACCACTTTATTTCAATTGCAGATAAAATAATTTTGGATCCATTGGGTTCTATCAGCTTTGAAGGCTATCGTGCAGGTAAAAGTTATTATAAAAATTTATTTGACAAAGTTGGGGTTGGAATTGATGAACTTCGCTTTTTTAAATTCAAATCGGCAGTCGAAACCTTGGCACGCGATAAAATGAGTGATGGTGACCGTGAACAGCTTCAAAAGCTGATTGATGACTGGTATTCAATTACCCGTAATGATATTTGCAAAGCAAAAAGTATGACCGAAGCACAGTTTGATAGCTTAGTAAATCAAAAAATATTCTATATGGCCAAAGAATGTATAGAGAAAAAATTAGTTGACACAACCGGACGATGGGAAAATATTGATGAAATAATAAAGAAAATTGAAAAGAATAAGGGCTATACTGCTATAACCGGAGCTATGGTATCAATGATGAAAGATGAAAAATCCGATTTGTTTTGGTCGGAACCTGAAAAAATTGCAGTAATCTACGCTGTAGGAGAATGTGCAATGGAAACAGGTATTAAAGCACGTGAATTGGTAAATCATGTCAAAGCTGCTGCAACTGATAAGTCAATTAAAGCAATTGTACTGAGAGTTGACTCCCCTGGCGGTGATGCAATGGCTTCGGACTATATAGCCGCAGTAATTAAAGAATATAAAGACAAAAAACCAATCATAGTTTCACAAGGCTGGGTTGCAGCTTCCGGCGGTTATTGGCTTTCAATGAACGCTACGAAAATTTTAGCTGCTCCGCTTACGATTACAGGATCAATTGGAGTTATCAGCCTCTTTCCGTATGATAAAGGATTAAAGGAAAAACTCGGAATTACGACAACTGTACTCAAAACCGGTAAATATTCCGATTTAGCCTGGCCGTTTACTCTTCCATTTATTGGTATGGGGCTGCCTGACCGGCCGCTCACTACTGATGAACGCGGTCAGATGGAATCAAGCATAAAATCAATGTATCAGGACTTTGTTGACAGGGTTGCTACGGGACGAAATATGAAATCAGACAGTATCGGGCAATTAGCACAAGGTCGTGTATGGAGCGGTCTGGAAGCAAAGAAAATCGGACTGATTGATGAATTTGGTGGATTGGACAAAGCAATTTCCCTTGCAAAAGAACTTGCTCATATTGATAAAGAGGAGAATGTTAAAATAATTGAAATGCCAATACAAACGAGTATAAACATGAGCGAACTTCTCTCCAAATTCACAGGTTCGAGTGTAAAAGCCGAAGATAGAGTTTTATCTACCTTTAAATTCGTAACAGAAAATTCTATGAAACCACTGGTAATGATGCCGATGGATTTTTGGGAGTTAGTACCGGAAAAACAGTATTAATAATTTTTATTTAGTCCGGTCAGTTATTATAATTGACCGGACTATTTAAATGTACATTATTTCAATTTATTCTTCCTGAAATTCATGATTCTTCTGGCATATTTCCATTAATACACCATTAGTGGATTTAGGATGCAGAAAAGAAATCAGCATTTCATGGGCTCCGGGAACAGCCACAGGATTAATCAAATTTAACCCCAAAGCACTAAGTCTTTCTAATTCGTTATTAATTGATCCGGTCTCAAATGCAATGTGATGAATCCCTTCGCCTCTTTTTTCGATAAATTTAGCTATAGTTGAGCTTTCGTCCGTCGGTGCGGTAAGCTCAATAAGTACATCACCAACTTTAAAGGAAATGACTTCAACTTTTTGGGATTCCACAATTTCTCTATGATATTGGCTAAACTGGAAAATATCCAAAAATGTTTTCAGGCTTTCTTCAGCGTTTTTAACTGCAATCCCGATATGGTTAATTGATTTCAGCATTCAATTTCAATTCTTGAGTTCAAAGTTGAAAGTTTATATAGTTATTGGTTAATTTTTATTTATGTCATTACATAATTAAGAGTATATAATTAAACTACAACCTTAAAAAAGATTAAAGACGTTAATTACTTCAATTATTTTATTTGGTACAAAGAATTGTAATTCAACTGCTGTCTTAAAAGTAAAATATTAACCAAAATTGTAATTCCTGCGAATGAAACTGTATGAAAACGGAGAAATTTGCGTAATATCATCCTGAGGCTATTATAAACGCTACTCATTTAAAGGGGTGAAAATGACAAGATAATTTAACCCCCCTAACCCCCTTTGAAAAAGGGGGATAAGAACCTGAGTTTTTGTTGAGGCCGTCTCAAAAGCCTCATTTCTGTCATTCCTGCGAATGCAGGAATCCCATAAAGTGGCACTGGAAGGAGATTCCTGCATACGCAGGAATGACATTTTTGTTAAATATGAGTCTTTTGAGACAGTTTCTTAGGGGGTTTGTCCAAAGATGTTATTAGGAACGAAGTGAATGATCTTTCCGAAAGTGGCTGTAAGAGAGATCCTTCGCATCGCTCAGGATGACAATCCAAGGATATTGTTGGTTTTGACACAAGCTCAAATGCAGAAATCCCCTTCCGGTGCCACATCATGAGATTCCTGCACTGGCATCAATGACAGAAACTATGCTAATGAGAAGCCTCAACAAGATTATTTATTCTATAATAAAGAACACATCAGTATTAATTGTAAATTAAGAATCTATTCTATAATGGCATATTTATTGAATCTGGATTTATAATATAAATTAATAAATTATTATAGGTTAGATTGAAGAAACTGAAGGAATGTATAAAATAAAAAAACAAAAAAGTGAATAAAGTAATTTCCATATTATTTGGTGTTTTACTTTGTTCTAATTCCATTTTTAGCCAGTGGAGCACTAATCCGGCTGTTAATACCTTTGTTGCTGCTTACGGTACTGATTTGTATTTTGATAAAATAATTAGTGATGGCAATGGTGGATATTTTATTAGTTTTGGTGACGGTAATGCTGGTGGAGATGTTTATGTACAAAAATTTAATGCAAATGGAGTTGCTCAGTGGACAAGCGGAGGAATTTTAGTATGTACAGGAAGAGGAAATGTTAGTAATATAATAAGTGACGGTAATGGAGGTGCTATTTTATCATGGGCAGACCAAGTACATTTTGTATATGCTCAAAGAATAAACTCTTCCGGTGTTAAGCAATGGGGAGCATTTGGTGTTGCTGTCGCAACAAGTTCAATTAGTCCTCAAAATATCCAACTTGAAACGGACGGTTCTAATGGGGTTATAATTGCCTGGACTGATATAAGAAACAGTAATTATGATATTTTTGCTCAAAGAGTAAATTCAACTGGAGTATGTCAATGGACAACAGATGGAGTTGGTATAGCGGTTCTGCCATTTCATCAAGCAAATCCTCATCTGATAAAAGATGATTTTGGTGGAGCTATAATTGTTTGGGATGATGGTAGAAGCGGAACTGGCATGGATATTTATGCCCAAAGAATAAATTCTGCAGGAGTTTGCCAGTGGATTGCCAACGGAATATCAATATGTAATATCACCGGTGGAGGATATTCAGGATATTCAAATATAGTAAGTGATGGATCCGGTGGTGCGTTTATTACATGGAGAGACCAGAGAGCAGGTCGATGTTGTCCGGCCACAGATGTTTATGCTCAAAGAGTGAATGCTTCGGGTGTAGCACAATGGACTTTAAACGGTATTCTTGTCGGACAACCGGTTTCTCGAACGGATACTTGGATGTTATCAGATGGAAATGGAGGTGCAATTATAACGTGGACTGATGGTGGTATAAAAGCACAGCTTTTAAATTCAGCAGGAGTGGCTCAATGGGGGTCAGGAGGATTGACAGTAAGCTCTGGACTTGGTGGTGGTGAATTCCCTGAAATATGTACAGATGGCAATGGTGGTGCAATTATAACTTGGCAGGATAGCAGAAGCGGGAACTCCGATATATATGCTCAAAAAATTAATTCTTCAGGGCTTATTCAATGGATTGCGAATGGCGTTACAATAGCAAATGGAGCTTTGGAACAAATTAATTCAGAATCAATCGGATCACTTAATATACCGAATATAAATATTGTAAGTGATGGATCCAGTGGAGCCGTTATTACTTTTCTTAATAATTTAAGTGGACGTTATGATGTTTTTGTTCAGAATGTATTGTCAGATGGCAGAATAGGTGCTTACCTACCAACTGTTACTACAAGTGTAGTTACTAATATCACAAGCACTACAGCCAGCGGAGGAGGCAATGTAACTTTTTTCGGTGGTTCTTTAGTAACAAATCGCGGAATTGTGTTCGGAGCATCCCCAAATCCTGATATTACACCCGGCTCGCTAACTCTTTCGAGTGGCACAGGGGCGGGATCATACTCAGTACCAATTACAGGATTAAATAGCGCATCAATATATTATGTAAAAGCGTTTGCAACAAATAGTATAGGTACAAGTTATGGTAATCAAGTCTCGTTTACCCTGCCACAATCAGGAAAATATTTTCCGCTATTTCCGCCGTGGCTGATGTATTTATTAGTTTGTTCAATAATATCATATATTAGCTTTTACTTAATTAAGAAGGGTTCTTAGCAACAAACTTTATAAACTTTACAAACTCACTTGGTAAGAGCAAGAATGATAGCCAGAATTGCAACAGCAATCGAAATACCAGCAATAATAAAAGAAGATTGGATTTTTGAGGCAGCTTTTATAATATTTGCTTCGGAATCAACAAGTTTTTTCTTTAAACTCTTGAATTCATTTTCAATTTTATATTTTTCAAGATAATTTTCAGGCTCAAATTTATTAAGTGATTGAGCAAAAACCCTGAATGATTCATCAACTTTATTGATTCTATGCTGCATTTGACCAAGATCAAAATTATTAGCAAGCGGAGTTTCACTATTTACAATAGGATCTTTTTTATCATACTTGACCTTTGCTATGTTAGTACGTACCGTTTCAAGGTCTTTATTAAAATCTCTGCTTTGTCGCAATTGACGCTCTTCCAAATCAATCAGCTTTTGTTCCGTAGCAAAAATTGCAGATTCAAAATTTTTAATCTTCATGGATAATCTGATCTCAATTTTATATGCTAAATCTTCAATATCCTTGTCAAATTTGGTTTTAAATGCACTAATTGCAGTCTCAAAATCAATTTCATTCTGAAGTTTAATTTCCTCTGAAAAAGCCAAAATCTCATTTTTAGTAACTTTTAATACATCATGAAGTTTAATTAATTCATCCTTTAAACTTATGATCGTCGATAGATCACTATAAATTTTTATTGTTTTTTCAGTTTTGCGTTCAATATCATGGACAATATTAAGAACATCTTTTTTAAGAATATCAATATCTGTTTCAACTTCAGTTCTCAATGATCGCGCTGAATCAAGGAAGAACAGAGTATGCATTTCGAATTTCCGCTTCTCCTGAGCTAACAATTCGAATGCTTGAGTGAATTCATGAGCTTGTTCACGTACTTTATTAAACAAACCCTTGATCTCAGGACTTATGGCTCTTGAATCCTCCATTGCTTTGTATATTCCAAAAAGTAACTTAATGTTTTACATAATTGTTCTAAAAAGAAAATTTCGATTTCCGGCACTACCTCACGCGAATTAAGAATTAATGTTTCAAATATTTCATCTTTGAATATTTCGTCAGATTTATAATCATCCTTTAGAAATTTCTTCAAATATTCATCTAATAATCCAAGTTGAGCCAACTCATCAAAGTAGGTTCTCGGCTTCGCTTTTTTCCTTATTATTTCATGAAATAATTTCATATCAAATCGTTTTTCAAATATAGTCAATAAAGGTATGAAAAAAATATGCCAAATTCGGCAACTGAAGCAAAGTTTTTATTATTTATCTGCTAAATAAGTTAAAGATTCAATTTACAAAAGTACCTGAGAAGCAATTTATTGGCAATAAAAATATTGGATTTAAACTCGATTTTTAGTTCTTAAGACAGCCACAACAACTCTCAATGCTGCATAATCGATATCCGATCCAATTTTTGCTCTTACTGTCTGAAGCGAAATTGTTTTATTCTTTCTAATAATTTCATTTATTTGAGATGTCATATCCTTACTTGCAAGATGGCTTATATTCAGCATAGCTCCATTTTCAGCAGCCATTTGCAAGTATCGTGCAATATTACCCGAAGAATCATTCATTTTATTTGAAATTTCATCAATATTCATCCCTGACTGAAAAAGCTCTACTGCCCTGATTACTTCTAATGGTAAATTCTCAATCTCCTTATTTTCCTGAGAATCAATTTTGGTTTCATTCTTAATTAAAGTTAAAAACTGATTACCAAAATTTTCAGCAAAAGCTTGTCCTATACCAGGAATTGTTTGCAGATCAGATTTACTAAGAGGCTTCACAGCGGCTAAACTTCTTAATGCAATGTCGCTTGCAATTGCTCTTTCTGATATTTGTTTATGGCTTGCAATGTCATATCTCAAACTTTTTAATTTAGCAAGCAACTCTTTATCAGGTTTTCGTTTTGATTCTAATAATATTTCTTCGGGAACATCTTTAAGTAAGGCTTTTGCTGTACTGCTGATCCCGATTGTGGCATATACATCTGATTTAGATAATAATTTATCAAATACTGCATTTTCGATCAATTCATCTATTTCTGCTTTGCTGGCTGATTTTCCGCATCCGAATAATTTTAATTTATTTAATCGATAACTTAAAATTCGAGGACTTAATATTCCTTTTATAAAATCAATAAGAAGTGTTTTACCAAAACGTTCATTTAAAGTTGCAACAACTTCGATTATTTTTAGCAATAATTCCTGTGTGGGTGCTGGTTTAGCAGATATTCTATTTTTATGTGATTTACAGCCTGAGCAATTTCCGCAATTACCTGTTATATCAGATTCTGAAAAGTAATGGAGTATGTAATTCCGCTTGCATTGCGAAGTTTCAGCATAATGTATTACTTGGCCAAGTTTTTTATAAGCACGCTTCCGTCTATCATCAATTTGTTTATAATCAACAGGAATACTCTTAATCGTAAGACGGTCTTTCATAAGAACAATACCACCTGCGGCACCGGAAGGAACATATTCCACTAATCTGGAGTTTTGAATAGATTCAAGAGCTTCATTAATATCATCGTAAGGAATATCATATTTGTTTGATAGATAATTAATGTCAAGGTCACATTCATTGTAGAAGGCTTCTGATGCGATGCTGCGGAAAATGGCTTCGAGCACTTGCCGATTTTTTTCAGAAGTGGATTCGAAATAATCTTGTAATTGATCTCTGGTAGCGGTAATCTGAATACGAGCATTAGTATAACCCGAATATTTTTTTATAATCCCTGTTCTCTCAAGTAAACTAATAGCCGCAGATGCTTTGATTGAGGTTACTCCGGCAGTATTTGCAATTTGCAAATTATCAACATAAATCGGAGAATGCGACCTCTGGCCAATACTAATCTGATTAATATCATATAAAGTATCATATACAGCCTCAATATCCTTTCTTTCAGGATGATTATTTTCAATAAAATATTCCTGTAATTTACTATCACCTTTTTGATATAGCAGTATGCACTCGGCTGCCTCTCCATCACGCCCTGCTCGACCTGCTTCCTGATAATATGATTCAATTGTTTGTGGAATATCGACGTGAATAACTTTTCTGACATCATGTTTGTCAATACCCATTCCAAACGCATTAGTTGCTATAATAATCCTCTTTTCACCACTCTTAAAGCGCTCTTGAGTAATTTTTCTTATTGAAATATCTAAGCCTGCATGATAAATTTCTATATCTAATCCTGTATTACGAAGGTCCTCAGCATACATTTCAACTCTTTTTCTTGTTCCGCAATATACGATAACAGAGCCTTTTTTAACTTCTTTGCACAATTGACGCAGTCTTATGGCTTTATCTTTCACTTCCTCAGTAATATATGTTAGATTTGGACGATCAAAACCTCTAATAAATTTTTCAACCTTATCAAGATTTAATATTTTAACAATATCTTTTTGCACTTCGGGTGTTGCAGTAGCTGTGAAAGCTGCAACGGGTACATTATTTATATGATTGAATATTTTTGGAATTTTCAAATATGATGGCCTGAAATCATGCCCCCACTCTGAAATACAATGAGCTTCATCTATAGCTAAAAAAGAAATATTCATCATACTCAATTTATCAAGAAAACTCTGCACCTCAAGCCTCTCAGGAGCTATATATGCAATTTTATAATTCCCTTCAATAATATTACGAATTCTGTATTCAGATTCCGAATAATTCAGTGAGCTATTGATAAAGGTAGCAGGAATGCCAACTTTTACAAGAGCATCAACCTGATCCTTCATTAATGCAATTAGTGGGGATATAACCAGAGTCAAACCTTCATATATTATAGCGGGGAGTTGATAACATAATGACTTACCACCACCAGTCGGCATTACTGTCAGAGTGTTATTTCCATTAAGAATAGAATAAATTACATCATCTTGTCCGTTACGAAATTCATTGAAACCAAAATGCTGATTTAACAGGTTCAGCAACCTTTCCTGGTAATTTTCGGTCATTGTGTTTGACTCTACTTTGCAAGTTTTTAATTACAAAGATAAATATTAATATATTAGAAAATCAATAAAAAATAATAGCACCTGGATTTACTCCAACTTTGTAATTAGCTGTTGCTGATGAATACAAGCCATATTTGAATTGTATTAATTCCCCATTTGACTGAAAATCTTTTGCGTTCCCTATCCATACATCATTATTATTAGGATTTACCGAAACAGTGTACCACAGCTCTTTTGGTTTATTATTTTTAATTATTATTTGAGGAGTTGAAGAATTATTTTTTGTATCAATGGCTCCCAATCCTTCTTCATTCAAGAACAAAATGGAATCTCCAAGTTTTGCAATTTCTGTAAGTTGCCATATTTTACATCTCCATCTTTTAATTTCTTTAAATGAAACAGCATCATAAATGACTAAACCTCCCAATGAGTCAGGCTTTGATGGCAGGTTCGAATAAGCGGCATAAATGAGATTCTTTTTTTTATCTGAAATCACTTGGATAACATCTGGCCCACAGGGTAAATTCGCAATTTCCATATTCATTTTTTCATCAATTACGCTGATAGTGCCAGCTTTCGGTTTATTAGCAAAATAGTCACCATAGCCTGAATTTGCTACAAACAAAAACCCATTACAAAATGTTATGCCTTCTGGAGCAGGTCCTACAGTTATATTATCGTGTATTATCGTTAAATCCTTAATGTTAATTTTACAAATGCAATTAGCATACAAATCTGTAAAATATGCCGTAGAATCGCTTGTGATGCATATTTTTCGGGGATAGCGGTTCCCCGTTAAATTCAAATATTTGATTATTTTTCCGGTTTTAACATTAAAAGATAGAATAGTTTTGGACCCTGAAACAGCTACTATTGCCGTATCACCGATAATTTCTATATCATTTGCGATATCACCCAATTTTATTCCCCTATTCTGCAAGAAGAAATAATCATTATAAATAAGCAATGTGTCTAAATCTAATTTGGATAAAGTCGAATTATTATACCCCATGGTTCCTTCGCACAAAACATAGATACCATGCACCTTTTCAGAGATATTGTTAGGAATTATTGATTGTGATGGATCCTTTACGCATCCATAAAAAAAGCAGAAACAGATGCTGATAATTAGCCACAGCAGAAGGTTATTTATATATTTTGATAAATTCATTATTATTTTCTGTTTCTATTCTTATAAAAAATATATTGTAATTATAATTATTAAGATATATTTTCTCATAAGTGCATTCTGAGCGCCTTAACAAGCACTCGCCTATGTAATTATATAAATATATTTTAAAATTATCGTGCTGAGAAAAAATTGATATACAATCACCATCTCTTAAAAAATCGACCAGATCTATACCTATTCCATCGTTTACATCTAATGGGATTTTTGAAATTAAATGTAAGCCAACAACTGCATCAAGATCAAAGCCACTAATAATTGGGTCATAGTAAGGATGATTCTTATTCTTAAGCACCATCTGACATATATCAGTAATTTTAATAAATTTAATGTACTTTAATCCTAAGTTGGCTAAATCAAATTTATCTCCTCCGCTCTCATTCGGATCAAAAGGATTCTTATTACCTATCGTAGGAGTTAATCCAGCACACCCTACTAATGTTAAACTATCGAAAGGAAATTCATAATATTTTATGCCATCCTGACTGACGGCTACTTTTGCTGGCTCGGCAAAGATTTTTTTGGTTACCGGATTAAAAAAAGCATTTTCAAATATTGTAAAATCATCTCCAGGTTTATCTTCAACAAAGAAACCTTTGAAACCAACGATAATTTCTCCTCCTAATCCAATGCTTAAAACTTGATCAGGAGAGGATGATTGAACTAAATATCCTGCTAATGTATCTGGTGGCCCAAATATATTCATTGGATAATGAGCTGAGTCCTGTCCTGCATTTTGCCCTTTCCCAGGAACAAAGCTAAATACTGTATCTATTGTCCCTGTTTGTGCGTATATGTGATTATTGGGAGCTACAGCTATTAGATAGAATATATATATGTAAATTAATTTCATTTTTAATTATAGTTAATAATAAATCTGAAGCTCCGACCTGGCATAGGATAATTTCTGACAATGTCATAATTTTCATTCGATAAATTATTGCATTGCAGCACTATTCCGATGTTCTGATAGTAAAAATTAAAATTCTTTTTTAAACTTAAATTAGTCTGAAAATATGCAGGGAGCATGGATGAATAGTCATTATCAGGGTAGCTATACCTATAGCTTAATCTTTGGATGTTCAAATCAGCAGTTAAACTTAAATAGCCTATTTTAAGTTCAAACCCCGCAGATTCACGTGGAATATATACTATATCTTTGCCTTTATAGGCTGATTCAGGACTTTGGTCACTCGCAATTTGATATGTATAATTAAAAATCAAAACAAAATAAGGTGGTAATTTCAGTTTCATATCATACTCAAAGCCACGTGTCAGCACCTGACCTATATTTTGAGCACTCCAAGCGACAGGACTTTTCGGAACAGATATAATTTGATTTTTTGTTAGAATTAAAAAAGGTGATAAAGATACATCAGCATATCTGTTATTTATTTTAAATGTTAGATTAAATGAGTTGGAGCGCTCAGGTTGAAGGTTTTTTGTACCAAAATTCAAATAATACAACTCATTAAAACTTGGTGGTCGAAAATTATATGACCATGACAAAAATATATTTAATATTTTACTATAATTAGTACCAATGCCTATAAAAGGGGATATTGAATATCCATAATCAGGAATATATTCTTGCCTGATGGCTGCCTCTGTACTCCAGTTCATTGATTCCGAATTATTATTTTCCGAATATCGAATAAATCCAAGAACAGCAGCAGATTTTCTTATAACGTAACTATTATATAAAATTATTTTATTTGAATTCATAGCCGTTAAACGTGCATCTGCACATAAGTTTAAAAATATTCTTTCTGAGTTATAGAAATAATTTGTATTAACTTGAAAATCATTTGTATTATATTCGGATATTGAATCTACAAATTTACTTTCATATTTTAAGTAGGATGAGTGCCACATTCCAGAGATTGTATAATAAGAAGGTTCAGATACTATTTTTTCATATTTTATGCCTGAAATCATCTCTCTCCCAAATAATCGAGATGTTGAGTCTAAGGGATTATTTTGAATAACAGGCCCAGGGCAACCTCGCTCCGATCCCTGTAAAATCACAAACGGACTCAATTTATATCTATCACCGATAAAAATCCATTTTGTTAAGAGGTTAATATCTGTTATATCGCAATTAGTGCGGCGTATCTGACTATTAATCGAGTAATTATTGTATTCAACAGGATAATTACCTTTAGATCGATAAACTGATGCAGAAATGATTCCATAATTGGTTTTATTAATATTACAATTCGCTATGGCAGCCAACTTAAACTCTCCAAATGATCCTATTAAAATCTGAGAATGGAAATTTACAGAATCTTGTTTTTCTATCAATTTCAAATTTATAGCTCCACCTATAGATCCACCGCCATATAACGCAGAAATACCACCATGAATAATAACTGCCTCACTAAGAAAATTCAAAGGTATATTAGTAAGATCAAATGACCCACTGTGAGCTGCATTCAACTGAAAACCTTCAATGGAAATTGCTGTCTGTTGTGAATTAGTCCCACGAATAGAAATTGTTTTCAATCCTCCGGCTCCACCATAATTTTTTACTGTAAGTCCTGAAATACCGCTCAGAATCTCATCGAACGAAATTAAATTAATTTTTTCTTCTTTGATTCGAATAATTGTTTTTGGAACAAGTTGTGCTTTATTTAAAAGATCAAGTCTATTAGAATTGATAATCAGCTCCTGTCCGCGGGTTACAAGAGTATCTTCTGCCCGAATTACGGCTGATGACAGAAAGAAACTGATAAGAAATAAATTAATTATTATAATGTTCATTTTGGACTTATCTAATATTTTAGTACAACCATGACTGGAGCGCTTTCCATCAGTTATGTACCGTTTTTATTTTTGATAAAAATATCTACATACTGAAACATCACTGCTTTACAATTGGCAATAGCACTGTCTTGTTAGTACTGGTATATTTTATAAAATATATACCTGAGGCAAGCTCTTCAATGTTCAGTGAAATTTCAGATGAATAAATATTTGACATTATTTTGATTGAATTTCCAAGATAGGATAACAATTCCACACTATAAGCTTTACTATTGCTGCTTTCAAGTATTTTAATATTGATAATATTATTCGTTGGATTTGGAAACATATTTATTCCAATATCAGCAGAAGGCTCATCCACAGCCTGGTATCCGTTATCATAAACATACAAATGGTTTGAAGGCGAATAATCCATATTGAGAGCTGCTGTAACGAACATCCAACTTGCAGGATTTCCCTTCAAAGGTGCATACACTCTGATTGATTCAAGCATTTCGTTTAATGAATCTAAAGTAGTAAATTTTTTTGCAGTAGTATCATAAGAATATACTTTGCCATCATAAGCGGTAACGAGCCATGATTGCCCATCATAAGCACATTCGCGTGGCCCGCTGTAACCTGATGTCGGAAGTTTAACAAGTTCAATATTTTTACCAATTAGTCTCATTTCGTGCGAACCATTAGATATTAAGCAAGCTTCATTATCATTTTCCTGCATTGTACTTAAATAATTTGGTGTGTCTCCTGCATTTAGACTTGTATCCTTTTTCATATTTAAATCTATGAAGAGTAGCTTCCCATCATTCTTTCCGAAATTACCCTCGCATACCGCAAAAATATAATCAATATGATTAGAATAAGTTTGCATCACATTCTTGGGTGTTGTAATCGAATCCAAAAATATTTTATTAAGCATATCATATATAAATATTCTGCTGCTGGGGCTATTTACGCTCAGTAATAAATTATTATTTATAACAGAAACCGCATCAGCTTTGAAATTTAGCAAATCTTCTTTTAATGTCATTTTACCATTAACTAAAGTGTAGCGGCTGATCTTGCCATTTTGAGGCAAATATAAGTAACTTGTAAATGTACTACTATCCGCATCAACAGGGGTATAACCCACTCGCATAGGTCCACCAAGCCTGCCGATTGAACCGAAAGGCAAATCACATACTTTAAATACGTTTGGTTCAGTATATTGAGAAAGATATTTTAACTGCAAAGCCCAGATAGAAGGCGTCTCATCGCCATCTTTTACATCTAATGTATCATTAAAATTCATATCATAACCTGAGCAGATAATGTAAACGATAGGATTAGCAAACTTCCCTCCATTATCCACAAAGACCGCTGACGGCTCCTTTCCAACATTAAACATTTTTCTATCCTGCCAATTAACGGAAAGTGAGTTTGAAATTGAAATTAAAATAAGTGAAATGATCAGTAGGAACTGCTTCATAAGAATCTCCTCTAAAAAATAGAAATATTTTGATAAAAAGTTGAGACCAAATAAAGTCGCAACGATAAATAAAATGAGGGATTCAAAAGAAAGAGTGATTGCGGATTCTTCGTTTCCCTCAAAGCATTCGTTTACGCGAATGTACAGCCAGACACACTAAATATCTGACATTCCAATGAGCATTGCAGGTCGGTCTTCTGACTTCGGTATCATCCTCTGTGTTTCGCCTTCCCATCCCATAAATAGTGACAGTGGCCATTCTTAATAATGAATTTGAAACATGAGTACTCCGTTACAGCGGCGTAACCGCTCAGGTATTGCACCTGATTCCCGGAACTTGCAAAGAACTGATTCAAAGTTAATAATTTAAATTTTAATAATAAAGTCCATAAACAAATAATTTGATAATTTTGTAATTGATGTTATTATGAATTTGTTTAAACACATTTCGGGATTAATATGATTTTCGATTTTGATATGCTCAAGAAGCGCTATGAAAGCTTCGCGACAAAAGTTGATGCTGCCAAAGCACATCTTACAAGGCCTCTTACATTAGCAGAAAAAATTCTTTATGCCCATCTTTGGGATGAGAAAGAATTACAAAATTTTAAACATGGTGTTGATTATGTAAATTTTGCACCCGATAGAGTTGCTATGCAGGATGCAACCGCTCAGATGGCTTTGCTTCAGTTTATGTCTGCTGGAAGACCAAAGGTTGCAGTACCGTCAACTGTTCACTGCGATCACTTAATTCAAGCAAAAGCTGGCGCTGGATCTGACTTAGAAAAAGCTCTTGATATTAACAAAGAAGTTTATGATTTTCTTTCTTCCGTTTCAAATAAATACGGAATTGGCTTCTGGAAGCCGGGTGCGGGAATTATTCATCAGGTAATATTAGAAAATTACGCATTCCCTGGTGGCATGATGATTGGTACAGACTCACATACAGTAAATGCCGGTGGATTAGGAATGATCGCTATCGGAGTAGGCGGTGCAGATGCGGTTGACGTGATGGCTGGTATGGCTTGGGAATTAAAATTCCCTAAGTTAATAGGTATTAAATTAACCGGTAAACTCAGCGGCTGGACTTCTGCTAAAGATGTTATTCTTAAAGTCGCAGGTATCCTTACTGTTAAAGGTGGAACAGGATGTATTGTTGAATATTTCGGTGAAGGAGCTAATTCTATTTCATGCACCGGAAAAGGCACTATATGCAATATGGGAGCCGAAATCGGAGCAACAACATCAGTATTTGGCTATGATGAAAAGATGTATGAATATTTATCAGCCACTGGTCGCAAAGAAATTGGAGAAATGGCTAAAAATATAGCACCATACTTAGTTAGTGACATGGAAGTTTATGCTGAACCTGAAAAATATTTCCATCAGGTTATTGAAATTGATTTAAATACATTAGAACCACATATTAATGGCCCTTTCTCACCGGATCTGGCATGGCCGCTTTCTAAACTTGCAAGTGCAGTGAAAGAAAATAATTATCCTGAAAAACTCGAAGTAGGATTAATTGGCTCCTGCACAAATTCTTCTTATGAGGATATTTCCCGTGCAGCTTCACTTGCCAAACAAGCTGAAGAAAAAAAATTAAAGGCTAAAGCTCAATTTATCATTACTCCCGGTTCCGAGCAAGTACGCTATACAATTGAAAAAGATGGTCTGATCGACATTTTTAATAAAATTGGCGGAGTTGTTATGGCAAATGCCTGTGGGCCATGTATTGGTCAATGGGCAAGAGAGGGAGCCGAGAAACAAGAACGTAATTCTATTATTAATTCATTTAACAGAAATTTTGCAAAACGAGCTGATGGAAATCCGAATACGTTCAGCTTCGTTGCTTCACCGGAGATGGTGACAGCGTTTGCAATCAGTGGTAGTATGACTTTCAATCCTTTGACAGATAAATTATTAAATGAAGATGGCATTGAGGTTATGTTGGATGAACCAAAAGGTTATGAATTACCTCCAAACGGTTATTCAGTCGAAGATGCTGGCTACCAAGCACCAGCTGAGGATGGAAGCAGTGTTCAGGTAGTTGTTAATCCTACATCGGATCGTTTACAGCTTTTAAGCCCATTTTCTGACTGGGATGGTAAAGATATTTGCGGAATGAAGCTACTGATCAAAGCAAAAGGGAAATGTACAACAGATCATATCTCAATGGCAGGCCCATGGCTTAAATATCGTGGTCATTTAGATAATATATCCAATAATATGCTTACAGGTGCTGTCAATGCCTTTACTGAAAAAACCAATTCAGTAAAAAATCAGATTAATGGCGGATACGCTGGTGTTCCTGATGTACAACGTAGTTATAAGGCTGCCGATATTGCTTCCATAGTTGTTGGCGATGAAAATTACGGCGAAGGATCATCCCGCGAACATGCAGCAATGGAGCCGCGTCATCTCGGAGTAAGAGCAGTTCTTGTAAAATCATTTGCCCGTATTCACGAAACAAATCTGAAGAAACAAGGAATGTTAGCTCTAACATTTATTGATAAAGATGATTATAATAAAATTCAGGAAAATGACACAATCGATTTAATTGGATTAACAGAATTTGCACCGGCTAAACCATTAACTTTGGTTTGTCATCATGCAGACGGAAGCAGTGATTCATTCTTAATAAATCATAGTTATAATGAACATCAGATAGAGTGGTTCCACAATGGTTCCGCTTTAAATATTATTCGTCGCCAGTTTACTAAATAATTTAATTAGCTTACGATCAGATATTAGCAATGAATCTCTTTGGAAAATCCCCCCTACCCCGTTTTTTGGGGTGAGGGGATTTTTTTATTAAAGCCTTTGAAAAAGGGGGTGAAGGTTGGGCAGTTACAATTTCATAAAATCCTGTAATATCGTTTCCTACTTGAAGGCTGAGGCTGTCTCAAAAGCCTCATTTCTGTCATTCCTGCGCATGCAGGATTCCCCTAAAGTGGGACTGGAAGGAGATTCCTGCATTCGCAGGAATGACATTTTTGTTAAATATGTGGCTTTTGAGACAGCCTCAGAAACCTAACTTATAAGTCAGCCCCCTATTGATATACTTTTTTAGAAGGAATCTGCACTGCCCTCAGGTCAGAGATTACTTTGCTTCCAAAGAACTCATCATTTCTTTAATTCCTCCGATTGAGCCCATGATTGCAGCGCTTTCATAAGGAATAAAGACTAACTTATTAGCATTATTTGACATTTCTTTCCAAGATTCAAGATATTTCATTGTAATCAAATAATTTCCAGGATTAGATCCGGTTTCCTTGAGAGCACCGGTAACAAGCCGGATTGCTTGAGCCTCAGCCGTAGCAACTCTCATACGTGCTTCAGCTTGTCCGTCTGCCTGCAATATCTGAGATTGTTTGTAACCTTCTGCTGAAATAATTGCTGCCTGTTGCTGACCCTCGGATTTAAGAATCTGTGATTGTTTTTCACCTTCGGAAATTAGAATAGTAGCACGTTTATTACGTTCAGCAGTCATTTGTTTTTCCATGGTAATACGTATGTCTTCGGGTGGGACTATGTTTCGAACTTCAACCCTCATTACTTTAACACCCCATTTATCCGTAGCTGCATCCAATGAACCTCTTAGTTTCGCATTGATTGTATCACGGCCGGATAATGTATGGTCAAGGTCAAGTTCGCCAATAACCGAACGTAATGAACTGCGGGTCATTTGTTCAATTCCGATCATTACATTGTAAATTTCATATACTGCTTTGACTGGATCAACAACTTGCCAATACACTACACAATCAACCTCCATAGTTACATTATCACGTGTAATCACAGATTGAGGAGGAACATCAATTAATTGCTCTCGTAAATCAAGAGTAGCACGGACTTTATCAATAAACGGAACGATAATATTTAGTCCCGATTCAGCAGTTTTATGGTATTTGCCAAGCCGTTCAATAATTTTTACTGTAGCCTGACTAACCATTTTTATTGTACTTGTTGCTATAATTAAAGCAAAAACAATAAGAAATACTATGAATACCACACCAGGTGTTGCCATAAAAAACCCTTTCAAAAATTACAAAGAATGAATTGTATAAATTATTTATATTTTCTCGACAATTGCTTTGATTCCTTCGAATCTTAAAATTATTACGTTCATATTCTGCTCAATTATATCGTTATTGGCTGAGCGCGCCGACCAATCCTGTCCTTCAACGAGTATCCTACCCTCACTTTTATCATTATTAATAGTTGTAGTCACAATTCCTTGCTTCCCTAATAAAACATTTACGTTAGTTATAATTTCTTTTCCGGGAGATTTTTTAATAAAAATATTCTTGAAAATAGTTCTGGACATAGCTACCAGAGCCAATGAGATTACAACAAAAACAATAATTTGTGGAATTAAAGAATTAAACCCTAATAAATCAAGCAAACCGGTTGTGATTGCACCGATGCCAAACCATAAGAAAAAAAAGCCAGGAGTGATGATTTCGAGAATCACAAAAATAAAAGATGCAATGAACCACCAATAATACTCCATAAATTCTCCTAAGTGTAATTAAAAAATCAAATATAAAGATAATTCTTTATTTAAACAATACTATTGATTTGGAAATTAAAAAAATATTAATTTGCAATTAAGAGAATAATTAATTAATTTGCTAATTAGGATGGTTTAAAATTTGTTTTTTGACATTGATTATAAAGAATATAAATTTTTTGAATTCTCATTACGGGAGGTTTTATGGATATAAAAAAGTTCTTAACTGTAGCGACAGTTAGTACGTTGATATTTACAGGTGCATCATTTTTAAACAGTTGCACCAAAATGATTACCGAAGAGCAAAAAGTTGAGCTTAACAAACTAAGAAAATTAGAGTCTGAGCTTACTGACGACATTTCCAAAGCTAAAAAGGATAAAGCTGCATTGGAAGCCGAACTTAACTCAAGAAAAACCGAATACAACAAATGTAACGAGGAACGCGAGTTTATTAAATCCAAACTTGCAACTTTCCCTGATTGTTGGCCTGGATGGAAACCTGAAGCTCCAAAGCAAGAAGATCCAAAATAATTCGGTAATTAATTTGTTAAACTAATTTATTAAATGAGGCACTATGAAAAAGATTCTATTTTTATTGATTTTTATGTTTTTATCAATGACAGCTACATTTGCCGCTGATGCAGTTATGCCACCAGATTCCAAAGCAGATGAGTTGCTTACTTTTGATGAAGCAAATTTAAGGATTCAGTCCATTCAGGCAAGAGTTAATGAACTTACACAAAGGTATAATACTCTTAAAGATGGTAACGCTGAACTCAAAAAGCAACTTGATGAAACAATTGCTGCTTTGAAAAAGTGTAATGAAGATTTATATACTTTAATTAAAGCTACTAAAGAAGATGTTGATAAATTTGCTCAACAACTTGGTAATCTTGAAGGAAAAGTACGCCAGATGAAGGGATTAAGCAATGACGAATTATCAGATCGTCGCGCTGAAGTCGAAGCCATGGAGAAAGAACTCAATACAATGCGCCAAAATAAAATTGCTGTTCTTCCACAATTCTTTCAAAGAGTAATTGATCTTGGTAATGAAATTAAAACTTTATACCGCGAGCATTCAAAACCAAAGAACTATATTGTTGGCAAATGGTCGGAAAACAAAGACTGTTTGTGGAATATAGCCGGAAAAATTGAAATTTTAGGCGATCCGTTTATGTGGCCAAAAATCTGGCAAGCTAACACCCAGACTATTCGCAACCCTGATATCATTCGTCCGGGACAAGAATTGATTTTACCTCAAAAAGGTCCTAAAACTACTGATGAAATGAAAGCCGAAAAGAAGTATTGGAGAAATAAGAAAGCCAAAGAAGATGCCGCTGCTAATCCTGCACCAAACGCTACTGCTGCTCCTGCAGCACATCCTGCAGCAGCAATTAACGAACCAAAAGAGAAAAAAGCTTCTACCGATGCTCAGCCTAAAAAAGGTAAATAATTGATGTCTTTTATTTCTTAAAAATGTGAAGCCCCTGCTGTGTTTTATCAGAGGGGCTTTTTTTTAATTACGAATTACAAGAATTACTCTCAACAATAATTTTTGGTTTTCAACTTTATAACTTTTAATTTTATAACTTTCAACTCAAATGGAAATACACGAGAAAAAACTATTATTAGATGAGTCTAACTTAGCTGCTATGCTTGGTTTTAATGATTCTTATCTTCACCTGATTGAAAATCGATTCCAGACTTCAATTGTTGTTCGGGGAAATACAATTATTTTAAAAGGTAGCCCAAATGAAATTAAAATAATTGAAACAATCTTTAAAGAAATAACATATATGCTGAAAAAGAACGGTCAGCTTACTCAAAGCGATATCGAAAAAGTTATTGACTTGGTTGATATTAATAAAGGTGTCGAAGAGATTAATCCTAACGACAAAGACCCCGTTATTTTCTATGGCGCACGTAATCAGATTCGAGCCAGAAATCCAAAACAGTTGGAGTACTTTAAAAAAGTTATTGAAAATGATCTTGTCTTTTCTATCGGGCCGGCTGGAACGGGGAAAACCTTCCTTGCTGTTGCGATGGCTCTGGCAGCACTTAGGAGAAATGAAGTTAACAGAATTATTTTATCCCGACCTGCTGTGGAAGCTGGAGAGTCGCTTGGGTTCTTACCCGGTGACTTGCGCGAGAAAATCGACCCTTATCTGCGACCTTTAACGGATGCATTATATTATATGCAGCCACCGGACAAGATGAAAGCATTGATGGAAAAAGAAATCATCGAAGTTATCCCACTTGCTTATATGCGCGGTCGGACTTTAAATAATAGCTTTATCATTCTGGATGAGGCACAGAACGCAACTACTACACAGATGAAAATGTTCCTCACTCGACTTGGAGAGGGTTCCAAAGCCATTGTCACCGGTGATGATACGCAAATTGATTTGCCTGATAAATCAAAATCAGGATTAATTAATGTACAGGCCATTCTGAAAAATATTAAGGGGATTGAATTTGTTTATTTTACTAATAAAGATGTTGTAAGGCATAGATTAGTTGCGGATATAATCAGGGCATACGAGCGTGAGGCTGACCTCGGCAGAATAAGCAAAGAAAAAACTACAAATTCAAATAAATCATGAACCAATTATTCAAAATAGGATTTTTTTCAGTTACACTAATTGATTTTCTCGATATACTGATAGTTGCGGGAATCATTTTCTGGCTCTACCGCGCACTTAAAGATACTATTGCCATTCAGGTGTTAGTCGGATTGGTTATCTTGATTGGTTTGCAATTTTTCGCAGAGGCTATCAGCCTAAGATCACTTAACTGGATTTTAAAAACAATATCTACCATCTGGCTTTTAGCTTTTATCATTTTATTTCAACCTGAAATTCGAAAAATTCTGCTTTTATTTACCCAGAATCCGATTTTTAGTATTTTTATTAAATCTAAAATCTCTGAAATGTTAGAAGAGGTAACCGATGCGGCTATTGAATTATCAGAAAAGCATATCGGCGCTCTGATTGTATTTGCAAGAACACAGAATGTGACAATGAATACGGAAATAGGAATAAAAATTCAAGCAACTGTATCAACTGAATTGCTCATCTCAATTTTTAATCCAAAGTCGCCACTACACGATGGAGCCGTTGTTTTAGATAATAATATGCTTATGAATGCACGCTGCGTATTACCTCTTTCGACCGTTACGAAATTTAACGGCAAGAATCTTGGTACTCGCCATCGCGCTGCATTAGGACTTGTTGAACAAATTGATGCTCTTGTTCTTATTGTTTCTGAGGAAACCGGATGGATCTCAATTGCAGAAAAAGCTAATTTAGAACTCAATATACCCAAAGAGAATTTGCTCGTTACTTTAAGAAACAGACTGACAGCAAATCATTAAAAATTATTTTTTTTCGAGAATTTTGCTTATTTTTGTATATGGGTAATAAGTAATTATATGTATTGGATGCAAAACATAATGTCAAAAGACTTTGAACAGTATTGTTCCGACATTACTGTGCTGCCACCTGTTCATTGCCCCAAATCCCGCTCCTGTAAAATATTTAATTTTAAACATTACACCACAGACGCTCCTATCTGATTTGTTTTTATTTTTTTAACTGTTTTCTCTTTTTCATTATTGCATTCTATAAAGTCTAACTTTATTAAGGTTGTTATAAACACAGAGAAGCAATATAAAAATGTTAAAAATAAATCTTTGTTAATTTAAACTTGAACAAAATTTTTCAATTTTAAATTTAAAGAGTTTTACGAAGTCCATTTAATTTTATATAAATATTTACAATTAATCAGAAAGATACAAAAATGTCAGAAAAAAGAAGAATTATTATTATCGGTGCAGCCGGTCGCGATTTCCATAATTTTAACACATATTATCGTGGTTGTGAAACAACTGAAGTAATTGCCTTCACCGCAGCTCAAATTCCCGATATAGCAGGTCGTAGCTATCCTGCTTCTCTTGCAGGTGCAAATTATCCAAACGGAATTCCAATATTTGAAGAAAAAGAATTGGAAAGTTTGATTGCCAAACATAATGTAAGCGAATGTGTTTTGTCATATTCGGATTTGCCTTATGATACAGTAATGCACCTTGGCTCAAGAGTTATGGCTTGCGGAGCAAAATTCTCAATGCTTGGTTCATACCCAACTATGATTAAATCCACTAAACCTGTAATTTCAGTCACTGCTGTTCGTACTGGTTGCGGAAAAAGCCAGACCACCCGCGAGGTTGTTCGTGTTTTAATGGCAGCCGGTAAAAAAGTTGTTTCCGTTCGTCACCCAATGCCATATGGTGATCTTGAAGCAATGAAGGTTCAGCGTTTTGCAGAAATTGCAGACCTCACAAAGCATAAATGTACAATCGAAGAAATGGAAGAGTATGAACCACATATCGAAATGGGTTCAGTTATATACTCAGGTGTGGATTATGAAGCAATTGTCCGCCAGGCTGAAGAAGAAGCGGACGTTATAGTATGGGACGGCGGAAACAACGATATGCCTTTCTATAAACCCGATTTATCAATCGTAGTGGTCGATCCATTGCGTCCGGGACATGAAATTGAATATTATCCGGGCGAAGTTAATTTAAGGATGGCTGACATTGTTGTTGTCAATAAAATAGATTCTGCTTACCCCGAAGATATTGAAGTCGTTCTTGATAATATCCGTGAATATAATCCTAAAGCACAGATTATCCTTGCAGCTTCTTCGATAGCTGTTGATAATCCATCGGTTATCAGAGGGAAAAATGTTTTAGTAATCGAAGACGGGCCGACTCTTACTCACGGCGAAATGGACTTAGGTGCGGGAATTGTTGCAGCACGTCGTTTCGGAGCAGCTGAATTAGTCGATCCGCGTCCTTATACAGTTGGAAAAATCACAGAGACTTTTGAAAAATATCCTGATATCGGCACATTGCTTCCGGCTATGGGTTATGGAGATCAGCAGATGAAAGACCTTGAAGAAACAATAGCAAATACTGAGTGTGATGGCGTCGTGATCGGAACCCCGATTAATTTAGCTCGTTTTATTAAAATCAATCAGCCATCAACGAGAGTATTTTATGAATTAGTAGAAGTTAGCAAACCAACTCTTTCAAACCTGATTGGTGAAGAATTGAAAAAATGGTAAGCTATGTTTATAAAGTAAGAAGATAGTTCTTCATTGAAATATTTTTTCTGAACTGTGAATTAAAAAAATGCAGAATGTAAAACCTAAGTCATTCTGCATTTTATTTTTGCTTTCTTTCCATATTTAAAACCCTTCCTTCCCTCTCCAATACCTTTTTGCTTTGTTTGGATGGGCTATCGACTTTATAAATTTATCTCTTTTCTTGCTGAATGACTTATTGCTGCTATTTCAATCATGTCATTCTTTAATCTATAGACAATTCGATAACTTTTGTAAATAATTTCGCTTATTTCGGAATTATTCAATTCTGGTACAATCCTCCCGGATTCAGGAAAAATGGACAAATTCTCTATTAATTTGAATATTTTCTGTGCTGTAATGGACGCATAAAATGCTGAGTCTTGCGCAATAAAAGTAAAGATGGACTCCAGATTATCTGCCGCTTTCGCAGACCATCTTATTTTATTATCCATTTCGACATTCTTTCTTTTACTTCCGTATGCGATAAAGAATTACCTTCGTCTAATTGCTTCAAACCGACATCAACTTGAGCTTTGAAGTATAATTCACCCATTATATCCTCAATAGTTGAATCTGAGGGCATTTCTTTTATAATAGCGAGGGCTTCAGATTTAAAATCAACCATAATCAACCTCAATAATTATTAAACAAAATTACTTAAAGCGTATATAAATTGTATTTATTATTTATTACATTCCTTCCTCCATCCGCCGTCCCTCCTTCCCTCTCCAATACCTTTTTGCTTTGATTTGAAAGATGCCCAAAAAGGTTATATCAACTCTTTTATTTCTTCAACAGTCAAATCAGCTTTCTTCAAAATACTATGTAAAGTCCCTTTTTTCAATTCTTTATAATTCGGAACAATTAGAGTTAGGTTTTTGTCCATATTATCAAAAAAAATATGACTGCCTCGTTGATGGTCAACTATAAATCCAAGTCTTCGTAAAATTTTACAATATCTTTGCCTGAAAGTGTATTACTCATATTGCCAGTTCCAGATCATATACCTTATATTCCTTTTTTGAATAGATTTGATTTAGTTTTTCAAGACCTTCGATGTAACATTGAATAGCTTCGCGGGCATTTGCCAAAGCATCTTCTTCAGTATCGCCCTGAGTGAAACAGCCATCAAGAGCCGGAACAATAACATTAAATCCACCTTCTTCGGCATTTTCCAAAACAAAGTTAAAGTGTATATCTACTCCGATTTTAATAAAAACAATATAGACAATTAAAATAAAACACTATTTTAATATCCATACCCCTGTGTTCACTTTTCAGGCACATTTCACCTTCAACTTTACAACTTTATAACTTGATAACTTTTAACCGATCATCAGTTTTTGCTTTTCTTTTTCTCTGGCACTTCTATTGCTACTATTCGGCTGCTATCCTTATATTTCACATAAATGCGGATTGCATCACCAACCTTTTTAGTACTCAGATATTTCTTCAATTGCTCACAGGATGTAACCACCTGCTTATCAACTTTAGTTATTGCTCCGCCGGGTATTAAGCCTCTTTCGGCTGCAACACTATATCGTTCTACGGATTTGATACCGATACCCGATTCAATTTCCAATGTTTCCTTCAAATCCTTTTTCATAGGTTCAACCGTAAAACCAAGATCATCGAATTTAACAACTTCATCTTTGCTTTTCGGAGTATCTTCATCATTTTCATTATCCCCGGATTTAGCAGAAATTGAAGTTTTGTCATCAGGACGTGCTTTTAGTTTGACAGTTTTTGCCAATTCCTTACCATCGCGCCACACTTTTAGTTTAATTTCATCTCCGACTTTACGGAATACAAGTTTACTCTGGAGTTCATTGGATGTCTTAACCTTAACACCATCAATATCAAGAATAACATCACCCATCTCCAAACCTGCTTTTTCTGCCGGACTGTTTTCCAATACCTTCCCAACAACGACTCCTTCTACTTTGTCAAGTCCGACTGCTTTGGCTTCAACTTCATCAATAGTGCGAATCTCAACACCAATATAACCACGACTTATTTTACCATCGCGAATCAGATCAAGAGCTACTTGTTTGGCTAAATCAACAGGTATTGCAAAGCCATAGCCGATATAAGTTCCGGTTTGGGTTGCAATTGCCGTATTTATTCCAATCAGGCTGCCTTCGAGATTGAATAATCCGCCACCACTGTTTCCGGGGTTAATTGCAGCATCAGTCTGTATAAAATTCTCAACCGAATATCGATCCCTGTTGTGTGATAAATTTAACTGGCCACGTCCGATGGCGCTGATAATTCCCATTGTCACCGTTGAATTTAATCCTAATGGATTACCAACGGCGATTACCAGCTCACCGATTTTAACTTCTTCTATATTTCCGAAATGAGCAGGCAGATAATTCGAGCCTTCAATTTTAATTACTGCTAAATCAGTCAAAGGGTCGGTCCCGATCAGTTTGGCTTTGTGCACTTTTTTATCAAGGGTAGTTACTTTAATTCCGTCATCGGACGCATGTTCAACCACATGGTTATTAGTCAGAATATAACCATCGTCGGAAATAATAACACCTGATCCGCTTGCCTGCGAATGTTGGCTGCCGCCTTGATCATCAGGTGCTTCACCACCATAAGGCTGTCCGAAAAATTTAAAAAACTCTTTCATCTCGTCACCATGGGGATTAGGAGTTTGTTTTATTTCCATATCCACACTTATAGAAACAACCGTTGGATTTACGGCATTGCTTGCAGCCACAAGACCGTCATTCATAGCTTTTATCTGAGGATTTAAAGTCACGGGGGGGCTTCCGGCACCAATTTTCACGTCTCCGCCGAACATAGCTGATGAATTAGTCAGGATTATTAATGCGACAATTAGTATGACGCTTGTTATCAAGCCTCCCGCCAAAACAGATGATTTTTTCATTTATAAACACTCCATATTTTTAATTTAACAAAAAACGCTTCATAGAGACGTTAATACGTAGAAATTCGTGTTTTGTTATAGATATTAAAAAAAAAATTGGAAAATTCAATTCCTTTTTGTAATTTTGGTTTATTGGTCAATATTAAAAGGATTTTACCATGCAGAGAAAATTTATTTTATTCGTATTCTCTATTATCATTCTTAGCTCCTGCGAACTGTTAGGGCCGAATGACTGTAACCCTGAAGTTTATTTCCCAATGAAATTCGGCAACTACTGGGTCTATAAGTGCACAGCAATTGATTCTTCTGGCAATACTACTGGTGCGGTTTTTACGGATTCTGTCGTCATTGATGAGATAAAAATCATAAAAGGTATTACAAATTATCGAATAAGCAGGTTCAGATCGTCGGATACTGTAATAAGATCATATTTTTGCATTAGTAATAATCAGATTTTATCGGGCAATTGGTATATTGAGCCACTGACAGATGTTTTTGGAAAATCAGATATGGACTGCGTCTGTATGGATTCTATCAGATATTATAATTTTTATTCTTGCGGTCTAAATTCAATTAATTTGACGGATTCTTTAACTGCCGATACCATGCGATTTGTAGGTCACCCTCCATTTTCATATACATTAGTCCAGTATAATTTTGACTATTCTTGGCGTTTAACGGGTAATGTAAATTGGAACAATTCTATATTTAATTTTAATTGCCAGAGCTTCCGTATTCAGGAAACAAATGTTTGGAAACTAATTAAACCGGACAATGCTGCCTTTAAAAAGGACCCTAAATATATATATTTTGATGACCGGACATTGCTCCGTAACCAATTCACTTTCGATTATTATTTAGCACCAGAAGTGGGTATGGTTTATTCTCAATATGTGGAAAATAAATATTTTAACAGAGGAGTGCGCAGAGAACTGATCAGATACAAAGTTTATTGATTTTTCAGTTATTAAAGAGGTGTTTTAATTAACTAAATAATTCACTTTATATACTTTCCCTATGAAGACCACCATTATATGGCTGCCATATGAGTATTAAATTAACTAAAAATGACATTGACGCACATTTTCTCTCGTCATTTGCTTTTGCACAGCCTCAGAAGCAAAATAAAGTTAGTATTAATTTCCTACCTTCCATCATTAATTATTAACCTTTCACCATTAACCATTATTAACGCACACCGCAATTGACCTTGTGTTTC
>JAPLFL010000012.1 GCA_026390695.1 Candidatus Kapaibacterium sp. | reverse complement strand
CCAATGCAAATGCTGAATCTTTTAACGCGAAGGTAAAACTATTTAGAGCTAATCTCAGAGGGGTGATTGATACTAAGTTTTTCCTCTTTAGATTAGCTAAACTTTTTGCTTAATCCCCAAAAATTTGACATGACCCAAAATAATGGCGAAATTGTAGTAAAATAAAGCAAAAACTATATCTCTTAAATCACTAACTGTTGAAAATGAGTCCTTCGCTCTAATACTACTGCTCTCGCAGTTTCTCAATATTAGATCGAATATTGTAATAAATGAAATTTTCAAAACAAATGAAGGAAAGAAATGGTTGATTCAACGAGTAATAGATATACACTTCAGAAATTTTCCGAAACCTTTTTAGGTTATGGGGATAAAGAAAGTGCAAAAATATGGTTTATTGGCATTGAAGAAGGAAAAGAATTTCAAAAACTTGAAGACCTTAAAACTGAAGCTGAGAATTTTCAAATAAGTAAAGAGGGTGAAAGTTATCATTCCCCTATCTATGACGTAATGACTAAAATTTGGGAAGGGTTAAAATGCGATGATAAACAAGTTTCAAAGGCGGAATTATTTAAAAAGGGTAATCCTGTAATTCAATCAAATATCTATCCTTTAGGTAAGCATAGTATTTATTCTTGGGAAAAAAACTACAGCGAATGGTTTGGTTTTGAAAATGAGAAAGAATATTATGATTGGATTGAAAGTGAAGTGATAAATAAAAGATTCGAAATAATCAATAACTTTAAAAAGGAGAATGACAATTTACTAATAATTTGTTTCGGAAAAGCAGAATGGAAGCATTATATCCAGTGTTTCGATTTAGAGAATAATTTCTATTTGGGATTTAATGATGATTTTAGAATTTACAAAGAACAAAAAATAATTTTGACTCCCTTTTTCAATGCAGGACGAGGAATGAATAATAAAAATATAGGTATCTTAGTTGAAAAGATTAAAGAATTGAAATTAAACCCCTTCTAAACAAATTTTATTATTATAATAGGTTTACAATGAGACACTTACTCGCTCTGATCCTGCTGCTGTCAACATTTTTAATGTTTCATTTTGACAAAAAAAATAAAAATAATTTTTCTAAAAAAGGAGGAAAAAAAATGGAAGAACATAAAAAAACTAATTTTTTACTTAAATTGGATGAAATCAAAAATTTATTAATCGAATTCTGGGGAAATAGCTCTGACGGCTATTTTAAATCACTTTTCGCTCAAGGACTGATATTTTATGAAAGTCAGCTTCAGGCAGAATTATATTTTTTCCTTAGAAACAGGTTAAATAGAAGCTATCATGTTTGGGCTAATTCGGCAATTTATATTTGCAATGAAGAAGACAAGACAAATCCAAGTAAACATAAAAGACCTGATTTGATAATAGCTTCAGAGGATAAAGTAATTGCAGTCATTGAAATAAAATTTAAACCTTGGGAAAACATTTATTATGCTGATGACATGAATAAATTATCAGACTTAGGGAAAATTAATAATAAACTGATTTTGGGAATGAAACCTATTTCATCTAACTGGGAAAAACAAAAGCATGTAGAAGAACGGATTCAACCCCTGATTGATGGCAGTCATTTGAATTGTATAATTGTTTTTACGGAATATGAAAGCATTACACTTCCAAATGCGGATTTGAAGAACCTTCTTTATTTAACTGGCTATATAAAAGATGAAAATAACTTCCCAGAAAACATTCAACTTGTAATAAATCCAATCCATTTTTTTAACTATAAGGTATAATTATGAAATACTATTTTATTCTATTCATCCTGCTTATTGCCAGTTCTCTCTATTCAGAAGATATGAAATCTTACACTCTTGACGAATTCGGCAAATTACCGGAAAAGAAGCAAACCGAACTCAGAAGCCAATTGACAGAAGAAGAATTTGGTAGCTTTTTCTTTGGAGCTGCAAAATTACATCAACAAGGAATTTCAGATAAAGAAATTGGAAAAAAGACCGGATTAGATATTATCAAGGTTGGCAGAAAAATGACTCAAAAAGAAAGAGACAATCTGTTGACCAAAGCAGGTCTTAATTTCAAGAATGATAAAGGTCAAAGCCCACAGCCAAAGCCACAGGTACAAAAGAAAACAGCAATTGACCCAGAATTTATTAGTTTTTGGAAGTCATTTCAAGCTGCTGTCAAAAGTAATGATAAGAATAATGTAGCTGAGATGGTTTATTATCAAACACCAGATGCAACAGAACATGAAATGAGTACATATTATTTCACTGATAAAATTTCTTTTATTAGCTCCTATGATGGTATTTTTAATAAAAAAGTAAAGTCAGACATATCAAAAACGAAAGAAAAAGATTTTATTATAGTAATAAATGGTAAAGAAATTGGTGAATGTGGCAATGTATTAAGTCCCTACAAAGAATTCAAGTATGGTGAAATATTATACAAACTTGAATTTCTTGGAGGAGGAATAATGGATATATTTTATTTCGGCAAAGTTAATAATAAATACATGCTATATCTTTATACAATGGATGGTGGCGATTAAAAATTTTACTTTTCAATGATATTTCAAGAGATATAAACAAATATTATCAGAATAATATTAAGAAGAAAGATAGGTTAGAAGCCATTTCCGATGATATTATCAATGAAATCGTAGTTCTGTTTTCTAAGGAAATAAAATTTACTTGATATTTCATTCATGGCTGCTATTGCTGAGTTCAAATTTTTTTTTGAGTAGAATAATGTCATAAGAAAGAGTGTCTGTCTATGACTCAAATGCTGAAATTTTGAGGTTTTGAAATTTTTGGAAATACCTTAAATTAGCATAGCTATGCATTTTGAAAAATTGTTTTAAAATAATTTTTTAATTTTTTACCTCATGTCATAAATTTTTGTTAATTTTGTGGTTTTGTAAATTTTGTTTATATGCCGGTAATTTACGATAATATTGATAAGAAGCTTGTAAATGCTCTCAGTGAGACTCTTGCGAAATCTTTACATTCTGATTTTTGCATTGGTTATTTTAATTTACGTGGCTGGGACTTGCTCTCTGACCATATTGATAAATATGATGGAACAGAACAAGGCTGCTGTCGTTTACTAATCGGAATGAACCACAGTCTTACAAAATGTCTAAGAGGGATTTATTCAAATACTGATGAATTGATCATAAATCAAGAAGACATTCCCGATATTATAGAAAAAATTGTTAATGATTTTAAAAATCAAATAACAATTGGAGTGCCAACAAAAAAGGATGAGATTACTTTGCTTAAGCTCAAAGATCAGCTTTTGGAAAATAAGGTAAAAGTTAAATTATATTATAAATACCCCCTTCATGCAAAGTTGTTTATTAATTACGGCAATTGGAGAATAGACAATAAACCTTATTCTTTTTTAGGAAGTAGTAATTTAACATTTTCTGGGCTTCAAGGGAACGGTGAATTAAATATTGATGTCGAAGGAGTAGATGAAAACGAAAAACTGGTTAAATGGTTTAATGATAGGTGGAGCGAATCATTAGATATTTCTAAAAAGTTAATTGAGGTTATCGAAAATGGTTGGACTAAATCTTTAATTGAGCCGTATTATATTTATTTAAAGATTATCTATCATTTATCAAGAGAAGCAAGAGCAGGACTATCGGAATATTCAATCCCTAAAGAATTTAATGAAATTCTGTTTGATTTCCAGAAACAAGCTGTAAAAATTGCTACTCATCATATCCGTAAGATAGGCGGAATTATAATTGGTGATGTTGTCGGACTTGGCAAAACACTTACTGCATGCACAATTGCTAAGATTTTTGAAGAACTTGAACTTGCTAAAACCTTAATTATTTGCCCTCCAAAATTAGGACCAATGTGGCAAGAGCACATAGATAAATATGATTTGAAAGCTGTTGTTATGTCGATTGGTGAAACACATAAATTAAAAACAGCTCCCAGATACCCTCTCGTGATCATTGATGAAAGCCATAACTTCCGAAATATCAAAGGTCAAAGATATAGCGAAATTCAAGAATACATTAGATTTAACGACAGTAAAGTTATATTACTTACAGCAACACCTTATAATAAAACATATTTAGATTTATACGCACAAATTGCTTTGTTTATTGACGAAAATAAAGAAATACCTGTAAGACCGGAAAAATTTATTTTAAGTTTAGGTAATGTTGATAAATTCAGAGCAAAATATCAATGTGAGCCAAATACTTTGAAAGCCTTTCTACATTCTGAATTTATTGAGGATTGGCAAAATTTGATGAGATATGTGTTAATAAGGCGAACAAGAGGCTTTATTAAAAGCATTAGTCCAAGAGATGAATCAGGTAAACCGTATCTGGAAGTAAAAAATAAAAGTAAAATGTATTTCCCTTATCGGAAAGTTGATAAAGTTGAATTTAGTTTAAAGGAAAATGATTCTGAAGACCAGTATGCTAAATTATATTCTGAAATAGTTGTTGGAAATATTGGTAAGCTGGATTTACCTCGATATGGTTTACAGCCATTTCTGATTGATGATTTTATTAGAAAAGCAACCAAAGAAGAGCGAGAAATTATTAATATATTATCTTATGCAGGTAAAAGACTTCAAGGATTTGCTAAAACTAATTTATTCAAAAGACTTGAAAGCTCGGGCTATTCTTTTCTTTTATCGGTCAGTAGGCATATTCTCAAAAATTATTTTTATATTTATTCAATTGATAATAACAAACTAATTCCCTTTGGTAATCAAGAAAATAACGAAATCGAACTATTGGATGATATTGAAGAAAAAGATGTTCTTGACGAGGAAAAAGAAGATAATGAAAAGATTGATTCAGACAAAAAAGAAAAGAAAGAGTCAGAAATTAAAGATATTGCATTCTCTATTTCTCCTGATTATTATTTAAAGAAAGCAGAAGAATTATATAAAAAATTAGATTCTAATAAGAAAAAATATAAATGGATTAAAAGTAGTTTGTTTAAACCAGCTCTTAGGAAGCAGCTTGAAGCAGATATTGTTTTATTAATCCAAATAATTTCATTATCAAAAAATTGGCAAATTGAGAAAGATAGGAAATTAGCTGAACTCTATAAATTCTGTACTGAAACAAATAAAGATAGTAAGATATTAATTTTTACACAATATGCAGATACGGTTAAGTATATTAAAGGCTACTTTACTAACAAGAAAGTTCAGAACTTTGAAGCTATTACAAGCCAAAACTCACATCCTGAAATCATTGTCGGTCGGTTCAGTCCTAAATCTAATAATAAAGTGATTGATCAAAGTGAAGAAGTCAGAGTTTTAATTACTACCGATGTATTAAGCGAAGGTCAAAATCTTCAGGATTGTAATATCATTGTAAATTATGATCTGCCTTGGGCACTCATTCGGTTAATTCAAAGAGCTGGAAGAGTTGATAGAATCGGTCAAAAAGCTGAAATAGTTCATTGTTATTCATTTCTTCCCGAAAAAGGTATTGATAAAATTATTAATCTACGTAAAAGACTCAATACAAGGATAAATGAAGCAGGAGAACTTGTCGGAAATGATGAACTATTCTTTGAAGGTGATGTAGCAAATATACAAGATTTATATACTGGTAATTCGGATATTCTCAATGAAGAAAATGACCTTGAAATTGATTTAGCTTCATATTGTTATCAGATTTGGAAGATTTCTACGGAAGCTAATCCATATCTCGAAAAACTAATACCAAATTTGAGTAATTCCATCCATACAGCAATGGATAATGTTGAAGACGGAATTGTTGTTTATACCAGAACTAAAAATGATAACGATATTCTTACTTATGTTGATAAAAATGGGAAAATTTTAACCGAAAGCCATTATGAAATCTTAAAAAAGTTAGAATGCAAATTAGATACAAAAGCTATTGAAATAACTGATAATCATTATGATGTATTAAAAAATGTAATTGGAGCAATTGAACAAACCGAAAATATTGTTCATGGCGGTCAACTTGGCCCCAAAAATAGTCCGAGACACAGAGCTTATGATAAATTGGATAACTACATGAAACATGACAGCAGCTTCCAACTAAAAAAAGTGCATGAATCTTTGTTTAAATATCCGCTTACTTCCTATGCTCGAAATACAATTCTCCGGAAATTGAAAGAGGCAATATCTGACAAAGAATTTTGTGATCTTCTGTGCCGTTTGTATGAAGACAAATCACTTTCTCAAGTGCCAAATATTTCTGAACAAGACCAATTTACTCAATTAATTTGTTCCATGGAGTTTATTAAAAATGAATCGTAAAGAATTAAAAAAGCTGATAAAAGATTATAAGTTTCTAGAGATTTTCAGGGAATTAGGATGGGATTACGAATCTAAATTTGCACCTCTAAATTTTTGCATTAGCAAAGATGATAATGAGGAAGTATTTAAAGTAAAATCATATAATTACAAACGTGGATTCAGGGTATTCCTGTGTGATTCTGTGCCCGATAGACAGGTCAGAAAAAAAATATCTTTATTGATTCAAAATACTTACCTTGAGCATTTCGTTATTTTTTACGATACCAACAAACAAATTTGGCTTTACCCTAAAAAAGAACTGAATAAGCCTACTAAATATTTTGAAGAAGAATATCATGCAGGTAAAGAGCCTGATGCAATAATTTCTAAACTCACAAATCTTGCATTTGGTATTGATATAGAAGAAAACCTGCTGCCTTATGATGTAATTGATACCGTCGAAAAAGCATTCAGTCAGAATGCTGAAAAGATAACTAAAAAATTCTACGAAAGGTTCAAAAAAGAGCATGATATTTTTCAGAATTTTATTCAAGGTGTTTCGGAAGAAGTTGATAAAGACTGGTATTCTTCATTGATGCTTAACAGATTGATGTTCATTTACTTCATTCAAAAGAAGCATTTTTTAGATAATGATTCAAATTATCTGAATAACAAACTGATAGAAGTAAAAGAAAAGAAGGGCAAAGATAAATTCCACACTTTTTATAAATCCTTCTTAATAGTTTTGTTCCATCAGGGGCTTGGAGCCGCAGAACGAACTCCTGATCTGATTTCATTATTGGGGAATATACCTTATCTCAATGGCGGGCTGTTTGAAGTTCATCAGTTAGAATCCAAGTATGATAAAATTGATATTCCTGATGAAGCTTTTGAAAAGATTTTTCAATTCTTCGACGAATATCACTGGCACTTGGACACAAGAGAAAAATCAGAGGGCAATCATATTAATCCCGATGTTATCGGCTATATCTTTGAAAAATATATTAATGACCGCTCCTCAATGGGTGCTTATTATACAAAAGAGGATATTACTGATTATATTTCAAAGAATTGTATTATTCCCTTCTTATTTGATGAAACAATAAGAAATTACAAGGCTTCTGCATTTAATGATGCTTTTGAAATGCTAAAAATCAACCCAGACTCATATATTTATGATGCAGTTAAGCATGGCATACCAAAATTGAATGTCTCTTCAATTCCATGTTCAATCAGTGATGATGACTTGTTTGCTGACCTACCTGATGAAATAAAAATTGGTTTTAATTCTGAATTGGGAGATAAAATTGTTGATGGAACCGGAACTTATCTTTGTGATCTTCGCAAAGCTTGGAACAAACCGGCTCCCTCGGAAATAGCACTGCCAACTGAGACATACCGAGAGTTAATTGAGCGCAGAAAACGATATAAAGAAATTTATGAAAAAGCAAAGAACGGCAAAATAATAACCATTAATGATTTTATTACGTTTAACTTGAATATTACCCAATTTGCTTTTGATACTATCTATTATAATGATGACCCGGATTTTCTGAAACATTTCTATAATGCAATTAAGAATGTAAAAATATTAGACCCTACCTGTGGTTCCGGTGCGTTTCTCTTTGCAGCAATGAATATTCTGGAATATCTCTATAAAGTTTCTATCGAATGTATGAAAGAATTTGCGGAGGCATCAGACAGAATCACTGCCGAGGGTAAAAGAAAGATTAAATTCTACCGCTTTCGTGAAGAACTAAATGAAATTTATAATCAAAATCATCCAAATACAGAATATTTCATCTATAAATCTATCATATTAAATAATTTACACGGCGTAGATATAATGAATGAGGCTGTGGAAATTGCAAAGTTACGATTATTCCTGAAATTGGTTGGAACGGTTGAAGCAGACCAAAGCAAACACAATTTAGGGCTTGAACCGCTACCAGATATTGATTTTAATATTCGTGCCGGAAATACATTGGTTGGTTTTGTAAATATTGATGCCGTAGAAAAAGCAATCAAAGAAGATATTGCTAATCAACATAAACTTGTCTTTGAAGACGAAAAAGAAATCGTTAAAGATATAAAAGAAAAAGCTGAATTAGTCAGTATGGCATTTACAAGGTTCAAAGATGCCCAATTGCTTACTGACAGTCCAACAGAACACGGAGCAAAGCACGAGCTTGAAGAAAGATTGAATCAGTTAAATGAAAAGTTAAATGTATTTCTTGCCAAACAGTATGGAATTGATAGTTCTGAAAAACCGAAAGACTATAAGAAGTGGAAAGAATCACATCAGCCATTTCATTGGTTTTCGGAATTTTATGAAATTATTGCCGAACGAGGCGGTTTCGATGTTATTATTGGTAATCCGCCGTATGTGGAGTATAAAGACATTGAGAATTATAGAGTATTTGATTACGAAACGCTTCTTTGTGGGAATTTATATGCCTTTGTAATGGAAAGAACATTAAAAATAAGGAATTCAAATTCAAAAACAAGTATGATTATACCATTAAGTGGACATAGCACTAACCGTATGAATAAATTAGTTGAAGTATTCTATAAAAAGGAAAATAATCTTTGGATTAACAATTTAAGTGCAGACACTCATCCAAGTTCATTATTTGGTGGTGTAAGATTTAGACTTTCTATCTTTATTGGTTCAAATTCAAAGTCAATTCAAACATTTTCTACCAATTATATTAAATGGTATGCAGAAGAAAGAGATAATCTGTTCTCACTTCTAAACTATCAACCATACAAAATAAAAAGCCTAAAAATAATCCCTAAAATTATTGAGATGAAACATCATACTATATTGGAAAATATACTGAATATCAAATCAAAATTTTCCAATTATTATGGATTAAAATACTTAACTTATTACAATAATACACCAATATTTTGGATAAGAGCACATTCTTTTATACCATATTTTAAAAGCTTCAGAGATGGAGAGAAACCATCAACACAACTTAAACCATTAACTTTTGATAACAAAGAGATGCCAGATGCAGTTTCTTGTTTATTAAGTAGCTCATTATTCTTTATTTGGTGGATTTCAATTTCTGATTGTTATCATTTGAATAAAGATGTAATTGATTCATTCCCTATTCTTTTTACGGAAAACACTTTAAAAAAATTACATAATATTTCAAAAACATTATATGAAGATTTGAAGAAAAATTCAGTTAGAAGGGTTTATAATTATCAAACTTCGGGTAAGGTTGAATATGATGAATTTTATGTTAAGAAATCCAAATCCATAATTGACGAAATCGACAAAGTATTAGCCGAACATTATGGCTTCAGCCACGAAGAGCTTGATTTTATCATCAACTACGATATAAAATACAGAATGGGGAAAGAGCTGGAGGAGGAAAATGTCTGAATTAGGATTTGTAGGATTTTAGGATGTAAGGATTAGATTGTGAGGAAAATGGAGATATTTAAAATTTGGGTATATTTTTTTTGGAATAGTTTATAATAGTTTATAATAAGGAGTGTTTAAATGCTTTTTGAGGATATTACTCACAAAATTATCGGATGTGCTATGAAAGTTCATTCAATACTTGGAAATGGATTCCAAGAAGTTATTTACCAGAGAGCTTTAGCGATTGAGATGTTAAAAAAGGGGTTAAGTTTTGAAAGAGAAAAAACGATGAAAATATTTTATGATGGTCAAGAAATTGGTGAAAGAAGGGTTGATTTT
>JAPLFL010000080.1 GCA_026390695.1 Candidatus Kapaibacterium sp. | reverse complement strand
AACGCCAAACTGCTCGGAAATTCCGACAGTAAGGAAGATATTAAGGAAGTATATAAGGAAGGGGAAAATAATTTCAATTTAATTAATTCAAAAAATGAACGCTCTGAGGAACAAAAAATGAGGATGACTGAGAAACTAAATCAGTTAAAAAATGTTCTAATAGAAAAACATCTTTACTTTGCTAAAAAATAGAAAACATGGTACAATGCAGAAGCCCACATAGCTACGGCTATGCCTGTATTGTACCTTAACAATTAATATGACAAATGACTCAAATTCGGACAATTTAATAACTCCGGCAGAATTAGCATCTCAATTGTCAATATCTATGGCTACTGTGTATCGGTTGATTGAGACTCGAAAAATACCATTTTACAAAATTGGCGGTTCATTGCGATTTAAACAGGATGATGTTGAAAAATATATTGAATTGAACCGAAAAGAGTCAATCAAAGAACTATATGAGCGTACTCAAAAGAGGCAATAAATATTGGATTGATTTTCGTTTCAATTACCAAAGATACAGGCATCCGAGCCCGGATAACAGCTTAGCCGGAGCAAAGGCATATGAAGCAACACTACGTACTAAACTGGCTCGCGGAGAGTCTATAACGCCCGTTAAAGAAAACAAGAAAAACATCCCGACTTTTAATGAATTTGCTCAAACATGGATGAATGTTTATGTAAAAAATAATAATAAATTATCCGAGCAAAAACACAAAGAAAGTATTCTCCGGCTTTATCTTGTTCCATTTTTTGGCAAAACAAGCATAGACCAAATCAATAATTATGATATTGAAAGGTTTAAAGCCCAAATAACGAAAAGTAAGTTATCGGCAAAAACCATTAACCACCTCTTGTCCTGTTTAAGCATGTGCTTAAAAACAGCTGAGGAGTGGGGTTTACTCACTTTTGCGCCAAAGATTAAAAAACTTAAAGTGACTCCGAATAAATTTGATTATTTGACTGATAGCGAAGCTGAATTGATTATGGCCAATGCCGACGGGCAATTACGAGAAATGATTTTCTTTGCGCTTAAAACCGGTGTTCGATTTGGAGAGCTAATTGCTCTTGACTGGGCAGACATTGATTTCCAAGAAAAGCAAATTACGATTAGGCGTTCCATCGTTCAAGGTGTAATGGGAAGTACAAAAAGCAACAAGATTCGTTATATTCCTCTATTAAATTCGCTTTCCGATCTATTAATTAATCGAGCGAAACGTCACGGCTTTGTCTTTACCAGAAATGATCAGCCATTTAGCCAGCACTACTGCTGTAAAAAGCTCTACCAGAGCTGTAGGAAGGCTCGTATGCGCAAAATTGGCTGGCATACCCTAAGACATACCTTTGCATCTCATTTGGCTCAACACGGGGTTGCTATACAGTCAATTAAAGAATTGCTTGGACATTCAGACATTACGACTACCATGCGATATGCCCATTTAAGTCCTTCAGCACTAAGGTCAGCTATGAATGTTTTGGAACCGAGATCAGAAAACACAATAAGTCGTGGTCACAATTTGGTCACAATTGGCAAATTAACCCCTTTTATGAATACGAGTTTGGCTCCGATTGCCCTCACTAATTAGGCTAAGAATACACAAAAACAGACCTTTCGGTCTGTTCCTATATTAGGAGCGGGTAACGGGAATCGAAACAGTTTAACAGTAAAAACACTAACAAATTCTTATCCGAATGTCAAATATCCATGATTGGCTATGTTGAAATAGTTGAGGCTACACGATTTTGCTTTAATTTTAGCTAAAAATTGTAAGGAGGAGCGCTCCTATTCAAGGTGTTGCGACAATATAATGACTCAAAGAAATTTATTGAAATATCCTAAAATTGCAGTTTTTCCGTTCAATTTGCTAATAGTCCATATTCTCAAAAACTATCATCAACTATCAATTTTCATCAGTTGTCAGCATTTCTTGGACACAATATGGTCACAATTTTTGAGCTTTACAGCATTAGAACCAGTAGAGATAATGTGCATTAACATCCAGAATAAGCGAATCGTAGTCATGTAATACCTTGCTACAAAATATAAAGTTTTTTGTTTCATAATCAAGCAACTATTCTCACTTTTTGGGCAATTTTGGCACAATTTGGTCGCCACATTTTGACCAAGGCAATACAGGGAAAGCGAGAAGTTGGCTGATAAATTAATGTTAAAAACATTAAAAGAAGTCCGCCTGAAGGCTTATAATGCAGTTGTAATGAGGTCTAACGGAATAATTGAGATGATAGCCGGCAATAAGTTAACTCAACAAGAATACATAGCTCAAAGTCAGAATTGTGCCAAGATAAAATAAGATTTAAGGAATTGACAAGAGATCGGGATAAACTGGCAGATCACTGACTAGAATAAGTAGTACGGTTATTCATATTCGCCGAAAAGACTCTATTTGTATTTTACATCACTAAAAAACAAATAATAATCCTAAATTGTTAAGGTTCGAACCGCTCAAAATTATCGAATTTAATTTTGTAAAATGAATAAAAATAGTTAATTTGTTTTTATTTTTTTACAAAATTGATCCTAATAATAAAATTAATAAAGAGTAAATGGCACGATCCTGTATGGAGCAAGGTTATAGCGGCTATTATTATTTTTATTTTGGGTTTCATTTGGCAACTATGTATATCAATTTATGAAATTTTAATCAAAAGTATTTCCTTTAAGAAATCTGTTTTTCTGATGATTGATAATTTTAATAATGAAATTTCAATTAAGGTTTGGTGTCTTTTATTAATATCGTTTCTATTTCTGACCTTTTCCTTAAAAAATATTATTAATATTACCATGATAATTGTAAATCGCTTATTTAATGATCCTTCAAAAAAAGAAATTAATTCAATAAATCAAAGAGAGAATTTTATTTTTCAATTCTCAGATAGAGTTTCAGACGCATTTCCTGGTGTTAGGGGGTTAGAAATTTTTAATCAATCCTCTAAAGCAATCAGAAGACTTAGTATTCTTTTAAAAGACCCGCTAATATTAAAGTCTGAATCAAGTAATCTTAGGAACAATGATCCAGTTTGGTGGTTTAGGGGATCAAGCGCCAATTCAATTAGTACATTCAAAATAATTGGGCATAAACAGGTGTTAATGAATTTTGATCAACTAAAGATTAAAAAGATAGCCGTTTATCACAGTAATTTATATTATCAAGATTTTGTTTACGTTGAAGCAGGCGCTGAAAAACCTACAGGTCTATATACTTTTAGTCAAGAACATATTAAAGCGATTGTAGATGAATTCGGATATTTTTGGGAAGAATACGGTATAATTGATGTATTGTTCTTTTTTAAAAAGGTAATAACAAGAAATGATTATGATGACGGATCAACTATATTTTTAGGTAAAGTAATAAAAAATAAAAACGTAAAATTAAGAACAAAATATTTAACTCATTATAATTTTATTATTGCCGACAAGGATTCACCATATAATTCTAGTAAATTCGAAGATGAATCTGAAAAATATTTCAATGGAATTCTGGAAAATACCAAAAGTATCGAAGAATTTTTAACATTTCTTAAAACTCTTAGTAAGTATGATAATCATATTAATAGTATGTAATTTTAAAGAGTAATTTTATAAAAATGGGAAAAGAAAAAATAAGGCTTGAAGAGTTAGTCCGGGATCAGAACCGGCGGGTTGATGATTGGATGGAGACGGCAGAGCAGTTTTTCAACTTTGCAGAAAAAGCAGCTTCAGTTTTCAGAGACAAAAACACATCTTTAAAGCTCAAAGGGAATATACTAAATTACTTAGGTTCGAACCTCTCACTTTTTGACAAAAAGCTCAGTATTTCCGTAGAAAAACCGTTTTTTAAGGTGCAAGAAATTGGACAATGGGTAAGTAAAGAAAAAATTAGGTTCGAACCTCTGAAAATCCGCGAATATTACACAAAAAAAGAGGGTGTAAACCCTCAAATTTCGACATTGCTCCCCAGACTGGAACTTGTCAGAACTCTTTTATTGGCAATAAGTGATCGTATTTACTTGAGCTAAGTATTTACCCTCACCCTCACTCACTATATATTTTTTTGATATAAGCACTATATTTTATTTAATATTAGTTCAGATAAAATTTTTAATTTAGAAACTTCTTCCAATTAAACAATGAGTAAAAAAATACTTTAAAAACATGTTTTGCAATATCTGGGTTTTCTTGCATCCTTCTGCTTGTGTATCCATCCCATTTTTCCCCATATGGGACATATACTAACACCCTATGCCCTTCATTAATTAATCTATTTCTTAAATTTTCTTTTACTCCATTTAACATCTGGAATTCATAATGAACACCAGAAACTAATCCTCTTTTTCTAATAATCTCTTTAGATTCAAATATTAAACCATCATGATGCGTAGCGATTCCGACATAGCAGCCTAAATTAAATAATAAGTTCATGAGCCTAATGTAATTTTTCTCTATTTCTATTTCTGAATTATAAGCAATGTTGATATTCATTTCTTTTAAAGCTAATTCTTTATAAACACCTTTACATAATCTCACGATAGGCTTGTATTCAGATAAAGTTTCTATATCTTTTTGAGTTCTAAGTAGGCATGCTTGAAAAGCAATACCTACATTTAAAAAACCATTATCTCTAATACGTTTATAGATATTGATCGTATCGCATGTAAATGGGCTATTTTCCATATCAAGCCAAATAAAGATGTTTTTATCCTCCGCATACCTCAATAGATGGGATATATGGCTGTAGCAAATATTATTATCAACGCCAAGGCCATAATTAGTAAGTTTAACAGATAAGTTGGAATCTAAATTTGCTTTTGAAATCTCCATCAATGCATCCTCGGATTTTTGTCTGTTTGTTATATAATTTGTTGGTTCGCTTTCGAATTCGCCTAATGTATCAATGGTTGTACATACTCCAATTTTGTTTAAATTTCTTGATACATCAATTGCGTCCCGTAATTTTTCTCCTGCAATATATTTGAAAGCAATTTTTCTTTTAATAAAAGTTGGAACAATTTTTGAGCTTTTTTGAATTAATCTTGATAGCATATTTTTACAATAAAACATAAACCGCGAAGAGTTTACAAAGTCTTAAAATGATCATAAAATGCACTTTTGCAACCTATTAAAACCAGTAATATAGTATGATATTTAGAATAAATGATCTAAATCTAAAACAACTACATAAAACTATTTATCAAATTTTCTTCTGTATAATTATTTTATTATTAAATTAATAAACACCTCTTCCCCAAAAGCATCTTCATCAAAAAGAGTAATTTTTGATGTATTTATTACAAACATTTTCGAATTGATTGCGCCTTTTATAAAGTCATCTGGATGCTGAATCCATTGTTTTAAACCTGCAAATCTTTTAAGATAAAGCATTGTACCTTCAATTAATTTTGTACCTTTAGCAATTTCACAATTACCAAAAATTTGTAAGCCGCATTTATTATTATCCCAGACCTGTTTAGAATCATATATCGCTAACGCAACACTCGAATTATCTTCAATATTTTTTGTGTGTTGAGTTGCTGGATCTGAAATAAAATAGAAGTCCAATTTTGAATTAAAGCAATAATATGCTGTATGAATATAGCTCTCATTGTCTTTAATAGTAGCAATTGAACTTAATATGTTTGAGCTTAAAATCCTCAAAACGCTGTCGTTTAGCTTATCATCTGAGAATTCAGGATGAGCAAATTTAAAATTTAATTTTTCCATAAAATATAAACCATGTATATTTAACATCTGTTAATAATTGTTATTGTTTAACCATTCAATGATTTTCTTTGCAACAGTCTCTTCACATTCGGTCATCATGTGATCACCGTCTTTGACGATGAACGTCTCTAAATGTTTTATTCTCGCTTTGAAGAAATTTATCATTATTCCTGGTTCTTCAGTCTGTAATTTATCTTTTTGACCGATATATAAAAAACAATTTAAATCCAAGAAATAATCTATCGGGTTATCAATATTGAACAATATAAAAGGAGGCCCGGAAATAATCGAAAGTAAAGCCTTTCTTGTAATAGGTAGAATATAATCTTCTTTATCATTATAAATCCCGTATTCATTTATAGGTAGCCAATCGAAATCTAAATTATTATATTGAATTAATTTTAATCTTTGAATTTGTTGTTCAACCGTTTCAGATTTAAGCCAAATGCTATGTAGCTTACAGCTATCACATGCTCCTAATAAAATGAAATCATACTTTTGGCCACTTGTCAATAAATAATAAACAACCCTATCACAGCCAAGACTATGTCCCTGTAAGATTATCTTCTCATTAAATTTGGCAACAAATTGAATAGCTCCTTCTATATCAGAAATACAAGTTAAAAAATCAGATACTGCACCACCAATATATTCAAATACATTTTTATTTTTATACCCCTCTGAAAATCCATCATGGCATGTTAAATTAAAAGAAAAAAAATTATAACCTGATTCGGTATAGATTTTCGCCATTACTTTAATAAATTTATCATGATAAAAATTTCCATAACTACCGTGAATATGTATAATAACCTTTTTAGAATTATATGATTTATAATAAATACCGTCAAGATGATAACCGATAGTGTTTTGAAAAGAAATTAGTGAGCCTTTAATATTAAATATATTCTTATCCAATTTATTTTTCCTAATTTTAACTACTTGTAATATTATTTGTTTTATGTTCTCGAAATAATTTATCAACTTCATTAAATAAATCTTTTAAAAGAATTTTATTTGTCTCCTGACTTGGATTACTTTTCGTTAATTCTGAGTTCCAAAATCGATTAAAAATTGTTCTAAATTTGTCTATTTCGCTTTTATTTTTAATAAATTTTCCTTTGATAGTCTCAGGGGAATAATATTCATTAACATATAAAAGCTTATTTCCGTAAAGTCCACAATCTTCGTAATTTAGAACAAAATTATCAGCTGTACAAACATCTTTAAAAACGCTTCGAACAATATACTTACACTGGATATTTGAATGAAAAGTTTTAAAAAAATGAAATAAATGTTTCAAACCGTTCAAATCTACTAGTTCTTCTTCGTTTAAAACAAGGATGGCTTTTATTTCAGAAATACCATCTGGGACTAATTTTACAGCACTTTCGAAATATTGCATCCAATGATGAGGATAGAAAAGCTCATAATCATTATCAATAGGCCACGTAAACAACCAATCTTTTTCAACAGCACCACTGAATGCATTTAAAACATTATCTGTATTCAAGAAATGATTTGCATCTAAACTTAGTTCTTGCATTCTAGCAACATTATGCGTCTTCTTTTGTAAATCAATAAATTCATTATGGAAATGAGTAACGAATAAGTCTTTATCACCAATTTCGTTATCAAGGATTTCTAAGAAATATGTTCGAATATTATTCAATATTTTGTCATAATCTGATAATACTTCACATAAATTGTATTGGTTAACTTTAAAGGACAATGATCTCTGTGTTAAATATAACAAATGGCATAAATTAAATACTATAAATAAAATACCCGCCACTAAAATTCTTTCACTCCACTGAACTGAATTTTGTATTAAACCTAAAGTACTAGATAGTATAATAGAAGTAAAAAATGACGTTACAGTTATGATTAATTTAAATTTTGTTTCTTCCATCTTTTTATTTTTTAAAGTGAAAAAATTTAAGAAACCCATAATAAGGGCTTTGGATTTCGTCTTCATATTCTGAAATTTTAATTAAGTTCTTGCAATAATCACTTTGTAATTCGATCCAATGTTTTCCATAAAACCATATAAATCCAGGAGGTGTAATTAATTTTACTAATTCAATTAATCTTAATATTCTTTGATTAGTTGTCAAGGATTCAAGTTTTCTAAAAAAGTAATCAGTATTAACAATTTCCTTTTCCATTAAAAGCTCACTACAAAATAACATTTCACAATTGAAATAATTAATTGTAACTAAATTTAAAGGGAGTGTTTTATACTTATTTAATAATTTATCTATAGAAAGAAAATTATTTGAATGAGTTAAAACTTTATCAAAAAAATGCCCTTCATTTAAAAGTGCATTTTCAATATCAAGATAAAACTTTTTTCTATGGATATAAGAAATATTGCCGCTAGTCAAATCTGATACTATTAAAGCAAAATGATTGGGGTATTTCTCTAATGTTTCGAGCCAATCACCTTGAACAAATATTTCTTCATTATTATATATTCTTTGTTTTTTGGATAAATTATAAAAATCCTCATTTCTTTCAAATACATAGATATTTTGAAAATTTAACTCATAAAGTAAATCTCTAAATTCAATTGTTGAACCTAAAATAGCTACATTCAACCTTCTATCAATACAGGCAGTTAATTCCTTTAATAGCTCCAACTGTCTTTCTGAAGGTCGCGAAGGAGGAATAATAAGATTCCAATTATTCATTAAACTCCAAGAATCAAGCATAATTATAGTTATTTTTTTTATTAATATTTAAATAATATTCTGTAAAAAATACTTTTGCCTCATCAACCGATTTATTATTAAAAATTATCTCTTTAACTGAGGCTATGTACGGTTCTGGATCTTCCCTTGTATAAATATTTCTTCCAAAACTGACTCCAGCGGCTCCTGCTTTTAAAGCGCCGTATGCATTATCCAAAAGTTCACTCAACAGTAATGGCGGACCACCTGCGGTAATAACAGGAATCGGATTACAGCAATCAACTACATACTGGAATGACTCAATACTTCCTGTGTATTGTGTTTTAATGATGTCGACTCCCAATTCAATTCCAATACGTGCTGAATGAGCAACTAATTCTGAGTATTTTTTTATTTCTTTTTCTTTTAAATCCAAATAATTATTATCAGTTTTATCTTTATTTTCCGTTCTCGGATACATAATGCCCATAAGGGGCATCCCGAATCTTTCACATTCCAGAGAGACTTCTCCAAGAATTCTTAACATTTCATGTTCATATTTACTTGATATATTCACATGAACAGCAACGGCTTCTACACCGAGTTTTACTGCTAATTCTAATGAACCAATTAGTACCTTTCTTGTATGCATGGATTCTGTTGAACTTGCTGTTAAATTTAAAATACTTGGTACATTAGAAATTTCTGAAGATAAATTTCTAAATGAGCCCTGAAAGCCTATAATAGCACTCGGTGAGGCAGAAATTATTTTTTTTGTTTTATTTCTTAAATCTTCAAGACCATTTGAAGGACCAGCTAAAAGGCTATCATCAATTGGCACAACGACTATTTTCCCACTTTCATGTGAGAAAATGCTTCTTAGTCTCTTATTTTTACCAACCTGATTCATATTTTTTAACAAATTAATCCTCCATCAACAGGAATAGAAGAGCCATTAATGAAGCTTGCATTTTGGGAACAAAGAAATAATGATAGCGATGCAATTTCTTTTGGCTCAGCCATCCTTTTAGTGGGGATTGCATCACAAACTTCTTTTAAGTATTGCCTAACTGTACTATTTTCTTTTTTTGCATAGTTTAAAGCAATACGATCCATCATCATAGAATTGATAGCCGCTGGACAAATTTCGTTACAAGTTATCCCAAATTCTGCATATTCTTTAGCGATTGTTTGTGTTATACCAGTTAATCCATGTTTCGAAACTGTATATGGCAGATTCTCTTCAGATGCCCTTAACCCATAGATAGATGAAATATTTATAATCCTTCCATATTTATTTTCCATCATATAAGGTAGATATTTTTTAATTATCATAAAAGGTATCTCTAAATTAAAAAATAAAGTTTTTTGCCAATTTTCTTTGGTTACTAAATGAGTTCGAGCATCTGAAATATTTATACCTGCATTATTAATAATAATGTCGAAATTAGTATCCGGCAGAACAAAATTACCAAAGAAATCAATTTGAAAACTTTGAGCTTTAAATTTTTTAGATAACTCTTGAGCTTTTTGAACATCTTTATAAAATTGAAAATATACTTCAAATTCAGAAGAAGTAAATAATTCAATCAATGATTGACCTACAGAGCCTGTGCCACCCGTGATAAAGACCGCTTTCCTTTTTGCCATAAAATTAATTTATTAATTTTCAATTTAACGCCAATTTCATTTTTCAAAGATACAAATTTAGTATATAAAAATAATAAATGCAAATTTTACAAATCAGTAACAAATTTATTAAAATGAACGAAGGCAAATCATTAAAAAATGCTAAATAGATTATGTATTCATATGTTATCTTGGAATATTATCTAGCAAATGAAATTTATCTAATTTGGCCACTGTGCGCCTTTTTTTAAAGTAATATATTTAATAAAAATTAACAAATCAGCATACATAGATATTTTTACTTATTAATAGTATAATAAGAATATAAATTATTTTCAAGACAATAGCACTGGATGCCATTATTGAGAAAAAAAATATTATAATTATAAATTAATTTTTGCTAACAGAACAATAAAAATCCCGCACATTCCGCACGGGATCAAGCTCTGATGAAATCGCTCTTAGTTAAATTCTAAAAGCTCATTCACCAAATCCACACTATAATCTTTTACCGGTTGTGATTTGCCAATTAGACAAACGGTATTTAATAATCCTTTTTGAATTAAACACAAAGCTTCAAATGGATTACAAACCACAACCAGACTCTTAAAACCCTTAACTGCGGCTGCATTCCACAGAGTGCGTTTAAAATTTCTTGGAAAAAACCATTTATTCTTGCCGGCTTCTTTTTCTTTGTGATTAAAAGAAAAGTAACCCGTCAAATTGCTCTCTGGGTCAAGCATTTTAAAAGCAATCTTGCCAGATACTATACTTCTCTGCTTAACCAGTCCTACTCCATAGTTTTCAGCAATCTCTTTGGAAATTTTCCAATTCTCTAAAAACTCGCAGTAGTGCAATTTAAGCTCTGGCAGCTCTCTTTGAGGCTCGTAACCCTTAAAGATAAATCTTTTATGTAAATCAAGGGCGGCTGTCCGAACGTCGCTACCAGTGACCATTGCCAAGAAATTAATCACAGAACCCTTTTCTTTGTCATTACCGGGGCAGAAAAACAGGTTTTTGTTTGTATCAATAATGAACTTCAAATCCTTGTATTCTCCCCGTAGCTCATTCTTTTTCTCGGCATAAGGGATGTTGAGATTGTCTAAGAGCTGTTTAAAGCTCACTATTTTAAACTATAAACAAAAGGCTTGCAAGTGTGTCTGCAAGCCTTTTATTGTTAAAATGGCAATAACCATTCCTAAGGATCAGCCAAGACTCAGGAATAGGCTATAATCCGCCCGCTGGCTGTTTTTCCGACTAGGCTTTGACCGTTAGCCCCGTGCAAGGTTGTAATTTGCAGAAGTATGCCCGGAATTATCTCTAATTGTTTAGGAGACGGATTAAAGTGCGACTGGGTCGGGTTCACTCTGCCATTAGCGAGTATTATAATTTAATTTATTAACCAATTCAATACGGATGCCAAGAATCAGCTAAGAAGCGGTAATTTGGACGATTTTGGCTTTCTGGCTGGCTTTCTGGCGCATGGGGCTGTGGCGGCTCGGCTACAATGGGAATATTGTCTTTGGGCGGGTCGGTTATTTCATCCTTTTTGTACCAATGAGTCGGCGGAACAAAGCCGTAAATCTTGGTATTGAGGTTTTTGATTCGTAGGAAAAAGTAATAATTCGGTAAGCTGGTTATTTTTTGAAAGTCTGTTTCAAATACTTTAGACATCACCAAGGCTTCATCATAGCCACAGTTAAAAACGCAGTAGGTGCCACAATTACTAACTATAGACCTCATTATTCTTGGTTCTGGCAATTCAGCAAAATTATGGTGAGAGATGGTAAAGCCCACCTGCGCTTCTCTTCCGAGATTATATGCCTTAATGAAATAGGGACTGGCGACTTCCTGAAACTCGTCAACATAGACGAAGAGCGGGTTTTGCTTCTTGTTGCCATTGTTAATATACGCAATAATAAAAAACATTATTAAATTTGAAAGAAACGTTACATTTCGTTGGTCCGTTGTCAAAGTGTTGACCAGCAGCGTTTTTCCGGTATTAACATAAGATTCCAAGTCTAAGGCTTCAGTATTGGTAAAAAACTTATTTAGACTTTCATTAAAAACCATACGATACAGTCTGGTGGCTATGCTGTCCATAGTGCTTTGGAAATCTCTTAAAGTATAGTTAAAGAATTTAGGATTAGATGTTAGATATTCTTCCCAAAAATATTTTGCCGATTTTTTTTCAAACCCACGATTAGCGCTATGACCCTGCCTGATGCCGTAGTTGGTTAAAAATTCATAGAGATACTTTAAGTCCCAATCTTTCTTCTTAAATGAACCAAGTGAATTAGCTAATATCTGTTGCATTCTGGCTGTGGATTCGGGATTTGAGGTTGTTAAGGTGATAACGGTATCTAAGTAATCTATAAAATTATTAAGCAGATCATCATTTTTAAAACCTCGAATCTTTATCGGATTTAAGTCGATGAAATTATCGAAAGAAATATATTTAACATTATCATTTTCTTTGTGAAGAAATTTAATCCTTTTAGCCATAGTGCCCTTTGGATCAATCAGGATAGTTGAGAGTCCTTGATCAATATCATAATTTATCATTCTTTCCATTAAAGAGGTTTTACCGCATCCGGTCTTACCAATGATGTAGGTATGATAGAATTTGTCTTTGACATTATCCCAAACATGATTCAAACCGTAGTTTGGCTCAACATCTCCGAAGCTGAACTGATAATCATTCGTCATGTTTTCCTTCTTTGGTATGCTCTTTTCTCATGTCAAATTTATATTTTTCCTGATCGGCCTCTGTTTTTACTTTTTGGGCTTCTGCTTTCTTCTTGTTGGCTTCGGCTTTGTCTCGTCGTAGGTGTTGTTTTTCTCGTTTTTCTTTGGTTGATTTATTACCCATTTGTCCTATGGCTTCAGCGGATTTTGTCGGGTCTTCGTTATTAACAATCATATATTCCAAGAATTGTTTAAATTCCAGACTTTCTTTATATTTCTCCATATAATCATTAATAGTCTGGTTTTTACTTTGGTTCAAATCGGCTTTGGTCTGAGTTAAATTGGCATTGGCATTTTTTTCATTGGCTTCAGCTGTATTGATTGAGGCTTCGGATTCAATGATTTTAATTTTAGCCTTCTTTTGTTTTAATTTTGCCAAATCTTTTTTGGTATCCAGCAGCAGTTTAACTCTTTCCCGGTCGATGGTGTCTAAAGCTAAAAGATGCTCCTTACAAGCTCGTTCAAAATCCATTTCCGCTGCCATTTCTTTACCGCGTATCAGATTTTCAATTAATCTTGGATTATAGATTGCTTCTGCTTTTAATTCACAAAAGCTCTGGTTAATCTGTCTCAATGTTTCAATATGCTCTAATATCCAGCGCTGGTATTCTAATTCAATTTCCAGTCTCCGATTATCCCTTTTGCCAAAGAACAGGAAGAACGGACGCGGTTTGTCGATATTGAAACTTAGATTTTGGGATAATTGGTTAATATTGATGTTCGACATATCCAGTGTATTGTATTGCTCAAGCTCTTGTGGCGGCTCTTCTTTGGATAGAACAGGAACGAGCGCTTCTTGTTTATCCAGTTTAAACAACTTTTTTACAAAATTAACCGCTTTATCTACCTGATCGGTATAATCAATGATTTCTTTTTCTTGCGGCTTTTGAATTGGCACAAAAACGAATTTATTCTTCATTGTAAGTCCTTTGGTATATATTTTCTAAGTTATATGGCGCAAGTAGATTAATCAGCTCTTTGCAGTGCGGGCACTGAATAAAGGGTATTTTTCGTTCACAGTGTTTGCATTTATTAAATAGACTGTCTTCCAATTCAAATAATTCAAATTCTTTATTATTAGCAACTTCATTAACAATTCTATTAACTATTTCGTTTTTATGATATTTCACCTCTTTATTCTCTTCATTTAAAATATGTGGCTTTGAGCATAGAGGACAGTAGCCACTAAGTTTATTAGTAAAGACAGTTCTCAGGCAATGAGGACAAACAAATTTATTCAATAAAAACAACTCTTCCAGCTTCTTTTTCAGATTTAAGATGGCAAAATAGTTCTTCCAAGTTTTAATAATGAGAAACAAGGAGATAATTAAAACTAGAGGCAAGTAATTCGGACTGAATACTTTGGGAAAAGAGGAAAATAAATAGGCTGTTAATGTTAAAACGACCAATAATGCAGATAAAGAAAAGGTAAAAAAGAGCTTGGCTCTTTTAATTTTCGCTTTTGGTTCAGAATAATGATTTTCTTTCTGGTAGCTATAGTATTCTCTTAATGAACTAAACTCGTTTTTTATCTCCATTACTATAATTCCTCAATTGATGAAATAAATCTAAAACCTTCACCCCAATCTCTTTTGATGGAGCAGATAAAAACAACTGAAAAAGAAAATGTTTCAATATTAGGTTTGGGGAAACCAACTTTCGGAGCGTAATGTTTCCAAAAATTATATACAGCTTCATCATTGGCTAATTTTAAATATCTGTTCTTTTTTTCGTCTAAATAATCAATCCAACCTTCTTTGTGGGCTTCGATTTCTAAAAAACAGAGCTTGTATAATCGCTTTTCTCTATTATTGAGAATAACTAAGGCATCGGGTTTAATATATGGAGCGTCTTCAGGAGGAAAAGTCGGATAAAACAAAGCATGAAAGAGAGGATGATAGAACAGGTCTTTGATTACTTCGGTATTGTTAATTTCATTTTTCAAGCCTTTGCCGTCCGGAATTGTTTTTTGCAGTAAAAAAGTCTGATATTTCTTGCTGTGCAAGTATTCTCGTGTTTTGTCTGTATAGTGGTAAACATCACCGAATTGTTTCAAAAATCCGATTTTGACAAGTCCTACCAATTTTTCAGTTGAACAATAGCGACTATATTCCGGGCTGATGTATTTAATATGATCCTGACGGAAATATTTCAAACGACACATGTCCCACAGCATGTCGTTGATAGGAGTGTCGCCGCCGCGTTGACTTTCTTGTTTTAGAAACTCCAGCGAGTTGTCCTCAGCTTTAAAAAGTGTGCTTTTTTCTTTCATAAAAATCAAAAAAGCATAATATTTATTAAGTTAATAAAAATGAACCGTTAAATATATGTTTGGCTGTATTCCCTGAATGATATATTTCAAGAACAAAAGTTTTCCGTCCGTGGAAAAAACCTTTACGTCCGTGGAAAAAATGCTTCCATCCGTGAGAAAATGTTTTCCGGTCGAGGAAAAAAAGATTCCGGTCGCGAGATTATATTTACAAATCTTTATTATTTTTATTTTTTCCATGAACTATTGACTTTTTATTTTGAGTTTTAGTGTATTCATCAATATTGGGATTATAAATTCTTTTTGAATAAGTTAATAAATTCAGGATCCTTTCTATATTTCTCAAAATGAGTATCAAATGGTATCCGTTCAAATAAATTATTATCGTTTTCCTTTAATTTTTGCAATGATTCATACATTTTTTTATTATCATCATTTATTGCATAAATGCAAGCCATATTATAAATTGCTCCATAATGTTTAGGATTTATTGCAATTATTTTTTCAAAACATTCAAATGCTTTGTCATACTGTTTCATTCTTAAAAAAATTGCACCTTTATTATTGAGAGCCCCAGTGTCATCTTTATTATACTTTAAACATTTATTAAAATATTCAATTGCCAAATCATGTCTATTTTGATGAGAATATATAGCTCCTATATTATATAAAACTTCTACGAAATCTAGTTTATTATCTATTGATAATCTATAATATTCTAATGCTTTATCAATAATTCCCAATTGTAAATAAGTTTGACCCAATGATTTTAATATATAAGGGTCTTCATTATTAATTTTAAGACATTCAAGATAAAAATCTAATGCCTGTGGTAATTGATTAAGATACTCAAAAGATAAGCCAATATTTGATAAAACATCAATCTGAGTTGGATCAAGAAGATATGCCCTTTTTAAATAAATTAAAGATTCTCTATATTTACCTTGATTTAAAAGAATAACTCCTATTCCATTAAAAGCATGAATATAATTTGAATCAATCTCAATTGCTTTCTTGAAAAATTGAATCGCTTCTTCTTCTCTTGATAATTTTGATAGAATCATGCCTTTGTTAGATATTGATTCAACAAAATCATTCTTGATAAAAAGAGATTTATCAACATATTCTAACGCTTCATTATATTTTCCCAAATAGAAAAGAGTCAGTCCCTTATTATTAAGTGCAACATAATCATCCTTGAATAAGGCTAAATAATTATCCCAATAATTATTTGCAATTTCATATTCCTTATTTAAACTTTTTATGAAAGCTTTAAAATATAATGCCTCTTGATGATTCGGGTAATTTATAAGGAATGATTCAATTTTTTGAAATTGAATGTTTATATCCTCAATCTGATAGATTTCCAATAATTCGTTCATCATTTTAGTATCCTTAAAACCAATAATATTAAAAATATCTTTAAAGCCATTTTCTTTGTGATATTTTAGATCCTTTGCATTTAATTCTGCAATCTTATTAAGAAATAGAAGAATATTATCCTTAATATTCTTAATTATTGAAATATTTATTTTTAAATACTCGCCTACGTTAAGAAAATCATCAAGACTTTTTATCCTCATTTTTATTTCATTATATTTATCTTCCCAATATTGATATTGATTTAGCTTCCCATTTGTATTATACATATCACATTTTTCTAAATATATAGGAAGAAATTTCTTATCAAAATCAATATCAGAGAATAGTTCCATTGCTTCATACATACAATTTTCTGATCTAAGAAATTCTTGACTTATAATCATTAAAGCGTAATCAGAATTTTTAATTTGTTTCATAAAATCTGAGAGACTTGTTTTATATTCTGAATCTCTAATATCCCTTTTAAGTATTAATCCAAAATTTTTAAATATCAAATCAATTTCATCAACAATTGCTGCATTAGCCCAGCAATATGAAATAAATACTTCTAATTTTTTACTATCTACCATTTTCTTAACTCCTAATAACTTTTAGGTAAAATAAATTCTTTTGTGTTATTCCAATTATTCATTATCAATATTATCCCATTCAATTTGAAATATAAAAATTGGAAAATCTTGTCCTTGAATTCTTTTTTTTCTAATATCCAATAACTTAAAATTGTATTGTTCCCAAATACTTCTGTCGTCATTTACAAAAGTATGCTTATTTTCATTATTACCATCTAAATTAAAATAAAGGATACTCGATCTTTCATTATTAATGGTTATACTAAAATGATGGATTTTTACATCTACTTCATTCTTTTTTTCTATGTATTCCGAAATATTGGGATTAATCATGATGTTTACATCCCTTTCAGAATATGGGACATGAAGTTTTACTATTAAATTTCCTACAACCTCAAATTTGGGTTGAAAAGGATTATTGCTAATTGTTACTTGTTTGATATTCATCTTGAACTCCTAAAATATATTGTAAAATAAAATTCTCTACCCTCTCTCCACCACTCCATTAACCTTCACCCGTACAACTTCAACGGCTTCTAATCCCTCATTATCTATTGCTTTCACTGCTATACTGTGGGTTCCGGCTTTGAATTTGTGTGTTTGTTTGCCTTCTTTGTCGATCATTATTGATGCTTTGAACTTCTTCTCGGTTTCATCGTACTCAAAATCCCATGAATAGAACTCAACTCCGGCATCACTGTCGGCTGTGGCTATAAATTCTATTTCACGCATGTTTTTGGCATCTACTCCCAAATCATTGATCTTGACAGTCATTTTCGGTTTGCGGGCTATCGGAACTATTTCTTCTACCGTTACCAGTT
>JAPLFL010000016.1 GCA_026390695.1 Candidatus Kapaibacterium sp. | reverse complement strand
AGAACTATATGAATTGGTTTAGAATACAAAAGACAATGAATGGAAATATAAATAATTACTTAAAGTTAGCGCTGACATCAAATTCATCATTTGTTTCAGCAAACAATTTATCTACACAATATGTTATATCATAGCCTTAAATTATTGGAAGGATAATTTGAAATAGCTTAATGTGATTGATACAAGTAGCTTCAATACATACATTTGAGAGTATTCTTCACACATCCGTGTATTCACGAATAACTTTCTATATTTGCATAGACAACAGGAAGAATTAGTTAGTATTTTTTTTGATAAAATGATAAAAAATAACAAAGGATTATTAATATATATAATTTTCATGCAAAAATATGTATAACTTTTATGTGGTAAGAAAATATCATCTCTCAAACAATTAATTATACGTTCTTTCCCACCCAAAACTGACCTGTCTGTGTCACGTAAACTAACCACCCAAAATTACAAAATTTAGATAAATTCTTCAAATAAGAACTTCATTCGATATAAAAAAATTAATGGATGACAGTGATGTAAAAGCCTGTCTATAGTTGCCGATAAAACAATCTCATCCATAAAGTTTGTTTCAAATCTTCCAATTTAATCACCTTTTCTATTTTCCAGATTTTTATCAAATTGCTTTGACAATTCTATCGGTCATTTATATTACAAGTGGACAGTTTTCAGCGGAAAAAAATAGTAATTCTGAAATGAATACTTGATAACCATATTTCAATTCTACAATAGTTCGATTAAAAGGACATACCGATGCCGGTTTTCATAAGACAATTTCTATTTCAATTCTACAATAGTTCGATTAAAAGAGCAAAGACTTTGCCGTCGAAAGAGTGTTTCTTTTATTTCAATTCTACAATAGTTCGATTAAAAGGCAAAAGATGCAGTTGGTGGAGCTGCCGTATCGCTATTTCAATTCTACAATAGTTCGATTAAAAGCGGTTATAATTTACAAGCCAGAATTGTATTATACAAATTTCAATTCTACAATAGTTCGATTAAAAGTGGAAAAATGGAGAAAGCAAACCGAAGCTGCTATTCGATTTCAATTCTACAATAGTTCGATTAAAAGTCTTCTGTGCTGCATCCATCGTGTCCCCCTAAATTGCATTTCAATTCTACAATAGTTCGATTAAAAGATCAAACAATTAAATTTATTCAAAAAGGAGAATCTAATTTCAATTCTACAATAGTTCGATTAAAAGGCCGGAACTTGTTTCACGAGCACTCTCAATTTACGGATTTCAATTCTACAATAGTTCGATTAAAAGGCTTCGCAATCTAACAGAGCCAGCAAAAAATTACCCATTTCAATTCTACAATAGTTCGATTAAAAGTCAATTGCCTGTTTCTGTTTAGCGTAATCTATTTCTATTTCAATTCTACAATAGTTCGATTAAAAGCCAAACTTCTTTTCTCCAAATTCAGCAAGTCTATCGAATTTCAATTCTACAATAGTTCGATTAAAAGTCTGCGTGCCCGCTTCTGTACTTATCTTCTTCCTCTATTTCAATTCTACAATAGTTCGATTAAAAGTGAGAACTCTTTTTCACCGAATATGGATCGTACTTTAATTTCAATTCTACAATAGTTCGATTAAAAGAGTTGAAAACATTAAAGAGCCGTACCTGTTGCGGAATTTCAATTCTACAATAGTTCGATTAAAAGTCGAAAAAAGCACCTCCAAGCCTAAAGCAGCCAATATTATTTCAATTCTACAATAGTTCGATTAAAAGTCAGGATGATGAATTGTTAGACCCTGAGTATTTGCTATTTCAATTCTACAATAGTTCGATTAAAAGTATTGCCTCACAGGATCGTGTAATTGCTAAATTGAAATTTCAATTCTACAATAGTTCGATTAAAAGATTCGCAGATGGTTACGCTGCTTGCGAACATGATTTATTTCAATTCTACAATAGTTCGATTAAAAGTCAAGGTGAGTTTAGGGCTTTTAGATATTATCTCAGATTTCAATTCTACAATAGTTCGATTAAAAGACCAACTGGTATTGATCCTGCAACACAGGCAATTCTATTTCAATTCTACAATAGTTCGATTAAAAGCCGATGTCAGTAGTGTCACTGTTTATCGTGATACCTGCATTTCAATTCTACAATAGTTCGATTAAAAGAAAGAATAGTTTAAACTAATCCCAGCATCGTTCGCTATTTCAATTCTACAATAGTTCGATTAAAAGCATATTCTTCAAAGTTAATATGAGAGTTATGTCCTATTTCAATTCTACAATAGTTCGATTAAAAGCAAATAAAAGCTGAGTGCTCGAATTGGTATTCGTTATTTCAATTCTACAATAGTTCGATTAAAAGTAATTGTAAACTGTTTCTGCGTTCAACCACTTCAAAATTTCAATTCTACAATAGTTCGATTAAAAGTCGTTGGTACCTGTCCCGTCTGCTCCTTTATCTCCTTATTTCAATTCTACAATAGTTCGATTAAAAGTGTGTGAGTGGTATTATGCAAGCGGTGCTATTGTGATTTCAATTCTACAATAGTTCGATTAAAAGTAAATAATCATCACCAAACGGGATATCATTTATCTCATTTCAATTCTACAATAGTTCGATTAAAAGAGAAAAAGAATATCTGATAATGTAAAACGTAAAAAATTTCAATTCTACAATAGTTCGATTAAAAGTTCGATAAGGATAAACAGCAAGCGTCTTTTATCAGAATTTCAATTCTACAATAGTTCGATTAAAAGTAAAGTGCACGAAACAAGCCTGTGCAGAGGAGTTTAATTTCAATTCTACAATAGTTCGATTAAAAGTGAATGATTATATAGACGAAATGACATCATTTACATTTCAATTCTACAATAGTTCGATTAAAAGATACCTCTTTATTTGTTTTTAAAAGGGAACTTCATCATTTCAATTCTACAATAGTTCGATTAAATTATGCCTCCTTTTTTGTTTGATTTCAATTCTACAATAGTTCGATTAAAAGTTTCTCTGCGTCCATGATCGCTTTTTTAGCATCATCCAGATTTCAATTCTACAATAGTTCGATTAAAAGGAAAAAAGAAAAGATTTCGCAGATACGAACACAGTAATTTCAATTCTACAATAGTTCGATTAAAAGCGTAAAAGAAGCAAAATTATATTCCGCTCCATCGAATTTCAATTCTACAATAGTTCGATTAAAAGATAACAGAATCTGCACGCTTTAGATGACCTTCCAGCATTTCAATTCTACAATAGTTCGATTAAAAGGTTGGAAGAGCAACTAACCGAGGTGCACAAAAGGCATTTCAATTCTACAATAGTTCGATTAAAAGATTCAGTACCGATATAACTTACAAAAGTTAATGATATTTCAATTCTACAATAGTTCGATTAAAAGACAAGACGAATATGTAAAGAAGCACGATCTAAAAGTATTTCAATTCTACAATAGTTCGATTAAAAGAAAGAAAATTTCAAATTAGTCGGTAGTGAAACAATATTTCAATTCTACAATAGTTCGATTAAAAGATTAATGCTCTTAATGCTCTTAATAATGTTGCCGCATTTCAATTCTACAATAGTTCGATTAAAAGTCCTTCATCAGTTTATGAAAGAAAATTTCAAATTAGTATTTCAATTCTACAATAGTTCGATTAAAAGAAACCTCAATTATTACTATATAAATAACCACTTCGTGATTTCAATTCTACAATAGTTCGATTAAAAGAAATTAGACCGGTGAGATGGGACATGGATCATTTTATATTTCAATTCTACAATAGTTCGATTAAAAGACAAACTCATACATCGAATACAAAGTAACAAACGAATTTCAATTCTACAATAGTTCGATTAAAAGTAAATTCCCTTTTATTATATCGAATTTTAAAAATATTTCAATTCTACAATAGTTCGATTAAAAGAACTGATTATTTCGCTTGTGGTCATAACTAAACTTGATTTCAATTCTACAATAGTTCGATTAAAAGTTAAATAATTGCAATACTTCCGCCTTGTAAAATATATTTCAATTCTACAATAGTTCGATTAAAAGTTAAAGCCCCTGCCATCGCTGCTACTGCCATAAAAATATTTCAATTCTACAATAGTTCGATTAAAAGCCACCGTCTTATGGCAAAACCGTAGGCGTATTATATGCATTTCAATTCTACAATAGTTCGATTAAAAGGTAAATCTAATGTTATTGGAATCGTCCCGTAAACATTTCAATTCTACAATAGTTCGATTAAAAGTTAAAGCCCCTGCCATCGCTGCTACTGCCATAAAAATATTTCAATTCTACAATAGTTCGATTAAAAGTTAAAGCCCCTGCCATCGCTGCTACTGCCATAAAAATATTTCAATTCTACAATAGTTCGATTAAAAGTTGTTGAGTGATTGGGGAGTGGATGTGCCGGAGTTATTTCAATTCTACAATAGTTCGATTAAAAGGTAAGACAACAATAGCTTGTCAACGGCTCCAAACCAATTTCAATTCTACAATAGTTCGATTAAAAGCTAATATAGCGGTATCTGCGCTCGATTTAGATAAATCATTTCAATTCTACAATAGTTCGATTAAAAGTTTAATCGGCTCGTTGTTTTGCTGTTCCATAACATCATTTCAATTCTACAATAGTTCGATTAAAAGCTTCTAAGTTTTTTGAATGAATTTAATCTACGAAGATTTCAATTCTACAATAGTTCGATTAAAAGAATAGTCTTACTCTGAGCATCTAAAGGGCTTTTAAAATTTCAATTCTACAATAGTTCGATTAAAAGTTTTATCTAACTTTTCAATAACCCGTTCTTGAACTCATTTCAATTCTACAATAGTTCGATTAAAAGTTTAACCGAAATCGGTTTAATAGCGCTTGATGGAATATTTCAATTCTACAATAGTTCGATTAAAAGGAAGATAAAATCTCCGCCGGAACCGCTTTGTTTTCATTTCAATTCTACAATAGTTCGATTAAAAGCCAAGTATTAGCCGCTTAGTTTTGTTTTAACCCCGATTTCAATTCTACAATAGTTCGATTAAAAGTTTATATTATTCATTTATCCCTCCGTTCCTGTCCTAATTTCAATTCTACAATAGTTCGATTAAAAGTTGTGTTAGTCCTTTAATGATTATTTAAAATATTATTATTTCAATTCTACAATAGTTCGATTAAAAGGGCTGGTGGCGGTGGCGGGTCAATGACTTATCCTTCATTTCAATTCTACAATAGTTCGATTAAAAGATTAACTTGCAAACAAAAATCACAATATCTAAGGGATATTTCAATTCTACAATAGTTCGATTAAAAGATCAAAGCGCGCATCTGATTTGTCACCCATCCTTAATTTCAATTCTACAATAGTTCGATTAAAAGCTTAGAAAAGAGGGGTAGGGGAGATTTATAATGAGATTTCAATTCTACAATAGTTCGATTAAAAGCTTACTGAATCAGTTGGTCAAAATGGATCAACCTCATTTCAATTCTACAATAGTTCGATTAAAAGTAACAACTATTTATCAGGCAAACTTTGTCTTACGAGATTTCAATTCTACAATAGTTCGATTAAAAGACGGAAAACAGCGCCAGTACCATGCTAATATCTGATTTCAATTCTACAATAGTTCGATTAAAAGAAGTTATTCAACTGCCGAATTTGTGAACACTTTTTCATTTCAATTCTACAATAGTTCGATTAAAAGTGAATAGTTATTGTAGCCCGCCTTTAGCTGGTACATAATTTCAATTCTACAATAGTTCGATTAAAAGTCGATAAGGATAAACAGCAAGCATCTTTTATTAGAATTTCAATTCTACAATAGTTCGATTAAAAGGCCGCCTGCATAACCGGGACAAGTACAGCGTCTCGTATTTCAATTCTACAATAGTTCGATTAAAAGCGCATAGGGCTTAGGTGATCCTATTATAATTTTGATATTTCAATTCTACAATAGTTCGATTAAAAGTGCACATTCACTACAGGTTCTTATTGCACCTTCAATAATTTCAATTCTACACTAGTTCGATTAAAAGTCAATTCTTTTGACGCTACACTCCCACTCCCAAAAATTTCAATTCTACAATAGTTCGATTAAAAGTTGTGCTGCCCTTCTGTGATGTTCAGGTCAAGCGTATTTCAATTCTACAATAGTTCGATTAAAAGAGAATCGCCTGCAGATTGATTGTATGTTGATCCAAGATTTCAATTCTACAATAGTTCGATTAAAAGCCGCTGTCACTAAAGACTGTACTTTGATTTCTTGATTTCAATTCTACAATAGTTCGATTAAAAGTTCAATGGAGTTGGTGGTAAGACGATAAAAGACAGATTTCAATTCTACAATAGTTCGATTAAAAGGCAACTGCCAATTTACCATTGATTACGACAACAGCATTTCAATTCTACAATAGTTCGATTAAAAGCAATTGAAAATCATTTTGCCTTCATTATTGAATTTATTTCAATTCTACAATAGTTCGATTAAAAGCGGACAGATAATAAAAACAATAGGGCCAGGGAACTCATTTCAATTCTACAATAGTTCGATTAAAAGGGTTCATAAATGCCTGATTTTATTAATGATGATGAATTTCAATTCTACAATAGTTCGATTAAAAGTAATAAACCGTATGTATTTGCTTATACATTATCTTCATTTCAATTCTACAATAGTTCGATTAAAAGTCCTTTATTAAAATCTACAATAAATTTCTTACCTGTATTTCAATTCTACAATAGTTCGATTAAAAGTTTGTGCTGCCCTTCTGTGATGTTCAGGTCAAGTGTTATTTCAATTCTACAATAGTTCGATTAAAAGATAATATCTATCCATAGCTTTATACCAAGCTATTGTATTTCAATTCTACAATAGTTCGATTAAAAGCTAATAATAGCAGTCCAAATATTTGAAGGTATTCATTTCAATTCTACAATAGTTCGATTAAAAGTCACACGCCTATACAGATATAACAAATTTTAATTCACATTTCAATTCTACAATAGTTCGATTAAAAGTTATTAAATCACGACCCCGATAAAATTATTGGTAACGGATTTCAATTCTACAATAGTTCGATTAAAAGTGTGAACACAATAGAAAACAGCGGCGCAGCCATATCGGATTTCAATTCTACAATAGTTCGATTAAAAGACAAGCACAGCATTAGGCGTAGGTAGCATTGAGTTATTTCAATTCTACAATAGTTCGATTAAAAGACGCTACAAAATTAACCTATTTGTGGCTTCTATTCAAGAAAATTCTTTCGATTTTCTATTTTTTTTCTTGTCGAGCTCAATTAATGCTTTTTTCCCGCTCACCCGACAATTCAATTTAACCTGTTGATTTTTCAAATTTTCAAAGAACGTTTTGTCCATTGGAATTGTTTCTGTAACTTTATCCACTTACTATCAAGACACCCGACAAACTTACATGCTCTGAAACTGGCTGCTACTGCGTTAAAGAAAATTTGAAGTTTTTTCGCTTTTATCAATTCCCATACTCAACTTGTCTAAAAATTTTTGATTCTGAAGTGTGTAAATTATTATCGAATCCTCTTCTTTATGTATTATCTTGCCAGCCTTGAACATCAATTCATCCAGCATTCCTTTGCTCAACTCACCCTCAAATACAGAATTTTGAATCCAATTCAAATACCCCCTCATCAATTTTAAAATCTTAGCAACTCGCTTTTCATTTATATCATAAACCAATATACAATACATTTTTCCACCTGTTTAATATTTTCTTATTCAAACTATACAAATCAAGCTCTCAGTGCATACTTCCAATGTTTAACATTTTTAATTTTGCATTTTTCATTCTACATTAATAAAACTACCACCATATCTTAAATGGCTCGTACTCTTTCTCTCCAAGCAAGTGCTTTATTAATTTATAACACTCCAGTCTGATTATTCTGCGATAACTCAATTGCCGCTTCAGCTCTTTATGTTTGATAATTGTCTTTAGCTTTTCATCAAATTCCTGAACAACAATTTTTCTACCTTTTTCATTTAAATAACAGCCATTGAGGCGACTTTCAAAGTGTTTATTACTAATCTGCTCATTGTTTATTAACTTAAATATTAATCTATCAGCAAATATTGGTTTAAATACTTCAGCAATATCTAAAGCTAAAGAGAATCTCCGCTCTCCTGGCTCATGTAGATATGATATAGCTGGATTGAGCTGAGTTCTATAGATTTCTGAAATAACTGCTGTATAAACCAAGGCATTTACAAAGGACATCAGAGCATTGATCTCATTACTTGGTGGATTATACTTGCGGGAATCGAATTTTAATTCAGATTTAATAATTTGATCAAAGGTTGAATAATAGATTTTTCTAATTCTTCCTTCGATGTTCATAATATCAACTATTTCTATCACTTCAGGCAGCTCTTGAGCAATTTCCTCAATAGCCTCAATCTGATTAGCTAAATCACGATCTCGACTTCCATAGTATTTCAGATTCTTGACAATATTATAAATTCCTGCTTCAATAAATTTTTTTGCAATAATTAATCTCTTTTGTTTTGATGAATATGCTTTTGCTTGCATGACTAATAATCTACCGCTAATGAGGGTTTCACGTGGATAGAAGGTTCCATCATAATAACCGTAATGATTGAAGAAGTGGATTGGGATTGAATTTTGAGAACAAAAACTGATTAATTTGGTATTGAAAGTGGCTGTAGTCATTAGAAAAATCGAATCAATGTCGTTTATCGGAAGCACTGTTTTATTTGATGGAATTGATTCTTCATAATCACCATCAAAAGACATCAGGAGCTCATTTTGAAGATTTTCATCATCTTCTTGTTCAAAATCCTTGAAGGGTATAAAAAAAATTGTATTATCTTTACGACTTAATTTTCCTGGGGTGAATATGTAGTAGTATCTTTTCATAATCAAATAAAACAAAGTTCATAATAGGAGCAATTCTTACAAAATGACTTTCCAATTAATGGCTCTGGTGGCAATTCTATGTTACAAATATCGTGTATATTTATAATAATTTCTTGAATTTCTATTTCATCGGTCTCAGCCAGATTTACGGGTAGTTTTTTTTTGAGTTTCGGATAATCCAATTCACCTCGGAATTCCCCCACGCCATTATGTTTCAGATAGTATAGATAATACTTCAGTTGCCACAGGTGTGCATCTTCCATTTTATCAGATTTTTTCACTTCATGCACAACTTTATTTTTCAAGTCGAGCCAATCAATTTTAATAGGGCCGAATTGATATTCTTTGTTTTCCCGCTGGTAGGAGTTTTCATGCAGCACTTTCCCCTGAAGCACGGCATCTGAATCCTGTTCGCACTGAATGTTATGTGAAAATAGCCAGAGCTTGCGCTTGCAGAGTAGGTAGTAGTTTATATGTGTACCGGATGGAAGCATGGAGTGGAATATTTTAAATAATTTGATTTGAAGAATCCAGTATGACTCCGTAATCTGGGTTATAACTTCTCATATCAAGTAATTTCAAATCAAAATAGTTGTCTTTAGTTAATGGGGGAGTTTCATTTTTTTTTACCCGTATTTGTACAATTTGATTGCTCATTTTCTTTAGTTGCTCTTCTACCTTGATTTTTGCAACTTTTATCAAATTATACTCAACCTTATTTTTTATTAAAATCTTAACTTCCTTATCTAATATCGTTAGCTCATTGAAATTATTATCTGTTTCACTCTCTGGAACATAAAACCTTTGCTCTTCTCCGAAAGTATCTTCATCAATTAATCTGAATTTTCCAATTGTCTCAAAGTTCATTTCCATTATATCTTGGACAAAATTGATGTTTACTTTTGGACTTTTTTGTATGTGCTCACCAAATATTAATTCTTTACCAATAGAATTAAAAAACTCTTTTTGTAAATTGAATAAAGATGATTCAGAATAACTATTTTCTGTTAAGAATAATTTTGTTTTATTTAACAAAATTTTATCTCTGCCCCTATAAATCAATTCTGAACGATTATTAAGGTTTATCAACACTATTTTCCCAATATTAAATATCCCATTTCTATTCCCTCTTCCTGATGCTTGGATAATACTGGGAATAAGAGCCATATCTCTATAAACAATCGGAAAATCAATATCAACACCCGCTTCAATAAGTTGTGTTGAAATCAGAATTACTTTGTTGTTTTCCTTCAACTTTTGTTTTGCTTCCTCAATTTTTTTCTTTCGATCATTAGGAGTAAAATGTGTGTTTAGGAGCATCAAAATAGATTTATTGAGCTTTACAGAAAGTTCTTTAAACAAATTTTTAGTATCATCAATTGTATTCATAATTACTAAAACTGAATTATTCTCTTCGGTTATCATGTTAGACAATTGCTGAATAACAACAGTTTCCTTTAGGTAGTGAATTTCATATCTATTAAATAATTTATGATTGAAATAATTAATATCCGATAATTCAATTGGTTCTTCATAATCCTTAAAAAGTGTTAAAGCTTCATTATCAGAAATTTTGAAATAGGGCATAGTTGCTGTTGAAACAATACAATAAGAATTAAATTTTTCGCAAAATGCAGTTAAATACGCAACAAAGAATGTATATAATCTTGGGGGTAAAGACTGAATTTCATCTATCAGAAAAATACAATTTGAAAAACTTGGTAACTTTAGAAGTGTAGAATTGATGTTGCTTACTACGGTTTCAAAGAAACGCACGAATGTAGTAATAATAAATGGAGATAAAAAATTATCTTCAACAAATTTTGCATTAATAATATCTTTGGTTCTATCTGTATTTTCTTCAAGTTCATCTTGAATTTTATCAAATTCCATATTACCTGATTTACTATCAATTCGATGAATGAATTCGTTACCAAAAATTTTTATACATTCTTTTTCAATTTGTTCTGTGATTGACAAAAAAGGAAGTGTGTAAATTACTCTGAAATTTCCTTTTGATTTGATTATTTCATTCGCAAGTGAAAGAAGCATTAAAGTCTTTCCAGAGCCAGTAGGCGCTGTTAAAGAAAAAACTCGATGCTTTGATGAAGACAAAATATTTCTAATATTTTCAGTAACTTCATTCCTCAACTTAGTTCTTAAAATATTCAAATCTGAATTTTGAACAAGTAATTGCAAATATTTAGATAACAAATCATCCATTATTTCTGAAAATTTATCAACGGAATTTTGAACCTCATTTAATTCAGTATCGCTGGCATCAGCCTTGTCAGCTCGGATGAGACAAGCAAATGCATACTGAGTTTCAAGGAAATCACTTAAATTATTTCCATTTGAACTGTAACCTAAATTTTTTTTGAAATATTCTTGAAGCCGATCCAATTGACTTAATTCGAAATAATTGATAGTAGGAATAAAATATTTGACATAATCATTTGAAGGAATAACGTCTTTAAATTTTCTGATACAATCGAATAAATCATCACATTCAGTATCAGAAAAAATTTCATTAAAATTTGGCAGATGACCGTGATGTTTGGCTATTATTGCCATTATTGAAACTAATTTATTTTCTAAATTAGCTCCAAATTCCTTTTCCAGAAATGCTCTATTTTCAAAAATAAAACAAAAAAACGCATAGGCAGATAAATATGAGTGTTTTGTATATCCTGAATATTTCTCTTTTAGTAATTTTTTCTGAAAATTAGGGTTCATCTTACCTATATCATGGAAAATGGCTGCTATCCCTGCAATCCACAAATCTGTTAGAGATTTTACATTCTTTAGAACACCAGAAATATGAACAGTTAAGTCTTTTTCAGGATGTGATTTGAATGCACTTAAATCAGCCACCATTGCGACTTATCCTCGGAGAATTGATAATAATTTCCATTTACTTTTAAGAGATAGCCTGACGCTGGATAAATTACTTCCTTATAATATTCAGGTAAATTCCAGAAATCATCATTCTGAAATGTTGGAATTTTGTCAAAACCAATCCTGAAACCAACTTTAGTAAGGATTGGTTTATGAATAGGTGGTTTTTCAACAAAGGAAAAAGTTTCAAAATCCCCGTTTAGAATTTCTGAAAAATATCCTTTATCATTAAAATAAATGGCTGCAGGACAATTATGCCAGCCTAATACAGCTGTATATACTGATTCTGAATTAATAACAGCTTGAGAAAATTTTTGAAAAATATCCTTTGATTCTTCCTCTTTTAATGCAATTGTCACTTTAAATTTTGGGTCTTTGAGAAACTCAAAGTATTTTGGACTTCCCTTTTTCACAGGTTCAAATGCAGTTCTACTTGAAAAACCCCATGAGAATTTTTTAACAGGATTTAAAAGTTGGACTCCATAAAGTAGATTTGAGGATAGTATAGGGAATAGTTGTTTCATATCCTCGCGTTCAATGCCAAGAACTGCCCCTATCAATCCGATAAGGGCAGTTTTAGTAATAAAATCATGTGTAAGAGGATTGTTATTTGTTTCTGGACGCTTGAAATGCCCCCAATCCCCTTGAATAATCAATTGTATTGCTTTCATAATTTAAATCAAATCTAAATTTTTAAATTCCTTTACTTCTTTGAATTGTTCTTTTATACTTGTACATTCTGTAAAATATCTGATTTCTTTTATCTTTTGATCTTTCGCAATTGTAATTAACTCCGCAAAATCAAAAGTAAAATCATCCAAACTCCGCAATTGTTCTTCTCTTTTACTTTCTTTTGGTTTAATTTTTATTACTTTATCTACACTATAGAGTTTATTTTTATCTTCTTGATAAACAAGTTGTAATAAAAGTAAAGAATTTTGATTGCTTTTGCTTCTTGTATTTGCATCATTAATACTGTTCCAAAGTGATTTAAACATTGTTTTTACATCATCTTCAGTTAATCCGGTTTTAAGTGCTGATTTCGGATTAATCCAACCATGAATCTGATTCAATGAGTATGGTACAATGGATGTTGTTCCGATGGATCCTTGTTTGTTACTTGATTTAGATGGAAAAACTGTCGTATTTTGATGGGTTCTTAAATCCACTTTATTTAAGGATGGATTCAATAAGGAAAACTGCACTGGTCCTGTTAAATTTACAGCATCACCTTCTTCAGTCGAAATTGCACCGAAAAGTCGGACATCAATACATTTTTTCAACAAATTTAATGTATTACAATTTATTTTATCTCCAGTTTTAACAAATATCTCATTATCTCCTTTATATTTTTCTTTTAAAGACTTAACCCGCGCTGCTGAACCGGATTCCTTCCCTTCAGCCATACTTTGGTCATTCCATACATAAACATCATTTTTTGCTTCGTTTATAATAAAATCCCTAATAAACCGCTTTATTCTTACATCACTGACAAGAACCTTTTTAGTTTCGTCATCATAACGTTGTTCTCCAGTGAATGGGTCTCCGTTAGGAATTGAATATGTACTTTCGTACAAAAATAGTAATTCGGATTTTTCCGTAATAGTTGCTGGATTTGCCATTTTATCCTCCTTTTTTATTATTGATTAAGACATTTTTAATATTAGCTATTAAATTTTTATTCAATTCTACTTCTTTTTCATCATCAAGAAGTTTTTCAATTTTCTCTGAAAGTGATTTTTTTGATAATCTCTCAAAATAACTATCAAAGAATCCATAAGCACATTCATTCTTATCAAAAATTTCTTCAAATTCATTGACTAAATCTGCCAATTGATTTGACTCCTTGAAAGTGTATTTAACTCTATCATGCATAATTAACTTTTCTTCAATTTCATTTTTTAAAATGATAAAGTCCTTAAGTGTTGGAATTCTTCGAGTGAGGTTCCCGCAATAATTTTTTTCAAAAGATTTAATTGGTGAATCTTCGCCACTGAACTGCCTTGCAAGTCTTCCAAGTATTATACCTAACTGATAACTTGGTGATTCGATAATTCTCATAAAATTCTCCTTTGGCTGTTGTGTATTTTGAATTGATAATAAAAATTCTAAGTCATATTTTAAAAAGACAAACTTTGGGTCACCCTGCCTTATTGAATACTCTACAATGTCTATAAAGGCTGGCAGCAACATTTCATCATTTGTATAAGTTGCAGTATATATCTGAGGAAGCACTTTCAGAAGGTGTGATTGATATTTTGGACTTGGTTTGAAAATTAATTTTCCAGTTTTTTCATCAGTAAACAAATTCCCTAAAATTTTAGTAAATGACCAGTTTATGCTAATTGGTTCAAGCTCTTTTTGAATTAATAGCTCTGATTGCCTTTTTTCATAAATTTGTTTTTGAATATCTTCAATTCGTTTTTTAATTTGTTGTAAATGGCTTTTTTTAATTCCAGAGATTTCAATCAAATTGACATCTGGATTTTTACCTCCAATTTTACAAAAAATTAAATCAAACTGAGTTACTTTATTTTCATGGTCATCTTGAATATCAAACCATGAAAATAAAGAATCAGAGCCAGTATTACTTCTATCTATAACAAGTTCATTTGATGTTTTAGAGAAGCTCTCATAATCATTTGCTTTCAAGTCATTCCCAAAAGGTAAAACAATTAATTTTATATCTTCAGATAAAAATAGTGTTGCTTTTTTGGAATAATCAATTGCAAAGAATAGATCATTAATTTCATCAATATTAAAAATTTTAGATTTATATTTTCCAGCTAATAGAAATTCTGGAAACTGAATATCATTTTTTAAATTTCCAGAGCATAAAGTATTGTAAAGTGTTTTTTTGAAGACATAACAATTGTCAATATTAGATGGTTCTACAAAATCATCAAACATTTTTAGATTGATTAGTTTTATATCGTCCTTATAACTATACCAATGCTCATTGGATTTGTCTTTTTCTGGAAATTTAAAATGAATAAATACGCTACTATTGCAGTATTCGGATAATTTATTAATATTTTCTTCATTACTTTTAACATCATCCCAATTATATGATTGTCTTTCACCCAATATATTAGAAATCTCTTTTTTCCCATTTTTTGACTTTTCCAATTTTTCTAAAATTTTCTTTGCGGCAATTTCTTTCATTTTTTCATTCTCGTTAAAAAAATTAGGTGGAATCCCTTTCTTTTCTTGAATTGTTTCTTCTAATCCAACATGATATTTGAGAATATTATGAATTTGTTGCTTATTTTTATTAAATTCTGCACTAAATTTTTCAAGAATGTCTATAGGAGCTATTAATGATGATTTTTTTGAAAGTTCCACAATTCCACTAAAATCGTCTTTACCTCTATCGTAAGAATTTTTTTTATATGCTGCAGCTGCTATAGGATTGTCTAAGCGGTAAAAACCAGATTCATTTCTCTCAATTTTACCATTTTTCGAAGCTGATGATACAGAGTAAAATATATCTCCAAAAACATATTTTACAAGCCCATCACTTCCTGATGTCTTAAAAGTTAAATAAAATAACTTTGTATCTTTAGTCTCAGATCCAATAATATTCTCATCAGTAATTTCTTCAATATTTTCAAAATCGAAGCTATAATCTTCTTTGATTGGCAGCGATAAACGAAGGATTTTAGATTTTAGATTGCCCTTGTTATCATATTCATCCTTAGGACAAGGTCTTACAAATCTAAAATGTTTCAATCCATTGTCAGCAGCTCTGAAAGCCTTTCCTATCTTTAATACTGTGTCCAAACTCATCTTTTTTCTCCAATATCTTAATAAATTGCCCCAAATCCACTACCCGTTGAATGCCCTACTCCTACATTCCATGAGAATTCGACAGCTTTTGGATCACCTTCAATTATAACTGGACACATGCTTGCACGACTTGCAATATTATTAATGTGTACTAACTTAGTTTTAGGTTTTGGATAACTTCTATCGAATTCAATTTTAATTTCATAATCTAAACCCACAGTTTTTAATTTCTTTTTCATTGCTTCAGTCAAGAAAAAATCAGATTCAGGATTATCATATAATAAATGGATAGCTTTTTTATTCTCATCATATTTTCTGATAAAAATTGGACTGGCTGGAACAAACCGCTGATGATTAGAAAATATAGGTGTTGGTTGAATACCTATTTCAACTATCTTCATTCCAAAAAATAATTCAAATTGTGATAACGCACCACTAATGAGCTTTTTGGCAATTTCATCATCCCAAATACTTACAAGCCACTCTGAGCCTTGTTCATAATTAAAACCTGTCTTGGCGATTCTACCACCTTGCAACCAACTTAATGAATATAAGCTGATTGCATTATGTATTTCGTTCCATCCCAGCATTTGATGGAATGCTCCAATTAAATGATGCTGATAATCAAACGGAACAATGCTTGTGTTTTTCGATAGTCTAAATCTTAATCTCATAATAATTCATATTTTTATATTTAAAATCAATTTCAATTATTGTAGCTTACTTTAGTTAATTAAGAAATAGTCATCTGAATTGTCTGAATTTTATTCTTTTTATTTTTAGATTTTATCTGCTACTTAAAATACTCATGCCTATATAAATTATCCCAGAGTACAAAATTATCATTTTTATTATTAATTGCCAAATTAATTATTAATTTACTTTTAGGAATTTTCAAGTACATGAAGTTTATTTGAACCAAATATTTCAATAATTTAAAACGGAATTATATTCTTGATTCCCTCTTATAGAGGATAATAATTATAATTTAAGACGGCATCCAGACGAATTAATAAATACTTATATGAAACGAGTAAACAACTAAGAGAATAAATTCAAATTCCTAAAAACCCCCTATCGACTCAAAAAAAGCCACTTTTTACAACTGAAAAACTCTTTTAATTTGTACCACATTTTTTTCTAAAAATACCCGTTTCCGGGAAACTTAAAAATTTATCATCCAAAATCCTTTGTGAGTTTCAGTCTGATAATTCGAGCTGTGGCTGATTTCCTGTTCGAACTTTAAAAATTCATCATACTCTAACCACCCCCTCTCATTTTCTTTAATCTGCTGTTGACAAAAAAGTGCCTCTGCTTCACACTGTTCATAGTAAGCAGAGTTTGTGATATTTTCAAAATTCATCTTGTAACCTTACATAAATAATTATTAAGAACACAATTTTATATATTATTCAATTTATTTATTAACTTTCTCTCGATTATCTTTATTATCAACAGTGAAAAAAAGTTAGTTTAGTTAGTTTAGTTACCTAAATATAAAGAGATAAAAAAAATAAAATAATATATATATAGAGCATGTATGAGAAATCAGCTCATCAACTTAACTAAACTAACTTTTGATTTTCAGCAATACCAAATATATATGATTTCCCACCTGTATAAGGTTTAACTTCAAAACCAAGTTCACGGATACTTCTATTAAAAGATTTTACATTTTTAAATTCATTTTCACGTTCAAAAGAATCCTCATTACACCATTCTATAAAACATTTAAAGAAATTATCAGCTTTAATTTTCAATATTTTATCCTGTGGTTTGATATTAAATTTATCTTTAATATCTTCAAAAAATTCTGAAAGTAAATTAGATTCATTTTGATATTCTTTTGTTGCTATTTTAACTATTTCTGGAATTTTGATTCCTTCTGAAATGTAATTTTTCCAACCTTCAAGACACCAATTTAAAATACCAGATAACTCTTTTTTAAATTTAATTTCAAATTCAGATTGAGGTATCCTCTTTTCTTCTGGAATTGTTACTTCAAAAGGAACGAGTAACATTCTCCGCCACAAACCTTCACTAATATCTCGGATTAATGGTTTACTATTTCCAAAAATAACAGTTTTATGAGTTGGATTGAAAGAGAACGGTCGTCCATATGGATGACGTGCATTTATTGTTTCACCTCCTGTTAAATCCTTTATCAGAGATTCATTCAAAGTTGAATCTTTTGGAATTTCACTTGCAACAGCTAATCGGATTCCTTGTAATTGTGCCAACCAATAATCATCAGTAGCTGTATTTTTTGATTTTGAGTATAACAAAGTTTCTATCTTAAATCTTGAAAAATATCCTTTACTGATTTTATTATCATCATTATCACTTCCATTAAGAAGAAGTTGCAGAGCATTAAAGAATGTACTTTTTCCATTTGCTCCACTTCCATAAGCAAATACTATGTGTTGGAAATCGGATATTCCTGATAACCATACTCCACATAATCTCTGAATGAATTCAATAAGTTCTGTATTCCCATTAAATATTGTATTTAAGAATTTCAGCCATTCAGAACATCCAGCATCCTGAATATAATATGCTCCTGAGCATAATCGTAATTTATCTAAATGATTGTGTGATCTAAATACCATATTCTTTAAATCATATGTCCCGTTTTTTAGATTGAGCAAGTATTTGTTTGAGTCAAATTCATTCGATGTGCAGGACAGATAAGAGTTTGCAAGATCCAATACATTGTTAATTCTATTTTTAGTATTGAGTTTTTTGATTCTATATTGAACTGATTTAATCTTTGACTCCAGTGATTCCTGCTCCTTATTTTTTGGAGAATCTTTTTTGTCATTAACCAAATCATTCTCAATTTCGTTATGTTTCAAATCTTTTAGCTGTACTTTTAAAGGAGAATGCAATGTCCCATAAATATCAATTAATTTTTGATTTACTTCCTTCCTTGTTTGTTTTTTATTATCTTTAATCCAGATTCCATTTATATATGAAAACCATTCAACTTCATCATGTGAAAACATTTTACTATTTTTAAAGATTTCAGCTATTAATTCTGCATCACCTTTTTCATCATTTTCTAAGCATTTCCATACAAAATCTATATTAATACTTGAATCAATCACTTCTCCGGTCTCCTTATTTACGGATTCAAAACACTTGAATAGTGACTTTTGAGAATCTAAATTTCTTTGTTCTAAATAATCTTGAAATTTTTTTTCCATCATTTCATCTGTGATTGGTTCAAATTTTCCATGTTCTAAGCTCTCATAAATTGATTTCATTGCCTTATCTAATTTGAGTGTAGTATTACTACTTACAACCGATTGGATCTCACAGATAGCTTGCTTTTGTGTAAATAAACCTCCAGCTATACCTCCACCAAGTAAATTTCCAGCCTTTAATCGTGATTGGTGACGATTTCCATCACTTGAAGCACTAATGATTTGCTTTGCATTTTTTAGTAGTCTTTCAGCATTTCTGCTTAATCCAAAAATCTGAATATCTGTAGTATTGGAATTAGTCTGTGGTTTCTGCAATTTTGTTGATACTTCAACTTTGAATTCCTGCTGTAGTTCTTGGAATTCAAATTGTACCGCATCATTATTGATATATAGGTCAGGGTCATAGCCAATAAAACATAGCCTAAATACATCTGAACAGGATGTGTCAATTTCAATATTTAGTCCCTTATAGTAATATTTTATCTGCTGATAGTAATATTTCTTCCAATTCTCATAATCCAAATGGCAATCTGGATTTATCCGAATTGCTGCTTTTATTCCATTTCCACTTATTGAAACAAAGCTGAAAAGAGTATGTTTATCAGCTTTGATAATTCCCTTGATTTGATCTAAACTAATATTTTCATTTTCATTCGGTTTTTTATCAATGTCGATTTGCAGAAGTCCCGTATGATATACCAGCTTATTTAAATTTGTTACTGATGTTACTCTGTGCAAGCAATTTGCTGATAATGTAACTCCAGGAACTTTTGCAGATTTAAATTTTTTAAAACTTTCTTCAGAAATCTGGTGTAGTTCACGAGCTTTGATTACACAATCTTTATACAATCCATTCTTAACATTATCAAGGAAATCAGTAATTTTTAATTGTTGAGGATTATGAATATCCTTAGCATATTTAAAAAGCGAAATCTCACGATCAAGTATATTTGCTGGAGGTTGAATGGGAAATCTATCTTGCATCATGCACCATCCTTCCTGATGCTTTTGTTAATATTAACTTTCCAATTTGATGAATTATTCTTTTATTCATATGGAATAGTGGTAAACTCATCGATTGTGCATTTTCATACCTTCTACAACTATTTGAACCTATTTTAAATCCAGATCTACTGAATTTATTGCATTGGAGTTTTTCATCCACAGCTAATAATGTGGAATTGAAGAAATTCTTCTTCTTTAGGTATGATTTTTTACTTAATAAATTAATCATTTTTAATTTAGGTTATTTTTATTTACTATTTGTTCATTTAGTGCTTGCTCATGCATAATCGATTCTAATATTTGACTTTCTGTTATGTACACTTTATAACCTCGTTCTATGAGGTAATCAGTAGCACCAGTCAGGTTTCTTCGCGATTCTTTAGATACCTGCAGCACAGAATTAAGTGCATCTGCAGAAATTCTGATGTTTTTTGTTGTTGAATCTGTTTTCATAATTTTGTTCTTTTTTTTTAATTTAATCTTTTCAATCTTTCTATATATGAAATTTCCATATTCACTTTTAATATTTTTTTCAATCTTTGCATATTTTTTTTAATGTTCACCAGTAAAAGAATAATATCTATTTTTTCTATTAGATTTTTTACACACTTTGCTTCTGGATTTATAAATGATATAAAACAAGGACTTATGTAAATTTTACACACTTTAAATTTGAATTGTATGGATTTTACACACTTTGCAAAATCTCTTTAATCCCATGATAATAAATGAATTACAATATTTTTCCACCCTTTCACAGTTTATTTCTTATATTGAAATGGATTTTGAAAAAAATAAAAATAAAAAATATGTATATAAATCCCAAAACAAAGTGTGAAAATGTGGGAAATCGCATAAGTCATTGATATTGCATTATTTAATTTGCTAATTTTTTATACTCCAATCTGTGAAAATGTTTTTGGGAATCAAGAATCACTTCTTTTCCTCATTGATTCTTCAGTATTCATTACTTTTTCGTAAATAGGGCATCTTTATTATTCAAAAATACTTGCTTATGTCTTAATTTTTATGGACTACGATTTAAAATTTGCATATGTTTATATTTTTAAAATTAATTTTATATTCTTAATTGATTATGTCAACCAGCTAACAAATAAGTTGAATTTAACACTTCTCTTACACTTTCGACTGCTTCATCTTGAGAAGTGCAAATGTACCTTTTATAGCTTTTATAATCTGTATGGCCAGTTATTTGCATTCCATGTTCGGGAGAAACACCTTTTTCACTTAAGCATGAAACAAGTGTACGTCTGGCTGTATGAGATGATATTAAAGAAGATTTAGATTTAAATTCACGAATCGTTTGATTTCCGATAAATTTTATTACTTCTACATTAGTATTAATGCCAGCTTTATCACAAATAATTTTAATTCCATTATTATAACTATTTTTATTCAATCTTGGCAGAATTGGATATTTACTCAAAATAGTTAAACAAAGATTAGATAAAGGTACTTTCACAAATCTTTTGGTTTTTTGAGTAGTATAAGATAACACTTTAGAATTTAAATCTATGTTCTCAGGTTTAAATGAAAAATAATCAGATACTCTTGCTCCTATTTGGCATTGTAGCACGAACATATCTTTAACAACCTCTAATTTCGGAGGTAAATTTTCTAATCTATAAATCATTAATATTTCAGATTCTTTTAGTGCTAATTTTAATGGATCTCTTTTCTCTACTTTTATGGCAGTAATGAAAGAAGAATTGCTATGAATCCCTTTCTTCAAAGAATAGTTCAAAAATTTTTTAACATTTTTAAAGTGTTTCCCCGCTGAATTATTTGCCATACCTTTATTATTTAGATACTGACGAAAATTAATGTAAAATTCTTCCCAATCAATATTAAAATCTAATTTACATTTTTTATTTTGTTCAAAATTCTTTAGATGATTGAGTGTGGATTGGTAACATTTGATAGTCCCTGATTGTATAATTTTTTCTGCTTCACTCTTGGATATTAAATCCTGAAAATGTTCCAAAAATTGTTTTGCTTCTGGTTCTTTGATTCTACCCGTAATTCTTCCTACAAGTTCAACTATTTCAGATTTTTCAATACTCTTTATTTTCATTAATCTATTTTCAAAGAATTCACTAACAGTATTTGAGATTTCATTTAACCTTTTATTTCTTTGAAAAGCAAATTTAGATGAAGATTTAAATCGTTTTTTTGCTAAATCCCAGTTATTCTTATCATCTAATTTTATTCCAATTGAACAACGAACTCTATTATGATGCCAATTTATATCGATGAAGATGTAATTTTTATTATCAATATAGTAATTGATATTGTATCTTGCCATTGCTTTCCTTTCGTTAGTTTTTATTTCTACTAATGTTATCTAATAATTTGCCCTTCAATGAACATTCTGTTTGATCTAATACTTCGATTACTTCAGACAGTTTGTACAGTGAAAACTTACCACTGCCATGATTTGGAATGTCAAAATCATTTTTTCTTCTCCAGAAAGTTGTATCAGAGATTTTTAGTTTATCACAAATCTCTTGTTTAGTTAACAACTCTTCTTCTTTTTGTTGTTGAAAATGCTTCTGAAATGCTAAATCAATTTCTTCTCGTATGACTTCTTGTATTAATGAACAGAAGCCAGACACAATCATTTCGATCAAGCTTTTGATAATAGGATTAAAATTTCCCATATTAGTACTCCTAAAAAATTATAAATATTTTCACAGATTTTATCTGCTTGGAGTATATATTCAATATAGATTCCCAACAATCGTCATTGTAGGGAAATTATTTAAATTTATTTTGGAGCATAAAATGTCATTAACAAATATAAAAGCAACAGATTTAATTTGTCCATTTTGCTTTAAATTAAAAAGAGTTAGGTCGAAAGGAAAAGATAGATATGGAAAAAAGAGGTTCGTATGTATCTCTTGTAAACGATCCTTTGAGGGTAAAGATGATCTCTTAATAACTAATTTAAATGATCCAATAACCCAAAAAGAACTCGAAAATAAACTAAATCAATCTATTAACTTATTAGCAAATAAAAAAGTTAAATTCAATAAAGACAATAGGAATCTGAGCGATTATATTGATGCATTAAAAAAAGTTCTTAAAAAATGATATCATGTATTCATCGCATCTAAAGCATTTCTTACATTATTTATAGAGTCTTCCTGAGAAAGAATCACATACCGTTGGAAACTGGTTCTATTGGCATGTCCAGTAATTTTCATAATATCTTCTGCAATTAATCCTCGCTTGAGCAGTCGAGTTACAAAGATTCTCCTGGCTGTATGGCTGCTAATCAATTCATATTTCGGCTTGCTTTCTTCAATCCGATTTTTCCCAATAAATTTAACTACCTGAACCTCACTACAAATATCAGCACATTTACATAATTCATGAATTCCTTCATTATATTTTTGTCCTGAAAGTCGAGGAAGTTTATTATTATATTTATTAAGAATCTCTCTGGTCCTGTTTATCAAAGGAATTTTGATCATCTGTTGATTTTTGATTGTGACTAATGAAATTATATTTGCATTTAAATCTATATTTTCAGGTCTGATTGCTAAATCTGATTGTCTAACTCCAGTGCATATTTGAAATAAGAATAAATCACGAATCCGATCTAATCTCGGAGTGAGATTGTTAAGATTTTCGATTCTCATTATTTCTTCATCGGATAATATATCTTTAGTCGGTTCACTTTTTTTAATTTTAAAAGAATTAATAAAACCATTGTCAATTTCAATCTTATTCTTTTGTGTATAATGTAGAAATGATTTGATGATTTTACAATGTTTCCATATCGAATGGTTGCTTAAACCAATTTGGCAACAATACTGATTAAATCTTGAAAAGAAATGGCTCTCACCCTCATTTATCTCCAATTTAAAGTTATATAATTTTTCAAAGATTTTTAAATGGTTATATGTGGCAGCATAAGAGCGGATTGTAGTCGATTTTAATGGTTTCCCTGATTCAGTCAGTCTTATCCCAGATTTAGAATCATTAATGAAGACATCAAAATATTCATGAAATGACTTTACTATTTCCTTGGGTTTTGGCTTTAGTACCTGTTCAATAGCTTTTTTAACTTCATCTTTAATAATTTGATTATTTGAAGATCCAATAAAATTATTAAAAAAATCTATAAGTTGGCTTCTATAGCTATTTAGCTTTGCATTTAGCAAAGATGCATTGGTATATGAATTTTTAAATAATTGCTTTTTCTTATCCCAATAATTTTCATCAATCTCAAAATCAAGAATCTTTCTTACTCGCACTCCTTGTATAATTACTGAAATATACAAGTAAGGAGTTTTATTTATTTTTTGAAGATTGAAATTTATACAGATGCCAGCCATAATTTACTCCATAAATATTTGAAATCATTTAAAGGTTTTATGACACATTTTATGACAAATTATTGTAATGTATTGAAAGTTTATGAAAGCAATATCCCTCTTCGATTTACGTAAATATCTTATTTATTGAGATTATTCGTTTCATAAAGTTTCATAAGATTGCATAATATTGCACGTTATGCGGTCCCGAGAGGATTCGAACCTCCGACACCCAGTTTAGGAAACTGGTGTTCTATCCTGCTGAACTACGGAACCGGTTATAGAAGGTAGAAAGTAGAAGGTAGAAGGTAGAAGGTAGAAAGAAAAAGGAATAAGAATAAGAATAAGAATAAGAATAAGAATAAGAATAAGAATAAGAATAAGAATAAGAATAAGAATTGGAATTAATCATTGCATACGCTCCACCATCTTTTTCATAACTCATAACTAATTAATAGTATCATTGCCGTCAAGTAAATGCTTGTTCCCTAATCTTAAACCAACTGAATCGTTATTGAATATCAATAATCCTATTAATGCTTTGAGCTGGGAGGTTTCTATTCTTCTGAGTCCCATCATCATTCCTCGGTCAATAATTGATTCAATATGCTCGTTGGTAATAATCCCTAATGAATGATACTGAATTAATGCTCCCCAAGCATCCTTTGAAAATAAATCCTGCTCAAATGGATGAAAAACTCTAAATGAATGATTCTCAGCTGTGGAAAGCGATAAAAATAGTTGTTCTGCAAATTCAATTCTATCCACAAGCCAGCTAAATGCCGTAGATATTTCTGATTTGGTATAACCTCGGTCCTGAAGTTCAATCACATCAATTTCATTTAGATTTTTATTATGCCTAAGTTCAGATATTACATACGCTAATATTTCAATTATTCTTTCAAACATCAGTTTCTACTTATATATTTATTTTCTAATTCTGTCATCTTTTGCTTTGCTTCAATTTCTGCATCATCATAACCTAAAATATGTAATGTCCCATGAATTGCTAACCTTAATATTTCATTGGATAATGATACTTTGTATTCTTGTGCCTGCATTACTGCGGTTTCTGAGCTTATATAAACTTCCCCGTCAAGAGAACCCTCCTCATCTAACTGAAAACTTAAAACATCCGTATTATAATCATGATTTAAAAATTGCTTGTTTAAATTCCGTAAATAATCATCACTTGTATAAATTATATTGATTGTTCCATTTTTCTTTTTATGATCTAAAAGTATCCGTTCAATTACAGTATGTACTTTTTTCTTTGGTAAAAAGCTAATTGGACTTGAATTAATAATATTTATCTCTATCTGGCTTTTCGGCATTTACTTTAATTTGTTTAGATATTTAAAAATGGTTCAATCAATGATAATTGCATTGCCGACATTAAACTGGCAGGATCCAATTCTGCAAAATCAGCTTTTAACAAATCTCGTCTTATATTTGAATACATTGAACAAGTAGATTGTCTGCCTACAATTAGACTTGAAATAAATTGATCATCAGATTTGTAGAAAATTATTTCGTCCGGCTCAAATGGAATAAATCCAGTTAAATTATGTAATTCATAATATCCTTGTTTTGTCTGAACCGCAACCAAGGTTTTATAATCATTCTCATCACTTTTTATGTTATATATAATTAATATTAACGATAAATTTGAATTTTTATCTTTTATTTGCCAAGACCATGAGTTTTCTGTCTCTTGATTATAGGGTCCAAGAACTGCAGAAATTCCGCTTAAATCTTCAAATAAAAAGCTCATAAATTAAAATTCTCCCCGGTTTGACATAACTAAATTGCAAATTAACTAAATTTTATCACTTTTCAACGTTAATAGGGACAATTTTATTTGTTCCATTACAAATTATTTTTAAGAAATATGCTCCATTGCTCAATCCCGATACAGACACTTCAAGCTGTCCGGCAAGCTGATTGGGTGAATAATCGGAATTAATCTTGTTGCCCAAACTATTAAAAATTTCGTAGGAATTTACTATTTCATTCGAATTGAATTTAACAAAGACCTTATCTGAACTTGGATTCGGATAGCCATTTATTTTTTCACTATTAGTTTGATTGTCCTGAACAGCTAAAATTCCTGGACAGCTTATCATGCCTTGAAATGCATCAACTGCACAAACATAATTATTTGCTCCATTTTGTATTGAAATAGTCCAGTATGGCTGATTTTTTGTAAGGCTTTTAATATATGTATTGAACAAAAGTGCAAAAATAGTTATATCCGGATTTGGATTAGCAGCTCTGTAAGTCTTTAGCTCATTGGAGGTACTTAATTTAGACGCAAAGGCTGAACTTTCAATCCATAATGTATCTTTAACAAAACCCATAGTTTTATTTAATTTAAAAATACCGGTCATATATTGGGATAGATCATAATCCAATGTAGCGTAAATACCTAAATTTACTACTGCTGTTGACATAATAGAATCAGGAAAAGCATTATCCCTGAAAAAATAGAACCATGCTTGTGATTTTCCGCTGGTTTCGTCAAAATTAATTGTTACCGGAATTCCACTATAGGTGATAGATTTATTTAATGTTAAACAACAAACCAGTTGAGGATTTGTAAAACCTTTGCTAACAATTTTGGATTTAGCTGATCCATAGCCTTCTTTGGCTAAGAATGGAATTGCATTTATCTGTGCATTCGCATACACGGTTATTATAAAAAAAGCAATTAATGTGTAGAAAAAATTCTTCATTTCAACCCTTTAAAATTAGTTGAGAAATATTTAAAATAAATTATATTCAAATAACTAACCTAAAAATTGATTTTAGGTAATAAGTGTAAACGAAATTGTTATTTTTGTATTTTACATAAATTGAAAAAAAATTGAAAAAAATTGTTCTAAAAAAATTCGTAGCTGAACCAAGAGCCAGAATAGGATATAAAATTCCTTACGAAGCCGCTCTGAATGCCGCCCAATACGAAGCGGTCATGCATAATGAAGGTGCTGCTTTAGTCGTCGCTGGTGCCGGTACTGGCAAAACAAGAACACTTATTTACAGAGTTGCCAGACTGATTGAAGATGGCACTGCCCCTGAACAAATTCTTTTGCTTACTTTTACTCGTAAATCTGCCTCTGAAATGCTAAGACGCGCATCTGCTCTGTTAGATGGACGTTGCGAGAAAGTCTCCGGCGGAACATTTCACTCTTTTTCTCTTCAGACACTCAGGACTTATGCAGCCCATATTAATTACGACCCGTCCTTCAATGTGCTCGACCAGAGCGATGCTGAGGACACTGTCAATCTGATCCGCAGCCAATATAAATTTGAAAAGTCAAAAAAAAGATTCCCTCAAAAATCAACTTTAATTAAAATTCTAAGTTTATCAATTAATAAACGAGATACCGTCGAAAAAATAATTGAAGATAATTTCCCTCTTTTCTCAGATGAAACACAAAACATAACGAATATATTGCTTCAATATGATATATATAAAAAGAAATATGGATTAATGGATTACGATGATCTGCTGCTGAACTTGCTGAACTTGTTAAAAACCTCTGTTTCGGCACGTCGCGATATAAATAAAAGATTACCTTTTGTTATGGTGGATGAATATCAGGATACAAACAGATTGCAGCACGAAATTGTCATGCAGTTAGCAGGCGAAAAGCAAAATATAATGGCTGTGGGAGACGATGCACAAAGTATTTACGCTTTCCGTGGAGCTGATTTTCAAAATATTTTATTTTTCCCTGAATCGTTTACTGATTGTAAAGTATATAAAATTGAACAGAACTACCGCTCCAATCAGCCTATACTTAATTTGACCAATAGTCTGATTAATAAAGCATTGTTCAAATATGAAAAAGAACTTTTTACTGACCGTGACGGAGGAGAGCTGCCAAAGCTCGTTGCAGCCAATGATGAACGTCAGCAATCTGAATTTATTACACAACAAATTCTCGAACTTCGCGAACAGGGAATTGAATTAAACGAAATTGCTGTTTTGTTCAGATCGGGTTTTTTAGCATTCGATGTCGAAATTGAACTTAATAAGTCAAATATACCTTACCGGAAGTTCGGTGGGATAAAATTTATCGAAACCGCTCATGTAAAAGATCTGATCGCATATTTGAGAATATTGTTTAATCCACGCGATGCTGTAAGCTGGCAACGAATTCTTCTCTTGTTAGACGGAGTTGGACAGCGAACTGCATCGGATATAATAGAGAAATTAAGTACAGGAGTGCTTATTGTTAGCGATTTAAAAAATATTGATTTAAAAGGTAAAAAACAAGAATCTATTCAGGAACTGTTTCAGTTTTTATCAGAAATCAGTAATTCAAAACAAGGTGTTGGCGATAAAGCCTCTGCTATTGCGGAATTCTACAAACCACTTCTTAAAAAACGTTATGATGACTGGCAAAAACGCTGGAAAGATATAGAAATGTTCCTTAATATTGCTGAAAGATATAAATCATTAAGAGATTTTTTGAATGATATGGCTATAGATCCTCCTGTAGAAGCTGTATCCGATCTTGAATCCGAATCTAAAGAGGACGAGTATCTGACTTTATCAACAATTCATTCAGCAAAAGGTTTAGAGTGGAAAGTAGTATTTTTAATATGGGCTTTAGAAGGCCGCTTCCCATCCGCTAAGTCTGTGGACTCTATAGAATCACTTGAGGAAGAACGGCGACTGTTCTATGTTGCCTGCACAAGGGCAAAAGATGAATTGTATATTTCATATCCTATGAATTTCTATGATAGGGAATCTGGGTTTGTTTTGAGTGAGCCATCGCGGTTTATTGATGATATTGAAAAAGACCTTTATGAAAAGTATATCTTAGTAGAAGAAGAATGATTCTTCTTTCAAAGAGACTGTCTCAAAAGCCTTATTTCTGTCATTCCTGCGAATGCAGGATTGACATTTTTGTTAAATATGTGGCTTTTGAGACAGCCTTCTACTCTATGTAGCACAATTATTCTTGCTTAATTATTGACTTGATATTAATCCTCTTTCGCGTATCTGAAGTATGCAGCACAAGCTCCCTCCGACGATACCATTGGCGCTCCCAATGGATGCCCAGGTGTGCATTCAATGCCAAAAGCAGGGCATTTATTCGGTTTGGCAATCCCTTGCAGCACTTCGCCGGCAATACAAACTGAAGATCCATCAATGATTTTATTCTTATATATTTTACTAATCTCTTCAATTATATTTATTTTCGATAATCCGAATTCAATTTCTGCATTGTATGCCAAATATTCATCCCTGATTCTGAGTCCGGATCCAGGTATATTCCCAATTCCACGCCAATGCTGATCACATTTGTCAAATACTTCATTTATTATTGCTTTTGCTTGTTTATTTCCTTCTTTCCGGACTAATCTTTTATATTCATTTTTTATGGTACATTCATCATCTTCAAGCTGTTTGATTAAAGTGTAAACTCCATTTAGGATATCTGCTGGCTCAAATCCTGTAACAACAGCCGGTATATTAAATTTTTCCACAATTGGGAAATATTCTTCGTAACCCATCACTGTGCAAACATGTCCGGGTAATAATAAACCCTGTATTACATTATTTCGATTCGACAATAAAAGTTCAAGGGCAGTTGGGACGGTAACTTGAGAACACAGCATAAAGTAATTATTAACTTTTTGCTTATTAGCGCTAATAATCGATAGTGCATTAGCTGGTGCAGTTGTTTCAAATCCGACAGCAAAAAAAATAACCTTTTTATCTTTATTTTCAACAGCAATTTTAATAGCTTGCAGTGGAGAGTAAAGCATCCGAATATCCGCTCCATTAGCCTTGCAAGTCAGTAAATCAGTATAAGTGCCGGGCACACGCAGCATATCACCGTAAGAAACAAGTATCACATCCTCAAGACCAGCTAAATAAATAGCTTTATCAATCATTTCAATTGGAGTTACACATACCGGACAGCCCGGGCCGTGAATAAATGAAATTTTATCTGGAAGAATATTTTCGAGATTATATTTCATGATAGAATGGGTCTGCCCGCCGCAAACCTCCATTATTCTCCATTGCTTGGTAGTAATCTCACAAATTTTTAAATAAATAGATTTGATATTAGATGAGTCACGGTATTCGTCGAGGTATTTCATCCACAAGCCTCGAGCTCTTCAAATAATTTCAAAGTCTCAACGGCTTCATTATCATCTATTATGTTAAGCGCATATCCGACATGGACTATCACGTAATCTCCATCCTTAGCTTCCGGTACCAAATCGAGGCATACCTCACGGATAGCGCCTCCAAAAGAAACCTTAGCCATTTTAAGATTTTCACGTTCTTCTTGGGAAATTATTTTCCCCGGTATTGCAAGGCACATTTTTTTTATTATTAATGGTTAATTGTTAATGTCTGGAAAGGGTTAATAGCTTTCATTTGTAATTCGAAATTAATCTGTCCTAATGCTATTCCGCCGTCATTTGTAGGAACAAGCTGATGCCAATAAGGCTGAATCCCTTTATTTAATAATTTAATTATTGTTTGTTCTGTTAAAATTTTATTTTGAAAGCAACCTCCCGATAAAATTACTTTTTGCAATTTAAGCATTTCAGCTAAATAAACAATTGTATCAGATAGATAATTATGAAATTTTGCAGCTATTTTTGCTGTTGGTAATTCCTCTGAAATGTCTGACAGAACCAGATTAAGCATTGGCTCCCAGTCAATAATCAGAATATTCTTTAATTTGCCAGTCTTGTCATTGTTGCTAATGCAGGAATCTTCCATTTCATCATTGGGAATTTCTTGTTTTATAATCACTGGATACGACCCTTGTTCCTCAGGATCGGCAATAAATTCAACTGACATTGCTGCCTGACCTTCATAACCCGATTTTTGTTTTAAATTCAAAAGTGAAGCTATGGTATCAAATATTCGCCCTAAACTTGATGTTTTTGGGCAATTTATTTGCTTATTTAATATAGTATATAAAATTGATCTTTCTTCATTGGAAAAATTATTAAGTAATGCGATATTCTCGGAATCAAATAAATGTCCGTTCATCATTTGATAAAGCATACCCGCAGCCGAACGCCGAGGTTCTTTAATGGCAATCTCGCCGCCTGGCAGTGGGAACCTGCGAAACTGGCAAATATGTTCGATAGTTGAATCATCAGAAATGAAAAATTCTCCGCCCCAGATTGAACCGTCAAAGCCTAATCCTGTTCCATCCCAGGCTACTCCGAGCGCTTTGCCGCTGACACTGTTTTCTAATCTGCATGACAAAACATGGGCAACATGATGCTGGACCTGTATCAAATTTTTGTTCAGACCTTTGGAATATTTTGTTGAAAGATACTCAGGATGTAAATCGCAAATAATTTTATCAGCAGACGTATCATATAATTTTTCAAAATCATTTATAACCTTTATAAAGGCGCTATTTGCTTCATTAGTGGACAAATCTCCGATATGTTGGCTAATAAATACATTCTTCCCTTTTTTAAGAGCTATTGAATTTTTCAGATGAGCACCCACAGCTAATATACTTTTTTGATTATCGTTCTTGTGAATTCTGGAATCTTTATCATTGCCATTTTTGTGAATGATGGAATCTCTTTTTTCATCAATGTATAATCCTTCATCGTCAGGAATATCTGGTGCATCTATAATTACCGGCAAGGGCGCATAACCTCTTGCACGTCGAATGATTGTCTTTCTTCCAGCAATAATTCTTACAATTGAATCATCAACATGCCGAACAATTGGTCTATTATTAACCAAAAAATAATCGGCAATTCCAGCTAATCTTGTAACTGCATCATATTCATTAATACTTATTGGTTCTTCGGATAAATTACCACTTGTTGCCACTATCGGTATTTTTAATATATTTAATAACAAATGATGAAGAGGAGAATATGGAAGCATAATCCCAAGATAGGGATTATCTGGTGCAATAAAATCTGATAAATAATCTGCCGAAAAATTAGCTTGCCTATTTCTTTTAAGCAAAACAATAGGTGATTCAGGAGAAAATAACAGAGTTTCTTCTATATCAGAAATTTCACAAAGAGATTTTGCTGATTCCAAATCCGGGCACATAATAGCTAAGGGTTTTTCTTCCCTACGCTTTCTGTCCCTCAGATTCTTAACAGCTACATTATTTCTTGCATCACATATAAATTGAAATCCTCCGATACCTTTTAAAGCAAGAATGTTACCTTCTAAAATAATTTTGCAAGCATCATCTAATGCCTGTTCATAAAAAGAGATAAATTTACCTTCAGAATCCCATAATTCGATATACGGGCCGCAATTGGGACAGGCTATTGGCTGGGCATGATAACGTCGGTCATAAGGATTCTCATATTCTCTTCTACAATCCGGGCACATAGCAAAAAATTTCATCGAAGTATTCGGACGGTCATACGGAAGAGCTTCAATAATTGAAAATCTGGGTCCACAATTAGTACAATTTATAAAAGGATACCGAAAGCGCCGGTTATCAGGATCATTCATTTCTTTTAAACAATCAGAACAAACTGCAATATCTGGCAAAACATGGGCATTAATAGATTCTGATATCTCTGATTGGTTGATAGTAAAGTTATTATATCCAACCAGATCAAGATAATGAAAATCAAAACTGCTTAATTTAGATAAATTAGGTTTATCTGATTTTATTCGATAAATAAAATTATCCAATTCCGATTTTTCGCCCTCTGCCTCAATTGTCACCCCGGAAGATGAATTATTTATAAATCCTTTAAGATTCAATTCATTAGCAAGCCTAAAAATAAACGGACGAAAGCCAACCCCTTGAACAGTTCCCTGAATTTTAATATTTATCCTTAATATTGACATTGATCTAATAGAATATAATTTCTTATTTGAATAGTCATAAATAATAAAAATCAACCAACAACTTTACCAACATTATGAACTTTACTATCTCGTATAACCTTCCGCATGAACAATAAAATTCTCAATACTTTCTTTAACCGATTGACTATAAATTAAATTCAATACAACAACTCTTACAATCGAATTTCCCACTGATCCCTTAATCATCAAATGCTCATGTAAATATATCCTAAAAAATGGCTTTGGGAAATTCGGAAAATACTCGCATGCTGCAATTTTGGCAAGATGATCAATAAAATGTTTTGTAATTTCATAATCAAATTCCAAATCATACATTATATCAATTTGACGACAATTCCGAATTTTTCTGATGTTCAGCACTTTCATAATCTAACTTTTTAATTCTTAATTTTACATCCTACATTGATGAAACAGCCACTTAGTCCATTCGTCCATTCCTTCACAAGAATAACACGAAGTTGAAAATACTTTAAGTTTAGGATTCACTTTAACAGCATTATTCCTCATCTCATCAAGAGAACATTTAAGATAAGGAATCAGATCAATTTTATTTATCACGAAAGCTTCGGAATGATGGAAAATTAAAGGATACTTCAGTGGTTTATCGTCTCCTTCGGTAACGCTCATCACACAAATCTTGTGATTCTCACCCAAATCATATTCGGAAGGGCAGACTAAATTGCCGACGTTTTCAATTATTAACAATTCAATATCCTCATTTTCAATTTCCTTATAAGCATTCCGAACAAGACTTGCATCCAAATGGCAGCCACCATTTGTAATAATCTGAACAACCGGAACACCGAATTTATCAATTCTTTCGGCATCAAGATTAGTTTGAATATCGCCTGTAATCACAGCGATTTTCATTTTATCTTTCAAATGAATTATTGTTTGCTCAACAAGACTGGTTTTGCCCGATCCGGGAGAACTAATTAAATTAATTGAGAAAATTCCTTTCTCTTTAAATTTACTTCTGTTTTCATCAGCGATGCTATTATTAGCCTCAAGCACTTTTTTTTCGATTGTTATTAAACTCATTTGTTTCCTTAAATTTATTTCTTTTCAGCAAATTAAATATCTTTTTAATCTCACCTGTCATCAGGGTTGTTACACACTCCTTAATCCTAATAATCAATAGCCATGAAGCTGTCTCAAAAGTTTCGATTCTTTCATTGATGCCAGTGTATGAATCTCCAAAAGTGGCACTGGTAGCGGATTCCCGCATGCCCGGGAATGACATTTTTAACAAATATTCAACTTTTGAGTCAGACTCCAAATTTTTTGAACGAATAAGCCATCTGAAGATGTTGTTCTAATCATAAATCTCAATTTCCACAACTTTCATTTCTTTTCCCGATATTATATTCACTTTATCAGTTCCGCATTTTACACAAAAAAAATATCCAGGTTCGGTAAGAGATACATTTTCACAAATCTGGCATTCAATTTTAAGAGGTAAAATATTCATTATTAATTGAGCTCCGTCTAATTCTGTTCCTTCTGTTAGTACCTCAAAACCAAATTTCAATGCTTCAGGAACAATATTTGTAAATTCTCCCAAATCCAATTTAACGGATTTTACTTTATTATCAAAACCATCAGGTAAATTTTGTCTGACAATTTCGATTATTTCGCTTGCTATTGATACTTCGTGCATAAATCAGTTAAAAGTTTGTAAAGTTGAAAGTAAAATATTTAACAAATTGTCATTCCCGCACATGAGACTGTGTGAAAACTCGAAATAATAACGTATCTGTCATTCCCGCGCATGCGGGAATCCCCTTCCAGTACCAATCAGGGGATTCCTGAATGCGCAGGAATGACAAGAAATTGCAGTTTTCACACTGTCTCTTTCCCACAAGTGACAGAAACGAGACTTTTGAGGCTGCCTCTTTAATATCCATCATTTAAAACCTTTCTAATCTTATATAATAATCCAATCCCCATTGCCTAATAATTTGTTCAGCCATTTTGCAAAATTCTGGTAATTTTTCTTTTATTTTCAAACTTAAACCTTGTTTAATTTCTTCAGAAAATGGAATTTCCATACATAAAATTTTAATTATCTCAGGTAATTTTACATTCAATTCCTTCCCAAGCCTGAGTACATCCGGCAGTCCGATATAATGCGGAGAATAAGCCTGAAATGCAGAAAGTTTTTCAGGATCAATTTCCATGATAGTACCTATTTCATTTGTTCCGGTTTGAATCGAATCCAAAATCAGCACCTTATCTTTCCCTTCAATTAAATCTAAAAGCTCGAGTCCACCACCGAAAACATCTTCAATTTCAATAATATCATGCAATCGTTCTCTTAAAATTGCTGAAGCCACAATACCCAAGCCATCATCACCAAGAAGATCATTTCCGAGAGCTATTATTAAAATTTTATCTTGCATAACTTTATTCCCAAAGGACTACCTTACTATCATTTAATCATCTTCACAATCCCAAAAACTTAACTGCAACCCCACAAAATAATATTGCAATACTTGCAAAAACATGAGTATATCTCTCTAACCGACTAAAAGGAACAAATTTCAATCCGGAAATTGCCAATAAAGTCACACTTAGCATCACAATAAGTGTTGCAACTGAGAACAAAAGAGAAACCCAAAAAACACCAAAATAATTATGTTTTATCGCCGGATACATTACTATTGGAATGAGCGGCTCGCAAGGCCCGAAAATAAAAATCAAGAATAAAACCCACTGAGTTGTATGTTTCTTCTCATTCACATGAACATGGCTGTGTTCTTTTCTATGCTGATGTTCATGAACATGAAAACCATCATCATGGTGAAAATGAACATGTTCATGTGACTGATTTTTAAAAGCATATCTTATTCCATAAACAAGATAAACCAATCCCAGAGCAATTAGAAGCCAGCCAGCAATTTCACCACGGGCAGATTCAAAGGCTGTTAATGAACTCAAAGACCAACCCAGTGCAATTCCTAAAAAACCAATAATTATTGAGGAAGAAACATGTCCCAATCCGCATAATAGCACAATGGTTGCGGTTTTCAACTTGCTCCAATCCCTTGCTTTAGCCAAAGCAATAAAAGGAACATAATGATCAGGTCCCAATATAGTATGAACCAAACCAGTTGAAATTGCAATCCCTGATAAAATCAATAATTCATTATTCATAACTATCCTACTTTTTTATAAGAACCCCTCCCTAAGCCTCCCCGAAGGGTAATGTAACTAAGTTAGGGGAATTAATCAAGGAATTGTCATTCCTATAAATGAGCTTGTGTGAAAACTGCAATTTCTTGTCATTCCTGCGCATGCAGGAATCCCCTGATTGGCACTGGAAGGAAATTTCCGCATGAGCGGGAATGACATTCCATGGGAATTTCCTCGTTTTCACACACTCTCGAATACAGGAATCCCCTTCAATAGCGTCGTTTGAGATTCATGCATTCGCATCAATGACAATTAAATTCACTATCAACCTACCATTACCCCGAAGCGGAGGGAGCTGGAACATGGCTTTATTCACTCCACTTCGGGTAGGGTTAGGAAGGGGTTCTTTCGTTCTTTTACCTACCTATCTTTTAATCTCCTCCACTATATTCTTATCTTTATTATAAATTCTGGCTACAAGCGGCATCTGTCCGGGTATCGAATGAGTAGCACAACCGTGACAAGGATCATAAGCTCTGAAAGCCATTTCGATCATGTTCAATAGCCCTTCGGAAACATTGCCATTATGGATTAATGCTTTTGCAGATTTCTCCACACTCATGGCTATTCGCGATGCATTATTCTGAGTGGCAACGATTAAATTAGCTTTTTCAATCAATCCGGTTTCCCCAGTTTCATAATGATGAAATAATGTCCCACGAGGTGCTTCCACTACTCCTATTCCGACAGATGGCTTATTTGTAGGAATCGTCCTGATGTCTTTGCTTGTAATTTCCTCATCATTGACTAACTCGACAATACGTTCTGCTGCATAAATCATCTCAACAACTCTTGCCCAATGATTAGCCAAAGTATAATGAACCGGCTTACCACCCAAAACAGTAAACATTTCTTCATAAGCCTTTTGTGCTTCAGGAGTAGCCATTCCGTCAGCGGCATTCAACCTTGCAAGCGGAGCAACTGAAAAAATACTCGTATCAGGACCGTCGGTAAAACCACGCCAGCCCAGAGGTTTCAAATAGTTGAATTTAATATAGCTCCACGGTTCGACATGTTCAGCTACATAATCAAGATAATCATGAGTATGGAACTTTGCATATTCCTTACCACTTGGATCAACGACACGAATCAAGCCATCATAAAAATTGACTTTATTATTTTCATCAACCAAGCCCATATAGTAAGTTTCATGGGTATAAGCATCAGAAGTTATTAATTTCACATATTCCTCATTTTTCAAAACAATATCCTTGAAAACCTGAAGAGTAAAAAGTGCAAAATCAAGTCCTTCTTTTGCAATTTCTTTGAATTTTGGCAAATCTTCGGGAGCAAGTCTCTTGGCTACTCCGCCGGGGAGTCCCAAAACCGGATGAATTACCTTTCCACCGAGATAAGTGATCAATTCGCGCAACTGGCGCCGCGTTCCAATCACTCTTTTGCCAATATCAATTCCCACTTTTTGAATTACACCTAAAATATTCCTTAATTCCTTAGGAGCCTGAGGCCCGACTATGAAATCAGGGCCACCAAGCACATAAACATGGAGTGCATGATCTTCTAAGAAAAAGATATTATAGACCAGTTCTCTGATTTTCTTGGCTGTGGATGTTGGCTCGACTTTATACAAATCATCAAGAGCCTTTGTGGCAGCCATGTGGTGAGCTGTCGGGCAGACCCCGCATATTCTGCTGGTAATCTGAGGCATATCTTCTGCAGGACGTCCACGGCTGAATACTTCAAAGCCCCGAAGTTCCGGCACTTGAAAATATGCTCTTTCAACATCACCTTTATCATCAAGGAAAATATCAATTTTTCCATGTCCTTCAAGGCGTGTTATCGGGTCAACAACTATGCGTCTTGTGTTTGACCGAGCCTGAGCTTCATTCCAATTTTCTTTAATTCCAGTTTCCATGTTATACCCTTTCCTCAAATTTAACTTTTTTCCTTAGAATTGAACCAGCTAATCCATAACGATAGAAAGTACCGACTGGATCTGGGATTCCGGCTATTATTTTATCAATTTCATGCTCTGTTTTTCCATTTACGGACGAAGCGATTGATGATAAAATTTTAGCACCTTGATCTCTTACTCTCGAAGTTGGGCCATAACAGCCTGAACAAGGCATATTGCCAATTGTACACAATGCTCCGCAGCCCGCACGTGTTGCTGGCCCCATGCAGATTAAGCCTTGTGCTAAAAGACATTTTTCCGTATCAATCATCACCTGATGAGGTCTTTTGAATTCATCAAAAACTAAGTCCGTAGGCTTAGTCTCTTTTCTTGGGCATTCTTCACAAAGTGCAATATCAGGAGCAAGGACAGTTCCCTTGGGTGGAACATTTCCGGTAAGAAGTGCGATCACTGCATCTTTCAGTAATTTCGGCGATGGAGGGCAACCCGGCAAATAATAATCAACATCAATAACTTGATCCAAAGTCCTGACAACGTTCCACAGTTGCGGCAATTCAGGGATTCTGCCGTTTTCATCATAGAATTTTGTCTGTGGTCTGGTTTTCTCATCATTGTAAGTTGATGGTGAATCATGATAGACCCATCTTAATATTTCTTCTAATTCAAATTGATTAGCTAATGCGGGGATACCGCCTTGATGGGCGCAAGCTCCATAAGCAATAACGACCTGACTCTTTTGGCGCATCAGATGAGCCATTTCTTCCTGCTCAGATGTTCTGATTGCACCATTAATCAATGCAGCTAAAATTGATTTATCAGGCATTGCTTCAACATCATGACGCTTGAAATCCAGCCCTACCGGCCACATTACAATATCAACATTATCAGCAACGAATAATATATCTTCAGCTAAATCGACGATTGATTCTTCGCAGCCACCGCAGGAAGCGCACCAATAAAATGCTACTTTTGGTTTATCAGCCATGACTAATCACCTCCATTTCTTCCTTAATTATTTCATTAGATTGCTCTCTGACACACTTTTCAAGGAGTTCCATTTCGGAATCCCATGACTTATATTTTGCCGGTAAGTCCAATGGCCCTAATTTTTGAATTTTAGAAACCATATCGTTGATAACCAGCCTGACTTTATCACCTTCTGAAGCGGAAATCCACTCCAGTCGCAGACGATCAGCTTCTATTCCGAGGTCTGCAACAACTTTTTTGAAAAGTTGGAAACGACGGAGACATTTGTAATTTCCTTCGATATAATGACAATCTCCGGGATGGCAGCCACCAATGAGCACACCGTCGGCACCTTTGGAAAAAGCATCAAGAATAAATTGCGGATCTACCCTTCCTGAGCACATAACACGGATAACTCTGAAATTAGGAGCATGTTTTATTCTTGAAACTCCAGCAAGGTCTGCTGCGGTATATGTACACCAGTTACAGAAAAATGCAACGATTTTAATCTGGTGACCTTTTTCAGTTTTTTCTTTATACATAACTTAACTCCCTGGAAATGTGGTCAAAATTCAAAATTCCATCAATCTCGCTGTAAATTTCTTCATCATCGAATAGATTTTGTTTGATTGATCCCGATGGACAGGCTGCCACACAGGTTCCACAGCCTTTGCATAATGCTTCGTTGATGAAGGCTTTCTTTTTCTCTTCAAGAAATGAAATTGCAGTATAAGGACATAAATGGATGCAAGACTTGCAGCCGGAGCACTCTTCTTCGGTGATGAAGGCAGTGTTTGGTTCAAGTTCGATAAATCCTCTGTCGATAAGAGCAAGAACTTCTGCTGCTGCTGCACCTGCTTGAGCTACGGTATCAGGAATATCTTTCGGCCCTTGACAACAACCGGCAAGAAAGATTCCATCTGTGAAAGTACTGACAGGAGCCAATTTCGGATGACGTTCGATATAAAAACCTTCTGTCGAACAACTAATATTCAGCATCCTACGTACTTGCTGTGCATCGTGACGAGGTTCTAATCCAACTGATAGCACAACCATATCCACTGGTACTTTTATTATTTCCTGAATCAATGTGTCTTCAGCTTTCATTATTAATTTCTTATGGTCAGGATCACTCATATCAGGATAAATATCGGCAACACGGCCACGGATGAACTTCATTCCCTCTTCTGCTATTCGGTTATAAAATTCCTCCATACTCTTTCCGGGAGTACGCATGTCGATATAGAAATTGTAAATCTCCGCTCCTGTATGCTCTTTTAGAAGATGTGCCAGTTTTACTGAATATAGGCAACAGACTCTCGAACACCATGAATTTGTATTCTTATCACGTGAACCGACGCAATGAACTATTCCTATTGTCTTAGGATGAGAGCCATCACGCAATACTACAACTCCCTGAGTCGGGCCTGAAGCATTAATTAAACGCTCTACCTCAAGTGATGTATATACATTTGGATAATTACCATAGCCATAATAGGATATTTTCTTTGAATCAAAAGGCTGGAAGCCCGTTGCAACCACAATTGAACCGACCTCTACTTCTTCAACCCTTGCTTGCTGCTCTAAGTCCACAGCTTTTCGTTCGCAGGCATCCACACAGGTTTTCTTGCATTTTCCGGATTTAAACCAAATACAAGTTTCCGGATCTATTAAAACCAACTGAGGTGTTGCTTGCGGAAATGGCATATAAACTGGTTTACGGCGCGATAATCCTTGATTGAATTCATCAGGGAAACGTGCTTCTTTATAAACACAGGCTTCCACACAATCCATACAGCCTACGCAAAGATCATCAATAATAAATCTTGGTTTATGTTTAATTGTAACTTTAAAATTACCAACATAGCCATCAATCTTCTCAACTTCGGAATAGGTGCAGAGTTTGATGTTAGGATGATTTTTCACAGCCGACATCTTTGGTGTTAGAATACATGCAGCACAATCCAAAGTTGGAAATGTTTTATCGAACATGGCCATGTGTCCACCTATTGTAGGTTCCTTTTCAACCAGATATACTTTTTTCCCGGCATTGCCAAGCGTTAAGGCTGCATGAATACCAGCTATACCACCACCAATAACAAGTACATCAGGATGAATCGGCACTTTTTTCTGCTCAAGAGGTTTATGAGAAGCAACACGCTGAACAGCAGCCCTGACCAGGTCAATTGCTTTATCGGTCGAAGCCAGTGGGTCAAGATGAACCCATGCATTTTGCTCTCGGGTATTAACCATTTGGAAATAAAACTGATTTAATCCTCCCTGAAAAGTCGCATTTCGGAAAGTACGTTCATGCAAAAATGGTGAACATGCAGCAACAACAACACGATTGAGGTTTTGCTCTTTAATATCATTGATGATCATATCCTGTCCGGGATCCGAACACATATATTTGTAATGTTTTGCTACCACTACATTTGGCAGTGTGGCAGCAAAATCCGTGACTTTTTGAACATCTACTGACGACGCAATATTTGTTCCGCAATGGCAAATATAAAAGCCAATTCTTATTTGTCCGTTTGTTTTTTCCATGATATTAGCCTCCCATCGAATCGACAATTAGTTCGGAAATGTCTTTTACCATCATTTTTTTGTCATAGCCTGCAAGTTTAAGCGCATCTTCAAATCTCGGAATTTCATAAGGACAAGCCACCGCAAGTATATCTGCCCCTGTTTCAATCGCTTCTTTGACACGGATATCGGACAATCGTTCCATGTTCTGTGATTTATAGTAAGTATCGAGCCACATTCCACCGCCACCACCGCCACAGCAGAGTGCGTTCTCGCGGTTGTGTACCATTTCGATTAATTTGATTCCCGGAATTGCTTTAAGAATTTGTCTCGGTTGATCATAATATCCGTTATGTCGGCCAAGGCAGCAGGAATCATGATAAGTTACAGAATAATGAAGACTTCGGGTGAACATTTTTTTTATTTTATCGAAATATTCATAAATAAATGGAATATTGTGGGTTGCATTGAGATTAAACCCATACATCTTATAACGATAATTAAAAGCATCCAAAGCATGAGGATCCGATGTCATCACTCGATTGAACTTGTACTTGGTCAAAATTGCCATATTATAGTCCACCAAAGACTCGGCTAAACCGGACTCCCAAGCTAATAAACCACATTCACCGGCACTGCGTTCTTCATTTCCTAAAATAGCAAAATCAATTTCGAGCCGGTGCATAATTTTTGCTATTGCTCTGGCAGTATCCTGTCCTCTCGGATGATAAGACGGATAGCTTTCAACAAACCACAAAACATCGACCGGATCGGGATTTTGAGACAGTATCCTGATCGGAAAATCAAGATCTTTCATCCAGTTAATTCTTTTTCTACCCGATTCTCCCATCGGGTTACCATAACGATAACTATTTTCGAGTGCCTTTTGAAGTTCGGGTGGAACGCTCGGCAACCTGATTATAGTCTGTTCCTTCACTAATTGTAATAAAACCTCAGTTAAATGAATTTCACGCGGACATTTCGACATACATGCATAGCAATTCACACATTTTAGCATACTATCGCTCGCATAAACTTTGTCGATTAGCCCGTGCTGCATCATTTTTATTATTCTTCTCGGTGGATAAGCCATATATTCTCCATGGGGACAGGTTCCGGCACATGTTCCGCACTGAATGCAGCTTTGTATAAGCCTTCCTTCCGGTGAATCATATAGAGTATCCATTGACAATCCTCGTAAACTTTCAATATCTACAATCATAAATTTAATCCTCCAAATCAATTATTAATTGTTAATTGTCAATTGTTAATGATGAAATCCAATAAAAACATATATAAACAATAACTTTTTAAAATAGTGTTAATCTTATAACCCAACTTTTTTTCAATTTTCATTTTCTTCAACTTAATAACCTTATAACTTTCAACCTATTACTTCAAGAACCAACTCGGAAATATCTTTGACAGTCATTGATTCTTCACAGCCCACAGTTTTGATTGCATCCTGAAACATTGCAATATCTTTGGGACAGGCAACGATGAAGGTTTTAACATTTTTCAAGGCAACCGCTTCATTTATCCTATTTTCTGCTGGTCTTTCCATGACTTTAGTTTTGTCTTCCATCCATATTTTTCCACCACCGGCTCCACAGCAATAGCTATTTTGCTTATTTCTTGGCATTTCGATTAAATTTACTCCTATTGCTTTTAATATTCTTCGTGGTGGATCGAATATTCCATTGTACCTTCCGAGATAGCATGGATCATGATAAGTTGCATTAATATTAAGTTTGTTCTTTATTTCAATTTTTCTATTTAAGATTAATTCGTCAATAAGCTCAGTATAATGAAGAACTTCAATGTGCGCTCCCAATGCTTCATCAAGATTATACTCATTTTTAAGAGTATTATATGTATGTGGATCGGTTGTGACAATTATTTTAAATTTTGCCTTCCCAAGTGCTGCGATATTTTTGTCTTTCAGAACCTCAAATAGACCTTCTTCGCCTATTCTTCGAACATCATTTCCTGAGTTCTTTTCGGCTTCATAAAGGATACCAAAATCTAAACCTGATGCCTGAAAAATTTTTGCTGTTGATCGAGTAAGGTTCTGTACTCTTTGATCGAAGGCTGAATAATCACCTGTGAACCATAGATATTCAACTTCTTCTTTGCGGGCATCTTTGATTTTGAAATCTAATCCATTAGTCCATTTTGCGCGGTTACGATCGGATTGTCCGAATGAATTTCCATATCTTGTGAGTTTCTGAAGCATATCCTGAACTGTTGCTTCGACATCTCCCTGACTTACAAGATAACGCCGCATCTGAACTATAGCGGTAACATGTTCATTTAATACCGGACAACGCTCCATGCAAGCCATACATGTTGTACATTGCCAAAGCTCTTCATGGCTTATATATCCACCGATAAGCGACTTAACTTCAATTTTATCAATTTCTTTTGTGAAAGCCTCTTCGTAAAGGTGCATTTTCATTTCATGGAGAATTGAACGAGGAGAGAGCTTATATCCTGAATTTAATGCCGGACATACCCGGTCACATCGACCGCATTCAGCACAGGTCAAAGTTTGGAAAACCTGTTTCCAGGTAAATTCATCCCATTTTGATGACCCTTGAGTTATTTCTTCGGTTCCGCCTTTTATTGTCAGGTTTGCCGGTGAATCATCATTGAGAAGAAATGCATTAACCGGTGATGTTAATAAATGCAAATGCTTGGAATATGGTATATATGCCAAAAAGAAAAGAACGGCGATTATATGAATCCACCACATCGCCGAGTATAAATTATGTGCTCCGCTTATAGGCATACCTGCAAAGAATGTTGCTATTACTGTGCCTGCAGGACTCAGTGATGATTGTTCGATTGTGCCTTTGGCTCCCTGAGCAATGAGCAAAGTAACCATCAAAATTGTAATTAAACTTAATATAATTACTGCATCTCTTGATTTCTGAAGATGCGGTGGAGGAAAGAAAGTCCGTCGTATTACGGCAATTATTATTGAAATTAATACCAGTACACCGGAAATTTCGAGAATTAATCCGACAATTCCAACCTCATCTGCATAAGGGATAGGAATAACGGGTACTAAGCCGCGGATTAAATTCCACCAGAATGTAGTTGCATAAAAGACAAATCCCCAGAAAAAGAAAAAATGTGGCAGCCCGATTGAACGCTCCCCGAAGAGTTTTTTTTGCCCTAAAACATATCTAATAAAATTATAGGTTCTTTTTGAGTAGTTATCAAGCCGGTTTTCGGGTTTAGCCTTTTTTAAGATATTGATAATTTTATATGTTCTTGTAACAAAAAAGGTTAGTGATATAATCGTTAGCAGCCATAAATAAAAATAGCCGGGGATTGACAATATTTTTAATTCTACAGGATCCATGATTTTTAATAAATTAGTTAATGAAATTAAATATTTAGTATTCTGAAAATTATCATAAAAAATAAACTTATGTGTTATTATTTACACACCCCCTAACTCCAATGATGCAAGGATAAGGAATATAATTCCGAAATGTCATTCCTACGAATGCTGGAATCTCCTTCCATAGCCACTTTAGGGGATTCCTGCATTCGCAGGAATGACAGAAATGAGGCTTCTGAGTTAGCCACTTAGGTGGTGTGTTTCTTCTTTCAAAGAACTATAATTAACTTGATCCTCTAATCCTCCTACTTCCTCTCTTTTAACTTATCAATCAACATGGGCACAATATCGTCTATATCGGCACAGATCCCATATTGAGCTACATTGAATATCGGTGCAGCAGAGTCTTTATTTACAGCAATAATCAATTCTGCATCTTTCATTCCCTCAATATGCTCGGGGGCACCACTAATTCCAAGTGCCATATATAATTTTGGTTTCACAATCATTCCGGATTTTCCGATTTGACGGCTCAGTGGCAGCCAGCCTTGATCGATAATAGGGCGTGATGCACAGACCGCTCCACCAATAATTTCAACTAATTCATCGGCAATAGAAATATTATCGCTGCTGCCAATGCCGCGACCTACTGAAACAAGAATGCTTTCTTTTGTCACATCCACATCTCCTGCTTCCGGTTCTATAAATGCTTTGAATTTAATCTTTAAGCCATCGTCGGGATGTGGTATATCAATTATTTCCGGGAATCGGCTTGCTTTTCCGGCTTCTGCAGGAAATGATCCTGGTAGAATGCTGAAAATTCCCTTGCAATCGTTTAAAACGGTCTCGGAAAATATTTTCCCTCCAAATAATTGACTGGTTGCCATTAATTCCCCATTTTCATAAATAAGATTTTTACAAAAATGGATGAACCTGTAATCAAGTTTTGCAGCAAGAAGTGGACCTACTCCTGATGAAATATTTGTTCCCGCAACTAATATTAGCGAAATATCGTTCTCAGTTACAATCTTTTTAAGAATTTGAACGATAAGTTCAGGTATGGCGATTTCAATTTTTTTATCTGCAACAACAAAAACTTTATCTGCAATACCAAATCCTGAAGCAAATTTCTCTGCACCATCACCAATAATTAAAGAATATAGAGGCTGATTCATCGAATCAGCTAATTTCCTTCCAATTCCCAACATTTCATAACTAACATCAGTTATTACTTCTTTGGTGTGGTCAGCTAATACTAAAATACCTTTACTCATTTTATCCTCCTTAAATTATTGCTTTTTCTGATAAAATTTCAATTAATTTTGCAGTAATCTCATCAGGACTACCTTCGAGCATAGTTGCTCTGCCGCTGACTTCAGGCTCTAACAGGCGATTGACCTCTTTACCGGCGGAGATATGGTCATCAGGGATATCAATTTCCTCAATTTTGGCCGTTTTCATGATTGCTCTGATTTTTGCAATAGGAATATAACGAGGTGGCTTCTCGGCAGCCTGAATACCAATTATTGCAGGAAGATTAATTTCAAATTCTCCTCTTAATCCACCCGCAAATTCCTTGTAAACATTGATTAAATTAAAGTCAGAACGATAATTAACTGAAGTAACGATTCCGCAGGTCGGGATATTCAGATTTTCACCCATGTAATAGATCAATTCTCCTTCGAGATCGTCTATTGCTTGAGAGCCAGACATGATAAGTGTTTGTGTAACAAGCAGATTTTCGTCTTTGATATAATTTGAAAATAGTTTTGCAATTCCTGGAGAACGGAAATTCATCCAATCTCCACAGATTTTAATCGCTCGGTCGGCTCCCTTTGCAAGTGCATTGTATAGTGCATCATCGACCTCGGGAGCATCAAGAGCAATAACTGTTACCATTCCACCATATTTTTCTTTTAATAATATAGCTTGTTCAACAGCATGCTCATCGGTTTCGCTCAACCTGAACCGAATCCAATCAATATCAAGCGATTTGAAATCATCAGCTATTTTTAATTCTTCAACAACATCTGCTACCATTCGAATAAAAATTAAAATATTCATTTTCTCTCCTTTAATGAGTTTATAAAGTTCATAAAGTTTGTAAAGTTTATAAAGTCTTATAGTTGTTACTAACTTTAAAAACAAACAATAAAAATAATTAATTAAATTACGACTAAATTATCCGAATATAATTTATAAGATTTAAATATTCCATCTTCTATCTTATATATAGGAATGATCCCTACAAAAAAATAGGATATTAAAATCTCCGAAAGTATTTAATCTTTCGTAGAGATAACTATGTAAATTAACTAACTAAACTAACTACGGTTACTTATGGTCACTATCAATAAATTTAATGACCTTCACTTTTTCTAATTTTGAAAGAACGCCCCGAATAAGCTGTTCGGATTTGTCAGAATCCATAACGCTGCTTATTCCTTTAACAATTAATGATCCATTGTGATAATCTGCATTAATATCAACCTCAATTCCCCTTGTCGCAGGTTCAAGATAAAGATAAAGACTTGCCTTGGATTCCAAATACAGATTTTTCATAAGCTTCATTGAATCATCATTTGAATTGAATTCAGCTTGTTTCAACGCCGTTAAGATTATTTCTACAGCCGTATGAACGCTCATATAGTCAAGATTAATCACCAAATCATAATATTTAGGGTCTTCCAGATTCATGCCGTAAAGGAATTCTGACCAATGACGGCGCCGATCATCCACGAGACTAACATAATTAGAGGCAATCTCATAACTAACGTTATTTGATTTCATGTACAGCTTGATTCTGTTTTCTTCGGATAGAATGGCTCTGGTTCTTAAAATAAATGGCAAACCTTTTAGTAAGTAATGCCCTAAATGTCCTTCATAAATACAGCTACCTTTCATGATTAATTCAAATAAGGCAACTTGAAAAGCTAATAAATAATGTTTATTTCGGTAATAGCGTCTTTCGAAAACAGAAGGAGCCCGATCAATAAATGAAATATCCGAAAAACCGGTTTCGTGGATTGAGTACTTATCAGCTTCCTCAAAAACGGTTTCACGTAATAAGACAGGGACTTCAAGTTCTCTGGAAAGATACTCTCTTAGACTTTTACTTGCGCTCTCTGAGCCTCTGGAAATAGCTACAACAAACATTTTCACCTCCGATTTTATTTTGAAACATTTATTATCTCATTGATGCATAAAACGAAAATGTTGACATAGAACTATAACAATTCAAAACTAAATAGAAGGAATGAGATTTCCAAATAAAATAAAAATATTTTTAATTTAGGTTCATAAAAATATTTTATTAATCGCCTGTTAATATTAGCTAATCATAATATTCTTAAAGGAATACAAATATTATATCTTATTGAGATTAATTAATTATATAGAAATATTAATTATATATTCATAAATAAAAATGAATATTTTTAGCAATAATTTATTTTTAGCCTTGTTCATTCATGCTCCGTTAATTATAAACACAGAACTGGTCTGTATTTTAAAGGTTATTGTGAGTTTTACAAATATAAATTAACTGTAGGACAGGTGTAGAAGCCAGTCTCTACATTATTCTCAATAAGTATAAAATATTTCACTTGATTTATATCCAGAAACTTAATCCTGATGCGATGTTTAGGAGTTAATTATAAATAATATCCCTGATATTGGCATCTACAGTGGTTTAGGAAATATTCATTAATAATTTAATTGAATAGTAAACTTTTATCTTAAATTAATTATAAATGTAAAATCTCTTGATTGCTCGAACCTAAGAGGCAGTCTCAATCGCAGGGAAGGCAGGAGCGAAGCTTCTGAGACTGCTGAGTTGAAGCATTTATCTCATATATCTAACACAATGAAATTATATAATAACTAATAAATATTTACAACTAAACAGACGTTCTCGGCTGTTTTACTACACAGTAGGTCAGACGTTCTCACCTGTTTTACTGCACAGTAGGTCAGACGTTCTCGTCTGACAAAATTGTAATTTATTATTAGACTAAATATAATTAAAATTCAACCACTATCTTTATTAACTTTCAATTTGCGTCTTATATGACTCTCCTCTCCTGTGGCGAGGTACAGGGAGTGAAGTCCCTCAAACAATTAAAATATTCTACTGAAGGTTTTGGGTTTAATATGAAAAAAAATCGGGGCTTAGTAATTTAGATAATAAAAAGTAATTGTCTATGCGCAATGAATTGAAAAAAGAATATAATAATTTAGGAATACTTTCGTGATTTTACAATTAAATTAGTGTGTTTTAAAGAATGAGATAGAGCTCATTGTAACCCTCCACCCTAAAAACAAGATATTATAATGAAAAGCGAAATTAAATTTTCGAATGGAGCTGACGTTTTTGACAGCGGGCCCTTTTATCATGGGACAAAAGCTGAACTCCAAGTTGGAGATTTGCTGACAGCAGGCTTCAGGTCGAATTACAAACCCGAAGTTATAATGAATCACATTTATTTTACAGCCTTGGCTAATGGAGCGGGACTCGCCGCTGCATTGGCCAATGGTGATGGACAAGAACATGTTTATATCGTAGAACCGATAGGTAGCTTTGAAAATGACCCGAACGTTACGGATAAAAAATTCCCCGGAAATCCGACTCGCTCATATCGCAGCCAAGCTCCATTGAAAATTGTTTGAGAATTTACAGATTGGGTGAGGCAATCACCAAAGGAACTTCAAATATGGCACGAAAAATTAGCGAATATCAAAGCAGATTCGAATGCAAAAATTATTAATTAATTCTTTGATTCCAAGCTCCAGTGGCGCATGAATAAGGAATAAAATATGGGAACTTTAATAAAAAAGTTCCCATTATCACAATTTTTATTAATGACTTATTTTAAAAATAATTGTCAAATCTTCTGCGCACAAGAACTAACTTCTATTTCAAGAACTCTTGTTAAAAATGAAAATTTTTCTTTCATGAAATCATATTCCTTACCGGATTCAACGAACCTTGCCAGTCCATCAACAAGAAAACCTGTACCCTGATAATCTCTAAAACCAATAACCTCTTTACTACCCAAGGTTAATTTAACATTATTATTAACATTTACATTTTTTTCGGTTTTTCTAAAACCATAAGCGGGAATTAGGATCCGTTCATCATCTGTTACAACAAGGTAGGAATTCCAAGTATTAGCCACATGTGTTTCTATACCCCAGGATACAATTGAGACTACGCCTTCGTGTTGTAAAACTTCTGTGAATTTTTCTGGTAATTTTTTATTTTCACTCATATTCGATTTCTTAAAATTTTTTAGGCAAATTTGTTAATTAATTTCATTTCGCTTGCCAAAAACAATTCTTGGGAGAAAAAATTACCTCCTCTGTTTTCAGTATTTTCATTGCTTTATCGACCTGCTTACGGTCTAAGCCGGTTAGTTCTACAATTTTTCCAGCATTTAATGGAACAGCAGCTTTTTTCATAGCTTCTAATACTTGTTCTTTAATTTCCATTTTTTGTATAATTTATAAATAAAACATAATATCAATTACAAATTTACGAATTTAATATTGAAAAATTGGTTATTAATAATTATTGTATTAGTTTTGAATATGTTTATTGAGAGTACGTAAATAAACAATTAGTAGAACAAATATTCCAGATGCTTAATTTTTTATAGTCTTTTTATTTGACAATCTTTGCATCAGACAAGTTCTGCACGCAGACTTTAAGCAATTTGATATAGCACAACCACAAAAAAAACATTCCGCTAACCCTAATTACTGAAATTTTATATGAACATACAAGAACAAATCAAAGAGTATATTGAAACTCAGCCTGAACCCAAACGCAGCGAAATGCAGGAGCTGCACCGAATCATTCTGGAAATATTCCCAGATTGTAAATTATGGTATTTAGATGGTAAAAACAGCGAAGGTAAAATTGTTTCAAATCCTAATATAGGATATGGTTGTCAGACCATAAAATATGCCGATGGAACAAGCAGAGAGTTTTATCAAGTTGGTCTGAGTGCCAACAAAACCGGAATCTCTGTTTATATCCTTGGTATTGAAGATAAAACATACTTAGCTAAAACTTATGGTGGAAAACTTGGAAAGGCAAGTGTGACTGGGTATTGCATTAAATTCAAAACTCTAAAAGATATTAACATTGATATACTTGAAGCCTCAATACGTTATGGACTTGAGAACCCAAAACAACAAATAATTTAAACCCAGATTTTTCATTAAGATTTGATGCAATTGAAATATTATTAGCAAATAATGAACTTACTTAAATCTCCCCTTAAGGCTGTCTCATAAGTTACATTTCTACCTTCTACTTTTCTACCTCCTATAACCGTGGTAGGAGTATTTTTTTAATGTCTTATGAAAAATCTGAGTTAAATATGCTTGTTTTATTCGATTTATATTGAAATCAGACTGATCCCGACTATTGCTGCCGTTTCGGCTCTCAAACGGCGATCACCTAATTTTAATAGATGGATGTTATCATTTTTTTTTATTAGAGTTAATTCTCTATCAGAAAAGCCACCTTCCGGGCCGATGATCAAAGCTCGATCAGTATCCGGTTTTAAGAATTTGGAATTTGTACCGTTAATATCAGCAACAAATAAATCAAATTTTTCCACTTGCAATTGAAGAAATTTCTCTATATTCATTGGCTCATGTATCTGCGGTAATTTACAACGTCCGCATTGAATCATTGCGGCTAAGGCTTTTTGTTTCAACCTCTCGGTTTTAATATGAGAGCGCTGGGAGTGATCGCATTCAAGTTGGAAGAAATCCGTAATGCCAAGTTCAACAGCTTTTTCCAATGCAAATTCAAATCGGGAATGATTATCCAAATTGCCGAGTGCAAGTGCTAATCTGTTTTTGCGTTCATTATAATTTTCCTCAAAAGAATATATTTTGAATTTATAGAAATTCTTTCTTGCCTCGCTACAAGCAGAGAAAGCCATCAGCCCTTTGCCATTTGTTATACCAATTTTCTCACCGGAATTGATTCTCATCGATTTGAAATGGGCAGCGTCATCACCGCTTATGATAATCTCAGTATCAGAATTGCTTATGTTTTGGTTAAAGAAAAAGTCCATATTGTATCTTATGTATTTATCAAAAATTAGCCGGAATATTTGATGTCAATGTTAGTACCGCTTCTATTTCTACCAATAAATCTTCACGGCAAACATCAGCAATTAGATAAATAATCGCTATGTGTCGGTATTCTTTATCGCAAATTTCTTTGATAACTTTAGCATCATCGGAATTTTTAATATAAACTCGAACCATCTGGAAACTTCTTTGTTCCGATAAATGTTGCAATCCATGACTTTCAAGATTTTCAGAAGAAATTAATTTTTGGATATTATCAATTGTAACGAGAGTCTGTTGTTGGGGATTACTAATAAAAACTGTTTCTTCGCCTTTTATCGAAGCAGTCCCGGATACCAATATTTCTATATATTCTCCATATTTTATTATTTTCGCCCGTTCAAATTTAGGAGTTGAAAAAGGATAATTGGAATGAATAACTTCAACTTTATTGAATCCTTCGGACAACGAATTATATTCAGTTCCCACTTCCTTTTCTTTAGTGAGAGAATGGGTGAGGTTCGTGGCTCCAAACATTTTTACATCCGAATAATGATGTGCATCAATCTGGGATGGGTTCTTGAGTGGGATTATTTCGAGTTTAGTTTTAGGTTTAATTGCCAGACAATCAATTATTAAACCACCGCTTGCAGCTCCTATTCCGGTTGCTGCAGGATAACCGCTTTTCCATTCATATTTATTATAATATTTAGCTCTTGCATCATTGAATAGTTGATAATTCTGAAAGTCTGAAAGTCCGTCGTTTTGAATTGAATAAATATCTTGAATATAATTCCATTGGCGAACGATATCAGATAAACTGTAATTTTCGGATAGAAGGATTTGTTCAAGTAATTGAAGGCAATTTTCGGATAATTCAGTAAAAGATGCGTTCCCTGAGCTTGCCCAAATTCCGGCAATCCACAATTCCTCGTGTGAAGTATAGTTTATAATTGTATAAATGATGTCTTGGTAATTCTTTCTTTCGATTGAATAATGATTCGATGAAGAGTCTAATGCAACAACTTCTAAAGCAATTAGCGATGTTGCCGGTGATTGTGAAATAATAGATGCTGGAGGAATATTCCCATCATAATAATTTGAAATAACTTGTTTTAACTGTTCAATTAGTTTTTTTGAATTTTCATTTAAATTATCTGAAAAAAAAACAGATTGCTTTATGATATATGACTGATTTATTCCTTTATCTAATAGTTTTTTATCCAAAATATTCAAACACTCATTCAATTGATCGGCATGAGACCCTTGTTCTGTTGGTATTATTTCAAGATATATTTTCATATTAATTTTCGAATAGACTTTCATTATTTCCAAAAACAAAAATAAGCAAATATTTCTAATAAAATTGACAAGAATATTTGATTTCCTGATTTTATTAATAATTCTTGTATAATTTGGATTTTTTTTGTTATTTTGTATAATGTATTTATTAATAAATTGAAAACCTAATTATGCTCAAAAAATATATAAAACCGATAAGCATTATCAGCTCAATTCTTATACTCCTTTTAGTTTATTTATTAATAAATGGCTTAAATTCAACTGAAGGAAAGCTGATTGACCAATGGAAAAGTAAAGCAAAATCTGGCAATTTCAATATTTCTTATCCTGTTGATAAAACAATATTCCCACCCGATATAGCTTCACCCACTGTTATGTGGGAAGACCCAAGTTTTTCTTGTGATACTTGGCTTGCTTTTGTAGAAAGTAATGGATCAGTCTTAGTCAAATCCAAACTTCTCAATGAAAAAAAATGGAGTCCTGATTCTTCAGACTGGGAAAAAATAAAATCAAATTCAATTGAAAAACAAGTTCGGCTTGTTGTTCTTGGCAGTAAGAAAGTTGATGCCGGTAAACTCATAGCCTCGGCAGAAGCAATAATCTCAACTTCAAAAGATTCAGTAGCAGCGCCGATATTCTTCCGAACTGTTACTTTACCTTTCAAATATGCTATAAATAATCTTGAAACCATCTCCTGGCGATTAGGCAATATTTCATCTAAGCATTTTGCCGCTCCATCTCTTGAAAAGATGCCCGTTTGTGCAAATTGCCATTCTTTCTCCAAAGATGGCAAGACAATTGGAATGGATGTTGATTACGCCAATGATAAAGGCTCTTATGTGCTGACTGATTTTAAATCCAAAACGGATATTAATGTAGAAAATATTATTACTTGGAGTGATTACAAACGCGAAGATAATCGTCCGACTTATGGATTACTTTCAAGTGTCTCTCCGGACGGCCGCTATTGTGCCAGCACCGTAAAAGACCGCTCAATCTTCGTTGCTCTCGATAATTTAGAAATATCTCAGCTTTTCTTTCCGATTCGTGGAATTGTCGCAATTTATGATCGAAAAGAAAAGAGATATTACTCACTTAAAGGTGCAGATAATCCTGATTATGTACAGAGCAATCCTATCTGGAGCCCGGATGGCAAGTATATCCTATTCTGTAAAACAAAAGCTTATTCCAATCCCGAAGCCGAAAAGTCCAGAAAAGTTATTCTCCCCACTTCAGTTGCTAAGGAATTTATTGACGGCACTCATCGTTTTTATTATGATATAATGAAAATTCCTTTTAACAATGGTGAAGGTGGTGTTGCCGAACCATTATTGGGAGCATCAGGAAATGACATGAGTAATTTCTTCCCAAAATACACGCCTGATGGTAAGTGGATTGTTTTCACACAGGCAAGAAATTTTATGCTTCTCCAGCCGGACAGCAAACTTTATATTATGCCGTCAAACGGAGGAACTCCTCGTTTAATGAATTGCAATACTAACAGAATGAATTCATGGCATTCGTTTTCGCCAAACGGTAAATGGATGGCTTTTTCCTCGAAACTTCGCGGGCCTTATACAAAAATTTATCTCACCCATATTGATGAAAATGGTAATGATTCTCCACCAGTTTGTCTTGAATACCTGCATCCGGACACATTGGCTGCTAATATTCCTGAGTTTGTCAATGTAAATCCAAATACAAAATTAACTTTAACTGATGATTTTATAAATTCTACTTATTATACCGAATCAAGAATTGCCGGTAAGACCAAAATTGGCGACTTTAAAGGAGCTTTAGCCGAATTGAATATCGCAATCAAGAATGATCCGCTAAGTGATAAATTATTTTTAAGCAGGGCAATAATCGAAAGAAGATTTGCTGATAATAAAAATGCACTGATTGATTTGAATAAATGTATTGAACTAAACCCTAAAAGTGAAAAAGCTTACTATGAGCGCGGAATAATTAATTTATCTAATGAAGAATATAAAGGAGCATTGTCCGATTTCACCATATCTTATAAACTTGATGAGAGAAATCTGACAACTCGCTTCCAAATCGGAGTTGCAAAGTATTATCTTAAAGATTATCAGGGCTCGATTGAAGATTGTAATTTTGTTATTAACGTCAAACCCGATGCGGCAGATGTTTACTTTCAGCGTGGTTTGAATAAATTGCAACTTGGTCAAAAAGATGCAGCTTGTATTGATTTGAACCGTGCCTCGCAGCTTGGCTCAAGATCAGCAATGCAAGCAGTTTCCGACTATTGCAGGTAAGAGAGAGTTTGTAAAGTTGAGTCCAATTAAAAAAAGGTTGATAACTCAAATAAATGTCTTCCTGAGTAAGTGAAGAATTGCACCAGCAGCCATTTATGATTTAGTTCTGTAATTTGCCATTTAAATAAAATGGAAATTGCTGATGAAAGTGTCCAATTGCTGTCAGGAAAACTTTACACTCAAAAATATAAGTCTATAAATAATCAAAGAAAAGTTGAATTTTTATAAAAAATGAGAAATTCTGCTTGACAAGAACATTTATATTTTGTAATTTTGTACCGTAGAGAATTGCACAGGAAGAATACAGATTTTATATATATTTTAATCATTTTTTTGGAGCAGATATGAATACAAAACGGGCAGCAAACGTATGACTACACATTTACAAACTTCTACAAGTCAGTAAATACTACACATTTAACAACCCCTGTTGGTTCAATATTTATTGATGATTATTTAGGTGATGTTGATTGGAACTTCCTTTTAACAACTTCAACCAATTCACTATTTGACTGCAAACATACTGTCAGTTTTACTTTAGAAAATATCGATTTAACGCCATCAAGTTATTATCCCGATTATTTTCATTATGAACCAAAACAAAGAACAGCTCTTGAATTGCAGGTAATGAATCTGAATATTGAAAAAACTGATAAATGTCCCACAATACAAACTAACTGCTATTGCGATGATGAGAATATTCAAATTATTGCTGCCAATGATTTAACAAACACTGATCCTGATAAATGCTGTTTTAATATAACTTTTATTAAAAAAATTGGTGCATGTACTGTGAACACAGTTCTAATTGATGGTGTACCGCATAATTTGACTTTAACTGATAACGATCCAGAATCATCAATTAATTTGTGCATAAATAAGTCATTTCTAAGTTCACCGGTCAATTTTGAATTTACTTTCGCAAATAATAAAACTTGTTCTCAGCAAAAGCAATTACAATGTACCTGCGACTGTATTACAATTGAACCTGGTTTTGATGCAGTGCCACTCTGCACGCCTTGGTTTAAGGTTTGTGTTGATCCAAATTGCAGTACTTTGGTTTCTTTGGTTAAATCACAGATCAAAGAGGCAAAAATATCATATCAAGGTAAAACAAGTTTTGAACAAGTTGTATTTAGTACTGGTTCCGATTGTTCAAATAAAATTTCTTTAAGTATAAACGAAAAAGAAGACCCTTTATTGGTTAATATTGAATTATTCAATGAAAGTGGAGCCGCATTATGTCCATTATCCACATCAATTGCAAACACCTGCGATTGTTGCCCGGATATTAATCTGCACTGCATAATTACAGAAGTATGGATTGAAGACCCGATAAACGTCGGCTTAGAGAAAGTTAATTATTATCAGTGGTGTTATAATGGCGATTATGATAAATGCAAATTTTATGGAATTCAGATAAATGCCGATCCTGTCCCAGTTCCCGGTTTAATAAAAAGTATCACAGCAACCAATATACCACTGAATCAGCAAACATTTTGCACTTCCAGCTTCTGGCTACCGGCACAATGCCCACAGCCACAACATTTAACTTTAATATTTCTTGATAAAAACGGAGAACCGTTATGTACACCAGTAATTAAAGATGTAAGTAACTGTCAGATAATTCATTCTTCTCCCAAGATTAACGGAGATTATAAAGATAAGCAATACGAAATCATACAGAATAATGATTTAATATTAAACTACTTCAATATTTTCCCGAATCCAACAAACAATTCGACAGAATTGCAATTCAATGCTAATGCTGCCGGAGATTGTCAGATTGTCATAATTGATTGTTTAGGTGCAGTTTTAAAGGATATGAAAATCTCTTATATTAATAAAGGAGGAAATAAATTAAAAATCGACTTATCTGACGTAAATTCAGGTATTTATTACCTTCAGATACGAACAAGAACACAATCAAAAGTTTTACCAATTTCTATTATAAGATAAGGAGTAAAACAATGTTAAGAATATTAATAAGCATAGCCTTACTTTTTGCGTATGTTACTGAAACAAAAGGAAGCGCTGAGTGGGTTTCCTTTAAATTATTCGGAGTTAACGGATCAAAAGCATTAGATTTCATAAAAATGTCAGATATTAATAGTGTTATAATAAGAAATGCTGGATTACATTTCTATTATAGTATTATTAATAAAATAACAGAAAATAATAGTCTTTTAATAAATAACCTAACAATAGGCAACAATGGTTATCTTTGGCTTGCTACTCCATTTGGTATAGAAAAAAGAACAAACATTGATACCATTAAATATTCTTATAAAACACGAAATGTTTATGATGTTACGATTGATTTTAATGATAACAAGTGGTTTGCATCGGATTCGGGTCTTATAAAATTTGATAATATAAATTGGACATTGTTTAATAAAGAGAACTCCGGTTTTCCTGCAGTAAAAATATGGCATATCTGCACTTCAACTAAAGGAGATATTTGGACTGTATTCAGTGATTCAGGTTCAATAGGCAGATTTGATGGAAAAGTATGGAAATTTTATAATTCAACACAAACCGGAATAAAAGCACTTGGAATGGATATAAGAATTGTTTCTGATACTTCCGGTAGAATCTGGTTACGTT
>JAPLFL010000061.1 GCA_026390695.1 Candidatus Kapaibacterium sp. | reverse complement strand
TAATCAGTTCTTTGCAATGTGGACATTGAATAAAGGGAATTTCTCTTTCACAGTGTTTGCATTTATTGAATAAACTATCTTCCAGTTCAAATAGTTCAAATTCTTTACTATTAGCAACTTCATTAATAAGTCTATTAACTACTTCGTTTTTATGGTATTTTACCTCTTTATTCTCTTCATTTAAAATATGCGGCTTTGAGCATAGAGGACAGTAGCCACTAAGCTCAGTTGTGAAGATTGTTCTCAAGCAATGAGGACAAACAAATTTATTTAGTAAAAACAATTCTTCCAGTTTCTTTTTCAGATTTAAGATGGCAAAATAACTCTTCCATGTTTTGATGATGAGAAACAAAGAGACGATTAAAATTAGAGGTAAGTAATTTGGACTAAACACTTTGGGGAATGAAGAAAACAAATAGACTGTTAATGCTAAAATGAGCAATAATGAAGTTGAGGTTAAGATAAAAATGAGCTTGGCTCTTTTGATTCTTGCTTTTGGCTCTGCGAAATGACGCTCTTTTTGGTAGCTATAGTATTCTCTTAATGAGTTAAATTCGTTTTTAATCTCCATTACTATAATTCCTCAATTGATGAAATAAATCTAAAACCTTCGCCCCAATCTCTTTTGATGGAGCAAATAAAAACAACTGAAAATGAAAAGGTCTCAATACTTGGCTTAGGAAAACCGACTTTAGGCGCGTAATGTTTCCAAAAATTATATACCGCTTCGTCACTCGATAATCTCAAATATCTGTTCTTTTTCTCGTCCAAGTAATCTAACCAACCCTCCTTATGCTCTTCGATTTCTAAAAAACAAAGTTTGTATAGTCTTTTTTCTCGATTATTTAGAATAACTAAGGCATCCGGCTTAATATATGGCGCGCCTTCGGGTGGGAAGGTCGGATAAAATAAGGCATGAAATTGAGGATGATAGAATAGGTCTTTAATGACTTCAGTGTTGTTAATTTCATTTTTTAAACCTTTACCGTCAGGAACGGTTTTTTGCAGTAAAAATGTTTGATATTTCTTGCTATGTAAGTATTCTCTTGTTTTATCTGTATAATGATAAACTTCTCCAAATTGCTTTAAAAATCCTATTTTAACTAATCCTGCCAATTTTTCATTTGAACAATAGCGACTATATTCCGGGCTGATGTATTTGATATGATCTTGACGGAAATATTTCAAACGACACATATCCCACAGCATATCATTGATTGGAGTGTCGCCGCCACGTTGACTTTCTTGTTTTAAGAATTCAAGCGGGTTTTCATCAGTTTCAAAAAGTGTACTTTTATCTTTCATTAAAATAAAATAAAGCCCTCCTGTATGGAAGGCTAAGATTAAAATATTGGAATTTAAGAAATATTAACCATTATCATTAGATTCAAATTGGAATTCATTGATAACTGAAAATCCATTACCATCAGGATCCGTATCCTCAAGTGTATTCTCTGGATATTCCACAAATGAATAATCAATACTAATAATATTTTCACAATCACACGTAAATTCATGTTCCCAATTATATGGAATTTTAGGGCCCATTTTCCCTTCAGTTCTGTCATTTTCCTGAAAATCAGAATCATTTGCTTGGAATAAATGTTTTTTATGACAATTATTGCATTCTATTTCGAATGTTCCGTTTGGTATTAAACTCATATTGCCTTCGTAAAGTTAATTAATAAAATAATAAAAATAAATGAAATTCCTAAACAGGACTCACGGGACTAACCACATCATTGACTATTGCATAATTTGATGGCGCTGAAAAAGATTCTCCATGTTGTGCACGAACCCGATATGTAATTTTTGCACCCGGAGTATTCCCCATGTGGGTATAAGTTGTTTTTGTTGACGAAAATATTTGCACAAAGTTAGTTGAACCCGGCATTATTGCTTCTACAATAAAATTTATTGGAGGATTATTCCCATTTCTCTGCCAAGTCAATTCATAACTACCAGCTCCAACAATAGTTGCGTACAAACCTATTGGCGGGAATGGAATTGGAGGAGTTATCGGCCCAGTACCCGGAACCGTTATCTGCAATGATGCTTTAAGGGCGTTTGTTACATCTGCTTTGGCTTGAATCCGTTTCACAAGGGCGCGGGCTTTAGCAATTGAGGCATTCTTTGCAGTATCTTTTGTTTGTGTTGCAGCTTTCATTGCTGCTTTTTTAGTTTCTAAATCGGTGATTGAGGTATCAAAAGCTGATTTATCAGTTGATATACCAGTCAAATCGGTTGATAATAAGCCTAATGCAGTTAAATTTGCAGTGGCGACGGTGATAAAATTTGCTAACCAATCCTGATAGATTGTGTCTTGTTTTGGGATGTAGTCTGGCATGATATATTCCTCATAAGTTAATAAGATAGAACAACTAATTATTTATTAAAATGAACTCAATACAAACTATTTTATGTTTTCTGGGAATAATATTCCACGGATAGAAATATATATTCCATGGAACGGAAACTATTTTCCTCGGAAATAATCTTATATTCCACGGAAAAATATATTTTTTCCACGGACTGGAAAATATATTCCATGGAACGGAAATATATTTCCACGGATTGGAAACTTTTTTCCACGGATTATACATTTATTTCCTTTATCTTATTTTTATATTCCATGAAATATAGACTTTTTATTTTGGATATTATTGTAGAAATTTTTAATTTATTTTCTTGTTGACATTATTCAAAATTATATTGATTAATAATTAACATCAATTATCCCTATATTCTTTACGATATTTATAATCATCCCATTTATCATAAAATATTTCTAAAATTTTATAATAAATCTTAGATATATTATCTTTTAATTTAACTTTTATTAATATAATTACCATGAATGGAATAAATAAATATAAATAATTATAGGGATTTGAAAAATTATCAAAATGATCTATAATGAAAATTAAAATAATTGTTGCTTGGAATATATTTAATATAAATGAGAAGTTTGCTTTAAAATCTTTTAATTGTATAAATGGTTTGTCAATCTCGTTAATTAAAAAATTTAATTGATTTATTGCTTCTTTTAATCCTTCTGCGCATTGTCTTTTAAATGATTCATTTTCTGTTAACCTGTAACTTCTATCGAAACCATATTGAATTTCACAAAAATTTACTTGAATAGAACGATCATCAAATATTTCTTTTACTGTATTATTGGCTTTTTGTCGCCACTTTCTAAAACTATCTTCTTCAGCAGTTACATTAGCAGGAAGTGTATGCGCTTCAATTAATATTTTAGTTAATTTTTTTAATGCAATAATCTTTCTCATAATATTCACCAATTATTATTTTTATTATAACTTTTCTATAACTCCATTAACCTTCACCCTGACCACTTCAAGGGCTTCTAATCCCTCATTATCTATTGCTTTTACTGCTATACTGTGGGTTCCGGCTTTGTATTTGTGTGTTTGTTTGCCTTCTTTGTCTATCATTATTGATGCTTTGAACTTCTTCTCGGTTTCATCGTACTCAAAATCCCATGAATAGAACTCAACTCCGGCATCACTTTCGGCTGTGGCTATAAATTCTATTTCACGCATGTTTTTGGCATCAGCTCCCAAATCATTGATCTTGACAGTCATTTTCGGTTTGCGGGCTATCGGAATTATTTCATCAACCGTGATCAATTTGATAATCATATTCTCTTCATTCTTTAATCGTGCAGCTTCTTGAATTGCACCCTTGCCATAACTAAACGCAATTACATAACCTATTGGTAAATTGTTCTTCTGGTTATTATCAAATAAAGTTTTATCGAATTGACGAGCTGAAACCGAAAAGTTCTTAATTACATTGACACCGATGTTTTCGCTTTGCTTAACCTGAATAGGAGTTCCATCGCGCATTTTACCGTCAGTTCCCTTATCACCACCTTTTTTGCCATGAGCTAAACCACCAAACCGATCTATAATCCATTTCTCAAATTCAAAAGGGTCTTGGTTGAATAATTTATCATAATCGTATTTATGGAGCGTAACCGAAAATGGAGCCGAAAATAAATTCTGCTGATTATTCAAACGCATCTCCGAAACCTTCACAGCCTGAACTGACTGATCAATACCAATCCAGTTTCTTTTCAATTTATCAGCTACAACTACGGTAGTTCCACCACCAACGAAGGGATCAAAAACCGTATCACCTTCATTTGATGAAGCAAGAATAATTCTTTCAAGTAATTTT
>JAPLFL010000003.1 GCA_026390695.1 Candidatus Kapaibacterium sp. | reverse complement strand
TTGATGCCAATTTCGGATTGGTGACCGAACCATCGGCTATTTGAGTTGTACTTACTGACGATGCGGCTAATTTTGCATTTGTGACGTTGCCATCTGCTATTTTCGTGGTTGTGACCGAACCGTCGATCAAATTTGTACTGCCAACGGAATTGACTGAAAGTTTGGAATTTGTGACCGAACCGTCGATGATGTTGCTTGTGCTGACCGAATTTAATGCCAATTTTGGATTGGTGACCGAAGCATCGGCTATTTGAGTTGTGCTCACTGATGATGCGGCTAATTTTGCATTTGTGACGTTCCCGTCGGCTATTTTCGTGCTTGTGACCGAACCGTCTATGATGTTGCTTGTGCTCACTGAATTTAATGCCAATTTTGGATTTGTGACCGAACCGTCGATGATGTTGCTTGTGCTCACTGAATTTAATGCCAATTTTGGATTTGTGACCGAACCGTCGGCTATTTGGGTTGTGCTCACTGATGATGCGGCTAATTTTGCGTTTGTGACATTCCCGTCGGCTATCTTGGTGGTTGATACAGAGCCGTCGATCAGAGTTGTACTGCCAACTGAATTGACAGAGAGTTTGGAATTTGTTACCGAGCCATCGATGATGTTTGTCGTACCTACTGAATTTAATGCCAATTTCGGATTGGTGACGGATCCATCGGCTATTTGAGTTGTACTCACCGATGATGCGGCTAATTTTGCGTTTGTGACGTTGCCATTAGCTATTTTAGATGTAGTAATATTTGCATCAAGTATTTTAACTGTCGTTACTGATGAATCATCCAATTTTGAGGTTATCACTGATTTATCGGATAATTTTGTACTTAATATTGAACCATCACTGAGTTTTGAGGTTATAATTGCATAATCAGCAATCTTTTTGTATGTCACGGAGCTATCCTTGATTTCTCTGCTTCCAACGGCTGCACTATCAATTTCAGGATTTGGATAATTTCCCGCCAAAGCTCCGCCAGCTACTCCTGTCGGAGGAAAACTTGGCGGAACACTTTTTATTTTTCCCCAAGATACATCTTTGATTTTATCATCTGTTACGGCATCTTTTTGAATTTTATTCGTACCGATTCCATTATCAGCAACGTCAATGTCAATAGATACCCCAGGATTTACTTTTATACTTATTGTTGCAAAAGAGCTAATTAACTGTAACTGTGGGACATGAGTTGTGATTAAAATATTCTTACCGTTTTGAGTAATCGTTGTAATTGTGTCTCCGATTAACTGCAAATCGCCAGTGAGCCCGTTTAGTGAGTTCACAACTGGATAATCCGGCGATAAACTATGAGCTACTTCTGCAGAAAACGAATACGGTGATGTCGTAAGGGCTGTGCGAGGTGTTAACTCCTGTCCATTATTTATCGAAATTCCGATAAAATACTGTTTATCGAATTTCACATCACTTGAAAAAGGTGTTTGGGAGCCAATTTGCATATTAAATACGCCACGGTTTGTAAATACAAGCTGTGATTCTGTATAAATTGGCACTCCGCCGGACATCACATCATAAAGATTGATCAAGACAGAATGATACCCGTCAGAAATCGGATTCCCGCTATTATCATATATTAACCCCTGATAACTTATAGTTTTCGGGATCTGTGAAAATAAAGAGATACACGATATTAATAAGACGAGAATTAGAATACTAATTTTTTTCATTTTTCAATATATAATTTGTTGATAATATTCATATTAATTAAATGGAATTAATTTTATCTATAAACAATTAAATGACAAACTCTCATTAAGTTGCCTAATTTCAATATTATAGTATAACTTCCAGATTCATAATCCAAAGTTTTTAATACAAATGGATAAAGTCCTTTATTTAAATATCCGATATAAACAATTTGTTTTTCTTTTCCTAAAATATCGAATATTTTTACTTCTATATAATCTGAGACATTCATTTTGATTTGTAGGGCTGATTTATCAGAAGCCGGATTAGATCCGCTTATCCACATTTCTACTTTACTTGAAAATCTATCATCGGATCCGCCAATTCCAACTATTTTATCGTTTGAACTTAATATGTATAAAAAGCCCTGATAATTGATCATGGTATCCGGCATAATTCCGATAATCGTTTGACCAACTTCACCGATTAATCTTCCTGATCCGAATTCCTGATCGGTATTCCCATTACTGAAGCTCCCATACAAAGAATAGTCCTGTGCACTTATTTCGGTTAATACTATTAAAAATAGAATTATAGTTATCTGTGTGTATCTAAAATATGGGCTCATAAAGTTGATTTCCAATTAAAAAAAACAATAAACCAGTTTACAATTTAACAATTTCTTATTTAATATACAAATAAATTATAAGTTACGTCGATTTTTGAGGTTTTTTTATAAGTAAAATTACGGAATTTGTTTGGAATATTTTGGTAAATTGTTTTGCAAGATTTTTACCAATATTTTAAACAAATTTTCATAATTATATTGAGTTTTCAATTGTTCAAAAATCTTTAACTAATTCTTCTCATTTTCTGTGTTGAAATTCTTATGCCAATTTGTTGATTATTTATTATTTTTAACAAATTTCTAATAAATATTTACAACTAAACAGACGAGGACGTCTGTTCTACCGCAAAGTAGGTTATATCGTTTCCTACTTGAAGGCTGTCATTTGTGCGCATGCAGGAATGACAGAAACGTAACTTATGAGATAGCCTCCATCTTGCAAGTCAGTTAAAACTTCAGACTGGAGGCAAAGATCAACTTTTGAAGCCAATTACTTTATCTTCGGCTCCACATGATACAAATATCTTGCATCTACCGAACTTCCCTCGGCTACTGTGGTTTTTCCAATTAATAAATTTATGTAACGGATTGCATCCCACTGGTCTTCTGGGCACCATTCATCATTCGGGTCAATTCTAAAATATTGATAACCGAAATTATACATAATATCCATTCCACTTTGTAATGTATTATGTGCAATTGTATCATATCCGCCTTTGAAGAGTTTATCACTGCGTGGGTTGCCAATGCGTATATAATTTAATTGAATCGAAGAATTAGGATAGTAATAAACATTCATTCCAATTGAGTCAATGGTTGTTGAACCACTTGGATCAGAAGTTTTAAAATATGGATTATGACCATGTATAAGATCATTATCACATGTAAAACTTGCAGAAATAGTAATATCAGGACTCCCCCCCCCAATTGTATCTATATGATTTGGAAGCATAGCTTGTGTGATTGTGAATGTTCTACAATTACCAGATACCATTCCATAACACATACCTCTATTAATAATATGAGAATTTGTTCCGTCATAATAAGTATATGCCATTGATGATTTGGTTGTAGTATCTGGTAAAGCATCAAAATTTATTACACCAGTATCTACTACATGAGAATTTGTTGGACACAAATAATAAGGCAGAATAATTGATAAAACAGGGGCAGTGCCTTTTGCACTGTCGGATATATTTAAATCCTTGCGCCGAAGATTAACAGTGATGATGAAGTGCTGACCGTTTGTTAGTCTATGATCAAATCCATCTTTATCAATACTATCGATTTCATTGGGCATCCGATAAAACTTATTATTTATCCAAGGATAGGCTAAAACGGGATTTGTATAAGTCATTCCTGTTGTTAATGCTAATGTATTTCCACTTGTATCTCTGCCCTGAATTCCGCAATAGCGAAATCCCCAAATATTTCGTTCCGGGTCGTTGTAATTAGGAATAAAATAGTTGGGATTTACAATTAAATTGGCTTTGTAGCTGAAAGCTCTGGAGTTATGATTAGGTGCTGCATTATCATCTGGACGCCAGATATAATCCATTTGCCAAGGTTCTGATAAATTATTTGAAGATAGGGTATCAGGACAATAATCACCATGGTCGCAATTAACTTTTAGAGCTCTTGCCATTTTGGGATGAATACCCCATTGAGCGCAGGTTATAAAATGCGTTTGCTTGATTGAATCGCTATTAAGCTGAGTAGCATAAGTTTT
>JAPLFL010000123.1 GCA_026390695.1 Candidatus Kapaibacterium sp. | reverse complement strand
TTTTGCCTTGATAGTGGCAATGAAAGTATCTTTTCAATTATTTGCTTAACCGTATTTTCCATCTTTTCTCATTTCTGTATAATCTGTAATTACAAATATACGAATTATTTTTCAATCAACAATATCTTATATCAAAGCCAATAAAATCAACTTCAATTTGGAATCTGTCATTTGTCGTAAACAATCGAGGCCGGTTATAAGTAAAATAGTTTCCAAAAATGTCATTCCCGCATTCGAGACTGTGTGAAAACTTCAATTTCTTGTCATGCCTGCATTCGCGAGAATGACATTTTTGGTAATCTTCTACTTTTAAGACAGCCTCTATGGGAGATTTTCTAAGAGAGGGATTGGAAATTTCTGACTGAAAGCTAAAATTAGGAAATTCAAGAAAGAAATGAAATAATAGTCCGTAAAAATATTTTCATAAAACACTAAAATAATTAATCGGTAAAATCGTTTTAAGATTTGATCATTTTTTCTTTTATTTCTCAACAATTTATTGTAATTTTGTCTATCCATTTTTTTTTAAAAAATTTGCAGGAAATTGTCTAATTATCTTATTTGTCAAAAGGAGCACGTCTATAGTTTTACATCTACCTAATTTGTTTAATCAGAGGTAATTATCGTATCTTAAAACAATTTGAATTAATAAAAATAATTATTGATTGTAGTGTGAAACCTAAAAAAATCGTTGCATATCTTGGCGCCATATTCATTTTGCTCTCTGTAAGAGCGAATGCTTGGTTAGAAACCGACTTATCATCCATAGCTTATCCACAAGGTAGGTTTTTTATATATTATCTATTCGGAAATTTTCCCTATTTCCCTCTAATTGCGCAGCAAATGCCGATGACGAAGCTTGATTCAATGTTGCTTGATTCAAGTTTGTCTCCCTCAAAGAAAAAAATAATTATTGATAATTATATTGACTCTCTGTTAAAAAATCCTCTTCCGACCGGAAAACCGCCTCTATTCAAGAAAACAAGCTATTTTAATTCAAGTCCATTTTATAATGGCAAGGGACATAATCAAAATTTACCGGCTGTCTTTAAATCTGAAATCAAGATGGACAGCGCTGATTCAGAAAAATTTGTTTATGATGAAACTTTGAATGGCGTTTCTACCGGTAAAGATTATCAAATTGATATTGACGAGTATCTTGCAAGGCGTGCTAAAGCCATTAGAAAGAGAGTATGGGATTCTACTCTCACTTACTACGATCTAAAGAAAGCACTTACTGGAACTGATCTGGCGCGGCTTTTAGGGCAGTCAACCGGAATGTCTATTCCAATACCACCAAATCCATTAGTAAATATTTTTGGAAAACCTGAAATTAATCTTAATGTATCAGGGGAAATCAACCTTCGTCTCGGTGTTCGCTTTGATTCTCAGAACAAAGGCGCTGTTTCGGCTTTTGGCCAGTCTCAGACCACACCAATTTTCTCACAAGACATCAGAGTTAATGTTAGTGGCGGAATTGGAGATAAACTTAAATTATCAACCGATTGGAATACCCGCAGGACAATTGATTTTGATAATAAATTCAAAATTGGCTTTGAAGGCGAATCCGATGATATTGTTAAGTTAGTGGAAGTCGGGAATGTCTCACTGCCTCTTACTACTACCCTTATACGCGGCGGTCAGTCACTATTTGGTATCAGAGCCGATTTTCAATTCGGTCCGCTATTCCTTAAAACTTTATATTCTCAAAAACGTGGCGAAAAAAAGGTTATTAACGCTCAGGGAGGTGTGAGCAAACAACAATTTGGCATACATGCTTATGATTTCGCAAAGAACCATTTCTTTTTTGATGAAGTTTACAAGTCAATTTATAAAAAATATTTCAGTGTTTCTACTCCGATTCTTCCCAATACAGACTCCGCAAAATACAATCGTATTAAGGAAGTGAATGTCTGGGAATCAGAAACACAACAAAATCAGTATGGTAGGTCAGGAGATGCAGTCCTTTATGCAACTCTTGATCCAATAGTGAGTGGTACCAGATATCCTGCTGCTCTGAAACAACCTGCCGATCAAACTGCAGGCATTGTTGCCCGTGGTAAATTTCAATTATTAGATTCTACCAGATACCAGTATGATCCTAATCTTGGAACATTGACAATTCTCAATCTCCGCCCTGACAGAACTTATGGAGTTTCTTATCGTATTGAGGGGAAAACTAATCTTCCTGATGATGATTTGGATATTGGAGATCTGGCGACAAAACAATTGGATGCAAAAGAAGTAAGAATTTTAAAATTAGTTTATTGTCCGAATATGCAACCGGGCTTCAAAGTGCTGTGGTCAAGGCAAATGAAGAATATATATTCAATAAATGCTACCAATGTGAGTTTGTCGGATACTAAAATTGGATTGTGGTATTTAAGAAACGGAAAAGATTCATCTGACGTAATTGAAGGAGCTCCTGATAAATTAGTTTCAATTTTCGGAGTTGACAAGTCAACAAACGGAACCGGAGCACCACCAGCTGATGGTCAGTTTGATATGATAATCCCATATTTTAATGCTGTCACAGGAGAAATAACATTCCCTTCGCTTGAGCCCTTCCGTCAAGGATTAATAGACTATTTCAGAGATAAAGTTAATAATGAGGGTTTGGCTGATACTTATATTTATCCCGACATTTATGATACAACGTATGAAATTGCCATTTTAAATACACGAAAAGACAGATTTGTGATCAGTGGCGAAGTTTCGGGCCGGGCTACTAACAGAATTGCTCTCGGTGGTTTTAATCTTGCTCCCGGTTCGGTTAGAGTTTATCTCAACGGAGTACCTTTGAGAGAATATGAAGATTTTATTGTTGATTATTACGCCGGTTCCCTCACACTGAGAAATCCTAATGCAACCGTGCCCGGAGCTAATCTCAAAGTTGAGTTCGAGCAAAACGATATTTTTAATATTTCCACCAAAACATTAGCCGGAATTAGGGCTGATTATTCTTTATACCGCGGTAGAAAATTAAATGCCAATCTGGGCATGACTTTTATGATGTATGATCAATCTGCGGTTATAACTCGTGTAAGACTTGGCGAAGAACCTGTCTCAAACTCAATGTTAGGCTTTGATGCTAATCTTAACTGGGAAACACAGTGGCTGACAAAAGCTCTGGATTTATTGCCATTTTATAGTACTAAGGTAGCTTCATCATTAAATGTCCGAGCAGAATGGGCTATGATTCTTCCACAGCCGAATAAGCGGCTTTCTGACGTATCCGGTGATAATAATGAACCAGTTGTTTATATTGATGATTTTGAAGGATCTCAAAGGTATATTCCATTGGGATTGAATCCGCTTCAATGGCAGCATAGTTCGCAGCCTATGGATTCTTCAATTGCTCCTGATGATTTTACACGATCATTATTTAGGGGGAAAATGACATGGTGGCAGTTTTTTATTCCAAGAGTCAATATAACTGAAGTTTATCCGAATAAATCCGTTCAGATTGGACAGCAGAGGATTACACCTCTCGAAATAAGCTTTATTGCGGATTATCGCGGTATTTATAATAAAAATAAAGATTTTATTGATGCGCTTAATCCTAAATACGACTCAGTTAAAAATGATCCATACTCAAAAAGACCCGAAATTAGACCAAAAATCTGGGGTGGTATGACAAGATTATTATCATCTTTCACAACCAATTTCGATTCTGAGAACATGGAATATATCGAAATTATGATGAAGGTTGTGGATAAAGGAACGGAAAATACGAGAATGTTTATTGATATGGGGCAGATTAGTGAAGATATAATCCCAAACAACTTACTGAACACGGAAGATGGTATTACTGCTGCCAGTCCTATGCCCAATGGTATAATTGACCCGGGAGAAGACGTAGGTATCGATGCTATTGCGGATTCTCTTGAGCGGCATTTACCTGATTCCACTCATCTTGGCGGTTATCCATATCCTTTAAATCTCGAAAAAGACCCTGCCCGTGATAATTATGCTTTTGATTTTAATAAACAAGATGATACCAGACTGGATGCTGACTTTATCAATTATAATAATTTTGAAAACAATTCAACTCAATCGGAAGCTGGACAAACACCTGATACCGAAATTCTTAATAAAAACAATGGACAGAATGTTCTTTTATCCAATGATTATTTTACTTATGAGGTAAATCTTGATACTTTGCCGCAGCGAAATCCTCAGTTGGTCGGAGGTGGATCTAACCAGTGGTACCTGTATCGAATCCCGATTCGGAAACCAAGTTCAAGAGTTGGCAATCCTCAATTTTCCAATATCCAGTACGTTAGAGTTTGGTTTAAAGGTGGATTTATTCGGGCACAAATAGCCGACTGGCGACTTGTTGGCGCACAGTGGCGCAGATTAAGCAATTTCCAGTCTGATGTTCCAAATAATGATAGTGTTTTACAAATTTCATTTGTTAATCGCGAAGAAAATTCCAAAGCACCGGAAAACTATGAAATGCCGCCGCAGGTCAAACCGCCCTTGCAACCTACAAATACATCTTACGATCAGATTTATTTAAACGAACAATCATTAGCCGTTTCTGTAAGGAATTTACCTGAAGGTGAAGAACGTATGGCTACTCGGATGTATCGCCCTTCTATGGATATTTTTTATTATAAAAAGCTGAAATTCTTCATTCATGGTGAAATACTGCAAGGGCCGGTTCCTCGTGCTTATGCATTTGTAAGATTCGGAATTGATTCAAGTAATTATTACGAATATCGTTGTCCATTGATAAATAATATAAATAATAGGGGATGGACTTCTTGTGAAGTTGATATGTCTGCTTTAGCCTCACTGAAACAAAAACGGGACTGGAATTTTACTGATAATAGATTTGAACTGATAATCGATGAAAATGCTTCAATAATTGTGAGAGGTAATCCTACACTTACTAAAGTTCAGTTCTTTGGTATCGGAATTTATAATCCTAAAAATTTCCACCAACCTCTGACAACAACTATGTGGATTGATGAGTTGAGATTACTGAGTCCTGAAAATTCCAAAGATTGGGCTGGAATTGCAAATATTGATCTTAAACTTGCCGATTTGGGAAATATTCATGGAGTTATCTCAAATACGCAACCGAATTTTCATAATTTGGAAGAACGTTTTGGTAACAGGGCAACCAGCACTAACTGGTCAGTTACAATGGATGGTAATCTTGAGAAATTTGCTCCAAAAAGTTTTACTCAAATGAAAATTCCTGTTACTTATTCACATGTTGAATTTATGCAAACTCCTCAGTTTATTGCAAATGATGATGTAAATTTACAGATGGCAGTAGATTCCATGTACTCAAGAACATTGCGATCAACGAAGTCTGTAGATTCTGCTGCTACTGCCGCAAGTGCTTTAAAGAACAGTTCTCAGACACTGAGAGTGCAGGATAACTGGGCTTTAACCGGCATTAAACTTGGAATTCCAACTACTTTTTTCTTGATTAATGAGACTTTTAATAAAACAACATTTGCATACTCTTATATGCAGGAATTTGAACGTAGTCCTATTGTTGCTGAAAGATTTAATTGGTTATGGCGGGCCTCGGCTCAATATACAAATCAAATACCTAAAGTTGAACTTGATCCGCTAAAATGGATTAATAGCGAAACACCGGTTATCGGAGTTTATAGTGGTTGGAAGTTAAACTTACTTCCATCAAATTTTACGGGTGAGTTAAACTTCTTGCGTCGCCGCTCAACGGAGCAATCAAGATATTTATCAATACCAAGTCCGATAATCAGAGAATTTTCTGCACTGAGGAAGGCCCAGTTTTCATGGAAAATTTCCGAAGGTGGATTGATCAATCCTCTTGTGGATTATTCGGTAACAACTGCTTCTTCCCTTGTCAGGCATGAATTTAATCTTGACGGCACTCAGCGAACCGGTGCTGAAATTGCAAAGGCTATGCTGTTTAATAGCGGAAAATTAATTGATTTCGGTGATAATACAACTCATAATCAAACAATATCCATCAATTTCAAACCAAAACTGCCTAACTTTGGCGGATTATCGAATTATTTTGATATAGCCGGAATTTTCAGCAATAGTTATAATTGGAATAATCCAATGCAACCTGATACAAATTATCACGATATTGCAAAAAGTGCTTCTTATCAAAATTCAATTAGGCTTACGAACGGGTTCAGGCTCAAATCACTGGCTGATAAATGGTTTGGGGTTGCCGATCAACGATCTTTCCCCGGAAAAGTACCATCTGATACAAATTACAATGTATTTCATTTAATAGGCAGGTTCTTCAAAACGGTTTTCCTTGACTATGATAAAATAGATTTTACGATTAATGAAACAACGTCATCAATGAATCCTGGTATCATCGGTGGAGAAAATACTGGTCTGGGAAATTTCTGGACACGTGGTCTTGCATTTAGGCCAAGTGAGAATGTGTTGGGCCCGTCATTTGCATATCAAATGGGTCTTGTCTCAAATCCGCATGGTGGATTTCGTACTCTGACTACGAGTAAATTCCCATTTGTTGAGTTTGAAACCTACCCTGGATTGCGTCCTAAAAATGCTGTTCTTCAGGATAATTTTAACCAGATGCTAACTTTTGATATTAAAACAAGTCGGCCATTATGGGAAGGTGCCACATTAGACATGACTTGGAAAACTTCATTAGGATTTAATAGAAATCAGACCGTAACCACTGATTCATTAGGCCGACCAACATTTTCTAATATTGTTAAACTTCAATCTCTTAATCGTACTTATATTTCATTCCCATCTATGTTTGGAATTAACGTATTCAGTAATAATATTGAAAACGTTGTTTCTCATTATAATCAATACGCCAAGGATCCGAATTTTGTTAATAAATTTAAGGATACTTTATCTAAGAACAGGGCTTTACGTGATTCATTATCGAAATTTTTCCGTAATGACATGGAAACTTTTAGCATATTTAAAGGTGAACTTGGTAGGATTTTACCATCTATTAATTGGGCAATTCATTGGGAAGGTCTTGAAAAGTGGAGTATTTTTAAAGGATTTGCTAAGAAAATTTCTTTCGAACATGTTTATACATCGCAATATCAGGAAAATGTGCTTGATAATGACAAAGGAAGAACTATTCAAACCCAGCAGCTTCAGTTTGGGTTTAATCCGTTGATTGGTCTTGTGTTCGGTTTTGATGAGAAAAAGCTAAAGGGTGTTTTGACTGCAAGTATAAAATACTCAACAACTTCAAGTTATGGGATAACAATTGCTAATAATACCTCAATCAACAAGACCAACACTCATGATTTTAGCGCTCAGGCAAGTTATATAATGCATGGCTTTGAGTTTGCATTGCTTGGCATCAAACTTAAAAATGATCTTGAATATAGTTTCCAATCTTCCGTTAAGGTGAACAAGCAAACAAATTATGATATTACCGATTCTGCAAGTTATAAGGGCCCAGCAAATGGCGGCAGAACGGTAAACGGCAATACTCAGATAATGGTCGAACCAAGAGTGCGCTATTCAATTGATAAAAGACTGACTGCATCTGCGTTTTTCCGCTATGAGGGCACAATTAATGAGGGTGCTGCTAATCCCGGATTTTCGACCACTCAATTTGGTGTGGATATCCGAATTTCTATTTCGGGTGGAAGGTAGTTAAATGTTAATTAATAATGATCAATGATTAATGGTATTGTTACACTTTTATAATAGAATTACCATCAACTTTAAAACTTTATGAACTTAATTTAGTATTTTAGTTATTTTTAAAGGAATTTCTATGAATCCTGTTCATGCTCATCTTTTGCTGAATCATTTACCAATAATATTTCCGATTGTTGGCATGTTGGTGCTTATTGGAGGAATTATTTTAAATAACGAAATCGTTAAGCGAACTTCATATCTGATTTTCATTGCATCTGCAATTTTAACATTTCCAGCTTTTATATCTGGTGAAGCTGCCGAAGATATTGTTGAAAATATAAATGGTATAACAATCGATAGTATTAACAAGCATATCGAATGGGCTGACAAATTAATGTTTTTCAATATTGTTTTAGGAGCAGTTTCGATACTTGGCTTCTGGTCAAATTTAAAGAATAAATCATACTCAAATACTGTTGCTTATGTTATTTTGGTAATTTGCGCTACTTCTATGTTTTTTGCTCAGCAAACCGGTAGAAGCGGGGGAGAGATAAGGCATACGGAAATCCGCTCCAACTTTAATCAAGATAGCAGCCCACAAAGTAATCCTGAGAAGAATAAAAACGATAAGGATAATGATTGATTAGCCAATTATTATCCTTTCCTTAAAACCTAAAATTTATTGATTCGATAACAATCTGTTTATTTCATCACGTAAATCAGCGGCACGTTCATAATTTTCTTCGTTTATGGCTTTGCTTAAAAGCTGCTGCAGATGATCTAACTTAGATTTGCCTGTTTTTTCCTGTTCGGAAGTGTTCTTTTTTTGTTTATATGGGCTGGACGCCGATCCTGACGATCCTGCCGGAACACCGAAAGCTTCGTCAAAATCCTCCAATTGAGGTAATACGCCGGTTTCATCCAATATATCACGATGCACATAGATAGGAGCATTACAACGCATAGCAAGTGCTATAGCATCGCTTGGGCGACAATCTATACTGTCGTCATAACTATCGAAAACAAGTTCTGCATAAAATGTTCCATCGCGCAGATCATTAATTACTACTTCACCTAAGCCAACATTGAACTGATCTAACATAGTTTTAAGTAAATCGTGAGTCATTGGCCGTGGTGGCATCACTTCTTCCATTTCCAATGCTATTGCCTGAGCCTCGAAAGCACCGATAATTATCGGTAAACGGCGGTTTCCTTCCACTTCTTTCAGAATCAGAGCATAAGCATTATTACTTGCAGGTGAGGCGGATAATCCTAATACAATAAGTTGAACTTTTTCCATATCTATTCTTAAAAGTTTACATTCGATTTAAAATATAGACGATTATAAGGTTTATTATTGTTTTTACATTGAGTCAAAAAAAAAACAAACAAGAATGATTGTTCTACTAAGCGTGGGTTAGAGATTCATGTCTGACTTTTAAGAATATTAATGAGACTCTATATAATCGGGATTTATCAATAAATAATTGCCACTTATCTCGCAATCAGAAATCTAACTCTGGCATTATTCGTACCCGTTGAATGATTCAGAAAATAAATTCCATCAGACAATCTGCTAACATCTACTTTCAAAAAATTATCATCTGTTAAAAGTTTATAGACACATTCTCCTAATTGATTAAATATTTTAATTTCATTCTTTTGATTATTGTTAGTTTGATAATCTACAAAAATCTCATCAGTTGCTGGATTAGGATATATTTCGGTGTTTAAAGTTTGGTCAAAAGAAAATATTTCGGTTTTAATACTTGTGATTTTAATCAAAGATCTTACAGAAGGTCCAGAATTTACCTGACAAGAAACAAAATTATCCAAATCTTTGAACTGAGCAACATCATTAGCTGATTTCGGGTAATAGACTCTATTAAATTTATTCGATGCTGAATCTGTAAATGTGAATTCAAGCGGCAATTCAGTATAAATGCCGTAATTGGCAGGCTGAGTCTGGTTTATATAAATTGCACAATCAACTTTTCCATTTGCGTTTGGCATTTTATGAGCTTCAATAGTAAGAATAGGAAAACCGGCGCCATAAATCCATTGATTAAAAAAACTTGTAAGATCAGTTTTGCAGTATTGCTCTAAGACGCTCTTCAGTTCCTCGGAAGTTACATTTCCATATTTAAATTTTTCAAGATATTTCTTCATTGATAAAAAATATAAGGAATCACCCACAATATACCGGAGCATACCAAGAACGAGTGCACCTTTTTGATAAATTGTTTCTGGATAATTAGATGTTTTTTCTCTTGGAAAATGATAAAGCGGTATAACGCCATCCTGAGGAACCAAATAATTTAAATATCGGGACAACTTCTCTTTTTGACTGTTCAGATAATCATTAAAACCATTAAGTTCTCCACGCCACAGCGATTCAGTAAACGTTGCAAAACTTTCATTGAGCCACGCGTGAGTGAAATCAGCACATGTCAGCATATCACCAAACCACATGTGTGAAAGTTCATGGTAAGCATTTTTATTGATAGTATCAGTCGGGCTAATCAGTGCATCAGATAAAGTTATCATGGTTTGATGCTCCATTGATCCGACCGGAGCAGTATAGTAGCCAACTTTGTCAAATGGATATTTACCAAAATAACGTTCAAGCATCGAAATTGCTTTTGTGATCAATTTAAAGGTGTGTCTTGTTTGTGTAGTATCTTTATATGTATAAACGACCACTGGCAGAGAGTCTGTGTCAAACCTGAGTTCCTTGAAAGGTGCCACACCGAATGTCATCAGGTAGGATGCGCATGGAAATTTCTCTTCCCAGTTGTAAATATTATAATCACTGCTGCTACTGTCAATTTTAAGCATTCCTACTGAAGCGCAAATCATATTTTTCTTTACTTTGAAATGTCCTGAAAAGGTAGCTTTATCCGATGGATGGTCAAAGCATGGCATCCAGTGCTGAGTTGCAGACACATAATTATTATGAAAACCAACACCGTTAGAAAACAATATCTGTTGTGTCGGATAGCTCAGAACGCCGCCCCATGCCTGAGTTCCAGGTTCCGAAGTCATAGTACCGGAATAATATATTTTTACAATATCAGTATCAAGCTTTGCTCCCAGAGGCGTGACAGAGTAATAATAAATTGAATCGGACGTGTTGCCATTAATATTTGCTAATGAAGACTTCCCATTATAAAAAATACTATCAATAATAAGAGATCTCAACATAAAATAAAAATCTTCATTTGTTCTATCCTTCAGCCATCGTAGCGAGATAGTGGCAATTCCTTTGGTTACTGGAGTTGGAGCAAGCGTCAAATCAAGTACCACATCATAATGCAGAATATCAAAGGCTTGCTGATTATGTGTCTCCGGCCCGCAGATAGGAGTAGAAGCCATTAAATAGCTAAAGTTGATTATTAAAAAAATTAGCATATTTAGTAAAAATTTCAAGTACATAAATTCGCAATTAATAATTCACAATTGACAATTTATAATTAACATTCCTTTCGGCTAAGTAATCAAGAATAAATTTCGTGGCAAGTTCACTTTCACCAATAAACTCAGGTGGTGAAATCCCAATACGGTTGAATTTATTCTGAAGAATAAGTTCTGCAGCAGCAGTGGCTGTATAACCGGTAGTTCTTGCCATAGAGCTTATTGAGGTTACTTCATCATATTCATCAAACAGATTGTATATATAACTCACGGCATTGCCGCTTTCAGTGCCATCAATAGTAATTCTCATAATAGTAAATTCTTTGTCACCCGGATTTAATTTCCATGAGTCAAAAAGTATCTTCGATGTAAAATCAATTGGTCTGAGTGCAGCTTTCCCCATTTGAATTTCCTGAGAAGAAAAAAATCCGGCATCACGTAAATCACACATTAAGCGAATATGACCAGGGTAACGCAATGTTTTCTCCTTCATATTCGGAATTTTCATTGTATAGATCAAACTACGCAGTCCGTCACTATTAAAGCTCTCTAAAGTGCCAACAGTTGTGAAATCCACATATTCCAAATCACTCATAGCAGTTCTTGTGATTATATTCCCATTTTCCACATATCTGGCAGGTCGAGTATATTCCTCTAACACATCCACCGGTGAAAAAGGTGCTTTGTATTGAAATGGCATTCTGCGTTCAAACGGTAAACCTCCAACAAGGCATTCAAAGTGCTGAATATCCATCTTGGCATTATGATAGCCAAGTAAAATATTTCCCATTCCAGGAGCAACGCCACAATCAACTATGGCTATCACTCCGGCTTCGCGGGCAAGTGAATCGAGAGCTAAACAATTTTCCGGGAAAAATGAAATATCAACAATATTTTTTTTTGCCTCAATTACTTTTTCGACAGTCCTATAGCCCATAAAGCCCGGGACAGCACCGATTACTAAATCGTAATCTCTGATTAGCTCAGGTATATCGTCATAGCGCGACAGATCAGCTTGATGAGTGCTGATGTTTTCGATACCATTCAATGAATTTAAATTCTCAATATTAATATCAAAGGAACATACCAGATTCTTTTTTGATAAATCACGAGCCATGGCTGATCCTACCATGCCTGCACCTAAAACTGCAATTTTTTTCATTTTCTTAATTTAAATAATTAATGAAACATACCATCCGAAATCAGCCATCATTCTATTATTTGATATAAATTTCGCCGTATTTTTAATAAATGATAAATTTGTTTATTCGTTCCGACAAATTTACTTAATTTAATGTTGAAAAATAAATAAAATCAATTAGTTTGCTAATAATTACTGATAAATATGCTTTGTGAAACAGAAGCCATAATCCTCAATTCCCGGAAATACAGCGATACAAGCAAAATAATTTCAGTTTTTTCACGTGAGTTTGGCAGATTTTCACTCATAGCTAAGGGAGCGCGACAATCAAAAAGTAGATTTGGTGCATCGCTCGAACCTCTCTCCAAGAGCACTATTTGGTTTAATAAAAAGCCTCAGTCCGATCTTCAGTTTTTAACAAATGCTGAACTATTGAGCTATGGCAAACAAGTTCATGGAAATTATCAAAAGTTGGCTATTGGTCTGATGATTGCAGAAACAATCAGCAAAACTCAAGAAGAATACGCAGCCAATGAGGCACTATACCAACTCCTTGTTGAATTTTATGATAATATTGAACTTGTATGTATAAATGCGTTCTCTGTTTTTTCATTATTTATTCTTGATCTTGTTGATCTGTTAGGGTATGGCATGGGTTTTACTTACACTACAGACGATAATCAGAAAGATTTTCTCTATATTTCACTTGAAAATTTTTCGATATTAGATGAAGTAATTTATTCTAAAAATATTTTTCGATTGCACTTCAAGAGTTATTTATTTCTGCAAAAACTTTGTTTTGGAGGATTGGAAGTATCTCTGAAACTGAATCCAAATATTGAGATGCAGCATGAACTAATAAAATTTTTTGCGGCATACTTGAGTTATCATAACGATAAAGTTATTATATTTAAAATGGAAAATTTATTGAATTTATAATATGCTTATCTGGAATATAATCGTTACTTTGCTTCTGGTCTTTATGAACGGATTTTTTGTTGCAGCAGAATTTGCTCTGGTAAAGATCCGAAATTCACAAATAGAAATAGAAATCCGCAATGGCAGCTTCCTTGCTGGTATAGTCAGGGGAATTAAAACTCATTTGGACGGATACCTTTCTGCAACTCAACTTGGTATAACGCTTGCCAGTCTTGGCCTTGGATGGATAGGTGAGGGGATGGTTGCTGGAATAATTCTTAATTTTTTCAACACGATTCACATTCATCTTGAACCTGAATTAGCCCACAAAATAGCTTTGCCGGTTGCCTTTCTTTCGATTACCTTCTTGCATATTGTTTTTGGTGAATTAGCACCCAAATCGATTGCAATTCAGCGCACAGTGGGGGTTTCACTATTTGTGGCAATTCCCCTGCGAATATTCTATTTCTTGTTTAAGCCTTTGATCTGGCTTTTAGCAACGACTTCGGATAAAATTCTTAAACTTCTTTCTATTAATACTAACAATCCTGAACATGATCTCCATAGTCCTGACGAATTGCGCTATTTATTAGAAGAGAGCGCTGAAAGCGGCTTATTCGATAGTACTGAACATGAATTGCTCGAAAATGTATTTGACTTTGCCGATACACCGGTTAAGCAAATAATGGTGCCTCAAAACAAAGTGGTTGCTCTTGAATTAAACACTGATTATGAAGTGATCGTAACAAAATTTATTGAAGAGGGATACTCCAGAATGCCCGTCTATAGCGACTCGATTGATAATATCATTGGAATTATTTATGCAAAAGATATTTTAAGTATGGTGCATTATAAAGGATTAATCATTCCCCACGATATTATCCGCCCTGTTTGCTTCATTCAAGAAAATCTAATGATTAATGAGTTGCTAAAAAAACTTCAGAAGGATCATGTACATCTGGCTGTAGTGCTGGATGAATTTGGCGGTACTGCCGGAATTGTAACAATGGAAGATATACTCGAAGAATTAGTCGGTGAAATTCAGGATGAATACGACGAAGAGCAGCCTTTAGTCACAAAATTAAATAAAAATGAATATCTTGTCTTAGCGCAAATTGCCATAGCGGATGCGAATGAGTTTCTGCCGCTTCCATTGCCTGAACATGATGATTATGAGACTGTTGGCGGACTTATAACGAGTATTATTGGGAAAATTCCGAATATTAACGATGAAATTGAACTTGATCAATACCTGTGTAGGATAGTAAAATGCTCGAACATTAGCATTGAATCAGTGAAACTGATTGTTAATGCAGATCTGGAGTGAATATTTTCGGAAGAATAACCGCCTTCTAATAGAAAATAATATTAGCCACCATGCTGATGAGCAAGTTCCTTCGAATCACAAACCTTGCATGAACGCTTAAAGGATGAAAATCCCTCTAATTCAATTGAACTTGAGAGAAATCCATCTAATACATTCTCTTCACGTAATAAATCGGTACTCAAGTATTTTTTATTATCGTCGGGAAATACCGTTACAATTACCTTATCATCTCCTAATAAATTTTGAAGCATTACAGCACCTAAAAAATTAGCTCCACTCGAAATGCCAACGCCAATGCCAAGATCAGCAGTCAATTTCTGAGCCATTATTATCGCATCTCCATCATCAACACTGATAACCGAATCTATTTCATCTAACTTGACAATTGACGGTATAAATTCATCGGAAATCCCTTGGATTCTATGCTTTCCAACTTTATAACCGGTAGAAAGTGTAGGTGAATTTGATGGTTCAAGAGGATGAATTGAAATTTCAGGAACTTGCTCTCTAAGGTACTTGCCGACTCCCATGATTGTGCCACCTGTTCCGACTCCTGCAACAAAAGCATCGGGAATAAGATTAATGCTTTGTAATTGATAGCAGATTTCGGGACCTGTTGTTAAATAATGTGCTTCAACATTGTCAATATTTGAGAACTGGCATGGCAAAAACGAATTTGGAATACAAAGAGCTAATTCTTCAGATCGTTTTATACTACCTAAAAATCCTCCTTCATCATGGCTGACCGGTTTAATATTGGCGCCATAACTTTTGATTAAGTTTATACGCTCTGCGCTCATCCAGTCAGGCATAAATATTGTAACGCTACATCCTAAAGCCCTGCCTATTGCCGAAAAGGATATTCCTGTATTGCCGCTTGTTGCTTCGATAATGTGAGTACCCGTTTGGAGTAAACCGTTTTGATAAGCTTTTTTAAGAATATGCAGAGCCATTCTATCTTTTATGCTTCCGGTAAGATTTAGATTTTCAGCTTTGGAATAAATTTTACGTTTTTTCCCTTTGTATGAATATTCAATCTCAAGCATTGGTGTATTGCCTACAATGAATTCAAGTCCTATGAGTTTTTGTTTAATATCCATTTTTTTATCCGAAATTATAGTGTTTACGCACTGCTTGACTGATTCTCCATTTGCATTGTAAGCCTTTGGGGAAGGTTACAAAGTCTCCTTTTCCGAATTCTACTGATGCAAACTCGGTATCAACACGTACCTGTCCTTCGAGCAAGTAACATTGTTCTCTCTCGTCATAGAACCAATCAAATTCCGAAATTTCTTTTGTCCAGACAGGCCATTGTTTTATTCCCAATAATCTGATCTGGTCATCTGTTAATTTTTGAATAACTATTTTCATTTTACATTCACATATTCTTTATACATACATTTATTTTGAATAAATTCAATAGAGTTAGCTTCTGCAAGGGCTTTTGCTTCGTCATTAATAATTCCTTCCTGCAGCCATATTGCGCTGATATCACCATTGGATATTTTTCTTTGGACTGCTTCTTTAACTACTTCCAAAGCGGCATCTGACGGACGGAACACATTTACTATGTCAATCTTCTCAGGTACATCCGCCAGTGCTGACCAGCACTTCATTCCTTCAATTTCGTCAGCACTTGGATTGACCGGAATGATATTATAGCCTTGGTTTTTCATAAATACCGGAACACTATTAGATGGTTTAGTGGCATTTTTGGACATTCCGACAACGGCGATACTTTTATAATTGTCAAATATTTCTGTGATATTCATAATTTTACCTTTTATATTTATTGAACATTATTGTCTGATTCGGAGTTTTCTTCTTTTGGTTTTTGCATTAATTTTAGGTCAAGATTTAACAGTCCGATTTCTTGGATTAATCTTTTGTTATTATTTGAAAGATGAGATAAAGCTATTGAATAATGAACCAGTATGGAAAATATACCAGCTATTAGAAGCAGGAGTAAGGTTGAAGGAGGATAAGATATTCCGACAAGCTGTGATAAATATGTAAGCCCTTCGCGCCAAAAGGAAAAGACTAATAAGATAGCACCGAACAAGAGCCATAGAAGTGAATATTCTTCTTTTAATCTTCTTCTTCTGATTAATTCAAGAATAAATAGAACAGTTGCTATGCTGCCTATTATTGCTATTATTTGTATTCTGTCTCCGCCACTCATAATTATATTTTGTATTTATTTGCTCTAACATAAGTAATTAGAATTGAAAGTATGACTTTTATCATATAGTAAATTGAGTTAAAGGCATTGATGGACGATTTGCCTCCAGTTCTTTCTAACATCTGAACGGCATTTTCACCGATTTTCATTCGGTATCTTCCCAAAATGATTACAGCCTCTGGTTCCGGATAATCCTGTGGATAAACCTGAGATAGTAGTTTGATTGCCCGCTTGTTATAGGCTCTGAATCCGGAAGTATTGTCGGTTATTGGCTGTTTGATAAGAATTGAATTGATGATTTGGAATATCTTTATACCGATTCTTCGAGGAAGTGATGATTTCCAGCTATCACTGTTGTCTGACAAGAATCTTGATCCTATAACCACGTCATAGCTGCCACTGATAATTGGTTCAAGGATTTTTGGAATTTCAGAGGCAATGTGCTGACCATCTCCATCGAATTGTACCGCGAAATCATAATTATTCCGGTCTGCAAAAATGAATCCTGTTTGAACTGCACCACCAATCCCGAGATTGAGTGGCAGATCAACGACAAAAGCTTTTCCGGTTGATTCTGCTAATTGATATGTTTTATCTATTGAACCATCGTTAATGACAATAATATCCCAATCTGGATTCTCATTTTTCAGAGAATTGATTACTTTTATTATATTTTTTTCCTCATTATAAGCGGGGATAATTATAATTGTTCTGTGGCTACTGATCATCATATTTACCTTTTTATGCCTGTTTCCTTTATATCATATCCGTTTTTATATATTCTACCAAAATTCACTATGCAATTTAGCATTTTTTTGATGATTTTTTAATATATTTGTACTTTGAAAGAATTAAATAAAGTAAATATGAAAAAACAAAAGACCAGATTTCTTGATAAACTAAGTTTAGAAGTTTTATTTGTGATAATAGCAACCGTTTTTGGATTGTTAATGGTCTTTATAAATCCGCCATGGCAGACAAATGATGAGGACAGGCATTTTTTAGCTGCTTATTCCATTTCGGTTGGTCAAATTATACCATTTAATAGTAATAATGTGGCAAGTGTATATTATCCCAAAAATTTAATAAATTGTGTTCTGAATTTTCAGGGTGTGCCTTTTTTCAATGGAACAAAAATTAATCCTGGTAAAATGAAGGAAATGGAAAAGATACAGCTTAATCCTAAAGATACAATTGCTGCTCCTCATTATCATTATCGAACCTTCCCGCTTTCTTATTTACCTCACACAATTGGGATATGGATAGGTTCTTTTTTTAAAAACACACCACTTTGGTTAGGTTGGTTCGGAAGAATCGGAGGATTAATATTTTATATAGTTTCAATGTTTTTTATAATCAGATTTGTTCCGGTTTTCAAGTCAATATTCTTTCTTTATGGTTTAACGCCTATGGTATTATACCAAGCATCATCGGTAACTTATGATACAGTATCAATGGTTTGTTGTTTCTTTATGGTCGGATTTAGTCTTAAATTTGCATTTGATGAAAATAGTTTTATTGGCTGGCGAGAAATCATTTTTTATTTATTTGTTGCAACCTTATCGGGAGCTATCAAGAATGGCTATCCATTAATTCCTTTGATGATCTTTATTGTACCCATACGAAAATTTAGAATGAAAGAATATTATAAATTTGTAGGTCCGCTTTTGGGGATTTATTTATTAAGTATTTATTCATATAATATTTTTTCATTAGGGTGGAGTGCAGTTTTGTCATCGGTAAATACAGGTGGTCAAGTTTCATTATGGAAGGATTTCGGGGCAGGGAATACAGTATCTTTGTTATTATCTAATCCTTTTAAACTGATTATTACGATGTTTCAGAATATCTTCCATTTTTCTATCGAATGGGCGGGTGGAACTATAGGACGATTTGGTTATGGATATATTCTAATGCCGCGTTGGTTCTTTTTAATTCATGGAATTGTATTAATAGGTGTAGCTTTTATTGAAAGTAATTCGGATCTAAATTTTAAATTATATCAAAGAATATTAATAATTTTTATTGGAGTGGGATCGATATTTGCGATAATATTTGGTATGTATCTTGGTTCACCTGCAGGGTCAATAATGATCTTCGGGCTTCAGGGAAGATATTTTATTCAAGCAGTTCCGGTATTATTGCTTTCGTTTTTTAATATACAATTAATTAATAGAAAATGGATAAATCTAAAAAATCTGATTATTCCTGCATATATAATCATAATTCTGATATATACTGTAATGTTTATGAATAATAGCTTTTATGGTTGAATATAGGTTTTGTAGCCGAGAGGACTATTAAATATTAATGTACATTTTGGTTTTAGTAGTTTATTATTAGTATCGGAAAATATTTCATCCATTAACGGAAACGTTACTATTACTTTGGCATTATTTATTTTAGCTTTTGTTTCAGGATTTTTCATAATTTCATTTATATCCCTTCTTAATATTTCATTATCATAAGGATATAATGTGAGATATACAACATTAGATCGCTTAAATGTATAATTTAATGCGATTTTCATTGATTGTGGTAATTCAAGTAAATCTTTATTTCCGATTAAAACAATTCCATCAGTAGGATTTGTGATTTCTGAAATATTTTTCATAAGTCCGTTTATTGCAAATCCTTCATCTGCGAATCGTTTCCCTTCGTGCCAAACTAAAAAAAGATTTAATAAAAATGTAATTAGAATTAATGAAATCAATAAAACAATACTTACAAACCTTTTTCTTAATAGGTTGATAATTAATAAAAATGTAATAATTATTGAGGGCAATATGGTTATAAAGCGAAATATATAGTTTTCAAACAGATCCCATCGCCTTGCTAAAAGATCAACGCCAGTTAGGCTAATACTAAATTTAAGTAAATGATCGATAATTATCTTGGAATTGAGTAAATTTAATGAAAATCCGAAAATAAAACCGGAAAAGAGTAAAGCAATTACAAATTTAATATAATCAGGTCTTGTAAATTTAACTTTATGATTTTTAATTATCGAATCAAAAATATAAAAATTAATAAATGCAATTCCAACTGTTGAAGGAATTAAATAACGCTCCCAAATATAGGTGCGCATGTAAAGATATACTTCAGGAATTGTTAATAGAGCGACAAAGATTACAGCAATTCTGAGATTATGGATCAAAATTTTCTTTGAATTTTGATCTATTTTATATGTCAAATATAACAAAATTACTAACCATGTTGAAGTTTTTGAAAACAAAATAGTATAATTCAATAAAAAACGATTTATTGAAAATCCGTTCCAGCCAAATCCTATGTAACCGAACTCATTTTTAATAAGTAATTTGAATAATATAAGTTCAGTAATAATCAGAATGAAAATACCAATAAGAAGGATAAGATTTTTTCTTATTGAACTAAGAAATGAAATTTTCTGATTTTCAGAATATATCCAAATGTGAAAAAATACTGCGGCAGGAATAATCAGAACAAAGCTTTCTTTTGCTTGTGAACATAATATAGTGAGAATAAAGAAGAGGGTTTTAAAAATATTCTTTTTAACCGTTATAGTTGAAGATTTTACTGAAAAATACATTAGCAAAGCTAATAGACATAATCCTCTACTTTCTTGAGATCCGAGCATTATCACCGATATGGATTGCTCTCCTATTATAATAAATAAGGCAAAAAAGAAGGCTGATAAATGCTCAAATTTTAATAAAAGAGCAACTCTATAGAACAGTATTGTATAAAAAATGGCTTCAAAAAGTATTAAAAATGAAATTAAAACAAAATTTGGACCAAGGATATATGTCTCGACAACAATTCTTAAAATATAATAAGTTCTAAATCTACCACCTGATATATCATCTTTGAGATAATTATAAAGTGTACTAAAAATCCCATCATTTTTAATACCTTTATCAATTCCTAAAACCCAGTGATTATCCATAAGATGATAACCTGAAAACACTGAACCTGACATCATAAAAACTAATAGAACAATAAATCCGATAATTAGTTCAAATTTATATTTTAAAACATTTGTCAATAATCTCATTATTTCCTTGCAATGATTAAAGCAGAAAGACCAAATGGGAAGTTTAAATTTGGTAATCGGTTAGTCTCAATTGTAAAAATTTTTGTTAATAGTTTATTCATTCCTTCGGATACTTCTTCAATTACAGCTTCTTCTTTTTGAGATTTAAAAATTTTATCAATAAATCGTTTAATAATAGCGGGAAATAAGAGTAAGGAATAAAAATAAGATGAAAACTCAATTTTAAAACCAGAATGAATTAATAAATTAATGATTTGTTTACGTGAATATCTTCTAAAGTGCATATTCAATTCATCATGCTTACTCCATAACCACTGATAAGCTGGCACAGTTACTATAACTAATCCATCCTTCGATGATATTTCGTAAACATTTTTCATAAATTCATTATCATTTTCAATATGCTCAACAACATCTAAAATAGTTATGAAATTTATCCTATCTGGATATTTAACTTCTTGTCCTAAATCAACTTTTATTAAATTATCAAGTCCTCTTTGGCTGCAATAATCCAATGCAATTTCAGACATATCCGAACCATAAGCTATACACTGATCCTTCAATAAATTGAGAAAAGCTCCTGTACCACATCCAATATCAAGCAGAATATCATCTGGTTTCAAATTATAGTTCTGTTTAAGGATTCTGGCAATCATTTTATTTCTTACAACAAACCACCAGTAAGAATCTTCTATTTCAAAAAATTTATGGTATAATATTTCTTCCATCAGATATTAATTTTTTTTTCAATAATAAAACGTGGTCTCTTTTTTACTTCTTCATAAATCTTTCCAATATATTCGCCAATAATCCCAATACTTATCATTGAAATCCCACCAATAAAGTAAATTGAGACCAAAACTGATGTCCATCCTGTAATTACATTGCTTCTATAATATTCAATGATAATCCAAATTGATATACATATCGAAAAAAAGAAAGATAAAAATCCCAAATAAGAAATTATCCTCAGTGGTTTCACACTGAATGAGGTAATTCCATTTATTGCCAAGGAAAACATTTTTGAGAAAGTATATTTTGTTTCGCCAGCAAACCGCTCTTTTCGGTCATAAATAACGGTATCTGTTTTATATCCAAGCAGTGGAAAAACTCCTCGCAAAAATAGGTTTACCTCTTCGAAATCCGAAAGCGAGGTTAATGTCTTTTTTGAGATAAGTCTGTAATCGGCGTGATTATATAAAATATCGACACCTAATACTTTGAGAATCTTATAATATAGCAGTGCTGTCCACTTTTTAAAAACTGTATCGTAAGGCCTGTCTCTTCTCACGCCATAAACTATATGACAGCCTTCGGAAAATTTATCTATAAATTTTTCAATTAGGTCGGTATCATCCTGTAAATCTGCATCAATTGTAATTATACAATCAAAATCATCTTTCAATTCAAGCATACCTGCTAATATCGAGCTTTGATGGCCAAAATTTCTGGAAAAACTTATCCCTTTAAACATAGAATCAGTCGTGCATAAAGATTCTATTATCTCCCAAGTTTTATCTTTACTCCCATCATTTACAAAGCAGATCGCACTTTCACCAGAAATCTTTGTCTTAGCAATTAAGTTCTTTAAAATCGATGAAAGAATCTCCGAACTATATTGCAATACCTCTTCTTCATTATAACAAGGAACAACTATTGCACATTTAGGGATTTTTTTAATTATTGATTCAATCATTATAATTTAATAAAACTTAATAAATAAAACTAAATTACGAATTATTGATGACTTGTCAAAACGGAAATTTTATTTTTTATATCAAATCGCGTTCATTAAAGGCGAAATTTCTAATGAGCTCTTTGGGAGAATACAATTCTTAATCGAAAAAGTGATGTCCATAACTGAAAAAGAGAGATAAATTACTGATAAATTATAACCAAAAATGAAGAAGCTGTCTTATTGGAAATTTTTTAATATTGACGATCTGGGGTTGTGAAATTTGTCGTCCAGCGTGCAATACCTTTGCTAATCCTAATCTCATCCATATAACCTACAAAAGGATAGACTGAGATACCTCGTATCATTGGTATATCTCCTATGGATAATCCTTGTGAATTATTAAATAAAGACTTTGACCCTATATTAACCGGTGTACCAACAGAAGAGCCGTTTAAATACATAGTAATTGTTGCGCCATAACGAACTAATGCAATATGGCTCCATGCATTCAAAGCTAAAGATGGCCCAGTAATATTAATGTCCCAACTGGAGCCTGTTGTACTACCATCATAAGTTAAACCTCCGGTTCCGATCTCAAATTGCCAAGGAGTGTAAACATTAGAAGTACGTCTATAAATAACACATTGTTTGATATGAGTTACAGACGTTGGAAAAAGCCAAAAATCAATTGTAAAATCACCGGCACCAAAATCAAAATTTGGGCTATTGGCTAATTGTAGATATGAAGAACCTGAGCCGCTAAAATATCTTGAGTGGCCACCAAACTTAAAATAAGTAGCGTTATCGGTTGTACTATAATCCGTAACTGAATAATTATTTCCTGAACTATCAGTTAAATTATTATTAAAATGCAATAATAATTTTGTATAACTATCAGTTAAGGTATCTCCTGAATTGTTAATAGCTGAGGAATCCAAAATTATCACCATATTTGTTGTTAACCCGGCATTAACTTTAATGTTTTCTGCACCAGTGGGGTAGCTAAATTTATATGCTGTGACACGATATTCTCCGGGATCCATCTGATCAAAAGTAAAATTCCCGTTGATATCGGTTAGAGTTGATTGAGATGCAGGCACAGTCTGAATCAAGACATTTTCTACTGGCAAATATTTTGTGTCAATTACTTGACCTTCGATTTTACCTCTTGAAGGATTGCTTTCTGAATCAGAGCAAGAATAAAGAGCCAGTGCTGCTAATAAACAAATAATGAGATTTTTCATAAGAGTTTACCTTATTAGTCGAACAAATCATAATTGAAGTTTGTAAATTAATAAAAATTTCTGAATTATATGCAAAATATTTTTTTTTGATGAGTAGTAATTAAAATATTCGGTTGATAATGTCCGTTTCAATATAATTTTAGATCAATTTGTAAATATATTATATCATTTCCTTAATGAATTAGGAATTAATGTCATTCATGCTGATGAGACTGTGTAAAAACTCTTTATTTCTGTCATTCCTGCGCATGCAGGAATCCCCTGATTGTTACTGGAAGGGGATTCCAGCATGCGCGGGGATGACAATCCAGAAGAAGTTGTGAGTTTTCACACAGTCTCATTCGTAGGAATGACAGACTTCAAGTAGGAAATGATATTAGATCCCTCTCCAAAAAAAAACTCCGGAAAAGCTCCCGGAGTTAATTTTATATAAAAAGCATAAAGTTCTATTCTTCATCAGTCTGATGTTTCTTGAAATCTTCAATTAATTTCATTTGTACATTTGGAGGCACAGCCTGATATTCGGCAAATTCCTGAGTAAAAGTTGCACGACCGGCTGTCATAGAACGTAATCCGGTTGAATATTTATCTAATTCAACAAGTGGCATACGTGCTATAATCTTCTGGTAGCGCCCTTCTGAATCTATACCGAGGATAAGCCCACGGCGGGACGGTAGATCGCTCATGACGTCTCCTACGTGATCTTCAGGCACCTTTATTTCAACTTTATAAACCGGTTCCAAAATCTTTGGATCAGCTTTAACAAAACATTCTTTGAATGCCATCATACCGGCAGTCTTAAAGGCTGCTTCGTTTGAATCGACAGGGTGCATCTTTCCGTCAAAAATTGAAACACGAATATCACGAACATAAGAACCAGTGAGTGGCCCAAAGTGCATTTTATCCATCACACCCTTTAATATTGCAGGCAGGAAGCGCTGATCAATAACTCCACCAACAATACAGTTTAAATATTCAAGATTTCCGCCCCAATCCAATTTTATCAGGTCTTTACCGCGAACAGAAATACCAGCAGGATTTGGCATGTTTTCAAAGTATGGTTCCACAATCATGTGTACTTCTGCAAACTGACCAGCACCACCAGATTGTTTCTTGTGGCGATAGGAGCCGCGAATTGCCTTTTGAATTGTTTCACGGTAAGGAACACGTGGTTCAATATATTCGGCTTCCACTTTGTAACGGTGCTCTAAGCGCCATTTTGCAATGCCAAGATGTAATTCACCCTGAGCATAGAGAATAATCTGGCGTAATTCCTGAGAATGTTCTACTACCAGTGAAGGGTCTTCAGAAGCCAATGCCGATAAACCAACACCAACTTTTTCTTCCTCACCCTTTGTCTTTGGAACTACAGCAGCTCTGACTTTAGGATTAGGATATGCAATTTTCGGAAAAGTTAGCTGCCAGCCCTTTTCGTGCAGTGTGTCATTAATTTTTGTATTCTTTAATTTTACGGTTGCTCCGATGTCACCAGCCTGAATAGCAGTTACTTCTGAGCGTTTTTTACCACAAGTAACAAATAATTGACCGAATCTTTCGGAGGCTGAATTAGTTTCATTAAAAATATCAACACTTGGCTTCATAGTACCGGAATAAACACGGAAGAAAGTCATATCTCCTAAATGAGCTTCAGAGGTTACTTTGAAAATAAATAATCCTGTCTGACCGCTTGCATTGCAAGGAATAAGATTTTCTTCGACACTAACCGGAAGCTGAGATTCAAGTGGTGAAGGAAGAACATTTGTTATGAAATTCATAATTAGATCAATTCCAATGTTATTCTTAGACGAAGAGCATAAAATTGGAAATACCTGACGATTGATAATTGCGGATTTCAGACCTTTTAATATATCTTCATCAGGCAGAGAACCTTCGTCGAAGTATTTAGTCATCAAATCTTCATCGTTTTCAGCAATTGTTTCAACCAATTCAGAGCGCATTTTTTCTGCTTTTGCCATTTCTGATGCAGGGATTGGAATTTTTTCGCTTTTGCCGCTATCATTGGTAAATTTATATGCTGACATTGAAAGTAAATCGACTATAGTATTGAATTGAGCACCTTTTCCAATAGGAAATTGGAGTGGAAGCGCTCCATGACCGATACGTGATTTTAAATCTTCGCAATTCTTTTCAAAATTTGCTTGATCAATATCCATTTTATTTAAAATAAAAGCTACGGGTTTTTTCTCTTTTTCAGTTGAATCAATGACTATTTCGGTACCAACTTCCAAGCCATTCTGGGAATTCAAAACGATCATTGCTGTGTCTGCAACGCGAATAGAAGCGACTATTTCACCGATATAATCGTCATAACCCGGAGTATCGAGAATATTGATTTTGCTATTATTGTACTCAACATAAAGTGGAGTACCGAATATTGTACAACCTTTTTCATGTTCAATTTCATTAAAATCTGAGACAGTATTATGGTCTTCAATTGTTCCACGGCGATTGATTGCGCCCGAATGGAAAATAATGTCTTCGGAAAATGTTGTTTTGCCAGAACCAGCATGCCCTAACAGAACAATATTCCTGATATTTTTTGCATCGTAAACGTTCATTTAAACTCCAATTACAAACAAATGTTAATATTTTATAAAAAAGACTACAATTTACAAATAATTTCCAATATATTGAAAGAAATATATGTTATTAATCAAAAATTAACTTAATTTTAATTCTTAGTTGGAGATGGAGCCTTATATCGTTTCCTACATGAAGGCTGTCATTTGTGCATATGCAGGAATCCCCTTCCAGTACCAATCAGGGGATTCCTGCATGCGCACAAATGACAAGAAATTGAAGTTTTCACACAGTCTCATGCGCGAGAATGACAATAATTCCTAATTCATTAAGGAAACTATATTATAAGTAATTCTGATAAATATAATAGCTTTCATTGCGGCTTCTGAGGAATAAAAAAGGGGCGTATTTTTATTCGCCCCTTACAGATTCAATTATTTTATAGTGAAAAATCGGATTTTTTATTAAATAAATTATTTAACAATATTAAATGTAAATTTCCGAATCTCCGCTCCTATATTTACCATTCCGATATATACTCCGCTTGAAAGTGAGCCAACATCAATTAATTTGGTATTTTGGGTTTGCAAAACTCTGTTACCAAAAATATCATATATTGAAATTGAGCTATATTCAGTTTCAGTGCCGTTCAAAAAACATTGAACTGATATAATTTCGCTCGCTGGATTAGGACTTATGCGTACATACAAACCGGAGGATGGTACCGGTAAATCATCAACAGATTTCAGTTTTGTGAGTCCCATCCATGTTAAAAGTCGATTAATATAAATTTCTCTGTCCAAATTACTGCCTAATGCCTCCATTCCGAAGCTCTGATAGACCATTTTGCCGCCTTTTGCATTCGTGTAATAAGTAGCTGCAATATTTGATGTATTAACATCATAATATAAAAATGGAGTAGCAGTAGAGCCCATTTCAAGAGCTAATGGATCTGTAAAATATTCAAAATATGGATTTTGGGTACTGTAATTATTCAAATTAAAACTCAAATCCTTCAAATAAATTTCATTGACTGGAAGCGAACTTACAGTGAACTTCTGAGGTGTAACAACTTTATTAATAAGTCTGTAGCGTGCAAGAGTTGGTCCATTTGCTTTTAAACCGAGATTTGTACCATAAAATTGACGTGCAGCGCCTGATCCGCTGGTTGAGTTGGATATGGTTAAATCATAATCGAATAATAGTATAATTTTCTTTCCTGCATCGAACTGTGACTGAATAAAATTATAAAGTTTTTCCGAATATGAGGATACTGGCGGTTTAGCTCCAAGCATTCCGCAATAGGGGTAAGTTGCACTCAAAATGATCACATCGAAATTAAAAGTGCTGAACATATCAAGGAGATCTTCACCAACCGAGCTATTAAATTCGAACATAAAAGGTTTTTTCATTGCAGGTAACTGGGCATTCAGAGCATTAAAAATCAAAGTGTCACTGCTTTTCGTCGGACATAAATGTACAGCTTTTAGGCCATCAGATAGACCACAAAGTGTTTTTGAATCACTAAAATTAATAAATTGAGATTTAGCTGTAGAAACAATTGTGGCTTTTGCCAAAATAGGAACCGTACCGGCTGTTAATTCTACTGCTACTTCTGTAGATGAATTAGCATCAAGACTGACTGTATTAGGGATTACTTTAGCAGACCAACCATCAGTTAGAACGCTATTGGCAGCATCAATTGTCAAATCGAAATCACATTTGAAATTATTAATATTCTCAATAGTGATGTTTTTCTTAGCAGTGCCATTATTAGGAACCTTCAGGTATTTTCCTGTAAAATCCGGCACTGAAGCAAATGCAAATTGAAGTTTATCTCTGTCGAGCGAAGCAGAAGCCTGAAGAACTTCCTGCGTTGCATCATCCTGAACAAAAGCAACAGCATACATTACTTCAGGATACCATTCATTCGGAATAGAATAATTAAAAGTAAAAATTTTCTCTTCCTTAGCTGCTAATGTCAGAGCTGTTCCATTAAAATCGGGCAGCATTTTTCTGGCTAAATATCTGAAATATTTTTCTCCATTAGAACCGGCGTTGGCATAATAGTGAATACCTTCAACCGCTGCTACTCTCAGAAAAACATTTGTAATTGCAACATCCGAGCTTACTTTAACACTGACAGTTACATTAGCGCCTTTTCTAACTGAAGTCACTGTCAAATTTAACGGTGATGTTGTTGCTAAATATTTCTCAACAGAGCCTCTGAGGCAAGTCGTATCCCCGGGGCCGCCGTAATACCATCCCGAAGAAGGTACATCACTCGATCCATTGACTCGGCAACAAGGCACGCCTGTAGTATCAATATGATAATAAACTGTTCTGGCTCTGTGCATAATTGTATCATTTAACCAGATAGGATCATTCGGTCCTGGCCACCAAGGATGATATATTAAGGGGATTACCTGTGAGAATTTAAATTGATCTAAAAATTCTTCAAATATCGGATTTTGTGCTGCACAAGGCCCGCAACTTGCATTAGTAGCCTCCTCAATTATTACAGTCCGTGGAGATGATGCCACTAATACTGTTTTAGTTAAGGTTAACAATAAAACTAAAGCAAAAAAACAAGTAAAATATTTCTTATACATATTAAACTCCTTTTTGTTAATAAAACTGCATATTGTTCAATCTTTAATATAATGATAATTTTCACAAATATCAAAAAAATGATATATATTATTGCTTCAAAATGTTCGATTGCAAAAAATTTAATTCAATTCTCAAATAGTAAACTGCTTTCACACGATCTCTATAGGATTTAAACTTTAAAATAAAATTCATTAATAAAAGAGCAAGAAATGTAATTTTAACATTTATTTCATTTAAAATAATTCGTTAAATAATATCCCAAATCTCTCAATGTTTGCTTTTAAGCTGATTTCTTATTAATTTAGCAAATTGACAAGAGCTTATTATGTGAATAATAAATATTGGGTTAATTAAGTTTGAAATTGCAATTCATATATAAAATATTCAATATATTTATCTTAATAACGGTATTCGTACTGATCCATTGCGCTTGTGGCAATTCAACCGCTATCAATACACCAATTGTTTTTCCCGATTCTAATGTAAGCTGGACATATCATGTTCAGCCGTTCATTAAAATGACTTGTGCTACAGTTGGCTGCCATAGTACTCAGTCGCAGGCAGCAGGAATTGTTCTTGATGATTATATGATGCTTTTTAGTGGATCAGCGCTTGGGATGGTAGTTCCGAATGATCCGGAAGCAAGCCGGTTGGTTCAGTATTTGGAATTTAAAGTTGTACATAATGGTTCGATATATTGGAAATTCGATTCACAGCAGTTAAATGGCGTAAAGAAGTGGATTTCCGAAGGTGCAAAAATGAATTAATATTTTTATTAATAGTTTATTATTTTCAAGGAGTAATTATGAAAAAGAGTTATTTATTAATGATTTCGGGTATGATAGTACTATTTTTATCATCTTGCGGTAAAAAAGCTGATCTGCCACAAATCAAGGATTTGGACATTTACAAAGATAGTTTTGCAAATTTTTCTATTAGCTATCCGAAAGACTGGACTACAGCTAAGAGTGATGGTGATAACTTTGTAGCCTATTTCCCAAAGGAATCTTCTTCAAGATTTAAAACTTATTCACCGGATGGAGTTGCCGGTGTTAGAATTACTGTTCAGGCATTTGATATGACTGCCGAAAGAAATTTGGATAAAATTATTTCAATTTCAAAAATACTTCAACCTGCCGACCAGTTCTATTCAGCACCTGAGAAAACTACGGTTACGGGTATTCCCTCAACAAAACTTGCCTATAAATTTACTGCAAATGACGGAGAATTTAACGGTGAAAAGTATTTTATTTCAAATGAGCCTTCTATTGTTACGGTAGTAACGTTTGAGTGCTTTGGTGGCTGTTTTGAACAGTACAAAGCTAAATTTCAGGAAATCCTGAATTCCGTAAAAGTTGCTCAACCTGCCCCAAAAGAGGCATCAGTTGCAGTGAATATTGAAATTCCACCTGCTTCGGCCAATCTTGTCAAAACATCAGGTGATGGATTTGAAATTCCTATTCCTGATAATTTTGATAAAGTTAAACGTGATAAAGCAATGATCTACATTGGCAAGCGCCGCGGTGACTGCAATATTATTGTTATGGTAAAAGATGCAACAGTACAGAATGATCTCAAAAAAATTGTTGATGACAATGCTTCAAAATTCAAAAATCCTCAGCCTACAAAAGAGATTAAAATTGACGGCCAAAATGCTTATATGGTGAACTATGCACCTAATCGTGATGTTAGAAGTCGGGCATACTATACGATAAAGAGTGATAAACTATATTTCATTACTTTGAATTGGTGTGTAAAAGAAGAGAAAGATTATCTTCCGATATTCCAAAAATGTATAGAGAACTTTAAAATAAAATAAGGGTAAAAACAGACATAAAAAGCGAGAACAGTAGCAGGAAATATAGCTGTTTCCTTATAAGACATAAGCATTGATTTGCTAAGTTTTAAAACACTCTCAATTGCAGGAATCACTAAAGTTACTAAAGGTATTCCTGCATTCGAGACTGTGATAATTCCAATTTGGAGGCTGTCTTAAAAGTAGAATATTTACTAAAAATATCATTCTCGCGTATCCGCGAATCACCTTCATAGGGGATTCCTGCTCTGGAGACTGTGTGAAAACACGAAATATTCACGTATCTGTCATACCCGCGCATGCGGGAATCCCCTTCCAGTACTAATCAGGGGATTCGTGCATGCGCAGGAATGACAAGAAATTGAAGTTTTCACACAGTCTCTCTGGCATAAATGACAGGTAAAACCTTTTGACACAGTCTCATTCGCAGAATTGACTAAATGAGATATATGAAAAAATTCAGTAGTTTAGCTAATTAATTATGCTAAATATTAAAAGAAAATAATGAAGAAATCTGTATGGAGAAAATAAAAGTTTTAATTGTTGACGATTCTGTTTTTATGAGATCAACTTTATCAAGAATTTTAGCAGTACCTGAAATTCAAATAGTTGGAACTGCAGAAAATGGAAAAATTGGAGTTGAAAAGGCACTTGAATTAAAACCGGATATTATCACGATGGATATTGAAATGCCAATAATGAATGGTCTGGATGCGCTTTCAGAGATTATGAAAAAATTCCCGACTCCTGTTATTATGATAAGTTCACTCACAACTGAAGGAGCTGAATCTACTCTGGATGCACTGTCCCGAGGAGCCATTGACTTTGTAGGCAAGCGACCGGCTTTTAATGAAATGTGGGGTATGAAAGAAGAGATAATTGATAAAGTCATTAATATTGGTACTAATGAATCAATTAAAAGTAAATTTAATATAAAAAGGAAATATAAACAATTAAGTCACGCTGAAGGTAAGGAAGAACAAACTAAAATTGTTCAGCAATTAAATTCAGCAATTTCTAAGAGAGTAAATACTGACAAACTGCATGAATTAAGTGGTAGAAGCAGGTCGGATATTAATCATATAGCCGTCATAGGAATAGGGATTTCAACCGGTGGACCAATGGCTCTGATTGAATTATTTAAAACATTACCGGATAATTTACCTCCTATATTGATTGCCCAACACATGCCTGAACATTTTACTTTATCTTTTGCCAATCGTTTAAATTCACTGTATAAAATTAAAGTTAAAGAAGCCGAAGATAATGACAATATTATGAATGGATGCGCTTATGTGGCTCCGGGAGGAAGGCAAATGACAATCAATAAATTTAAAAAAATAAAAATAACTGATTCTGCGGAATTTCTATATAAGCCTTGTGTGAATAATTTATTCGAATCTATGGTTAATGTTTATGGTTCATCAATGCTTGGAGTGATAATGACAGGGATGGGAAATGATGGGATGGAAAGTATGAAAAAACTACATCAGACCGGCGGTTGGTGCGTGGCACAGGAACCGGATTCTTGTGTTGTTTCGGGAATGGTTAGATCCGTTTTAAATGCCAATGCGGTTGATGAAATATTTCCGCTTGAAGAAATGGGCAAAGCAATAACGAATATTTGCCAGAAGAAATAGGAATTTAATTAGATTAAAACACTAAATGATTTTTAATTTTTAAGGCTTAGAAAACGCTTTAAAAATTTAATTTACCGATAAACACCTCGTTGTGAATTTTCAATAAATTCAATTATATGAGAGATTTGTGGTGTCAGAATATGACTTTTCTTAAATTCCGAAATTCCATCAGTAATATTAAATTCGGAATGGAAAATAAATCTATAAAAACTATCAATTTCATGAATCGAATCTCCGGTAAATCCGCGTCTTTTAAGACCAATCCTGTTGATACCCTCAACTTTTGCTGGATTTTTACCTATAAGGCAGTATGGAGACACATCTTTTGTTAAATATACTTTAGCTCCAACCATAGAATGGCAGCCAATTTTCGTAAACTGGTGAACTCCAACCAAACCGCCAAGTGTTACCCAATCTTCAATTTCCACATGTCCAGCAAGTTGAGTACCGTTAGAAATAATACACTTATTCCCAATTTTGCAATCATGAGCAATATGAGAATACGCCATGATAAGATTGTCATTACCAATCATAGTCCGCTCTGAATGAGATGCGCGATGGATGGTAGCATTTTCTCTAATAGTATTATTATTTCCTATTACAACATAAGTAGGATGACCGTCAAACCTAAGATCCTGTGGTTCGGTAGCGATACAGGCATATTGATAAATTAAATTATCCAAACCGATTCTTGTGCCGTTTGCCAGATAAACAAAAGACTTCAAACAACTGTTATTGCCAATTTCAACATCATCTTCAATTACACAGAATGGTCCGATTTCAACATTTTCTCCAATTTTTGCTTTAGACGATACAATAGCTGACGGGTGAATTTTTATACTCATTTTAAATCTCTTGAAACTAAGACTGTGGATACTTCTGCTTCTGCGACCAGTGCTCCATTGACATGGGCAGTAACAGCAATGAAATAATTATTTAATTTTCTTCCGATTAATTTGCTTGTAAGAATCAACTGATCACCGGGAATTACAGGTTTTCTGAATTTTGCATTCCGAATACCTAAAAAAAGCATAAGTTTATTACTTAAATCAAGATTCTCCTGCAAGATTAATAAAGCTCCAGCCTGAGCCATAGCTTCTGTGATAAGGACACCTGGCATAACCGGTTTATCTGGAAAATGACCGTTAAAATACGGTTCATTTATTGTTACATTTTTCACTGCAACAAGTTTTCGATTTATTTTATCCGATTCTATAACTTTATCGACTAAAAGGAATGGATAACGATGTGGCATTACCTTCATCAATTCATAGATATCCATCACAGTATTAGCATTGGCACTTGGAACTTTAGTTCCGTTTCCTTTTTTTGCAAGATATGCACTGCGAATTTTCTTAGCAAATTCAACATTACTGGCATGACCGGGACGAGCGGCTAAGATTTGTGCTTTTAAATTAACTCCTGCCAATGTTAGATCACCCATAAGATCAAGAAGTTTATGACGCGCCGGTTCATTTTTAAATCTAAGTGGTGTACTTGACCAAATTCCGTTATCGTGTGGTGCTGGTAATTGATCGACATTGAACATTAATTTTACTTCTTCAATTTCAGCTTCATCAAGTTCTTTATCAATAATTACAATTGCATTGTCCAATGTCCCGCCCTTGATTAATCCCTGACTGAACAAATCTTCTATTTCCTTTAGGAAGCAGAATGTTCGGGCAGATGAGAACTCAGTAACGAACTCTTTCTCCATATTAAATAATCCAGTATGTTGGCTTCCCAAGGCAGGATTGAAATAATCGATCATTACGGTTAGCCTGTAATCATCAGTGGGAAGAGCGACTAAGTCAACTTGTTTTGCATCATTTATATATCTGATGGTTTCATCAATGATAAAATATTCTCGTTCTGCAGTTTGCTCAACAAAACCTGCACTGATTAATGCTTCGACAAAATATTTTGAACTTCCATCAAGAATGGGAGGCTCGTTTGAGGAGAGTTCAATGCGGCAGTTATCTATTTTTAATCCGGATAATGCAGCAAGAACATGCTCAACGGTATGTACCTTCACACCATCGATTCCAAGAGTAGTCCCACGAGATAAGTCAACAACATAGTCAACCAATGCAGGAATTTCAATTCGATTAGTAATATCAGATCTGTCAAATTTAAATCCGTAATTTTCTTCGGCAGGATGAAATGTAATTTTACATTCATTGCCTGTATGAATTCCGAAACCTTCGACTGAGATAGATCTGGCTATTGTTCTTTGTTTTTCTGCCATAATAAATGTAGTCTATATAATTTGCTAATTTGCTTAATCCAGAAATTTACAAAACTTAAAAATACGAACTTTTTTCGGATTATTAATTAGGGTACTGGATTTATTAAAAAAATAACTTCACTATTTAAGAAGTAATGTACTAAATCAAAACACCATAACCGGCAACAGTACTATCTGACTGACGGTATCTCACAAATAAATCTTTTTTTCAATCGACAAATAAATTTAAACATTTATATGTTGGAACTTCCACCAAAAATAAAAGTGAAGATTCATTAAATAAAAAAAGAGGCTGTCTCAAAAGCTACATATTTAACAAAAATGTCATTCCTGCATTCGCAGGAATGACAGAAATGAGGCTTTTGAGACTGCCTCTTACAAATCAAAAAAGATTAGTTCAAAGTGTTTTGACCGGCTTCCCAGTTACATGGAGTTAATTTTCCGGTTTGAAGTGCTGATAATACACGCAAAACTTCAGCTGAATTTCTACCTACAGCTTCAGGATGAACTACCGAATATTTCAGTTCACCTTCTGGATCAATAATGTAAAGACCACGGAGAGCATAACCGGTTTCTTCCTTATAAATGTCATACGATTTTGCATTATCGCCTTTAAAATCTGCCAACATTGGAAATGGAAGATTACGAAGACCAGGATGTGAACTGCGCCATGCCAAATGAGAAAAATGGCTGTCAGTCGAACATGCTACGACTTCGCAGTTTAAATTTTTGAATGCTTCATAATTTTTTCCGAATTCTTCTATTTCGGTTGGACAAACAAAAGTAAAATCGAGAGGATAGAAGAAGAATACTACCCATTTACCATTGTAATCGGCCAACGATATATTTTTAAAAGCATTGTCTGGAGAAAATGATGTTGCATCACCACCGATCACAGCTATTCCTTGGAATACCGGTGCTTTGTTGCCTACTAAAAGTGCCATATAAAAACCCTGTAAATAAAAAAAAATAATTTAGAAATATATTGACGACAAATAATTCCGTTTAGTGTTTAAATTAATTTTTTTATAAAATTACTACAATCCTTTAATAATTCAAACGTTTTAACTTTTATTTTTACGAACGGAAGAAAAATGTCCAAGAAAAATTTGATTGTTGTTGAGTCACCGGCAAAAGCTAAAACTATAAATAAATATTTAGGCTCGAATTATATTGTAACGGCTTCTGTAGGTCATATTAAAGACTTAGTTAAAGTTAATCTTGGTGTTGACATTAATAATAATTTTCAACCAAGATATACCACTATTAAAGGCAAAGCTGATATAATCAAAAAAATTAAGCAACTTGCCGAAACTGCCTCAAATGTGTTTATCGCAACTGATCCTGATCGTGAGGGAGAGGCAATTGCCTGGCATTTAGCCGAAGAAATCAAAACAAAGAACAAGAATATAAAAAGAGTCCTTTTTAATGAAATCACAAAAACCGGTATTCAAAAAGGTATAGCAGCACCCAGAGAGATTGATGAAGCATTATTTATGTCGCAGCAAGCCCGTAGGGTAATGGATAGACTTATTGGATTTCAGGTTTCTCCATTTCTTTCAAGAGCAATGCTTGATAAAACTACTAAATCACTCTCTGCCGGCCGCGTTCAGTCAGTTGCTCTGAGATTAATTTGTGAACGTGAACAGGAAATATCAAATTTTAAACCAATTGAATATTGGAATATTACTGGAGATTTCGCAACTGAAAACGCTGTAAATATACGTGGCAGACTTACTGCTGCAGATGGTAAACTTATAAAGAATCCCGAGGGAAGTGCTTCCGCACCTGATGAAAAAGAGCAAGCAGATATTGATAATAAACTAAATAATCTGAATTATATAAAAAATGAATCCGAAGCATTAGCACTATTAGAGCGGATTTATAAAGATTTTTATAAAATTGGTGATATTAATAAAAAATTAGTTAAAAGACGGCCACAGCCGCCATTTACTACAAGTTCACTTCAGCAGGAAGCGTCAAAACGATTAGGTTTTTCAAATAGTAAAACCATGCAAATAGCTCAGAAACTTTATGAGGGCGCAACTCTTGGAAAAGAAGGTCTGGTCGGTTTGATTACTTATATGAGAACTGACTCGGTACGTATAAGCCCAGAAGCACAAAAAGCTGCTCAAGATTTTATAAACTCTGGATTCGGGCAAGATTTTCTACCGGATTCGCCACCTGTTTATGTTAGTAAATCATCAAATGTACAAGATGCTCACGAGGCCATCAGACCAACAACTCTTGAATATACTCCTAAAGAAATTGCAAATTATTTGTCTAAGGATGAAGCACTGCTGTACGAGCTAATCTATAACAGGTTTTTGGCTTCTCAGATGTGTCCGGCAAGTATCGAACAAACTACCATTGAAATTTTCAGTAATAATTTCAATTTCCGTGCAAGCGGATCAGTAGTGATCTTCAAAGGATATTTAGCTATTTATGATGATATAAAAGATGAAAATAAATCAGAAAAAGAAATGTCTGGTATTCTTCCAAACGGTTTGAAAGAAAAAGATGATGTGAAACTCTCTGAAGCTACACCCAATCAATCTTTTACTAAGGCACCTCCGAGATTTAATGAAGCCAGTTTGGTAAAAGAACTTGATGAGCTTGGAATTGGCCGCCCAAGCACTTATGCGCAGATTGTAACAACACTAATCGAAAGAGAATATGTTGAATTAGCAAAGAAGAATTTCTCTCCTACTCTGCTTGGAGAGGATGTTAGTAAAATTTTAGTCAAGAATTTTCCTGCACTCTTCAATGTTGATTTTACTGCAAAAATGGAAGAAGAACTTGATACAATCGGCGAAGGTACCAATACCTATTCTAACGTTTTAACGGATTTCTACGAACCATTCTCAAAATCATTAAAATACGCCGAAGAAAAGGGCGAAATTCCTGAAATCAAGTGCGAGCTTTGTGGTTCCGATATGATTATTAAAGTAAGCAGAATGGGAAGATTTCTTGCTTGTTCAGCATATCCTACCTGTAAAAGCACAAAACCGCTGCCAAAAATTGATAATACGCCTAAAGCAGAGCCTGTAATTGCCGAAGGCATACTATGTGAGGTTTGCGGGAAACAAATGTATTTAAGGCAAGGGAAATTCGGAAATTTCTATGGTTGTGTTGATTATCCCAAATGCAGCGGTACTAAAGCGATAACAACTGGTGTTCACTGCCCTAAATGCTCGGATGGAAAAATTATTGAACGATACAGTAAAAAAGCCAAGAAGAAATTTTACGGTTGCTCACGTTATCCGAACTGCGACTATATAACAAATCACGAACCTTTAAATCAAAAGTGCATCCACTGCGGAAATCCATACATTGAAGTTCGTTTTAAAAAAGTGGATTCAGGCTTTGAAAAATATTTAAAATGCCCTGCTTGTAATGAAACTATTGAGAGTTAATAGACCAATTATAATGTGTTAAATACTCCCTGATTTATATATTTAAATTTTCAGGCGGGTTGATTTTATTAGTATAAAGGGAAATTAAATGGATCAAAAAAAATGGAAAATACTCTGGATTGATGATGAGATTGAGCTGCTGCGCCCTCACATCATCTTACTAAAACAACGTGAATATGATGTTTTTACCGCTACAAACGGTGAGGATGCAATTGAATTAGCTCGTAATCAACATTTCGATATGATTTTCTTAGACGAAATGATGGTCGGTATCAGTGGCCTTGAGACTCTTACTGTTCTTAAGGATATTGACTCAAATACTCCGGTTATTATGGTTACGAAAAATGAAGCTGAGAGCCTTATGGAAGAAGCTATAGGCCTAAAAATAGATGATTATTTGACAAAACCGGTCAATCCTGCACAAATCCTTGCTGCATGCAAGAAATTCTTAGAAGCTCAAAGGATAGGTACCGAGAAATTTACACAAAATTATTTGATGGGATTCAATGAGATTTCCCAAAGAATCATGGATAAGTTAAATTGGACAGAATGGCTTGAGATATATATTAAACTGGTCAATTGGTCTATGGAATTGGATAAATACACCGAATCTGGAATGCAACAAACATTGCAAGACCAGTGGCGTGATTGCAATGCTGCATTTTCCAAATTTGTTGAAGATAATTATGTCCCATGGCTCAATGGCAAAGGTGAACCTCCGATTTTATCACATCAGATTTTAGATAAATATCTGACAAATCATATTAAAACACCCGGCCCGACTTTCTTTTTCGTGATTGATTGCATGAGACTCGACCAGTGGCTCGTTATGGAAGAATTACTGTCCACTCATTATACCTTTAAAACCGATTATTATAGCTCAATCCTTCCAACGGCTACTCCATATTCGCGTAATGCTATTTTTGCTGGTATGACTCCCCTTGAAATTAAAAAATATTATCCTCAGTGGTGGTCAGTCGATTCAAATTCCGAAGATCATAAACAAAATGCCTATGAAAAAGATTTGTTGGAATCATGGCTGCAGCGCAAGAGAACCGATATTAATAAAATTAATTTTATCAAAATTTTCGATACTGAATTTGGTAAAAAAATTGAAAGAGAAATAACTCAATATACAGGTAGTCCACTGACAGCCATAGTTCTCAATGCTGTGGACATGATCGCCCACTCCCGCTCTGATTATGCCATACTAAAGGAAATTGCACCAGATGAATCTGCTTATCGCAGTCTCACACGTTCATGGTTTATGCATTCCAGTTTGTTCGGTATGCTAAAAACTCTTTCAACTATTAAAAATATTAAAATCGTAATTACAACCGATCATGGCTCTATCAGATGTATGCGAGGTGTGAAAGTTTTAGGAGATCGCGATACATCAACTTGTCTTCGCTACAAATTTGGCAAAAATGTAAAAGCTGAACAGCGGCACGCAATCCAGATCTCTGATCCTGAAATATATAAAATTCCCAGGACAGGGATCACTGTAAACAATATCATTGCAAAAGAAGATTATTATTTTGTTTATCCGACTGATTATCATCATTATTTACAACGTTACCGCGATAGCTTCCAGCATGGCGGAATTTCGCTTGAAGAAATGATTCTGCCGGTAATTACATTGGAGCCAAAGTAAATATATTCAAAGCTCGAAAATTGTAATGAAAGAACTTTTTAAAGAAATATTTATAATTGTTGTAATAGCGACAGCTCTGGCTTTTGGGTATAACGCATTTTCCGGATTCAAAGTGCCGTTTATTTATCAAAAACCGATAGAGAACTATGTGCCGGACTCTTTGCTATTTAAAACAACAGGACTAATATCACAAACTGCAAACTCTCTTTCCGCATCCAGAGCAGAGATAAGTAATCCGACAAGTACTGTTTCTCAAGATACAATATCTAAAGTAAAAGTGCCAACTGAAAAAGTAATTTCTGTCCAAGCAGCATCAGCAGCCACTCAGAAGATACCTGACGCTAATAAACCCACTCTATCAGAATATAAAATTGTTTCATATCAACAATTATTAAAAATAATCGGGAATCCTAATTTCGTAATGATTGATGCCAGACAGGCTGAGAGCTACAATTTGGGACATATTGCAAATGCACTAAACATTTATCCACTCGGATCAGATATTGAATTTATGCCGAAGGTTATGTCCCTTCCGCGAGATAAGAATATTCTCATCTACTGCGACGGGGGAGCATGTGAATTAAGCCACGACCTCGCAAAAATATTGATAGATGCCCATTTCTCAAATATATTCATTTATACCGGTGGATGGGAAGAATGGATTAAAATGGTGAAAAAATGATACAAGTAGATAAAAATATTTACAAGCTCATTCAATCACGATATGGAATTATTGGAAATTCTTCTCTTATTTTCGAAGCTATAAATAAATTGATGCAAGTGGCTCCTACTGATCTTCCGGTACTAATCACAGGCGAAACCGGCACTGGAAAAGAAGTTTTTGTAAATGCTTTACACAATGAAAGTTTAAGAAAAAAATCCCCATTTGTAAGTGTAAATTGCGGTGCTATTCCAGAAAATCTACTTGAATCCGAACTTTTCGGACATGAGAAAGGTGCCTTTACAAGTGCTGTAGAACAAAGAAAAGGCTTTTTTGAAGTAGCAAATAAAGGAACAATATTTCTTGATGAAATTGGCGAAATGCCGATTGGGACGCAAGTTAAGCTGCTTCGCATACTGGAATCAGGTGAATTCTCACGTCTTGGCTCATCCACTGTGCATAAAGTTGATGTTCGTTTAGTTACAGCCACCAATCGTGAACTTGAAGCTGAGGTTCGTAATGGAAATTTCCGACAGGATTTATTTTTCAGATTAAATTCCGTTCAAATACATCTTCCTCCGCTTCGCAATAGATCAGAAGATATTTTGCAATTAGTTGAATATTTTGCTTGGCGTGTTGCAAATAAATCAGGATTTAAGTTTGAAGGCATCAGCAGCGAGTCTTTAACAATACTGAAAAATTTGCCATGGCCAGGAAATATCAGACAGCTTAGAAATCTTATTGAGACTATCGTAACGATTGAGCGTGGCACTGAGATTACTCCCGAATTACTCAAAAGATATATACCTCCGGCATTGCCTGCACACGATTTATCACCATTGCCACCGGAAAAATCACTTGTTTTATATTCAAGAGATGAAAGTCAAAATAATCAAACGGAATTAGCGTTAATTTTCCGAACATTACTAACAATACAAAGTGAAATCACAGAGCTGCGCAACGAAAACAGGCATCTATATCATGCTATTGAAGATTTGAGTTATTTAGTAAATAGCAATCAAAATATATCAAATAGCGCTGTAGAACCTGTGATTGAATTTCCTACAGATACAACCATTGCCCAAATGGAAAAGAATATGATTAGTGCTGCTTTGCGAAAATTCCATGGTAACCGTAGAGCTGCTGCCAATATCTTAGGTATTAGTGAACGTACTTTATATAGGAAATTGTCTGAGTATGGCATTGATTAAAATTATCCAAGATAAAAAAGTTTGAGTATCCTTTATTGATACTAATATCATTTCCTACTTGAAGGCTGTCATTCCTGCACTGGAGAGTGTGTGAAAACTCGAAATAATAACGTATCTGTCATTCCCGCGCATGCGGGAATCCCCTTCCAGTACCAATCAGGGGATTCATGCATGTGCAGGAATGACAAGAAATTGAAGTTTTCACACAGTCTCACTGGCAGGAATGACAGAAACAATGCTTTTGAGACATCATCAAGTTTTAAAAATGAAATTAGCAATTACTGTAAAGACTGATCTAATCCTACAACCCTGAGATTGTCATTTCTTTAATTTTAATTGTAGGAACCATTTTACCATGAATAAAATCTACATCATTTCCGACCAGTTCTATGTCTTTAAGCATTGAACCTAAATTCCCAGATATTGTAATTTCAGAAACAGGATACGTTAATTCACCGTTTTCAATCCAGAGACCGTAAGCTCCTTTTGAATAATCACCCGAAGTTGGCACTGTGCCTTGTCCGATGGTTTTAATTAAATACAACCCTTCTTTGACTGATTTAATTATATCTTTAGCCGATGTATTCCCGCCAATAGTGAAATTAGTAGTACCAGAGGCATTTCCGGTCGATTTCATTTTCAATTTCCGGGCACTGTAAGTATCAAGCAAATAACTTGTTAAGATACCATTTTCAACCACTGATTTTTTCAAAGTAGGAACACCTTCACCATCAAATGGCCTTGAGCGCGGTGATTTAGGTATAAATCCATCATCTGTAATATTTACAAAATCAGGGGCAATTTTTTCGCCTAATTTTCCGGCAAGGAAAGAACGTTTCATGTAAATACTGTTCCCACCTAAGCATGATGACAGGAATCCAAGAATAGAACCGCTGATACCTTGTTCAAAAATGATTGGTACTTTTTGAGTTTTGATTTTCTTTGCTCCTAACATTCTTGTTAAACGTCGAATGGCTTCTGCAGCAATCAATTCATTGGACATCAAGTCTTCGTAATGAATTGTATGATCATAGTAACCATCTTCATACGAATTTGCGTTTTCACCAGACATAAGTGATACACCTGTAGAGCAGGAGCTTGTTTTAAAAGAATTAGAAAAGCCATTAGAATTGATTAAATAAATCTCACTTGTACTTTTTCCAAAAAATGATCCACCTGAAATAGTTGCTCTTTTATCTGCCATAGCCATTTTTTCAAGATCTAATGCACGCTGGATCATCAGATCGGAACTAACTTCCTCAATTTTTAAATCATATAATTTCAGTGCGCTGATGTCAGAATTAATTTTCTCATTGTCTGGCAATCCGGCGAATTCATCTGTACTGGCTAATTTAGCTCTTGTTACAGCATTCTTAACAAGATTTTCCAAAGTTTCTTTTTTCATATCAGATGAAGAGGCAGTAGCTGTGCGCTTATCCACGATTACCTTAATACCGATCCCAACTGGTCCGGCTTGTGATAAACGTTCAATTTCTCCATCCTTAACTTCAATACTAAAGTCATCACTTTTGGAAATACTGATTTGAATTTCAGTGGCACCATTCTTTTTACCAGTATTAATCAGCTCTTCGGCTAATTTGAAATATTGTTCCTGATTTATCATGCCACACCTCCGACTGTCATTTTTGATATTTTCATTGTTGGAGTACCGCATGTAACCGGTACTGACTGCCCATCTTTACCGCATGTACCCAGAAAAAATCCCATATCATTTCCAACCATAGAAATTTCCTTTAATATTTCAATATTTGTCCCAATTAATGTAGCATTTTTCAAGGGATACGTTAATTTCCCATTTTCAATCATATATCCAAGATTAACTGAAAATGTAAATTTACCAGTTCCGGAAACTTGGCCACCTTGATAAGAAACTGCATAAAAGCCTTTTTCGACTGATTTAATTATTTCTGCAGGGTCTGAATCTCCTTTTTCTAAAACAGTATTGTTCATTCGAGGAATAGGAGGACTCATGTATGATTCGCGACGGGCATGGCCATTCATCTTATGCCCTAAAATTTTGGCTCCCAAACGGTCATTAAGGAATCCGACAAGTTTTCCTTTTTCAATTAACATCGCATTTTCTGTAGGAGTTCCTTCATCATCAATATTCAACGATCCCCGTAGATTGGGGATAGTAGCATCGTCGTAAATGGTGACAATTGGATTTGACACCATTTGCCCCATTTTATCATGCATAATAGAAGTTTTTTTCCAATTCGCATCTGCCTCTAAAGGATGTCCTACAGCCTCATGTATCATAACACCTGATTCATCCTTGCTTAATACTACAGGCATAGTTCCCGGAGGAGCATTTTTGGCTGTAATAAGAATTAAAGCCTCTTCAGCTGCTTTTTTTGCAATATCCTTAGGTGTACGAATATTTTTGTAAAAATCAATTCCGACACGTCCGCCTGCATTAGAACTTCCTGTGTTACGTACTCCTTTATCTTCGGCTGTGACACTCACATTTAATCGGGCTTGGGGGCGTACATCATATTCAAGCAGGCCTTCGCTGTTTGCGATTGCTATATACTGAATTTCGTCTGCCAATGAAGCTGAGACCTTCTTGATCTTAGAGTCATAATTCTTTGCAATTTCGTATCCATCGCGGACTAATTGTATTTTATCATTCAATTTTGCTTCGGTTAATGGATTTTTTAATTCATAAACCTGATGATTAGGTGTTCGCGTCATAAAACTAATTATATCGGAATGTTTTGCCTCACGAGCAATCGCAGCAGCACTGAGTGCAGTTCTGATTAAACTTTCCATAGTAAGATCATTAGTATAACCATACCCTGTAATTTTATTCTTCAAAACTCTGATACCTACTCCCAGAGTAATTCCTTCGGATGTACTTCTGATAATATCTTCTTCCATACCTATGGAGTTCGATATTCTGTATTCAAAGTACAGTTCTGCAAAGTCAGCACCACGAGAGAGTGCCATGGCTAATGTTTTTTGGATTTCATCGGGTGAAAGTCCAAATCTCTGTTGAATAAAGTCTTTTCCTGCTGCCGGAGCGGATCCGGCTATAAGTTTGTCAACCCAAAAATTGGATGCAAGCATAACTCCGGCCCCCACTGCGCTAGTTTTAATAAAATCTCTTCTACTGTTAATTATCATATTTTTACCTATAAGTGAAAAAATACTATTTTTTTATAATATCAATTGATTGCTTTAAAGCTGTGATGAATTCATCGATTTCAAGTTTTGTAACTATTAATGGCGGTATAATCCTGAGCACATTTCCGCTTGTTGCATTGCCGATTATTTTATGATTCCGTAATTCAACGACAAGTTCGGATGCCTCGAAACTTAGCGATAGTCCTTGGAGAAATCCTATTCCTCGCACTTCTGATATATGATTTGGAAAGAGTTCTTTGATTTGGATTAATTCAGATTTTAAATAATTACCATTTTCAGTTACTTGATGAAGAAGTCCTGCCTCTAATTCCTCTAATACCACCAAACCGGCAGCACAAGCCAGTGCATTGCCTCCATAAGTAGTGCCATGAGTACCATATCCAAATAACGTTGCTATTTGATTGGTCGTTAAAACGCCTCCCAGTGGCAGCCCTCCGCCAATTCCTTTTGCCATTGTAATAATATCTGGTTTAACTCCGTAATGTTCAAAAGCAAATAATTTTCCTGTTCTACCCGCGCCAGACTGAATTTCATCTGCTATAATAATAAATCCTAATTTATCTCGTAGTTCAAACAATTCTTTAACAAAATCTTCTGAAACTCCGACTATTCCACCTTCTCCCTGAATGAACTCTAATATAACAGCAGATGTATCGTTGTTAATATTGGCTCTGATGGCTTCTATGTTATTATAAGCTATAATATTTATATCCTGAAGAAATGGCCCCATATTTTCTTTATATAATGCTTTATCCATAAGAGATAGTGCGCCATAGCTGCGGCCATGAAATGCGTTAGTAAAGGATATTACTTTACTTTTAGAATATTTATTTCCCCAAAGCCGAGCAAGTTTAAGGGCTGCTTCGGTTGCTTCGGTTCCTGAGTTTGAAAAAAAGACTTTATCATAAGGACTCATTTGGGTTAATTTCTCAGCTAATTTGATCTGTGGCTCTTGATAGAAGTAATTGGAAATGTGTAAGTATTTTTCCATCTGCTCGTGTAAGGCTTTCAAAACCTTTGGATGACTGTGCCCAAGCGCATTTACGGCAATACCACCTAAAAAATCAAGATATGAGTTTCCTTCAAAGTCATAAAGCCTGCATCCAATGCCTTTTTCAATAGAAATCGGGTATCTTTTATATGTTTGAAAAATGTACTCTTTTTCTTTTTCTATGTATGAATTCAAATTTTCACCTATTAATTATATTACAGAATGAATAACTGTTGAGACTACGCCCCAGACCTCAAAATTCATCTCTTCTTTGATCTCGATCGGCTTGTATCTTGAGTTTTCAGGCTGTAAAAATATTTTATCTTTTAAAATCTGAAGCCTTTTGACAGTTAATTCACCATTTATTACAGCGATAACAATATTGCTGTCCTTGGCTTGTAATGATCTGTCAACAACTAAGATATCGCCTGAATAGATGCCAGCATTGATCATTGAATTACCTGTAACACGTACATAAAATGTAGATGATGGATTTCTTATTAATAAATCATTCAAATCTAATTTATTTTCAAGATAATCGTCTGCAGGAGAAGGAAAACCGGCAGATACTGATTCAAGGAATAAGGGAAGTTCTATGAAAGTAGATTTATCGGGTGTGAATATTTCAGAAATTTCAATTTTATTGATCTGGGCTATTCTTGTTAGCATAGTTTTTCATTTTTAATTAACAGAATCTGAAAATTAATTACTTTTTCCCGATAATAAATTATACGAAATGAAATAAATTGTGTTTCAATTTGATTTAACGTTTTTTAAATAAGATGAATTGGAGTTTTTAGATATTTGAATATTAAAATAATGCTTTTAAAAAAATTAATATATATTTTGTTTATATTTTTAGCTTCGACTGTGGCTTGTACAAGATTAGCCACACCGAGTGAGAAATATTCAAAGTTAATAAACACTGAGCGACGTGAATTGAGCAGGATTGACACGAACGAAATTGCACCTTTAGCCAAAGAATTTATTATTCGTGGCTCTGCCTATCAGGCTCAACTGTATTTTTCCGATGCAATTCTGGAATTTATGGATGCTTTACGTTTTGATTCGAGTGCCGCAATTTTATATATGATTGCCAAAAATTACAAGGAAATCGGGAAGTTAGACCAGTCGCTCAATTACGCGCTTAAAGCTCTTGATAAAAATCCTAATTTTATTCCATCAATGGAATTATTATCTGAGATTTATATTCTTCGATATGAGGCTACCAATGCCATTACCATTTATAAAAATATTGTTGCTCTTGAACCGAAATATGAAAGGAAGCTCCATCTGGCCAAACTTTACGAGATGAAAGATCCACGTGAGGCATTAAAAATATATGAGCAGTTAACTGAAATTGGTGATGAAATTACTGTTCTAAATAGGATGGCTGCCATATACAGTAATTTAAAGAACGATGAAAAGTATATTAGAACATTGATTAAAATAAGAAAATTAAAACCAAGTGATTTTGGTGCGCTTCAAAAGTTGAATCGTTATTATCTTGACCGCGGACATTGGATTGAAAGCCTGTCTATACTTGATGATGCAGATAAATATATTACTCAACCTGATTTAGACATCTTCTATATTGCCTTTGCACAATCAGCTTCGTCGGATACTTCAAGGATTCCTGCTTCTGAATTACGACAATTTATTGATAAAGTAGATAACAGATTTTATTTTGTTCCCCTATTGCTGACTATGAGTGGGCGATTAGCTCTCACTATTTCAGATACAGTGACAGCAGAAAAATTCTTCGAAAATACACTTAAAACTACTGATTCAAAGTCAGATTTTAACTTTTTTATCGCTCAATATTTTCTTTATAGTAAAAAACCCGAGAAGACTGTCAAAATTTTGAAAGACTGCCTTCAGTCACATTTGAACGACAGCCGATATTATTCACTCTATGGATCAGGTCTGATTGAATCTAAAAATTTTGAGGATGCCAAATTTATTCTTCAGGCGGGATTGACAGTTGATGATTCTTGCTTTGAATGCCTGAATCAATTGGGCTATTTATTTGACAAGTCGAATAAAATTGACTCAATGATCTATTATTATGAAAAGGCACTCGGAATCCATCCGGATGATCCGCTTTTAAATAATAATTATGCCTATTCATTAGCGTCAAGAAAATTGAATCTGGAAAAGGCTTTACAAATGAGTAATATCGCGATTATGTCGGATAGCAGCAACTTTTCATTCCTTGATACTTATGGTTGGATAAATTTTGAACTTAAAAATTACGGTTATGCCTTGGAATACATTCGAAGGGCTATTGAAAAAGGTGCAAATGTAGCTGAAGTTTTCGAACATTTGGGCGATATATATATAGAGCTTAAAAGTAAAGAAAGTGCTAAAAAAGCTTATTTGGAGGGGTTAAAAATTGAACCCAAAAGCAATTCACTGTTAAAAAAGTTAGAAAAATTGTAAATTGAATAAAATATTTAGCAAATAGAAGGATTTATTATGGTTATAGTTGGAGCGATAATTGTTTTTGTTTCCTTGTTAGGAGGATTCTTGTGGGGAGGTGGTAATCTAATTACTCTTATCCAGCCCTCAGAATTTTTGGTTATAGGTGGAGCAGCAGTAGGTTCATTGTTAATTGCAAATCCTATTTCCATATTAAAAAAGATATTAAATGGCATCATTGGCAGTTTGAAGGGGCCTAAAGCAAATAAACAAGCCTATATAGAGGTTTTAAAACTATTGTATGAATTGTTCCAATTTGCTAAAAGAGAGGGACTCATTGCACTTGAACAGCATATTGAAAAACCTGAATCAAGTCCGATTCTTTCAAAATATGCAACTTTTTTAAATAACCCTCATGGTGTAGAATTTCTCTGCGATACACTTAAAGTGGTTCTATCCGGTGGGGTGCCCGCTCACGATCTTGAAGAACTAATGGACCTTGATCTGGAAGCCCATCATGAGGAGGATGCCATTCCGGCAGCTTCATTATCAATTATGGGAGATGCATTCCCCGGTCTGGGAATTGTGGCTGCTGTTCTTGGTATTATTATAACAATGGGTAGTATCGGCGCTGGTGCCGAAGCAGTAGGACATCACGTCGCAAGTGCATTGGTCGGAACTTTTCTTGGCGTTTTACTTTCTTATGGTTTTGTTGGCCCGCTTGCGAGAGCTATGGATTTTAACAGAACGAAGGATGCACGTTATATGCAATGTATCAAGGCAGCGCTACTTTCATTTGCAAAAGGTGCACCTGCTTCTGTAGCTATTGAATATGGACGTAGAACAATTGATCCGGATTCAAGGCCTACTTTCAAAGAAACCGAGGATGCAATTAAAGGATCAAGATAATAAATCATAAATTAAATTGATAAAAAATTATAAGTATAAATATTTATGGCAAATGAAGAGCAAAAACATCGGGAAGAACCGATTATTATCAAAAAGAGGAAGGGGCATGCTTCGCATGCAGCTCACGGTGGTGCTTGGAAAGTTGCTTATGCTGACTTTGTTACTGCAATGATGGCTTTCTTTATTGTTATGTGGATTCTGGCTTCCAGTGAGCAAACCAAGGAATCGATTACTGCTTATTTTCAGGATCCCGGAGCTTTTAGTTATATAACCGGTAAGCAGACCAGACCTATCGAATCCCCTGTAAAGCTTGTTCCTGAAAAAGGGAAGGGTGAAAAAGGTAAAGGTAATCCCATGGAAATATCATTTGTTCCTGAAAATGATTCTGCAAAATCATTAAAGAAGGCTACTCAAGATAGTGCAGATGCAACAAAAAAAGTCAAAGAGACTGCTGATGCTTTGCAAAAGGTATTTAATGAACTTACTAACGAGAGACCCGAATTGGAAGAACTTTTGAAATCTGTAAAAATGGAAATGACCAACGAAGGATTGAGAGTAGAACTCATTGAAACATCAGAGTCCATGTTTTTTGAAGTTGGTAGTTCTAAATTAAAACCTAAAGCGATTGAGATAATTTCGCAGCTTGCAGGAGAGTTCGGAAAACTAACTAATAATATCGAAGTTGAAGGGCATACTGACAGCCGTGGTTATGGAAATAATGCTGTTTATTCAAATTGGGAACTTTCTGCAGACAGAGCTAATGCTGCAAGAAGAGTTTTAGAATTGAAAGGATTATGGCCTGATCAGGTTAAAGAAGTTAAAGGGTATGCTGATAAAAAACTTAGAAATCCAAACAATGCTTTTGACGTTATGAATAGACGTGTAACTATTCTTGTAAAAAATATAAGTGCAAAAGAATTTATAAAAAATAAATAAGGTCAATAGATGGATTCAAAAATTTCTTTTTTAATAGTGGACGATGACGATACCATCGTTTTTACCTTGAAGTCAATTGTAGGTAAGTCTTTTCCTAATGTTACTATTTATACGGCTTCTGATGGTGCTACAGGGCTCAATTTAGCTCAAACTCATCATCCGTCAATTATTTTGTCTGATTATACTATGCCTCGGTTAGACGGTTTGCAATTCCTGAAAAGACTTAGATTGGATGAGAGGTTTAACGATATTTATTTTATTATCTTAACTGCTAATAATGACCGTAATATCCTTATTGATGCCCTCCATAGCGGTGGTGACGATTTTATTTTTAAACCGATTAATATTGATGAACTTCAGGCAAGATTGCGTTCAGCTTCAAGAATAGTAGGGCTCCAGCAACAGTATTCTTCCGAAAATAAGATGCTCGTTGAGATGAAGAATGAACTTGAAAGTAGCCTGGGCGACCTTTTAACATTAGCAGGTAAATTTTTGCAAGCTCGAATACCATCTTCTGGAGATATGTTGAAACGAGTAGCAAAATCTTCTGTATGGATTGCCAAAGCTATGAATGAGTTTGATGAAAAACAAATAAAAGAGATTGAAGTTGCTGCTTCCCTTTGTCTGGTTGGACGTTTATTTCTTCCCGATGAATTATTACAAGTACCGGTCATGCTGAATGGGAGACCTAATCATAAATTAATGTTTCAGGTATCTAATGTTGCACGTGATATAATGAGCAGTGTCCAGAGATATAAACCGATCGGAAATATCCTCTATAGCCTTTATGAGAATTTTGATGGTTCTGGTATTCCTGAAAGACTGCAATCCTGGCAAATACCTTTAGCTTCGAGAATAATCAGAGTAGCTCTGGATTATGAAGAAGAATTACAGAGGAATAATAAATCTTCAAGCGAAGTATTGACATTGTTACAATCCGAATCAAAAAGAATTTATGACCATCGGGTTATTGTTTTATTTGAGCAATTTATTGGTACTCTTAGTTCATCGGCTCAATCTGTTTCTGAAATGGCTTACCAATTAGCTGATTTAAAGGATGGTATGGTTTTAGCACGGGATATAATAACAAACTCCGGATTAAAATTATTACCTGCAGGAGCACGTTTACGCGATAATGTTATTCAAAAAATATTTTCTCTTAATTCAAGTGATCCGATTTTAGGGAACATTTATATTAAGTTAAACGGTTAATTCCCGTTAAAGGAGATTGATTCTATTTCAGCGATTTTATTTAAGTAAAAATCCTTTTTGTCAGGATTTTGAATCATTAGTTTACTATAAACATCAATAGCTTCAGGAAATTTATCCTGTGATAAATATATTTCAGCCATAATATCAGTTAAGATTTCCGGTCCTTCATAATAATCCTCTTCAATTTCGAATTCATTATCAGAAAAATCATGGTTAAAATCAGGTTTGGAGAAGTTATCAAGCTTTTCGATCAGAAAATTAACTGAAGAATTGTCTGATTTGGTAGTGATATTTGTTGCTAAAGAAAAATCTTTAGGAATAAAGAATTCCTCTTTCTGAAATGAATTCGAAGATTTTACATCAGTCTGCGAATTTTTACTTTTGCTTATTTTTATTGGTGAAAAATCCAGCCCCGGTATTAGAGCCAAGTTTGAAGCTCTTATCACATCATGATTTGTTTTATCATAATTACCAGAATCATAAATTTTTAAAAAATCCATACCGGAATTTATTGGATCTTCTTCTAACGAAAGAATGTCAATATTTACTGATTCTGAAACATATTCTACTTCGATAATTTCTATCTCAGAAACCTGTTCTTCAATTTCATCGGAGATTAAATCAGAGTCATCCGAAGTTAGGGAATTAAATTCTTTAATAAGGTCAAATTCTTCCAAAGACGGCTCTGGAGCAATTTGCTGTGATTCAGTAACTGATTTATTGTCATCACAGATGAAATTTTCAACTTCCTTGATAAGATCATTCAAAATACCTTTTTTAAATATTTCCAATTCATCTTCAATTTCGGCTTCAGGCGCTATATCTGCTAATTCAGATATGTTTTCATCAGTTTGAATAACTTGAATTGAATTATTTGGATTTTCGTCAATTACTGATTCATGAGGCACCTCGATCTCAACATCTGTACTATCTGGAAATTCAAAATGTTCATCAATAATATTGGTCTCAAATTCGGAATTAACTGGACTTTCTGATTCTTCAATTTGAGAATCAGGTATTAAATCAAGTATTTCCTCTGTAATATCATTAGATTGAAATTCATTTTCGATATTATTAATCAAAGCACTGATGGCTCTACTTGATGGGAAAAGACTTGAGCTCTTTGTGACAGTTTGTTTGTAATTCTCAAAATCGCCATTTTTCTTATAAGCAAGAGCCAAAATATAATATGCTGAAGAATATTCAGGATAAACACTCAGTCCATCAATGCAAAGTTCGATAGCCTCTTCGATAAAACCTGATTCAAGCATTTCTTCAGCATCAATTGCAAATAATGGAGTTATTTCCTGCATATCGTATAAATTTGTAAATTTGTTAGTTCAATAAAATTAAATTACGAATATTATACGAATTGATTAAGTAAATATTTTTTTAAAAAATGGGAAAAAACTTTAGGGCATTAGTTATACATGAACTTGAAAACGGGCATTTCGAGCGACTTATTGAAAATAAAAATACAGATAGTTTACCACAGGGTGAGCTGCTTATTTCAGTTCATTATTCAACTTTAAACTATAAAGACGGGCTATCAGCAAAGGGGCACAAAGGAATTACTCGCTGCTATCCACATACTCCCGGAGTTGACGCTGCCGGCATTGTGGAAGAATCTCAGTCTAAGAAATTCAAGGTAGGGGATAGCGTTCTTGTTACTGGCTATGATCTCGGAATGAATACATCAGGAGGCTTTGCAGAATATATTCGGGTCCCTGAAAAATGGGTAGTGAAACTGCCGGAAACGCTTTCACTCAGAGAAGCCATGATTTATGGTACAGCCGGATTTACAGCGGCTCTTTCCATTTACGAAATTGAAAGACATGGCATCAAACCTGATATGGGAAAATTATTAGTTACCGGTGCTACCGGCGGGGTTGGTTGTTTAGCCGTCGCTATGGCAGCTAATTCTGGATTCCATGTGATTGCATCAACTGGAAAAATTCAATGTAAGGAATTTTTAAAAACTATTGGTGCTAAAGAGGTAATTGAGAGAAATACAGTTATTGATAAATCCAATAAGCCGCTACTACCGAAACGCTGGATAGCTGCTATTGACACAGTTGGCGGTACAACTCTGTCATCGATTATCAGAGCAACTGATAATCGTGGTGTGGTAACATGTATGGGGTTAGTTGAGTCTGATAAATTAGAAACTACGGTTTATCCCTTCATATTAAGAGGCATTACTCTTGCAGGCATAGATTCAGCCGAACGTCCGATGGATATTCGATTGAAAATATGGGACGATATTGCTCATAGACTCAGGCTGAAAGCTCCTGAATATATTGTAAAAGAAATCGGTCTGGAAAATTTATCAGTTGAAATAGATAGAATATTAGCTGCCGGACAAATTGGAAAAGTTCTTGTAAATTTAAAGAAGTAAAATGAAAAGAAAAACGTTACTGAACTCAGGTTTTGCAAAGTTCGCTCCTATAATAGCTGTTGTTATGGTGTCCAGTACTTTGATACTGTTGATTTTTCTGAATCATAATTCAGATATAAAATTATTAGCTTTGGTTTTTTCTATAAATTCTCTTGCATTTTTAATCTTCGGTTTTAATTTAATTAAATATTTTAAAAACCATGAGATTTTAAGGAAAATTCAAATTAAATCCATAAACAGTGAGAAAGAGCAGATAAGAAAAATATTTAATAAGCAAAACATGGTGAGTGAACAACGACTAATTGAAAATACTTTTTTTAATATGCTCCAATTTTTTAATTCAATCACAGAATCTTTGGTGGTTGACGGTAAAGATGATAATAATCCGAGTTTAATGAAGAAAATTCATGGCAGAGAGAGTTTTACTTATTTTTTCCAAATATTTTATAAAACTTATGCCAATAATTTTGATGTTATGGGTATAATGACGCCATCACTGCAGGATTTTAAAAATGTGATAAATAATTCATATATGTCATTCTATTTCTTTTATCAGAATTTTATTGGTCATTATTTTAGAAATTTATATAATATTCTGATTTTTATAGAAAAAAATGAACTTAAGGATAGACAATTTTTGATTGCGACTATGATTTCGCAACTTTCAAGCTCAGAAGTTCTGCTATTGTTTTATCATTGCCTCAGTGATGAAGGTGCTCAGTTACTTCCGCTGGTTGAAAAATTCGGTCTTTTAGATAATATTCCATTAAGTGATTTAATAGATCGGCGTCATAAAATGTTGCTGTTTATTGATAAAACTACAGATATTTTTGAACCGATTTCACCAATGCTGTATGTTTGATAAACTTGTTCGTTCGTCAAGGAGAACACTAAGTATTGAAATTAATAGTAAGCTCGAAGTTATAGTCCGAAGCCCGAATCGAGCCAGTATTGCAGATATAAATAATTTTGTTTTAAAACATAAAAACTGGATTGATCAAAAAAAGAATTTCATTCGAAACAAAAAAGCCGCTAAAGCGCCTATTTACGGATTAGAGCTTGGGAAGCTGCTTTTTATAGGCAAAGAATATGAGGCAGTAAAAGACAATTCTATAAAATCTATTCTGAATTTCGACGGAAAAATATTCAAATATAATTCGGAAAATACGGTACAGCAGAGGCAATCGCTTGAGTTATGGTATAAATTGCAAGCAAGAAAAGTTATCGAAAACAGAATAACTATATTTTCAGATCAGATGAATATAAAATATAAAAAATGGAGAATATCAAATGCAGAACACCGCTGGGGATCATGTTCTTCCAAAGGAACGATTAGCTTAAACTGGAGATTGATACTTGCACCACTTACAATAATTGATTATGTTGTGATCCATGAACTTGCGCATCTGAAACAGATGAATCATTCCATAAGTTTCTGGAATATTGTTTCATTATATGACAGCAATTTCAAAAGCCACAGAAACTGGCTTAAAAAAAATGATTCTTTACTATATTTTTAACTTATTCAATTTCTCTAAAGGGATATAATATGATTTACTACTTTAATAAATCGCTCAAAATTGGCTTTGATTCTGCCATTGAACAAATCACAAATGAATTGAAAAAAGAGGGAATGGGAATTTTAACTGAAATTGATGTTTCAAAAACTCTAAAAAATAAATTAGATGTAGATTTCCGAAATTACCGAATCTTGGGCGCATGTCACCCGCCATCGGCATACAAAGCCTTAACTGCTGAAGATAAGATCGGATTAATGCTACCATGCAATATTATTGTTCAGCAAATAGATGATGAGAATGTAGAAATAGCTGCTATAGACCCAATAGCATCCATGCAGTCGGTACAAAATGATAAACTTGGGGAAGTGGCAATTGAAGTTCAGGCAAAATTAAGAAGAGTGATAGAAGCGATACATTAAAATTCTATACTCAGATAAAAAAGTCTTTTTTTATTATGAAAATTTTACTATTTTTGTTTTTAGGATTGATGTAATCCTTAAATTATTGTTTATACATTCTGGGAATTTTTATGAGAACTTTCAAATCATTACTTTCTTGCTTGGTTTTAGTATCGTTATTAACCTTTTGTGAGAACAAACAAGCCTCGGATAAGCCTGCTGAAGGTGCTCCAGCACCAGCTCTAACCGGACAATCCGGTGTTAAAGATAATGCCTCTAAAAAGGACATCGTAAAAGTTGCTGTCGGTTCTAAAGATCATACTACTTTAGTTGCGGCTGTTAAAGCAGCAGAATTGGTTGATGCTTTAAGTAATGCAGGCCCTTTTACTGTTTTTGCACCTGTTAATGCCGCTTTCGACAAACTCCCAAAAGGAACTGTTGACGAATTATTAAAACCAGAGAACAAAGAGAAACTAAAGGCAGTACTCCAGCACCATGTTTCTGTTGGTGTTTTCAAAATAAGCATATTAAAGGACGGTATGAATTTAGACATGGTCGATGGTACTAAAGCCAAGATCACAAAGAAAGACGGCTCAACTTATATTGATGCTGCCAAAATTATTGCTACCGTTGATGCTTCAAATGGTATTATTCATGTTGTTGATGCTTGTGTTCTTCCACCGGCAAAATAAAATTGGAACTTTATTAAAAACTAAGGCTTTGATATTTTTCAAAGCCTTGTTTTGTTTTACACGGAACTGATTCTTTTTGTAGCCTCACTGCAATCTTCTTTAGCCGTCGAACTGTGGCTCATTAATTCTGAAGCGAGGGGCGAGGGACAAGGGGCGAGGGACGAGGTGCAGTATAAACCTTAGCTATTAGCTAATGCTTGTGCAATTTATCCACTTAATTAGAATACAACAGCCCTCGGGTGTGAGGTGGTATGATGAAGATGAACGTATTTTCTATTTTTCCGCACTTTCTCATTGCTATATGCTGCGGGGAGGGTTAGTGAGGGTGGCAACTGGTTTGTCATTTTCATACTTTTTATAGTGTCTGGCAGCATGTTCGAATATGCAATTCGGAAACTATATTATTCTTTGTCTATTTCAATTTTTTTTGATATGTTTGTAGTTTCTATTTTTCGAAAATTGATATAATTATATATTTTAAGATTAAGGACTATTCATGAAAATTCACGAATATCAAGGCAAAGCATTACTAAAGAAATTTAATGTACCTGTTCTTTTCGGTAAGGTTGTTTTTAATGCTGAAGATGCAGGTAAAGCTGCTTACGAGGATTTTACCTCGAAGGGTATTGGCACATTGGTTGTGAAATCACAAGTTCATGCCGGGGGCAGAGGCAAAGGAATCATTCACGATATTGCAACGAATGAACAGATTGAACTTGGTGGCAAACCTCTTCGCGGGGTAAATGTACTCAGCGGAGAAGATATACCAGACAGGGTTTATCAAATGACAAAAAATATGTTCGGTAATAAACTTGTCACAATTCAAACAGGTGCTGCAGGCAGTATTGTCAACCGTATCCTTCTCGAAGAAGGCTGTGCAATAGAAAAAGAATTTTACGCCGGTATAGTTATGGACAGACAGACTGGTCGTAACTGTATCATGGCTTCTACTGAAGGTGGCGTTGAAATTGAAAAAGTGGCAGCCGAAACTCCTGAGAAAATCCTAAAAGAATTTATTGATCCAAGTAATGGATTGCAAGCATTTCAGGCACGTAGGTTAGCTTTTGGACTTGGTTTAAGCGGGGATGCTGTCAAAAGTTTTATTCCGTTTATCACAAATCTTTATAACGCTTATCAGGCTCTGGATTGCTCTCTGATGGAGATTAATCCCCTTGTTTTAACTAAGGACAATAAAATGATTGCCTTGGATGCAAAGGTCAATTTTGATGATAATGCACTTTATCGTCAAGCCGGACTTGAAGCTCTGAAAGACTTTGCAGAAGAAGATCCGCTTGAAACCGAAGCCGCTACTTTCGATCTGAATTATATTAAACTCGATGGAAACGTTGGCTGTATGGTCAATGGTGCAGGTCTTGCGATGGCAACTATGGACATGATCATGCTCTCCGGTGGCCGCCCGGCTAATTTTCTTGATGTAGGGGGTGGAGCAAATGTTAAAAGAATTTCAAACGCGTTTCGTATAATGATGAGTGATAGTAACGTAAAGGCTGTTTTAATAAATATTTTCGGTGGTATAGTACGCTGCGATAAAGTGGCTGATGGCATAGTGGAGGCGCTTAAACAAGTTCAGGTAACTGTGCCAGTGATCGTTCGCCTCGATGGTACAAACGCTAAGGAAGCCGTAGTAACGCTCAAAAATTCAGGTATGAATTTCAAGATAGCTCAGAATTTTGAACAAGCTGCAAAAATGGTTTCTGAAGTTGTTGCTCTTTCAGCGTAATCAAGTTTTTAGGCAAAGATGAAAAAATATTTAAGTTTCATATTGTCTTTCATATTCATTGTAAATTTTGCAAACTCACAGCTATTGCAAGTTCCGAAAGAACTTAATATAGCTGTGTTAGTTTATAACGGAGTTTATCTTTTGGATTTTGCTGGCCCTGTAGAAGTTTTCAACGATGCAACTTTGGTTGATAAAAGTCTGACCTTTAATTTATATACTGTAGCTGCAGATAATCAGACTATTAAGTGTCATACCGGTACCAGAATAATTCCAGATTTTACTTTTGCTAATTGCCCAAAACCAGATATCCTCATTGTGCCCGGTGGAGACCTCGAACTGCTTCAATCAAATCCCAAAGTTAGAGTATGGCTTTCAGACGCATACAATACTTCCAAATATGTAATTTCAATTTGTACCGGTGCATTTATTATTGCCGAACTCGGAATACTGAATAATCTTGAAGCGACCACATGGCATGACGCAAATGATAATTTACAAAAATTATATCCTTTTGTAAAAGTTGTAAAAAAAAGATTTACTGATAATGGCAAAGTGCTGACCACAGCCGGAGTTTCAGCAGGAATCGACGGTTCTTTGCATTTACTACAAAATATTTATGGCACGGAACTTGCAAATAAGGTGATGAAGTATATTGAATTTAATTGTAAAACGGATTAACAAATAAAATTTATTATGAGTATCTTAAAGTCAGGAAATCAGAGCAAGCTCGAAAAAGTCGCAATGAAGCTCATTGTGAGTGGTATTGTGATGGTAATCGTAATTTTTTTATTTCTGATTGGACATGTCGCTTTTAAAAGTCTCATACCCGTTGAAGATGTTAATTTATTCGGCAATATAGGACAGTTGTTAGAAGGTACAGTGGGCACTCTCTGGACACTTGCCGGAGTTCTTTTATTTTACGAAGCAATGAATATTCAAAGAGAAGAATTGGTTGGCCAGAAAAAAGAATTAGAACTTCAGCATCAGGACATCATGGAGCAAACCCATGAATTAAAAATGCAAAATAAATTATTAAATGTTCAGCAGTTTGAAAGTACTTATTTCCAATTAATCAATCTTCAGGTAAATATAGTTGATTCTATCAAACTAAACTTGGAAGTAGTCGATGGTAAATTTGTTACTCTCCATGGCAGAGAGTGTTTCGTTGAATTTTACAATCATTTCCGAATAATTTTTTCAGATTTAGTTGACATAACAGGTGAAATTTCTCTAAATCCATCCTATACCGAAGACCTGATTCAGGCGAGTTTCGAGACCTTTTTAACTAAACATCAATCACTTCTTGGGCATTATTTCAGAAACGTCGAAAATATTTATAATTTTATCAGATTCAACTTATTTGAAAATATTGATTTTTATATAAATCTCTTCCGTTCTCAGTTTTCAAACTATGAGCTTTTAGTTCTCTTTTATTATGCACTTTCCGAAGAAGGTAAATCCTTTAGAATTTTAGCAGAAGAATTTTCTGTATTTAATTCCATACCGGCTGAGTCTCTCATGGACTTCAGGCACAAAGACTTCTTCAGCACTCGTGCATTTGATTTTTAAACTAATTTCCCAAAATAATCTACTTTATATTTAGCTACACCATATCCGATAATCGGAAAAAATATATAGGGTAGAAAGACAAGTCCTACTGCGAATCCACCACTTTTGCTAAAGAATTTTGCTATTCTGATGCTTATCACTGCCAATAAAACGAGATTTATTACTGGTAGCAAAAATACTAATATCATCCAAGCAGAAAAATCTGCAATTTTCAAAAGGATAATAGTCTTATAAACCGGAATAGCGGCTGTATAAGCAGGATAGCCAGCTTTTTCAAAAACTTTTCCGTAAACGAAATAGTTAATGACCAAGGATAATAATAAAGCTATTGCAATAATTATTCCCAGAAACTCGATAAAGAAAGAAGATCCGATACTTCCAATATTCTCCATAATAATTTTTTCAAAAGTTCATAAAGTTTGTCAAGTAAATGGTTGATTCTTATAAATCACTTTTATTTCTTACATTACCCATTATCTACTCATTGCTTAAAGTAAAAATAAAGCTACTGCCCTTACCCTTTTCAGTTTCAATCTCTATGGTTCCATTATGTTTTTCCACAAATTCTTTGCATATAACTAAACCCAGACCTGTGCTCGGTTCATTTTCAGTGCCAACTGATGAGACCTTCATATCAATTCTAAAAAGATTTTCTTTATCAGCATTGGACATTCCAGTACCTTCATCTTTAACAAAAATCTTAGTAAATCCATTTTCGATAGTGGCCCCAATTTCAACCTTACCATTTCTGTAACTGAATTTAATAGCATTAGAAATTAGATTCCTTAAAATTGTTTCTAACATAAAAGCATCCGCTAAAACTTCGATTGAGGCTTCTACATTATTTATTAAGTGAATTTCTTTATTAGTGGCTTGAGCATTTAACGTAGATAAACAATTTTTTACAAAAAGTGAAAGTATCTGATTATTTCTTGTAAATTGAATAATATTCCTCTGAGAGCGTGACCAGGTGAGAAGATTCTGAAGAAGAGTATAAACCTGAGTAGCAGATCCTTTTGTACTGTCGATAAACTCTTTGCGTTCGATATTGTCCATTTTCTCATATTCATCTGAAAGTAAATCAATTACCTGCTTAAAATTTCCAACAGGATTAATAAGATCATGAGCTATAATAGAAAAAAGTTTATCTTTTGTTTTATTTAGTTCATCAAGATTAGCAGCCTTTTCTTCAATTATATTTTTCGATTCGTAAACCTGATTTAATAAAGTATTGATTGTATTAAATTGTTTATCGGAAAATTTAAAGAATATCCAAAATCCGAGTAAACCCAAAAATAAAAATACTCCATGCAATAGATCATTATTAACAAGATCACGCTCAAGAATCGCATCAAATCTTGTTGATCTGGAATTTACACTTATTCCGCCGCGGATCATTCCTTCTTTATAACCTTGTTTTGCGTGGCATTTCAAGCATGGTTTTTCTACTTTCAGAGGAGCCATGAATCTGTAATAATCACCAGAATCCGATTTCACACGCTCAAATATTTCTTTATTGCCTGATTCAAAAGAAGCCAAACTACTTTTTTCCCATTCATCAGCTTCATTTAACGGCCGTAGAGGGATTAAACTGGTAATATGAAAATAAATATAAGAATCGGATCTTGCCATTTCAAAAATCTGACGTGTCATGTAAGCAGGGTTGATTTTAGTGAGATGAATCCCAGTGGTTGTGGTTACGTCACGATTAGAATCAATGAGATATTCATTCGGCTGATTTGTGGCTGTTACCGGAGTGAACACGCCGCCGTGCCGTGCATTCCAGGCTCTTGTATTGAGGATAACTTTAAAAAAGGATCTTGACATTTCCAGAACGGTTTGGCCATTGCTTGTAATTACCAAATCCCGGTTGTAAATATAAGAAGCCAGAATGAAAGCCAGCCAAACAAAAGAAGCAATTAAAAAGCTAATTTTTTTCATAAATTTCAATTTTAATATTTCAAACAATAAAATGCAAATTAATCAAACTAATTCTTAATTCTAAATTAAATAAAGCTTGCTATCGCTTGTCCCATTTCCAGAGTCGTTGCCGAGCCGCCCATATCATAAGTACGAACTTTACCTTCGGCAATAACTGCAGCGGTAGCAATCTCTATTTTATCTGCCATTTCATTTTCTCCAAGCCAATCCAGCATCATTTTCCCTGCTAAGATAGTTGCAATAGGATTTACTTTATACATCCCCGAATATTTTGGTGCAGACCCGTGAGAAGGCTCGAAAACAGCTAATTTCTTTCCAATATTCCCAGAGCATCCGAATCCAAGCCCTCCAACCAATTGAGCAGCTAAATCAGATATAATATCACCAAATAGGTTTGGAGCCACGAGAACATCATAATTATATGGATTTTTAATCATCCACATTGTCATTGCATCTATATTGGCATCATCAAGAATAATTTCAGGATATTCCTTTGAAACCTGCTTTGCAATATCAAAAAATAATCCGTCGGTTGCACGAATTACATTGGCTTTATGAACAACGGTAACTTTCTTTCGTCCGTTATTTCTGGCAAATTCAAAAGCTGCACGAATGATTCTTTCAGAACCTTTATGAGTATTTATTTTGCAGGAAATAGCAAACTCATCACCCTTTAAATCCGAAAAAGCCGCAAAAGGTTTCGATAATTTTGTTAAAAGTGCTGAAAGTTCTTCCGGTACCGGATTAAATTCAACACCGCTGTACATTCCTTCTGTATTTTCACGAAAAACTACAATGTCGATATTCTCTTTATAATTCAGAGGATTGCCTTTGTACGCTTTGCAGGGGCGCAGGCATATAAATAAATCAAATAACTGTCTCATGCGGACGATAGGTGAACGATAGATCAGTCCTGATCCTTTCAATCCTTCCACCAATTCGAGTTCGGCATCTTTAACCGGTTTGGAAGTAATTGCACCGAACATTGCTGCATCAACGTTTCCAAGCAGTTCAAGTGTGCGCTGTGGCAGAGCATCACCTTCTTTGCACCAAAATTCCCAACCAATGTCGCCGTGTATAAAATCGGCATTAAACCCTAATTTATCAAAAACAATCTTTGTTGCTTCCAGAACTTCAATTCCCACACCATCGCCAGGAAGCCAAGCGATGCGGTATTTTTTATTATTTGACATAAGTTTAATATAAATAAATGAACAAAATTAATCTAAACATAAACCAAATACAAAATTACGGAAATTTTATAGAAAATAGATCATGAATATAAATTCCGATTTGAAATAGGGATCATTTGTTTTGTCAGGGGAGAGGGACGAGGGACGAGGGGCGAGGGGCAAGCAATACCCATAGCCTCTTATTTATAAGGAAACATCTCTACCCTTACCCGAATTATGCAAGGTTGTGGAATAAAATATCTGAAATGTCATTGATGCCAGTGGAGGAATCCCCTTCCAGTACCAATCAGGGGGTTTCTGCATACGCAGGAATGACAGAAATTGAAGTTTTCACACAGTCTCATGCGCCGTAATGACAATTATAGCAAATATTATACTTGTGAGACAGACTCAGTGGTTTAAACTTAATTTAAATAAATTAATAAAATTAAGTAAAATTGCTGATGATTTTATCGGTAATAAGTGTTATTTTTGTAGATTAATTTTGTTTAATTTTATAATTGGTTTTAATATATGAAAAGATTTATGAATAATTTATTAATCGCTTTGATCTTTTGTTCAACTTCTATCGCTGCTTTAGGACAAGGGAAAAGCGTTTCTTTGGGTGTTGCCGGCGGCTTAACACGTGGTATTAACGAAGCATTTTTTTCAGAACGAGTAATCGGCCCTCTGTTTGGTTTTTATGGTTTGTATAATAATGGATTGGGAAGCGGACTTACACCTGAATTTAGTTTCCAGTATTTTACCAACGGAACAGATAAATATGGTGGTTGGTCACAATACAAAACGACATATATTGTTCCCGAACTTCGATTAAGGTATCAAATTATTAATTCATCAATATTGAATCCATACGTATTCGGCGGACTTGGAGCCACGATGTATGACGTATTGGAAAAACCAAGTAATCCTGATCCTACAGCTAAATTTAGCGGAGTTACTTTGAGTATATCTGTTGGTGCTGGAATAACCTATTGGATAAACCCAAAATTTGGTATTGATTTTCAAGCGGGACTCAATACATCTATGACCGATAATTTTAATCCTTATTATGACAAATATAATGATGGATCTTGGGTTACAAGATTAGGGGTACATTATAACATATTTGATATTGCAAAAGATTCAGACGGTGATGGCTTGTCTGATGATGAGGAAATAAAATTGGGATCAAATCCAAATAATCCTGATTCTGACGGAGATGGTTTAACCGACGGAGATGAAGTTAATAAATATAAAACTGATCCATTAAATCCTGATACCGATGGTGGTGGAATTAATGATGGAGCAGAAGTAGCTGCAGGAACAAATCCTCTTGAAGCTGATGATGATATTTTAGCAATTCCGGTCGGCGGAAAAATGATTTTAAAAAATGTTGAATTTGATGTTGCCAAAGCTGATTTAAAGAAAAGCTCCGAAAAAACTTTATCTAATGCTGTGAAAGCACTAACAAAAGCTCAGAATGTTGAAATTGAAATAGTTGGACATACTGATAATCAAGGAGATAGAGATAAAAATGTGAAATTGTCATTAGATAGAGCTGAAACAGTGAAAAACTGGTTAATTGATAAAGGTATAAGCGGGACAAGACTTAAAACACGCGGTATGGGACCGGATGAACCTCTTGTACCTAATACAACTGATGAAAACAGACAAAGAAACAGAAGAGTAGAATTAATAAGATCGAAATAAAAATAATAAAATCCCGCCATTTATTGAAATGACGGGATTTTTTTTGTCAGTCAATTAATTACAAAAAAAAATTGAAACTCCCTAACCCGATTGGTGCATGGATAAGAATTAACCCAGATTAATCAAAGTGAATTATAAAATCCTTTGGAAACCTCACCCCAAGAGGCTGTCTCAAAAGCCACATATTAAACAAAAATGTCATTCCTGCGTATGCAGAAATCTCCTTCCAGTGCCACTTTAGGGAATTCCTGCATTCGAGGCTGTGTGAAAACTACCTTTTCTTGTCATTCCTGCGAATGCAGGAATCCCCAATTGCGCCATGGAAGGGGATTCCCGCATTCGCGGGAATGACAGATACGTGAATATTTCGTGTTTTCAAACAACTCATTCGCAGGAATGACTGAAATGAGGCTTTTGAGGCATCCACCGTTGGAACGTTTATCTTACTCCCCTCTCCACAGGCTAACAATTATACACAAATATTGACTAAAATAGAATTTTATTGATGAAACACTGTAAAACCTTATTTTCGACAAAAACCTCTCATCTAACTTGTTTTTGGTAGAACAGACATCCCTGTCTGGTTGTTGTTTTATATGCTCAGACAAGGATGTCTAAGCTACTGATTTACTTATGTTAGCTGTAATTTGCATGTAAATATTTACATGGAGACTTATTACCTTATTAAAAATTGAATACATTTTTTGTTTTTTCAATGAAATTATGCTAATAAGGTTTGTGTCTAACATATTGAATTTATTCTACTAAGGTTTTTGATCCATTTCTCTGTGAATATTTAAAAGATGTGTATAATTGTTAGCTTTTTCGGGTGATGTGATTTTTATTCTTCATTAATAGCTTCAACATTTCAACTTTCTATTTTTCTAACTTCTATAACCGTGGTAAGTGGATGTTATTAATATCTTATGAAAAATTTGTGTTTAACTAAATTATAGTCAATATTTGTGAATTATGGCGAAGTTCTCAATGGATTTTGCAAATTTTGTATTTTAATTTGTGTTCAAACTCCTAATTTTAAAATTATTCCACTATTCAAATCGTCTTTACACAATCTTAATCAATTTTAAATATTCTTTATGTCAAAACTTTCTACTCCTTATAATATATTTACTTCTGCGGCTGCTATTGCTGTTATTGTTATTCTTTATTCATGCTCTGATTCTGGTATCATTGATAACAACAACAACAACAACAATAATAATAATAAAATCGATACTAACAGAAATAGAAATATCGAATTAGGCATCCCGCGTGATGCCGATTCATCCGATGATTTTATTATTTATCGCCAGCAATATGTTTTAAGTTATAATAAAAATCTAAATGTAGCTAACTGGGTTTCCTGGTATCTTAACGATTCATGGATTGGCTCAACTGCGCGCTGTGATTGCTTTAGTCGGGATTCTGCTTTAAGTGCAGGGCTTTATCGTGTTGCTGATAATGATTATTCCGGTAGCGGCTATGATCGCGGGCATATCTGCCCATCGGCTGACAGAACTTCCTCCAAGGAAGATAATCGGCTGACTTTTAAAATGACGAATATGTATCCACAAACTCCTGATCTTAATCAAGGTGTATGGGAAAAATTTGAAGAGTTTGAACGTTCTCTTTGCCTTGATAGTAATAAAGAAGTTTATATCATCAGCGGTGGAATTTTCCATACCGGTTATAGAATAATTAATGGTAAAATAGCTGTTCCTGATTCCTGCTTTAAAATTATAGTTGGACTCCCTAAAGGTAAACGGTTGGCTGATATTACAACAAGTGCTTCGGTTTATTGTGTGCTTATGCCAAATATTGCAGGTGTTCGCAAAGAAGATTGGCACAATTATCTGACTACTGTGAGACGAATTGAGCAATCAACAGGTTATAATTTTTTATCCGATGTACCGAAAACAATTCAAGATTATTTAGAAACCAAATAGAATAATATGCCAATGAAAATTATTGCAACTATTGCCGAAATGCAGAAAGCTTCTGCCGATGAACGAGCTTTAGGGAAAAGAATCGCCTTGGTTCCTACCATGGGTTATTTGCACGACGGACACGTTTCACTGATTAAAAAAGCAAAGGATCATGCGGATATTGTTATAGCATCTATATTTGTGAATCCGACTCAGTTTGGCCCGAATGAGGATTTTGAACGTTACCCCCGTGATTTTACACGCGATCATAGCTTATTGGAGGGAGCAGGTTGCGATTATATTTTTTATCCCGGAATTAAGGAAATGTATGCCGGAGCAAACAGGACTGAAATTAAAATAGATTACCTTACCCGCAATTTCGAGGGTACTTTACGTCCCGGACATTTTAACGGAGTGGCTCTCGTTGTCAGCAAATTATTCAATGCAACTTTGCCTCATCTTGCCATTTTCGGACAAAAGGATTATCAGCAAACTCTTGTTATTAAACAAATGGTTCGCGATTTGAATTTTGGGATTGAGTTGATAATTTCTGCAACTTACCGTGAAGCCGACGGACTTGCCATGAGTTCGAGGAATGTTTACTTAAGTCCGAGCGAAAGATTGAAAGCAAATATTATTTTCAATGCACTTGAAAAAGCAAAAAAAGCAATTTTATCGGGTGAACGGCAGAGAAAGATTATTAATGCTACAATGCACTCTGTGTTGCGGTCGGTTCCAGAAATTCGTATTGATTACGCTTCGTCAGCACTTGCCGATTCATTGGACGAACCGGATATTTTTCTTGCCGGCGATGAACTTGTTCTTCTCTTAGCTGTTTATTTAGGGAGAACGAGATTAATTGATAATACATTGGTTAGGGCTCCACTATCATCAGCCAGTGCGGAAGATAAGTTTGTGGAAGAGTATATTTAGTCATTCATAATTATCAGAAATGCAACTGCATTTCCTTGAGTATGAGATAGCGATAAATTAATTTCATATCCCGAATATTTTTCATAGAGTCCGCCATAAAGTTCAATAAATGGTTTGCCGGATTCTTCGTTTCGGACTGCAATTTCATTGAACTTAAATCCTGACGTAATACCAGTGCCTATTGCTTTACTAAACGATTCTTTAGCTGCAAAACGCGCTGCATAGTGAAGGAATTTATTTTGTCCGTAAGATTCGCAGTATTCGCGTTCAGAATCCGTAAAAATCCGGCTTAAAAACTTCTCGCCATACTTTTCAATAGAATCCTTAATCCTTTCGACTTCGATTATATCTGTTCCAATTCCAAATATCATAAAAAAATCACCTAAAACGTAAATGAGTGATTAATATTATATTGTTTACTATTTCAGAAAAATAAAATCAAGCTCAGACGAGGAAGTCTAAGCTACTATAAATCAAAGTAGAACAGATGTCCTCGTCTGTTTTATCGATTAATTTCAAATAGGAAATGATATAATAAGAATTTTTCAAACTATTTCGTGTGTCGTTTGTGAACGGTTTTGTTGACAGTTAGATTTTTTGTAGTTAATTTTGGAAATAGTCAGAACTGGGATTTATGGATTACACTAAATTTATTAATAGGATTTCAAAATCCGTTCATTCCGTAGATCCGCTCAATCCGTGACACAGAATTCCAAAATCCTGTAATCCCTTAATTCTAAAAATCCCAGTTCGGACACAATAGGGTAAAAAAGTATGCAAAAGTATGCAAATGGCATTTAAATGCGCTGCTGGTGCAGCATCTCGTTGCATAATGTAATATGCAAAAGTAAGCAGATTTTCATGATAAAATGTGCAATTTATGCAAAATAATTTTTAAAGTTTGTGTACACTTTTTGTGGGCAGATCATTTAAAGTTTCCTTTATTAACTTTGATCATTGAATATCAGTGAACTAATCTCATAAACAGCCGAATAAACACTTTGCTTGCCATCCGAGATTTTAATTCTTGATTCTGTGATTTTTTTCAATACTTCATTGCGTTTGCCGATTCTACGAAGGATTTCGAGTTGCAACTCATTATCGAACCAGTTCTGGAGTTGCTTTTTGCGGCGTAGAGAAAATGTTCCTTTAGCCTTCGTTGTGGTTACAAATTCATTGATTTTCAGCCATAGTTCAGCAAGTCCTAAACCGGTTTCCGCTGAAATATTCAGTGCTTGCTGTGTCCAACCGTCACTTGGTGATTTAGACAAATGCAATCCGGTCTCATATTCTTTCCGGGTAAGTCTGGCAGCCTGTTCGTTAGGACCGTCGGTTTTATTAACAAGAATCATATCTGAAATCTCGACAATACCTTTTTTTATTCCCTGAAGTTCATCTCCGGCACCGGGAGACAGTATCAGAACAAATAAGTCAACCATAGAACGAACCAATGTTTCATTCTGACCAACACCGACGGTTTCAATAAAAATTATATCAAATCCGGCTGCCTCACAAAGTAAAAGCGACTCTCTTGTTTTACGTGCCACACCGCCCATAGTTTCACCAGAAGGGGAGGGGCGAATAAATGATCCATTATGTACGGACAGATCAGCCATGCGGGTTTTATCCCCTAAAATAGACCCTTTAGAAATAGAGCTGCTCGGATCAATAGTTAAAACGGCAACTTTGATTCCTTTTTCACACAGATATAGACCAAATTTATTGATAAAAGTGCTTTTACCAGCACCGGGAGGGCCTGAAATGCCAATTCTGATGGAATTACCGGTCTTAGGGATAATAACATTTAATAATTTCTGAGCTAACTCAATATGCTCATCCAGAGAGCTCTCTACCAAGGTTATGGCTTTTGAAAGTGCTTGTTTATCGCCGGTAATGATCTTTTCGTATAAATCGATTGTGTTTATTTTACTTTTCTTCATATTTCGAATACGAAATAAACTTAAAAATATTTAAAAAAAAAGCTCTTCAATAATTTAAAGAGCTTTTTGTTTTTATTTCAATGTCAGTTATCTTCTTCTATCGTTGTCTCTTCTGTATGGTGGCCGTGAAGAGTTACGATCATCGTCGCGTCTCGGATGGTGTGGTCTGTCACCGCCGCCTTCGCTGTGATGATATTCAGGCATACCTTCTGGACGCGGCAGTAGAGCTTTGCGGGATAATCTAAACTTGCCTTCGCGAGTGATTTCAACAAGTTTAACTTCAATTTTATCACCAACTTTCAAATGGTCAGAAACATTTTCGGTGCGTTCGTGAGCAATTTGTGAAATATGGAGTAGTCCTTGTTTCTTAGGCAAAAACTCCATAATGGCTCCTAAACCTTCACGTATTTCTTTTACGGTTGCAGTATAAATTGTACCTTCTTCAGGTGATAGTGTCAAGCCCTGAATAATTTTAATTGCAGCATCGGCAGCTTCTTTTGAAGTAGCTGCTATAGTAATTGTTCCGTCATCTTCGATGTTTATTTCTGTACCAGTTTCTTTGGTAATGCTTCTAATTGTTTCACCGCCGGAACCTATTACGGCACCGATAAATTCAGTAGGAATGTGAATAGCAGTAAATCGAGGAGCATATTGGGATAATTCGGTATTTGGGACATTTAATTTTTCATTCATAATATTTAAAATATGAAGGCGTCCACGACGAGCTTGATCCAATGCTTCAGTCAAAATTTCAAGTGAGAGCCCGCCAATCTTAATATCCATTTGACAAGCTGTTATTCCATCTATAGTACCGGTAACTTTAAAGTCCATGTCACCAAGGAAATCTTCATCACCTAAAATATCGCTTAATACTGCCACTCTGTCTTCATCTTTTATTAATCCCATTGCAATTCCTGCAACAGCTTTTTTCATAGGAACACCTGCGTCGTATAGAGCAAGACTTCCAGCGCATACTGTTGCCATAGAAGATGAGCCGTTAGACTCAAGAATTTCGGAAACAATACGAATTACATAAGGAAAATCATCCGACGACGGTAACATTTTTTGTAAAGCACGTTGAGCTAAATTACCATGTCCAATTTCACGTCTGCCAGTGCCGAGTCTTCCGGTTTCACCAGTACAGAATGGAGGGAAATTATAATGCAGGTAGAATTGATTAAAGAAAGTTGGCATCAATCCGTCAATCATCAATTCATCACGTTTTGTACCTAAGGTACAAGTAGTAAGAGACTGAGTTTCACCACGAGTGAACAAAGCAGAACCATGGGTTCTTGGCAGTAATCCGGTTTCGCAGCTAATTGGTCTGATTTGATCAAGAGCACGACCATCCAAGCGGATTCTATCAGTAAGAATCATGTTTCGCATTTCAGCTTTTTCGAGCTTAGAGACTACTTCTTCAGTATATTTCTGAATTTTATCCTTTAATTCTTCATTTTCACCAAATTGTTCTGTTACTGCGGCCAATGCTTTTTCTAAGATTGATTTGCGAGTTTCGTTACGTTCTTTTTTGGAGGTAATTGAATGAACATAAATCTTCAGTTCATCATTAATTGCATTCTTAATAACTGAGATAATTTCTTCGGGAGCAACATCGGCTAAAACCTCACGTTTTGTGATTTCGAGACCTTCTACTAATTGCAACTGGAGAGCATTAAGAATTTTAATCTTTTCGTGAGCAAATACTAATGCGTCTAAGAAAAGTTGTTCTGATATTTCACTACTTTCACCCTCAACCATGGTGATAGCGTCATTTGTACCGGAAACAGTCATATCCAATTCAGATTGGGTTAATTGTTCGGTGGAAGGATTTACAATAAATTCTCCATTGATACGACCAACGCGAACTTCAGAAAATGGACCGGTAAAAGGAATATCAGAAATTAAAACGGCTGCTGAAGCTCCAACTGCAGCTAATGTATCGGGATCGACTGCCGGATCATAAGAAAAAATTGTAGCAATAACCTGTGTGTCATAACGCCAGGTTTTTGGGAGCATTGGACGAAGTGGGCGATCGATTAATCTTGCGCTTAATATTTCGTTATCTGAAGGACGACCTTCACGTTTGATAAAACCACCCGGAATCTTGCCACTGGATGCGAATCTGAACCGATATTCAACCTGCAAGGGTAGAAAATCAGCATCTATTTTCCTTTCACTTGCGACGGCTGTTACCAGTACCATAGAATCGCCACAGCGGACCATAACGGAATTTGCTTGCTTAGCGAAGCGACCTGTTTCGAGAGAATAATTCTTTCCGTCGAAATCAATTGAAACTAATTTCATAAATATAATTTAAATAATAAAAAAAACTAAAACATTTTAAACATAGAAATAGGCTTAGTAGCGCTTATACAAGTTTAAAACTGAAAGTTTAAAAGGTATAAAAAGAAAGGATAATTTACTATGAAATTATTTTTTCGGTTTAATCATCTGAAAACTGTCATCTGATCTTGTTTCAAAAGCCATTGAAGTATTTTGAACTGGATTCTGAAACAAGTTCAGAAGGACAGGAGCCATTTATTTATATTTTCAGATTTTTCTAATTAAAAACATTTCTATTTGAAACTCATATAATGAAACCGGCGCTATTTAAAAAAAGCGCCGGTTAAATTATTTACGTAAACCTAATGAGCTTATTATGCTTCTATAACGCATAATATCTTTTTTCGCAAGATAACTGAGCAATGAGCGCCGTTGACTAACCATGGCTATTAAACCACGACGATTGTGATTATCTTTTTTATGACCTTCCAAATGAATGGATAAATCATTAATTCTTTGTGTCAGGAGTGCAACCTGAACCTCTGTGCGACCTGTATCTTGAGGATTTGAGCCATATTTTTCTATAACCTCGGCTCTTTGTTCTTTTGTGATCATTAAAATTCCAAATTAAGTTTAATACAAAATACAAAATTAACTAATTTTTATCAATCTAAAAAGTTATTTATTAAATTTCTGCAAATAACTTCATCTTGTTTAATTGCTTCGATTAATTGTTCGGAGTTATCGAACTTTATTTCTTCACGTATATACTTTATGAATTCAATCTGAATTCTTAAATCATAAATATCATTATTGAAATCAAAGAAAAATGCTTCGACTAATATTTTGCCGTTATTCTCGAAAGTTGGTCTGGTACCGACATTGGCCATGCCATAGTATTTTCGGTTGCCTATAAAAGCTGAAATAAAATAAATACCGTTTGCAGGGATTAGTTTTTCCGGTTCAAGAGGTATCACATTTGCAGTTGGATAGCCAAGTCCGGCGCCACGAGCGTGACCATGAACGATTTCTCCTAATAAGAAATAATCATAACCAAGCATTTGGTTTGCTAATTCCAGATTTTTCACTTCGATAGCATTCCTAATCCTTGTACTTGAAATAATTGTATCGGAATCGGAAAATGCTTTCCCCTGATCTACTGAAAAACCGAATTGCTGTCCCAAACGCTGCAATAATTCATAATTACCGCTTCTATTCTGCCCGAACAAATGATCATAACCAATTAAAATTCGATTTATTCCAATTTTATCTACTAAATATTCCTTCACAAAAATTTCCGGTTTAATTTGTGCAAAATCCAAACTGAATGGGATGATTTGTACATTTTCAACACCGAGATCCTCGAGTAATTGAAATTTTTCTTCAAGAGTTGTAAGAATCTTAATTGGTTTTTTATTTTCTTTTGCAAGAACTAACTGTGGGTGAGGGTCAAACGTTACCAGAACGTGGCGAATATCTTCATTACGGGAATAATCAAGAAGGCTTTTAATTACTGACTTATGACCAAGATGCACACCATCAAAAGTCCCAACAGTAACAATAGTTTCGCGATGATAAATCGTTTCATCAAAATTGTAAAATATTCTCATATATTTGGATTTTTGATTTGTTCCTGAATTTCAGAAATTTTTATGGCATTATCTGCTTTATATTCTCCGATTGCGGTTCTGCGTAAATCGGCAAGATATGCCCCCACTCCAAGGTCTATTCCTATATCACGAGCAATGGAGCGTACATAAGTACCTTTTGAGCATTCAATTTCTACATCAACAAAGGGCAACTCTATTTTTTTTATACTCAGATCATAGATATTTATTATACTTGGCTTCGGCTGCACTTCTTCATTGTTACGGGCATACTTATACAATCGTTTGCCATTAATCTTTTTTGATGAAAAAATTGGAGGCATCTGCGACATTTCGCCTCTGTACTTCTTTTCAAACTGATAAATTTCTTCTTCTTTCAAATTACTAATATCACAAATATTCTCTTCTTCAAGTTCGGCATCGAGAGTTCTGGTTGTAGCACCGAGTTTGATACGAGCAAAGTAGGATTTTTTATAATCCTGAAATATTGAAATACTTTTTGTAGCTTTGCCGAAACATATAATCAATAATCCGGTAGCAAGCGGGTCTAAGGTACCTGCATGTCCAACTTTAGGAATTCTTGTAATGCCTTTAAGTTTAGCGCAAGCATCGAATGATGTCCATGACTTTTCCTTATCAATTAGTGCTATTCCACCATTTGCTAAACTTGTTTGAAGCCATGAGTCCAGATTATTTATTGAAAATTTATCTAAAATTCCGAAGCTGCTCAATCTGCTTTTACCTCCTTCACCGAATTGAGTAATTTCTGAATATGATCGATCTGATCTAATGTGTCGTCAATAAAGAATTTTATATCGGGAGTGGATCTAAGTTTAATGCTCTTCCCAATAATATGCCTGATCTCGCCTCTGTGCATTTCAAGTATGGTAATGAACTCGCCGGGAGTCTTGGTTCCGCCGTAAATACTAATATAAATTCTGGCTGTTTGTAAATCATCTGAAAGTCTTACAGTGGTAACTGTAGCCAATCCTGCCGAATTACCCATAGCTAATTCGGAAATATGACGAGCTATACTTCTTTTTATCACACTTGCAACTTTTTCTGTTCGTATAGACATCTTTTTTAATTAATAATTATTTAAGAGTTTTTCTTATTTCCTGAATCTGGAAGCCTTCGATTAAATCTCCTTCTCTGAGATCATTATAACCGTTAAGAGTTATACCGCACTCAAAGCCCATTTCAACTTCTTTGGCATCATCTTTATTTCGCTTGAGAGTATCTATTGTTCCAGTAAATACCGGAAGACCTGCTCGCATTAGTTTTACTTTATCATTCCTTGTGATTTTGCCATTCAGCACATAACAACCGGCAACAACCTGAACTTTACCAATTTTGAATAACCTGCGTACTTCAACCGAAGACGTGATTACTTCCTTGTATTCCGGTGTGAGCATGCCTTCAAGGGCTAATCTGATTTCATTTATACAGTCATAAATAATACTATATAATCTTATATCGACTTCTTCTGTTTCAGCAATCTTTCTTGCTTTTCCAGTTGCATTAACCTGAAATCCTATAATAACGGCTTTGGAAGCAATTGCAAGCATAACGTCATTTTCACTGATTGAGCCAACTCCTTTATGTATGATCGCTACACGTACATCGTCAGTAGATAATTTATGTAATGAGTCACTCAAAGCCTCAACGGAGCCACCAACATCACCTTTGATGATAAGATTTAAATCTTTAATTGTTCCTTGATGAATTTGTTCAGATATTATATCAAGGCTAACATGCTTCTTACGTAGCTCCTGCTCACGTTTAAGTATTAATCTTTGATTAGCTATGGAACGAGCCTGTACATCGGATTCCGCAACCTGTACCATATCTCCGGCTTCAGGCAGACCATCAAATCCAATAACACCTACCGGAGTTGAAGGATATGCTTCCATAATCCTATTGCCACGTTCATCTAACATAATACGAACTTTACCGGAGGTAACACCGGCGACGAATGAATCTCCTATTTTAAGTGTCCCTTTTTGTACAATTACAGTAGCAACAGTACCAAGTCCACGTGCAACGTGTGCTTCGATAACAGTTCCCTGAGCAATTCTGTCAGGATTTGCCCTTAATTCTAACATTTCGGATTCAAGAAGAATCTTTTCTAATAAAACTTCAACATTTTGACCGAATTTTGCAGAAATTTCAACTGTTTGGTTTTTACCACCCCAGTCTTCTGACAATATTCCGTAATCGGCTAATTGCTGACGAACACGGTCAGGTTTTGCATCAGGTTTATCAACTTTATTTATTGCAACAATGATTGGGACACTGGCTGCTTTAGAATGGCTTATAGCTTCAATTGTCTGAGGCATAACCGAATCATCAGCTGCAACTACAAGAACAACTATGTCAGTAACCTGAGCTCCACGAGCACGCATGGCTGTAAATGCTTCGTGACCGGGAGTATCTAAAAATGTAATCGATTTTTTGCTGGGTAATTCCACATGATAAGCTGCAATATGCTGGGTAATTCCACCGGCTTCTCCTGCAACTACATTTGCATGGCGGATATAATCGAGCAATGAAGTTTTGCCATGATCTACGTGTCCCATAATAGTGACGATAGGAGGGCGTGGCAGCAAATCTTCTTCATCATCTTCTTCGTCTAAGAATTCTGATACAGCTTCAATATTATCGATAAATTCGCACTCATAGCCATAATCATCTGCAATAACGCCTATAGTTTCCTTATCAAGCCGTAAATTAATTGTAACCATCAAGCCAAGCTGCATACATTTCAAAATAATATCATTGGGAGATACATTCATAATATGCGCCAGGTCAGCGGTTGTAACAAATTCTGTTAATCTGAGAATCTTTGATTCGCGATCGCGTTCGATCATTATCTGTGCTTCTTTTTCTTCTCGTTCGAGTTTACGTTTTTGGCGTAAACGGCTTCTGATTGAGGCCTGGGATGCAATTTCCATACCTGCTAAAGTTTTACGAATCGCGCGATCGACATCGGATTCACTAAATTGTTCACGTACACCTTTTTTCTTCTTCTTCCGCTTTTTATCATCAATTTTCTCAGGTTCTTTAATAGGTACAAGTTTATCTTTTCCTTTAATTTTCTTTTTAATTTTTATTCCTTTATCATCCAGCTCTTCAACCTCACCTGTAGCAAGCTTTTTCTTAATTTCTTTGGGAGGAATAAGATGCTCAGGTTTTGCATTAAGATCAATTTTACCAACAATCATCAACCCGCGCAATTTAGGAGCAGCTCCGGGTTCAAATTCGATTTCGACTACTTTCTTTCTTTTACGCCGTTTTCTTCCTTTTTTATCTGCACCGGCTTCTCCTGTTTCTTCACCAGCGTTATCTTTATCTTCTTCACTGAGTGCGATTGCTTCAATTTCTTCTAAAGTTGAAATCGGAATTTCTTCAATTTTTTCAGCAATTTCAGGTTCAATAATTTTAGGTGATTCAGGCGGTTTTACTTGCTTGATTCTTGGCTCTACGTGCGGTCTGTTTGAATCAGAAACAATAGATAATTCCAGTCCTTTCAAATCTTCGAGTTTTAGTTTACCTTCTTTTCTCTTTTGATTTAAAAGATCATTAGACTGTTTAATTTCTTCGATTTTTTCAGCTTCTGTTTTTTGTGGAACTTGTTTTGTTGCGCTCTTAGCTTGATCTTGCCTTCCTCTTCTTTGTTTGTTAGATTGATCCGACTTTGATTTATCAGATCTTTTTTGTTCGGTAGGTAATTCAATATTACCTAATATTTTTAAACCTTCACGCTTTTTGGTAGGTTCAACGGGTTCTTCTTTAGTTGGCGGAGGAACTGTGACAGGAATAGGAGCTGGTTCAGGTGCAGGTGCAGGAGCAGGTGCAGGAGCGGCAACAATATGTTTAGGTTCTGGGTAATGATGATGAGGTTTTTCAGAATCACTATGGGCACTCATCTGTACCATTTCAAATTTTGGAGTTGAAGCCAGTGGAGCAGATTTTGCCGGTATAGCAAGCGGAAGTTCGTCAGGTCGTTTAATCTTAACTTCCGGTACAAACCTTGTGTCCTTATGCTTTTGGACTTTTTCTCTTTGTTTTTCGGCGACTTGTTTTTCTCTTTTGAACTTTTCAAAGATAGCATCAACCATTTCAGCAGAAAGAGCTGCTGTAGGTTTGTTTTCTACAGTAAAACCTTTGAGCTTCAGAAATTCAATAATTGCTTCTTTGCCAATATTGATTTCTTTGGCAATTTTGAATAATAAGATTTTATTATCAGACATACTAATGGATTATATTATTTAATTGAAAAATTCATGATTTTTTCACGCATTTCTTCGATTTCTTCTTCATCCAATTCATTTAGCATTATGGAACGAAGCTCCAGAAGCATATCTTTGGATAAATCAGGAATAGCAAGAAGTGTCCCAATATCTGAATCAAGAAACTCTCTTACAGTACTAATATTCAAATCAGCCAATTGTTTTAACAGGGTATTCCCCAATTCATCTTTAAATTCAACTAATTCGATGTCTTCTCCACCTTCTTTGATAAGGGTCAGTGAATATCCCGTTAATTGTGAAGCTAATTTAACGTTTTGACCATTTTTTCCGATAGCGAGCGAGACCTGATCGTCAGGAACAAGGACTGTTGCGCTTTTTATTTCATGTTGTACATTGATTTCCAATACTTTTGCAGGTGATAATGCTCTCCCAATGTAGAGTTTTGGTTCATCGGCATATTGAATTAAATCAATATTTTCGTTATTTAATTCACGAACTATAGAATGGATACGGATTCCCTTCATTCCAACACAGGCTCCTACCGGATCGACCCTATCATCCAAGGACATAACCGCAACTTTTGAACGCTCTCCGGGATCACGTGCTATGGCTTTAATTTGAATAATTCCATCATAAATTTCTGGGATTTCAATTTCAAATAAACGAGCCAGAAAATCTTCTGAAGCACGTGAAAGGATTATTTCAGGCTGACCGCCGGTTCCGGCGCGTTTAACTTCTTTAATAATAGCTTTGACGGATTGATTTTTTTTGTATTTGTAAGGTTCATTAGGAATTTGTTCTTCTCTTGGGAGCCTCATTTCAGTCTTGTTGTGCATGATAAGCAAGTCATTGCGACGTACCTGATAAATTTCACCAATGATGATCTCACCTACTTTGGAAGCATATTCATTGTAAATATTATCTTTTTCAACATCACGGATTTTTTGGTTCAAACTCTGCCCTGCAAGCGATATTAGGCGTCGCCCAAAACTATCGGAGATATTATCAAGAGTGATTTCTTCAATGAATTCATCACCAAGTGTGTAACCGTCATCATAACGATGTGCTTCTGTTAATGATATCTCAAGAGATGGATCAGATGGTTCGTCCACAACGGTACGCATAAGATATACTTCGATATCTCCTTTTTCCATATTTACAATTATATCGAAATTGGCTTCAGTACCGTATTTCTTTTTGACAATCATTGAAATAGTTTCTTCGACTATACCTTGTAAAAGGTCACGGTCGATATTTTTCGATTTTGCCATTTCTGCAAATGCATCGATGATGAGTTTTTTGTCGATTTTATTTTTTGCTTTGCGGCGTCGCATTATTTTTACTCTCCGAATTATACAGGAATTAAAAAAAATATTTTTAACAAAAAACGGGCAATTGCCCGTTGAACCAATACAAAAATAATCAATTTACATATCAAATCAAATAGATATATACAATATTTATATTTTTTTTATTAAATTACTTTTATTTTGGAGTTTCTTATGCCAATTTCCGCACCTGATTATTATTTTTTAGACGAACTTTATACTGAAGAAGAATTATTAGTAAGACAAACTGTTCGGGATTTTACTGATTCTGAAGTTTTACCTATCATAGAAGATGCATATCAAAAAGGAATATTTCCAATGCACTTAGCTCAGAAATTAGCTGATTTGGGATTGTTCGGAATAACAATCGATGAAAAATATGGTGGAGCCGGAGCCAATTACACCTGCTATGGGCTTGCAATGCAGGAATTGGAGCGTGGTGATTCGGGTGTTCGCTCATTTGCTTCTGTTCAAAATTCTTTGGTAATGTTCCCAATTAATCAGTATGGCAGCGAAGAAATAAAGATGAAATGGTTGCCTAAACTTGCAAGAGCCGAAGCTATTGGCTGTTTTGGACTAACCGAGCCTGACTTTGGTTCAAATCCAGGTGGAATGGTAACTAATGCCAAAAAGATTGATGGCGGATATTTGCTTAATGGTGCAAAAATGTGGATAACAAATGGCACATTGGCTGACCTTGCTGTGGTATGGGCAAAATTGGACGGAGTTGTTACAGGATTTTTAGTTGAAAAGGGTATGAAGGGGTTTACAGCCCCGGAAATGCACGGGAAGCATTCTCTCAGAGCCTCAGTAACGTCAGAATTGATTTTTGATGACGTTGAAATTCCTGATGGAAACCGATTGAATATTAATGGACTGAAAGGGCCACTGAGCTGTCTTACACGGGCAAGATACGGAATCCAGTATGGTGTGATTGGTGCTGCAATGTCCGTTTATGAATCATCTCTCGATTATTCAAAATCTCGAATTCAGTTCGGCAAGCCTATCGCGGGTTTCCAGATTGTTCAGGAGAAATTGGTCTGGATGCTTACCGAAATTACAAAGGCACAATTGGTTGCGTGGCGTCTTGGTAGATTAATGGACGAAGGTCGTGCAACACCGCAGCAGGTATCATTTGCTAAACGGAATAATGTAGATATAGCAATTCAAGCAGCCCGCATATCTCGCGATATACACGGTGCAAATGGGATTTTAGGGGAATATCCGGTTATGCGTCATGCTGCGAATTTAGAATCAGTGCGTACATACGAAGGGACACATGATATACATACTTTGATTTTGGGAAATGATATAACCGGAATTAGTGCTTTTGAATAATTAAAGATAAATTGTTTAATAGTTTTTTAGATATTAATTTCAATCTTAATTTGATATGAATATTAAATTGAGTTTGAAAATTTGCTTAATGATGGCGATGGGGTAAGGGGTAGTTAAAAGTTTATGTTAATAAATTTCAATTACCCATTTGCCATTATTTCCCTGATTGCAGATTAATTACTGAGTTCAAAGATGATTTTATAATTCCGTTACGAAAGATTTTTCGTTTTCGGGCAGTTCAGCAAGCACAAAGAACAAGAATATCTGTTCTATGATTAAAAGAGAACAAAGATAAAAACAACTGAAGCGGTTTTTTAAAGTTGTTACTTTATTTACTATAATAACTTTTTTTATTATTTTACGTATGGTAAATGGTAGTTTTTGTAAATTATTTTTTTATTTATGGCTATTAGAAATTTATCCGCTAATCAATATAGAATAATTTACCTTGGAATTAGTGCAGTTCTGTTTTCTATGGGCTTGTACTATTTCCTCAGAGTCAGTATGACTACTACTGATGAAAACGCTTACCGAGACGTTTATTCAAAAATTTATGTAAATAACACTTTTCCAGCCAGATGGGTACTGACAAATTTTGCAGACTCAACCTATAATCCCGGCGATTCTGTAACAAAAGGCTGTTTGCTTTTTAGAATTGATTCACTTGTTGTTAAAAATATTGAAGCCCTCAATTCTTATTTGAGTAAAATAAAAAAGGATAGTGCAGTCCTTTATATACTTCAGCCATCATTTTCTTTTAATTCGATAAATGGCCCCAAAGCGTTAATAAATAACAGAGTCCCTTACTTTGTTTATTTTGTAGCTAAAAAAGACCTGTTTCCAGAAAATTTTACTATAATGAAATCAGGGGCAATCATTTTTACCGTTGAACCCGGAGGTGCCTCCGACAGAGCTGGACTTAGAGCCGGAGATGTGATTACCAAGGTAAACGGGCAAAACTTCAATAATGCTTATCATGCAGATTCTATTTTACGTAGTTCAAAGAGCGGTCACGAAATTTATTATGAAATTCTTAGAGATGGAAATTATAATAATTTCAAGGTAAAATTAGCCGAATTTGGAGTGCCAATTATTTCAATCTTTTTTTTAGCAATTTTTTTATTATCCTTATTTACAGGAACTTTTCTAATAAACAAAAAACCTAATCTGAAAGCTGCCAGATTAGTCGGACTCTCATTGTTCGTATTCGGGTTCTGTTTTATTATGGGACCGATGAATTCACCTCATAATCTTGATATTTTTTCGATTGTACGATTTTTTCTGATGACTTTATCAGTTGTGTTCTACTTCCCGATTTTTTTTCATTCTATATTTTATTTCCCAAAAGAAAAAACCGGTCTTTTAAAGAAGAAATGGATAATAATAATTCCATATTTTCTAAGTTTTGTTTATGCACTTTATACTGCCAGAGTTTTCTTTGACATACCTCTGGAAGAATTTAATCAGATTGATCATAATAAGGGCTTTTTAGTTATGATTGAATCCATATACTTTTTAGTAATTGGATTTATATATCGCAGATTATTCGATGATGAGGGAACCAGAGTCTGGAAATCTATTCGCTGGTCAATGTATTTATTTATTTCTACTTATGTTATCGCAGATTTAATTATTAGTAATTTTCAGTCTTTGATGATTTACAGAAATATTTTTGATTATGTAAAATTACCAATTCCTGCGTTAATTCCACTGTCTTATTTGTATGTAATCTGGCGCTACCGATTGTTGGATTTAAATTTTCAATTAAGAAAGAACATTCAATATATTATCTTTTCTAACTTATGGAAAATGAGTATTATACTGGTGATTTTAATTTTTATAGGGATTGTTTCGGGTTTTAGCTTTCAGGTACCTAATTTAAAAATAAATAAATCAAGTATCGAGTTAATTGATCATCCTATGGATGTGGCTTCTAATCAGCATTATGAGAAATTTATTTTAATCATCGTATCAGTTATTTCAACTTATTTATTAATTAAATTTCGTAGGAAGGGACTCCGTTATATTGATAAAAAATTCTACCGTACTAAATTTGACTATCGGGATGCTTCAACGAAAATGGCTCTGCTGATGGAAAGTTGCTGTTTGCAGGATTTAGCCGTAATCATAGTCGAAAAGTTAGCTGAACTTGTACATCTGAAAAGAGTCGGCGTTGTCTTCTTTAAAGATGAACTTAAAGTAACCGAATGCGAATTTTATGGCATCAAATCTAAGAATTTGAAAGAATTTTGTCATTCTACCGGCCAGATTTTTGCAAAATCATTGAAACCTTTCAAAGGCAGCATACGCGTTGATTATTTGCCCGACAATCTGAAAAAGATATTATCTGAATTTCAATTTCAATGGATCATACCTATCTTTTCACGTTCAAAAGTCTTGGGAGCACTGATCGTTGGAGATAAATTATCAGAAACTCCATTCAATAATGAGGATTTCGATTTTCTTAATTCCATTGCTATTAGTGCAGCAGTAGCCGTTGAAAATGCTTTTTTGTATGAAGATCTGACAAGACAGGAACGAATGAAGCACGAACTTGAAATTGCACGTAATATTCAGCTTGCTTCATTACCAAAGAATACGCCGAATTTTATTGGATTGGATATCGCCGGCATCTCAATCCCTGCATTTGAAGTCGGGGGCGATTTTTATGATTTTTTAACTAATCAGGATAATCATTTTTCTATCAATTCTGATAAGACAACTAAAGCTGAAAATATTGAGAAATCTTTATCTGTGATAGTTGGTGATGTGAGTGGAAAAGGGACTTCGGCTGCACTCTACATGTCAAAAACTCAGGGCATTATTCGTACTTTACATGAATATGAACTATCACCTCGAAATTTATTAATTAGAACCAATCAGCTTGTTAGCAGACAAATTGAGAAACGTTCGTTTATTTCAGCAATTGTGGCCAAAATAAATCCAGCTAAAAATCAATTATTGATTTCTCGTGCAGGGCATTTGCCCTTATTTTGTTATAAAATATCAACCGGAAAGGTCATTAAATACACTCCAAAAGGTATAGTGATGGGTTTGGATAGTACTGGTTTATTTTCGGAAAGCCTTGAAGAAATGATTGTTGAATATAACACCGGAGATATATTTATTTTGATTAGTGATGGAATTTTAGAAGCACGAAATGAAAATAGTGTTGATTTTGATGAATCAAGATTTATCGAAGTTATCGAAAATAATTATCAATTAAGTGCAGAAAAATTAATGGAATGTATTGTAAAATCCGTTCGTGATTTTACTGAAGATGCGCCGCAATATGATGATATGACAGCAGTAGTAATTAAAACTCTCTGAGATACATACAAAATGATCCAATAATTCATCCCGTCAATAAAATTTTAGAATTTGCTTAAACCCAGATTTTTCATAAGAATTCTACAATAATACCAATAACCTCACCCCCTGCCCCTCTCCAAAGGCTAACAATTATACACAAATATTGACTAAAATAGAATTTTTATTGATGAAATGCTGTAAAACCTTATTTTATGACAAAAACCTCTCATCTAACTTGTTTTTAGAAGAACAAACATCAGACAAGAATGTCTGACCTACACTAAGTAGAACAAACATTCTTTTTTGTTAATTTTTTGGACTCAATGTAAATTTATTTTGAATCAATCAGTGCTTCCATCTGATTTAATATGTCATTCATTTTCTGAATTAATGAAATTATAGGCTGTGGGCTTGACATATCTACACCAGCATCCATTAAAATTCTAACAGCATAATCGGAATTCCCTGCTTTTAGAAAGTTCATATATCTGTCAATAGCCGGTCCACGTTCTGTTTCTATTGCCGTTGCAAATGTCTGCGCTGCTGCAATTCCGGTAGAATACTGGAAAACATAGAAGTTATAGAAGAAATGATGAACACGCGACCAAGAGTATTTTTCTTCGTTATCGACAGTCATTTCGGGTCCCCATTGCTTCTGATACAGCTCTCCGAACAAATTCGCTAAGGTCTCTGCGGTGAAGACTTCCCCTTTTTCCATTCTGCTTTGAACTAACATTTCAAATTCAGCAAAACGGCATTGCCTGAAAAAGGTTTGTTGAAAATTATTTAGCGCTTTCTCCATTAATGAAAGTTTTTCGGATTTCGTTTTTGCATTTTTTAAAAGATAATCTAAGAGTAGAGCTTCATTGGTTGTGGATGCTATTTCTGCTAAAAAGATCGGATAATCGGCATATTGGGGTTCCTGATTCGATATTGTGTAGTGAGAGTGCATGTTATGGCCAAGTTCATGAGCAAGAGTAAAAACATCGTTAAGATCACCGCTCCAATTTAGTAAAATATAGGGTTCTACTCCCGGAGTTGATCCAGATGAATAGGCTCCCGTAGCTTTACCTTTGGTCTCATAAACATCAATTCTTCTATTGAAAATAGCCATTTTCATATCCCTTATATAATCATCGCCCATAATTGCTAAAGCACCAATAATAATGCCGATAGCTTGATCATAGGTGTAATCCTTCTTTTCAGCAGGGAAAAGTGTAACATAAGTATCGTAGGGGTGGAAATCTTTGAGTTTTAGAATTTTCTTTTTTAAAGCTGTCCAACGGTGCATTACCGATATATTTTCATTGACTGTTTTAATAAGATTTGTGTAAACCTCAACCGGGATATTATTCTCGTTCAAAGCGGCTTCGAGTGTGCTTGTATATTTTCTTGCCTGAGCATTGAAAATTTTTGATTTAATACTGGATGTATATAATGTAGCAAGCGTGTTTTTATAATCGGTGAATGGAATATAAATCCCCTGGTAAGCACGTTTACGAAAATCCCGATCGAGAGAAAACATACCGTTGTAGTAGCGACCATGAGTTAGTTGGAAATCATTTCCATCGCTACCCTTGATAGTTGGGAATTTAACTTCGGCATTCGTCAACATTTGATACACATTCATAAAGGAATCATCTATAGGAGCGTATAGTGAAAGCATTTCTTCTTCTGATTTGCTTAAAGTATGCTCTGCTTTACGCATGATTTCATCAAAAATATGAGCATATTTGATTAATTTCGGATGTGATATAAACAAAGGGAATTTGTTTTTATCAATTTTCAAAATTTCCGGGCTTATAAAAGCAGCAGCAGCAGATAATTGCGCACCAAGTGTTTTAATTCTGTCGAAATGAGATTGCATCTTTTGATCAGCCTGATCAAGGTCATGATTAAGTGAGGAATATAAAAATAATTTTTGATACAAAGTATTGCATGTTGAATAATAAAAATCCAAACAAAGAGCAATTGTATCGGCACCGGAACTCAATTTACCTTCAAATTTCTTAAATTCTTTTAGATAAGCTGAGAGTTTGTTAAAGTCTGCCTCCCAATCGTTTTGATTTTTATAAATTGCATTTACATCCCAAGTGTATCTTGGATCAATTTTATTTCTATCGGGAATAGAATTATTTTGAGCATTAGATTCATTTTGATTTGAAAGTATCATAAATATTGCCACAATATATACCCTTATTAAAGTCTTCATTTTTATTATATAATTAGTTTTACAAAACACTAAATTATGAAAAATTTTATCATCCCTCGAATGTGAAAAATAAAATTACCATTAGCTCTTATATTTATGGTCAAATTAAATTCTTAAAAATCCAATAAATTATAAATCACTTAAATTTTATCATTATTTAAAGAATTCCGAAATCACATCCACAACATAACTGATTTGATCTGCAGTTAATTCAGGGAAAATCGGTAATGCAATCATTTGAGATGAAAGTGCATTGGAGACCGGAAATTCTGATCCATCTCCTGAAAACTTTGCAAAACATGGTTGATTGTGGAATGGAACCGGATAATATATCTCAGATCCAATGTTATTCTCAGACAGAAACTGACGCAATTCATCACGTTTTTGTATTCTTGGGCAATACTGGTTATAAATATGATAATTTTTAACACCTGATTCTTGATAAATTGCTTTGGGGATGAGAACTTTATTCTCGTCATCAAAACTCTGAAAACCTGCTTCCGATGACAGCCCTTTCTCAATAAACAGCTTTGTATATAATTCGCCGTTTCTCCTTCTGGCTTCATGCCAATCTTCAAGATGAGGGAGTTTAATATTCAAAACCGCAGCTTGAATAGCATCCAATCTGAAATTACCACCAATAAAGGAATGATAATATTTAGGCTCCATGCCGTGATTTCTCATCTGACGTAGTTTAGTTGCTAATTTTTCATCATTAGTTGTGATAATACCACCATCACCAAAACCTCCTAAATTTTTTGTAGGATAAAAAGAGAAACAACCCATCAAGCCAATTGATCCACATTTCCTACCATCAAAATATTGTGCACCGATAGACTGCGCGCAATCTTCGATTACGGGTATTCCATGATTATTAGCAATTTCGAGAATTTCATTCATTGCCGCAACCTGACCATATAAATGAACAGGAATAATAGCTTTTGTATTTTTGTTAATATACTTTTCAATCAAAGAAGGATTGATATTAAAACTTTCAGGTTCACTATCTACAAATACAGGTTTAGCATTTAAACGAGCTACTACTCCCGCAGTTGCAAAAAATGAATAATCAGGAAGGATTACTTCATCACCAGCACCAATTTCAAGAGCCATAAGAGCAGCAAGCAAAGCATCGGTACCACTGGATACACCAATTGCATACTTACAATCACAATACTCGGCAATCGACTTTTCTAATTTAACAACTTCTTCACCTAAAATCAAAGCTTGAGACTCTGCAACCCGCATCAGAACCGGTTCTATTTCGGATTTAAGAGATTGATACTGTAACTTCAGATCTAACAAAGGAACATTCATTTTATTCATCATTTAAAAAAATAAGTTTTACAAGATTACAAAACTAAGTAATTTTGATCTTTTACTCATTGAATTATATAATTGGAAAAGCAAAAAGATAAAAAAGATTTTTTCTTAAGAGTTTTAGAATTAGTGAAAAAAATTCCTTATGGGTATGTGACAACTTATGGCTCTATTGCTCAGTGTCTGGGACTAAAATCGTCAGCCAGAATGGTTGGATGGGCATTAAATTCAGCAGCCGCGGATTATTCTATCCCTTGTCACCGAGTTGTTAATCGAAATGGAGAATTAACTGGTAAACAATATTTTGCCACACCTGAAATGATGCGGGAATTATTAGAATCCGAGGGTATAACTTTCAAAGGTGATCAGGTTAATATGCAGAGCCATTTCACGGATGCCGCATTATTTCTATAATATGAACCTTAACATCTATCTTCTACTGTCTAAAACCGCTCTTTCTGCATGATAAGAACTTCTAACAAGAGGAGCGGATTCAATATGCTCAATACCCAGTCCCAGACCATATTGTTTGTATTCGCTAAACTCATCGGGATGAACATAACGAGCTACGGGCAAATGATCCTTGGAAGGACGTAAATACTGACCTATTGTAACTATATCGATATTTGCTTCTTTCAAAAATCTCAGAACTTCAAAAATTTCCTCTTTTTCTTCACCCAAACCAACCATAAAACCTGATTTAGTGCGCATTCCATGATATTTTGCATAACGAAGAACATCAAGAGAACGCTCAAACTTAGCCTGTGGTCTAACAGTTTTATATAATCTCGGGATTGTTTCAACATTATGATTAAATATATCCGGGCTGGCATCAATCACACGTTGAACAGCAATCATATCACCCTTAAAATCTGGTATCAATACTTCGATAGTTGTATTTGGATTCAGTCTGCGAACCTCGTTTATAGTTTCAGCCCAAATAGAGGATCCGCCGTCCTCAAGCTCATCTCGGTTTACTGACGTAATAACTGCATGATGAAGTTTCATGTTCATAACTGATTCGGCTACTCTCAGTGGTTCTTCTGTATCAAGAATGGGTGGTTTGCCGGTTTTTACAGCACAAAAGCCACAGGAGCGTGTACATACGTCACCAAGAATAAGAAATGTAGCGGTTCCATGCATCCAGCATTCTCCGATGTTCGGACAGTGAGCCTCTTCACAAACTGTATGTAAAGTTTTATTTCTCATCAAAGTTCTGATTTCAGCATAACTTTCACCGCCCGGAGCGCGTACTTTGAGCCAATCCGGTCTTTTTGTACGGGTTTCGGAGAAGACCTCAACCGCATTTATATTTTCATGTATTCTCATCTTTATACTAATTGTAAATAAATAAAATATTATTTAATTTTTTTCGAGGGTTAGAGTTTGTATTTCGCAAATACAATATGCTGAAACACCCTCACTACGGCCAATATGACCCAAATTTTCGTTTGTTGTTGCTTTAATATTGACTCTTTTTTCAGACAAATTGCATAATTTAGCAATATTGGCTTTCATAGCTGCTTTATAGCTGAGTATTTTGGGTTTTTCAAGTAATAAAGTAATATCAATATTAACTAATTCATAATTCTCCTTTGTTAATAATTTCATTGTCTCTACAACAAAATATGAACTGTCTCTGTCCTTGTATTGGGCATCGTTATCAGGGAAATGTTCTCCAATATCACCGAGTGCTGCAGCTCCTAAAATTGCATCGCATAATGCGTGAAAAATTACATCTCCGTCGCTATGTGCTATTGTACCGAATGGAGCATCTATCTTGACTCCGGCAAGTATTAAATCCTCACCCTGAGCAAGTACATGTACATCAAAACCAAATCCTACCATATTTACCTCGATAATTTTTCTATCAATTGGACGATTGAATAAAAGGGAATTTTACAAGTATCAGCCAATGCTGACTCGCATGGCAGATTTGAAGAAATTCCGATAAGTGATTGAGCAACATTAATTTCATCCGAAAAGTTCTTTAATGATGATCCATATAGTTCGGGAAAGATTAATCCACGATCTCCTGCAAAGCCGCAACAGGCATTGCTTACTGGTGAAATAATATTATTTGAACAATGTGATGCAATTGAATAAAATTTTGTTTCGTTATTGGATTTCTTTGCGCCACAATTAGCAAAAGCCGCTATAGTCATATCTGATTTACGAATTTTAACTTTTGGAATAATATAATCTGATAGAAAATCAATTGAATCAATAAATTTCATACTTTTGAATTTTTGATAATTTTCATAACTCAGAATTTCACTTGTATAATTATTGATAGTAAATGCACAGGATGAAGAATCAATCAAAACAGGAATAGCTCCTTCGTTTGATGACTTGAAAGACTCATCTACAAATTTATTTGCAGAAATAATAAATGCTGATTTGAATCCCTTTGAACTAAAAGCCATACCACAGCACAAATCCGAATTTTCTTTCATCAGCTTCATATTCAAACCAGCTCTGGTAGCAAGCAGCAAATGTGCTTCAACCGGATCTGTATAATCATGATTCTCAGATGTAAATATTCTTGAAAAACACGGTTTAAAATAAATCAGATCTAATTTACTACTGTTATAAACCAATACAGGAGCAGTTTTACTGGCTGTTTGTAATAAATTATTTAATTGTGGAATTTCAAAAAATGTTGAGCGGTTCAAACGATTTATAATTCTGTTTACATTCTCTTTTGAAATAATTTTCGAAATTAATTTCTCGAATTGTGACATGAATTTAATTACACTAACCCCGAGATCAAGCTCAGAAGCTATTAAATCGGCAACAAACTTTGACAAACCGATCCGTTTCTCATTTCTAATTTTTTTGATAAGATTACCTGTGTCAATATCAACTGGACAAGCATCTTTACATAAACTATCGGTAGCACAAGTTTGTTCTAAATAATATGAAACATTTTTAATATCTGAAAAACCGATCATACTGTGATTGGAAGCCATATCTCGTAATAATGCAATCCTTTGTCTGGGAGAGAAAGTTAAATTCTTACTTGGACAACTTGGTTCGCAATATCCGCAGTCAATGCAGCTATCAGCCTCAGAATTTAAAATGGGCAATGCTTTAATATTCTCCAAATGAATCTGTGGATTATCAGAAATGATGATATCGGGATTTAGAATATTACATGGATCAATCAGTATTTTTATCTCTTTGATAATATCATAACATTCCTTACCCCATTCTTTCTCAACGAATGGAGCAATACTGCGACCAGTGCCATGTTCAGCCTTTAAAGAACCATTATATTTATCAATGACAAGTTCAGAAAGTTCATTTATAAATTTATCAAAATTTGCTTTCCGTGTATCATTTGAAAAATCCTCAGCGATGATAAAATGCACATTACCGTCCATTCCATGGCCATAAATGCCAGATTTGTGATAATCAAATTTATCAAGCAATAATCTCAAATCGATGAAGGCTTTTGAAAAATCTTCCGATCTGAATGCCAAATCTTCAATTATTACACTTGTTCCCAGTTGTCGTGATTTGCCTAATGCAGGCAATAATCCTTGTCTGATTTTCCATAATCTTTGCTGCTGCTGAGCCTCTCTTGAGCTTATCACATTAAGTGGATTAAAAGAAGATATTATTTTTCTAACAGCTTCATCTAAATTTAATAAATTATCTGAAGAATCATTGGAAAACTCAAAAAGCAGTCCGCAAGCCAGTTTAGGAAGATCAGATAGGATATCTTTTGGCATACCGACATTATGTTGCACTGACTGCAATGAAATTGAGTCCATCAATTCAATCGCAACCGCTCCAAGCTCTCTCAAGGCTATGATACAGTTATTAATTAAACTAATATCAGGAAAAATGCAGAGGAAGGTTGTTTTGTATGGTTTGAGAGCTATGGTATAAAATTCTACTTCTGATATAAATCCAAGTGTACCTTCGGAACCTATCATTAGGTGCGATAATATATCAAGAGGGCTATCAAAGTCCAGAAAAGAATTTAGAGAATAACCTACAGTATTCTTGATCTGATATTTATTAATAATTTTGTTTTTTATTTTAATGTCGGTATTGATAATATCCTTCAATCTCAGCAACCCAAGCCCGATATTGTCATGGCACATTAATAAATTATTATGTTCGGTATTCGATGAATCTATCAATAATCCATTTGGTAGTAAATATTTTATTGATTTAACTGTGTTGTACGGATTAAATTTTATTCCACTTGCCATCCCGCTTGAATTATTTGCGAGCATACCACCCACAGTACACGAATTGATTGAAGCAGGATCTGGGCCGAGTTTCCGTTGAAATTTAATTAGTTTGGAATTTATCTGTCCACCGATAGCCATAGCAGAGCTTAAAACATGCTTCCCGTTATCCGAAATATAAAACCCGCTTGGATATTTGTTAAGATTGACAATGATATCATTCCCGCAAACTTGCCCTGATAGGGAAGTAGCGGCTGCACGAAAAGTTAAATGTCTTTTATCAGCTTTGGCGAAAGTTATCAAACTTCTGACTTCGTCTAAATTTTCAGGATATGCTACGGAATTCGGGATAATCCTATAACTACTGGCATTAACTGAAGATGCTAATAAATCAAGAGGTTCTTGCGATATAAGTTGGTGAGTTGCGATGATTCAGCTCATTTTTTATAAAAAATAGAGATGAAATATGAATAAATATTATTTATTTTCGGATACATTGGCTTTTATAGGCGTAGTAGCTTTCTCAGTCGTTTCTGTTTTTGCAGACCCATTTGATTTCTGAGAATCTCCACTGGCTATAACTGATTTTTTATTTTTATAATCGGTCAAATAAAATCCACTGCCATTGAAAACTAATCCGACATTCTTGCTGATTTTACGGATGACGTCTCCTTCACCTTTACACTCACCATAACATAATTCTTTTACACATTTGGTTAGTGCTGAATCGGTAATTCTTTGCTCATAGTCAAATTCATGTCCGCATGTTTTGCATTTATATAAGTAAACTGGCATAAATAATATCTAAAATTTTAAATAATTAGTAAATCCTAAAACAATATTTAGCGTTAAATAATTTGTATTTAAACTAAATATGATTGACGATTTAATATAATAAATTATTGTGTTTGAATGAAATTTGGATTAAATTGTAGCTTTTTAAATTTGAAAAATTTGATATTTGAATCGGAAATATTAGAATTCGAAAATCCTGCTTTGAAACAGAAGTTAGCAGAATTGCCGACGAATCCCGGCGTTTATCAATTCAAAAATTCCGATGAAAAGATTATTTATATTGGGAAAGCTAAGAACCTTAGAAACCGCGTCAGGTCTTACTTTCAGCAAGGACGTCCTGTGGATGCTAAAACAAAAGCACTCATTGCAAAAATTGCTGATTTGGAGATTATCTTAGTCGATTCTGAGGCAGAAGCATTTATTCTTGAAGACACTCTGATAAAGAAGTTTAAGCCAAGATACAATATTATGCTACGTGATGACAAGTCTTTTCCGTATATAAGGATAACAAACGAAGAGTTTCCAAGAATATTTGCGACACGTCATGTGATTCGTGACGGTTCCAAATATTTCGGACCTTATACTGATGCAAGATATATGAAATTTGTGCTTCGTACACTTCGTAGTATATTTCTATTTCGGAGTTGTGATTTAAAATTATCTGAGGAATCAATATCTAATAAGAAATTTAAAATCTGTCTTGATTATCACATCAAAAAGTGCGATGGGCCTTGCGAAGGGTTTATTTCTAAAGAAAATTATAACGAAAAAGTTTATCAGGCACAACAAATTTTAAATGGCAGAACCCGTGAACTTGAAAAACAATTAGAAGCTGGTATGGAGGCTTTAGCTGTGGAACTTAGGTTTGAAGATGCGGCTAACATCAGAAATCGACTTGGTCAATTACGCGAATATTCAGCAAAACAGAAGATAATTTCCAATGAGGCTGTAGATCGGGACGTATTTGGGATAGCCCGACATGAATCTTTAGCATGTTCGTTGATTCTTAAAATTCGTGATGGTAAATTAATTGGGAAGCGGCATTTTATCATCACAAATGCCGATTCGCAGTCAGATGAAAGTATAATCACTCGAACCTTAGAGCGTTGGTACCTTGAGAGTGAGTTTATTCCAAATGAATTAATTTTACAGAACGAGCCAGATGATCTTGAATTTATTCTTGATTGGCTCTCCAAACGTAAGGGTAGGAGTATAACTGTTGCAATTCCAAAGATTGGTGATAAGAAGAAAATTGTTGAGATGGCCATTACAAATGCGGATTTTCTTCTCAAAGAATATATAGCAGCCTATGAAAAAAGAGAACAAGCCGTTCCCCACGTATTGCTGTCATTGCAGCGTGATTTACGGCTGCCACGGCTACCTATACATATTGAATGTTTTGATAATTCTCATATTCAGGGATCTGAGCTTGTTTCTTCGGTAGTTGTTTTTAAAAACGGTAAACCAAGTAAAGCAGATTATAGAAAATTTAAAAATAAGACCGTTGGCCATAATGATGATTTCGCTACAATGGAAGAAGTCGTCAGACGCAGATACAGTCGGGTGATTGAAGAAAACCAACCAATTCCCGATCTTATTGTAATTGATGGGGGAAAAGGGCAATTATCAAGTTCCGTTGCCGTTTTACGTGATCTTGGAATTTTTGAAAAACTTATGGTCGTTGGGCTTGCAAAGCGATTAGAAGAAGTATTTTTACCTGAACAATCCGAACCAATCATTCTTCCGAGAACATCAAGCAGTTTAAGGCTTCTGCAGCATGTTCGCGATGAGGCACATCGTTTTGCGATAACTTTTCACAGGCTATTACGTGATAAAAGAACACTCCAAACCGAGTTGACAGAAATAGATGGTATAGGAGCCATTTTTGCAGCTAAATTATTAAAGGAATTCGGTTCTGTTGAAATAATTAGTAGCTTATCCTTCGAAGAAATTAAAAAAGTATCAAATATAAGGGTAGCAGCAGCAGTGAAAGAATATTTCAAGAAAAAATTAATTAGCAATATAATTTGAAAAAGAATGATAAATCGTTTACTAAATCCTTTTTAATAAATGATTGTATAATTACTAACTTTTCTTAGGTTACTTAACATTTTTTTTATATTTTTGATGTTTTATTATTTAAGTGATTAGCAAAAAATGAATAAAGAACTTATAGCCGAAATTTGTAAGAATAATGGGATTAACTGCGACTTTTACGAGTTTAAAGATGAATTGTCATTGCTTATTTCTCAGAAAGATCTTTTGAATATTTGTAAGATTTTGAGAGATAATCCAGAAACTTCATTCGATTATCTTACAGATATTACTGCTATTGATTGGCTTGATAAGAAGAATTCACGTTATGAAGTCGTTTATTTCTTATATTCTCTTAAATCGCATTCAAGGCTTCGTATCAAGGTTCCGGTTGAAGAAAATAATGCAGAATGTCCTTCAGTTGTTGAAATTTGGTCAAGTGCAAATTGGTATGAGCGCGAAACCTTTGATATGTATGGTATAAAATTTACCGGACATCCTTCACTTCGCAGATTTTATATGCCTGAAGATTATGTTGATCCTATTACTAAAGAACCTCTATTTCCATTAAGGAAAGATTTCCCATTAATGGGTGTACCTGATTCTCTGCCACTACCGCCATATCCCGAAAAATACGGTGAACTTGTTTAACTGGAATTTTTATGGAAATATTTTATAAATTATCCACTATGCTGCTTTTAAGTATAGGATGGATTTCTTCTTTATTGTCAATAAGGGGAAGAGGTCGATTAGGTTATGTATTGGGCGATCTGTTGCGTTTCTTGAGTAGTTCACGCAAGCATATAACATACGATAATATTGACAAAGCATTCCCTGATAAAAGTAAAATCGAAAAAATTAAAATTTTAATAGGATCTTACAGGAATTTGGGCATAACATTGGCAGAACTGCTCGTTTATGGTAAAATTTCCAAAAATGAGCTGTTAAATTATATCGAAATAGCTGATTATGATGGTTTAAAGAATTTACTAAATAATAGTAATGGTTTTTTGGTAGTCAGTGGACATTTTGGGAACTGGGAGCTGAATGCCTTGGGATTGAGTACATATTTTGATTTATCAATTTCAGTTGTAGTTAAAGGATTGAAGAATTATGTTGCTGATAAAGTTATTAATTCTTATAGAACAAGATTTGGTAACAAGATGATTCCAATGGATAAGGCAGCCAGAGAAATAATAAAAACTCTCAGAGAAGGCAGAATCCTTGCATTATTAGCCGATCAAAGTGCTGATCCTGACAAGGATGTTTTTGTTCCGTTCTTTGGTAGATTGGCAGTTACTTACGAAGCTCCTGCTGAACTTGCATTAAAACTCAATGTTCCGCTTGTTTTTATTTACTGTGTCAGGCAGCCTGATTTCAGATATAAGGTCGAATTTGAAATAATTAAGACTGATGACCTTGATAAAAGCAAGGAATCCGTTTATGAGTTAACTTGTCGTCATGTAGCAACACTTGAAGCCTTAATCAGAAAATATCCGGAAATGTGGAGTTGGCAACATCGCCGCTGGAAACATGTACCTAAAATTACTAACAAAAATAAATAAATTATTGAAGATATTTATTTACATAATAATTTTTCTTTCCCCTATCTACTCAGCTCTGAGAGCGGATAGTTCTTATCCTCTTTCGTGGAATACAACTGAGGAATTTCCGGGTGGTAATTTATCTGCATCAAAGTCGAAAAGTATAACTGATAGTAATTGTTTATTCTGTTTTTGCAAACCTGAATGGTATGGTGCATCTGAAGATTTGTCGATCTGGAGAGGTCTTGGCAAGAAAAATGTTAAGAGAATCAGTCCTGAAAACGGGATTATTAATTCTGCCACTATCGTTAATGATTTTTTGGTGATTATTAATAAAATCAATAAAAAATACAAGGTAAATTTATTTGATAACAATCTTGAATTGATTGATAGCCGCGAGCTTCAGCTAATTGAAACTAATAATCTACTGATTACTAATTCAAGAATTGAGCAATTAGATTCGAATAATCTGATACTTCTCCAGAATGGTTCTATGTTCAATGTTAAAATTCAGAATAATAAGTTAATTGTGAATAAGATTATTGATGAAGTCAGTGATTTTATTGTTACTGAAGATAATGAATTTTGTTTTATTAGTATTAAATCTTCAAATGCTGTTGTTGGATTTGGTTCTGTCTCTGGTAATCCAGCGGCAGTTGCGATTATTCCGGTATATGACAAAATCCGCTTGTCATATTGTGGTAAACAGATAGCCGTTCAGACATCTATCAGACAGTACTCTGAAAATTTAGTTCAGTTCCTTGATAAAAAGAACGGATTCAATTATTCTTTTTCGATCGAATCAGGAATTAATTTAACTTTGATTGATTCGGAAAAAGATAATAAAAAAATTATTTATGTGATAAATGAAAAGAACAGAAATTATTTAATTGTTCGCGAAATTGGCAATAAAAGCTCTGTTTCAAACTATTCTGAACGATTACCATTAGCACAGGAATTTTCGGAACCTTTAGCTTTGAAAAAATGCAATCATAATTATTATATTATCTTTAGAAATGGTATTATTTCTCTTGATAAGGAATTGAAATTAATTTCTGCCGACTTTATTTCAATTGGCGAAAAATTCGTTGAAATACCGGATATTCAGATGATTGGGAATAATTTAATTCTCTCATCATTCAACTATTCAATTATTTTAAAAAGTTCAACTAATAATTTCTGGTTGATTAATAAGTATTTCATCACGACTGGCAAATTTATTCTGCCTATCATTCTTCTAATAATTGTTCTGATTTTTTTCCAATTGTACAGGCACCAAAAAAGGCTCCTAAAGCTTCTTTTTGATATACCTTCAACGGGCGCATTAATCATTTTAGATAAAAAAGGAAGATTAACACGAATAAATGATGAAGGTAAACGTATGCTCGGGATACATGGAAATATTCCGTTTAATAGAATATTTTCCTATTACTGCTCTGAAGAACATACTAAAACAATTAGCAAGCTTGCTGAGAGTTCATTGATTACTCGTGAATCAATAAAACAGAAAATTAAAATTCCAATGGAATCTGATGTCAGGGAATGGTACTGTTTAATCGAACCTGTTAAAAATATTACAGGACGGTTTCGTGGTATAGTTTTTAATGGTATAGACATTACCGAACAATTGGAACGTAAAAGATTATCAAACTGGGCACAGCTCGCTCATGATATGCAGACTAATCTCTCAACAATCCGATTGAATGCTGATTTAATTGAATGTAACGAAAGTCAATCAAATACAGAACGAAAAAGGAAGATACTATATCAGGTTAATTTATTGATTAATAGGGTTCGGGATATTGTTACGGTTGCACGTACTGATATTGCAAATAAGTCGATTCATTCAGCTAAGACTATATGTTCAGAAGTATTGTCAGAATTTGACGAGCTTATGTTTCCAAATATTACTTTCAATGATAATTCCTCTGATATTAGCATCTGGTGCGACAAACCCAAAATAATTCGAGCTTTAAGAAATGTTGTCGAAAACGGAATAAAATCAATTAAAGGAAATGCTGGAACAATTACCATATCTTCAAGCTCTGATACTCGTTTTTCATATATTGCAGTTAAAGATTCAGGTGAAGGTATGGATGAAAGTACTAAATCCAAGATGCTGAAACCATATTTCACAACATCTGAAAAACATGGTGGAAGTGGAATAGGTACAATGATTATGCAACAAGTAGTTGAATTTCACAACGGGAGAATCGATATCGAATCGACCAAAGGTACCGGTAGTGAAATTACTTTTGTTTTGCCAAAATTTAAACAAAGTAGATGAAACCGGAAGATTGCTTAACTCGCCGCATCCTGTCTGTAGATTATGGCAAAAGATTTACAGGTATTGCCGTTTGTGATGAACTGCATATTGTAGTTCGACCTGTTACAACTTTGAAGACATCAGAAACAGATTTTTTTGATAATTTCAGAAAGATTATTGATATAGAAAAACCTGCTTTGATTGTAATCGGAGCACCTTTACGTAACGATGAGAAGAATCAAAAATTGATTGATGAAATATATATTTTTGCAGAAAAAGTAAAAGAAAATTTGATGCTTCCCGTTGAGATAGTTGACGAAGCTTTCTCCTCAAAATTAGCAGTAAGAGCCATGATAGATAGCGGTCGGAAGAAGCATTTCCGCCGGAATAAAGATAATCTTAATAAATTTGCAGCGGCTGTTATTTTAGAGGAGTTTTTGAAAATATATGGCTGATTTTTTGTAAAAATTAGTTATTTTTATTTTAGTTATATTGTTTGATATAATTCATTTTTTTAATTTTTAGGGGTTTATATGATTAAATTATTAACAGTTATACTTGCCTGTATGGCAGTTACTTTTGTTCAGGCAGAAGATAAATTTTTTGGTCAGACTTTCTTCGATTACGGATATAATGTCGGTAGAGATGCCGGATTCTCTTCTTTTAAGAAAACAGCAGCAATTAATGGCTATGGCAGCCAAGAAGCAAATGCTTATGGCTTTGCATTTCGCAGGATACAATTTACTTGGGATCATATAATCAATGAATCACTTTCCTCTCGTTTCAGATTAGAGACAGATGGAAAAGCCACATCCAATGACGGGATTTTTACTAATTCAAGTAACACCGTTCAACCAGGAAATTTAACAACATACATCAAAGATGCTTACATTAAATATACTCCGATTAATGCTCTTGAAATTCAGGTTGGTTTGATCACAACTCTTAGTTATGAAAATGCCGAAGCTAATTGGGGATATAGATGTATTGAAAAAACTTTTTCCGATTTACGTAAACTTGTTGGAACCAGAGATTTAGGCATGCTGGTTAAGTATAAATTCGATGATAAAGCTAATTATATTGCCGGTCTTGAATATGGCAACGGATTTGATAATTATATATCTGCTGAATCTAATGTTTTCAAACGCTTTTCCGCTAATTTTACTGCAAAACCGTTTGACAATTTTACAACTTCAATTTATTATGAACAAAATTGGATGGATAAAAATTTAGATTATAAAAACATTGGCTATTTTGCCGGTTATAATCTCAAAGGAGTATTTACTTTGGGTGCTGAATTTTGGTATCAGATGCAGGCATATGGAAATACTTACAAGATTGATACTATCAATAACAATACAGAAGCTAAAAATCAAATGGGATTCTCTATTTTCGGAAATGTAATTATTATTCCTGAATTGGCTTTAGTTGTACGTTTTGACAATTTTGATCCAAATACCATTAATACTGAAACTAAAATCAAACAATCTACAGGTGATAGTAGAAATTATATAATGGGTGGACTTGATTGGAAAATTACTCCAAATCTTTCTCTTATTCCTAATGTCCAATATGAAACATATCAAACCTGGAAAGATGCAGCGGGTAAAGAGACTACTTATAAACCATCTGTCAATGCCAGATTTACAGTATTCTATCGTTTTTAAAAATAATCTGCACAAAGAATCGTTTATTATATATGCTGTCTCAAAAGAAAAACTGAAAATTATCTTTTGAGACAGCAATAATAAATAGTTAAAATTTTTCATCCCATTTTAACAAACAATGGCAAAAAAAATAACTGCTACACTGATTATTCTCATTTTCTCATTATATAATTCATGGAGCTCTGATCAGATTTTAGGTAATAATATTGTTAGCCCCGAAACCAATGGATTAATTCCAGTTACGAACCAAATTATTTTGGACTCAGCCAAGCTTAGTTTTGATAATGGAAATTCCGTAATGAATCTACTGGAAAACAAAGGACTATTCCTGATTAATTCAAACATTGGAACATCAGGTGATTTATATTTCAGAGGGTTCGGATCTTCAGATATTATGTTTTATTTAGATGGAATTCCAATGAATGAACCCTTAAATAGAAATATAGATTTAAATAACTATTCAGTTTCAGTAAAAGATAAAATTATTTTTTCTCCGCACCCTTCTGTTCTGATTGGAGCAAATGCCTTTGGAGGAGCGCTCAATCTGGTTAGTCCAAGAGCTGAAAGAAACTATACCGATCTGGATTTTAATTTAAATAATAGAGTAAATATCAGTGCTAATACCATTGGAAGCATTTTTTCAAAGAATTTTTATTATAATATTAAAGCAAGTTATACAAAGAAAAAGGATAATAGCTTACAAATTTATTCGAATCCTTATGAAAATATTTCAAATGAAGAAAGATCATCAATATTTTCAAAATTTGGATATTCATTCACAGATAGCTCGGAAATTGCCGCTATCGCAACTATTGGGATTAGAGATATTAATTCGACCCAAAATGAATATCTAAATAATCTGAACTATAAAAACAGTATGGTCGCTATGCTGTACAAACATAAACTTAATGACAAGCTATCAATAAAAGGTAATGTTTACTCACAAAATTCTGAAGAAATTGACAATTATAATATTTCAAGAATAACTCCATATCCATATTCTTATAATGTCTCGTCACTTAAAATAGCTAATAATTCTTATGGCATGTCGATAATCGCTGCTGCTCAGTATGACGAGCTACCTCCTATGAATCTTATGGTAAATATTAAAAGAGATATTTTGCATAGAAAGGAAGATACATTAAATACTATTCTATATGATCAGCAATTATATAATATAGGACTTGAGCAGTTATTCCCAGTTTCTGATAAATTATCAGCTCTGATGGGCACCAATCTTGAAGTTCTTGAACCTATTTCAAGTATTAGTTATCAATTGCCAAAAGGTGACTATAATATTAATTATCAGATATTTTTAAATTATTACTATAATAAAGAATTCAAATTATTTGCCAATTTATCTAAAAAAAGCCGTTTCCCAACCATGATTGAATTATTCTCAATTTTTAATCCACTTAATACTAATTATTATGCCCGAAACGATTCTCTTATTTCCGAAAAGGGATATTTTAGTGAAATTGGCTTTGATTGGAATATTAATCAATATCTACCATCATTTTCATTTTTTAATGTGAATTATACAATTTATTATCATCAAATGAGGGATTTAATACAAATAATAACTTTGCAAAATAAAGCCGAATTTTCAAATAGCAGAAAAAACTTCATTATTGGAACTGATCTTAATTTATCTGCAAAATACGACGATCTTTTTTTTGATATAAACTTGCAATATCTTTATCCCGGAACAAAAGAAGTGTTGGAAAATGCCGCTCCTGAAATGCTTTTCAAGCCGGAGTATATTTTCCGTACAAATCTCAAATATTATTTCAAAACCGGTACTGAACTTATCTTTGAAGCCACTGCAGTGGGTAAACAATATTATTCCACTTCTGCTCGAGGAACTGCTTCTGAATTTTCGTTATTTAATTTTACAGTTCATCAGAATCTATCTCCATTCTCATTTTCATTAAAAGATACTTTTTTGTATCTTCGTGTGAATAATCTTGCAAATAGAAAATATGAATCTCTAAATTTCCATCTCTATCCTGTTCGAGAATTTATTATCGGATTAAGAACAAACTTTACAATTTAAATTCAAATTTTTCGTAATTTAACTTTTTGTATTTTTATCAATATCATAAAAGTATTTTTCATTAATTTATAAATTAAAATGGCAAAAACTAAAATCCAGAATTCTAAATCTCAAGTTGCAGTGAAAAGTTCAAGTAAAGCAGTGCCGGTAAAAAAGAAAAAAGGACCTGTTTCTCATTTCTGGACATTGAATTCCCTTCTTTTACTTTTTGTATTTTCAGCGGTAATATTTTCAACAGCTTATTTCACTTATGAGCGGGCAATGTATTACAGTCTCGTTTTTTGTGATGATAATATATTTGTACTTGATTATAATGAATTTAATAAATCGGATGATGCGGTTTCAAAAGCATTTAAACGAACAATCGGAACCTCATATTACAGGCCAGTACTTGATTTATCATTTATAAATGATTGCAGGATGAGTAAAAAGCTTGACTCAACCATCTATACAAGCAAGGGAATGAATTTAGATACAAAAATAAAGGGTGGGCACAGAGATGATCCAACAACCTGGCCATTCATTTATAAGCGAACTAATATTTGGCTACATGTGATTGGGTCAGTACTTGTGTTTATATTTTTTGTGTTTATCGGATACCGCCAAGTGCAATCTTTTATTTTTGGAATGCTCTTTACTCTGCACCCGATCCTTTCTCCGGCTGCGTCCTGGATATCTGGTCGAAACGACTCACTGATGACAATTTTTGTTCTCCTATCATTTATTTTTATGATATCGTATCTCAGGAATGACAAATGGTTTTCGTGGATTCTATTACTTGTGCATTTCCTGATGTTTACGATAGCTATGTTTACAAAAGAAATTGGAGCTATGTTTGTTCCTGTAGCTGCAACCTATATCTATATATTTTGGGTTAGAACTGAAAAACTTAAATTGTTCTCATTAAAAAATGTACTCTTAGTTGTAGGATGGGGGCTGATAGGAATTGTTTGGAATTACATGCGGCAGCAAGCAATTAAAGGGATAAAGAATCCCGATACAATCGGATTTGAAGCATTAATGAAAAACTATCCAACGTTTGCTGTATTTGTATCCAAAATATTTCTGCCATTAAAAATGATAGCTTTATCAACATTTGAATGGCCAACTATACTGGCTGGTGTTGGATTGATAATTTTGATTGTATTATTCTTTATATATGCACCGAAATATGGGATAAAATTTGATCGCTGGCGTGGATTTGTGGGTGCATCTTGGTTCCTTTGGTTTTTAGTTCCAACTCTTATGGTACGTATTGTTTATGTTGATGATTTTTTTGATTATGCAGAACACCGTGCTTATTTGCCTATGATTGGAATGATCTGGATGATTTTTGAAATAATTAATTCTTTCAAAATTGATTTTAAAAAGCCATTAACAATTGCAATAAGTTCAATATTGATTATTATCTTCTTTTATAATTCTTACAATTACGTTGATAAGTTTGAGGATAGAAAACATTTCTGGGGGCATATGGTTGCAACTTATCCTTATAAATCGCGTGGCTATCTTGATCTTGGGAAAGCATATTATGTCGAAAATGAATTTAAAGAAGCTGAGGAATGTTATTTTAAAGGTATTGAGCGTAATCCAAACAATTTCAATTTATACATTGATTTATCTGCTGTTTACCTTAGATTAGGTGAATATGCGAAATCAATTGAAAAAGCTGAATACGCTCTAAAACTTGACCCTACAAATATGATAGCAAAATATAATCTTGGTAAAGCATATCTTTCTACCGGTAAAAACAAGGAAGGAGCCGATTATCTAAGTGTTGCTGCGAGTATGGGTTGGCAGAAATTTCCCGGAATATTTTTTGATATTGGGCAGGGTTATTTCCGCAGTAAAGAATATCCTAAATCAATTGAAGCATATAATAATCATCTGAAAATAATGCCAAATCATGTTCCTACATTGACTCAAATTGGTTTTGTTTATGCAAATATGAACAATTTTGATAAAGCATTAGAGTATTTCAAAATGGTAATGGATATCGAACCGACTAATCAGGATGCCTGGAATAATACAGCTCGGGTTTATAATATAACTAAAAAATTCAATCTGATCGGTCCTTTAATTCAGCAAATGAAAGCACGCGGGGTTACGATTCATCCTGATGTAGCAAAAATGCAGAGATAGTATAATGCCCAATAGGATTCTTCAAAAAATCGGAGAAGATTAATTATTTTAAGATGTCCATCAAATCAACACTGTTGGACATCTTTGATTTTTAATGGAAATATTAAATTGTTTATTTAACTAATGTAAAAACCCAAAAACTTAAGAAAATGTTAAAAAAGAAGAGTTTAATTGTAATTGCATCTCCTTCCGGAGGTGGCAAATCCACGGTTGCCAGATTTATTCTTGATAAATTCAAAATGATTCAATTTTCTGTGTCTGCAACAACACGTGCCAAAAGAACCGGAGAACGCAACGGGGTTCATTATTTTTATTTGACCTTAGAAGAATTTGAATCAAAAATTAAAAATAATGAATTTGTCGAATTTGAAACTTTCTTTGGTAATTATTATGGAACATTGAAATCTGAAATTGACAGTGCAATCGGGTCAGGAAAAATTCTCCTTTTTGATGTTGATGTAAAAGGTGCATTCTCTCTCCAAAAAGCTTATCCCGAAGATACTTTGTTGATTTTCCTTGCTCCACCATCACTTGATACACTGAAAGAAAGGCTGAAGAAAAGAGAAACTGAGAATGAGGAACAAATAAATATCAGATTGGCTCGCGCAGAAATGGAAATGTCTGAGAAAGATAAATTTGATTTTGTAATTGTTAATGAAATACTTTCTGACACATTTCTTGCTGTAGAAGCGCTGATAGAAAAGCTTTGCAAATGATTAAATGATAAATGGTTAATTATAAAAGTGAAAAGTATTTATAATATTTCATCTTGATATTAATTTTTAATTCTTAATTAATTGAAGAGTCCAGGAATTTGGCGATCACAAAAAATACATTTCCCATTTTTTATATTTATATCAGTGACTCTATATCCATCTCTTAAGATAACTTTTCTGAAACAGAGCGGACAATGTGTATCCTTTGAATAATGATTTATATTCCCAATATAGACAAACCTTAAACCTGCATTCACAGCGATCCGGTATGCCTCCTCTAAAGTAGTCTCAGGAGTAGGCGTTAAATTCGATAATTTATATGTAGGGAAGAAGCGAGAAAAATGAAGCGGTGAATATGAAAATCCATTTGAAACAAGCCACTGGCACATATCAGTTATGAACTTTAAATCATCGGAATAGCCTGGAATGATGAGATTTGTGATTTCCAACCAGACTTTAGTTTTTAAGAAGAATTTTAATGTTCCTAAAACAGGGTTGGAAAAAGCTCCGCTTATTCTTTTTGCAGAATAGTCATCAAAACACTTCAGGTCTATATTCGCAGCATCTAAGTATTGTGAAAGCTCCGAAAGAGCTTGTGGGTTGATAAATCCATTAGAAACCAAAACATTCTTTAAACCATGGATGTGAGCTAATTTTGCAGTATCTATCATGTACTCAAAAAATGTTGTAGGTTCGGAATATGTATATGAAATTGACGAACAATTATTCTTCAAGGCGCTCTCAACCAACTTTTTCGGGGATTGATAGGCGGAATGATTTAAAATCCGGACATTTTGAGAAATATCAGAATTCTGACAGTTTTTGCAATGTAAGTTACAACCGGCTGTGCAGAAAGAAAAAGTTCTTGATCCAGGGTAAAAGTGGTACAGAGGCTTCTTTTCAATGGGATCAATATTGATTGCAACAGGATTTCCATAATTTGTTACATAAAATTTACCATCAAGATTTATCCTGTTTCCGCAAGGACTGATCTGTCCTTCGGAAATTTTACAAAAATGTGGACAAAGCAAGCATTTGACTTGATTGTTGAATTTTTCGTAATATTTTGCTTCTTTCATTTTTAAAAATAATAATAATTAGACCGATAAACAATATAAAATTAATTATCCGAATATTCGTTTGTACAAATTATATTATTATTTGTAATAATTTTAGATGCAATGAACATGCGACGAAATGAGTATAAATCAATAAAATCTATTAAATGAATTTTAAAATTATAATTTTTTTTTAAAGGAATACATGAATATTTTCTATACTTTAACTAATGCTAAACAAAGACTGATAGTCAGTTCACTGATTATTATAGTGTTTTTTCTAATTGCCAATTCAGCGTCAGCAAATAAAAATGGAACTAAAACAGGACTTACATCAAATACTTCACAAGGTTGTGGGCAGGGTTGCCATGCTAATAGTGCAAGTTCATCTGTTAAAGTGTCCATTACAAGTGATAACGGGCAGTTTACTACATCAACAAACAGCGTTTTGATCTTTACATTAACAATTGACTGTCCGGGAAAAGTAACTGCCGGTTGTGATATAGCAGTTAAAACAACCACAACTGGTGCAACAAACATAGGAACTCTTGCTCAAGAGACAGGACAGGGGCTTCAACTAAAATCTGGAGAACTTACACATACAAGCCCTAAGACTATGACAAATGGATCTGTAATATTCAGATTTTCTTGGACTGCTCCTGCTACTGCAGGTACCTATTATCTCAGAGCTATTGGAAATGCTACCAATGGGAATAATTCTGAAGATTCAGGAGATTTATGGAACTGGCTTTCGGTTACAACATTAACAGTAACTTCAGCAGGATCAATTGCTGTTACATCACCAAAAGGTGGTGAGCTATGGGATCAGGGCTCAATTCATGGTATTAGCTGGACTTCTTCCGGAGTTTCTACTTGTAAAATTGAACTTTCATCCGATGGTGGTTCGACATATCCGACTATTATTGCATCGACTGTAAATGCCGCATTGGGTTTATATAATTGGACTATTCCTTCAGGATTAGTAACTGGTGCTCAATATAAAATTAAAATTACTGATGAATCAAATATAGCCACATTTGCTACAAGCGCTGCAAATTTTTCGATTACTAAACCAAGTTCGGTATTTGATCAAGTTATCAGTAGTGAAAATTTTAGGACTTTTCCGAATCCTGCAACTGAGGCTATCAGCTTTGAGTCATTGACAGGTTCTAATATTTATTTGAAAATAATGGATATTTTTGGCTTGACTGTAACAGAAATTGAATTAAAGCCTGGTGAGAAACTTGAATGGAATTTATGTGATCTATCAGGGAAATCGCTTCCAGCGGGTATTTATTATGCTATTACATATTATGATGACAAAAAATCGTTACAGAAAATTACAATTGTAAAATAATAATCAGCAATTGAAATTGACTCATATTTTTAAAATGTAATTGGGGCTGTCTCACATTTTTTATTTCTGTCATTCCTTCGAATGAGACTGTGTGAAAACATACAATATCCTTGGATTGTCATCATGAGCGAAGCGAAGGATCTCTCTTACAGTCACTTTCGGAAAGATCTTTCACTTCGTTCCTAATGACATCTTTGGACAAACCCCCTAACCCCCTTTGAAAAAGGGGGAACAAAAACTCAGATTCTTATCCCACATTTTTCAAACGGGGGTAGGTGGTTTAAATTATCTTGTCATTTTCACACCTTTAAAAGCGTAGCGTTTATAATTGCTTTAGGATGTCATTACGCAAATTTCTCCGTTTTCACACAGTCTCATTCGCAGAAATGACAATTTTTGCAAATATTCTTCATTCAAGACCAACTCGACTTCAAAGCAATAAAGACAAAAGGAACTTTCATATAAATTGAGAAATCATTTATATATATTAATAAAGTCAAAAAAATATCAATCTTTCAAAATCACGCTTGTTATAGCAAAAAAAAATCGTAAATTTGTATTATGATTTTTTGTTTAATTTTCTTGGAGTTTTAAAATGAAATTATTAGATTACATATCAAACCTATACAAGAATATTTACTCCGTTTTTATTATCTTAGCTATTTTTGTTCTTGGATCACAACAAATAATTGCAAAGCAAAATGGCTCTAAGACTGGTTTGACATCTAATACTTCTCAAGGTTGCGGCCAAACCTGTCACGGGAATAATTCAAATTCGGCTACCAGTTTGAGTATTGCCAGTGATAACGGACAATTTTCTACAACCCCAAATGGAGTTTTAACATTTACATTAACTGTATCATCTGCTGGTAAAATCAAGGCTGGTGTGGATATTGCGGTAAAAACAACAACAACAGGATCAACTAACGCAGGTACATTAGCTCCTATATCTGGTGAAGGTATCCAATCGTATTTAACTACAGGGGAGTTAACTCATACTTCACCCGGAAAAACCATGACAGGTGGATCTGTTACATTCAGATTTACGTGGACAGCTCCTCCGGCAGCCGGTACTTATTACCTGAGAGCTATAGGAATAGGGACTAATGGTAATGGATCTGAGGATGCTAACGATTTATACAATTGGCTTGCGGTAACCACGTTAACGGTTAGTGCCGGCGGTTCGATTACTATCAATGCACCTAATGGCGGTGAGGCATGGTGCCAGGGATCAACCCAAAATATAACATGGACTGCGTCCGGCTCTAATACTTGTAAAATTGAACTTTCGAGTGATGGTGGATCAAGTTTCCCAACAACTATTGCAACAGGAGTAAGTTCTTCAGCAGGAAGTTATAGCTGGAATATACCAAGTGGTCAGACTGCAGGAAATCAATACAAAATTAAAATTACAGATGAAGCAAATTCATCGATAACCGCTACAAGTGCTGCTAATTTTACAATCAATGCCGTTACGGCAATAGGTACACAACCAGTAGCAGCAGCAGGTTGCACAGGCCAGCCAACTTCATTCTCAGTTGTAGCAAATGGCTCTAATTTAACTTATCAGTGGCGAAAAGGTGGCACCAATATTAATGGTGCAACATCAAGTTCTTATCCGATTTCTTCGGTTGCTGCTTCAGATGCAGGTTCTTATGATTGTTTGGTAACGGGTACATGCGGCTCTGCAACAAGTAATGCGGCAATATTAACAGTTAAAGTGACTCCTTCTGTCATAAAACAACCTTTACCAATTCAAACTTGTATCGGTACAAAAGCTATTTTCTTTGTTGATGGCTTAGGAACGAATCTTTCTTATAAATGGCAAAAAAATGGACTTGATATCAATGGGGCTGCAAATTCTGCGACATTTCAAATTAGCAGTGTTAATACCCTGGATGTTGGAAATTATTCTTGCATAGTAAGTGGTGACTGCACTCCTCCAGCAGTTAGCCAGGCTGCAGCTTTGTCAATATTTCAGAATGTTTTTATATCAACCGATTTAGTAGCTATAGATGCTTGTGAAGGAACCGCAGCAAGTTTATCTGTTACAGCATCAGGTGACGGTTTAACATATATATGGACTAAAGATGCTGCTGTTATAAGCGGTCAATCGACAAATAAAATTAATTTTACAACAATAGCTAAAACTGATGCCGGTTCTTATCAGGTTACTATTAAAGATGCCTGTGGTAATCAAGTTCTAAGCAAATCCGTTCAAGTTACAATCATTGCTAAACCATCAATTTCCACTCAACCTTCTAATCAGACAGTTAGTCTTGGTGGCACTGCAAATTTCTCTGTCACCGCTGGCGGTGCGAATTTGACTTACCAATGGAGAAAAGACGGAACTGGTATTACAGGCAAAAATGCCGCTTCACTGCAGATTACTAATGCAACAACAAATGATGCTGGTAATTATGACTGTGTGGTAACAAATAATTGTGGATCGGTCACAAGTAATGCTGCCAGTCTGCAAATAAGCGGTACTAATAATCCGGTTCTGACCTTGGCTCAGTCTTCATTCAATTTTCCTACTACACCTATTGGAGTGGAAATAGATACTGTATTAAAAGCATATATTTCCAATACTGGATTAAAGGATTTGACTGTAACTGCAATTAACGTGAATGGCGCGGACTTTGCTCAATTCAAACTGATTGGTCCTGCTACTCCTTTTACTTTGAAAACAAATGAGACCAAAGATATTAATATTGGCTTCAAACCTAATGCTTTCGGTACAAAAAACGCAAAACTTGATTTCGTTAGCAACTCCGTAACTAATCCTTCATTGCTAATATCCGGTATGGGAGGCTCAATTGATCTTGTATTTAATGATAAACAATTTGTTCTAAAGACTACAACATTAAATAAATCAGTAACAAAATCCAGTTCCATTGCCAATAATGGGAATTTGAAAGCAACTTTGAATTATACTATTGAAGGTACCGATAAAGCAGAATTTACAACCAGTCTTGCTCAAGGAACTGTTATTGATGGAGGAAAATCCACACCTTTCGATGTAACTTTTCTTGCAAAATCAGTTGTAAATGCAAGTGCGGTATTAAAAATTACTTGTGCTGAAACAGGTATTATCACAAACATTAATCTGTCAGGCCAAGTAACAAGTTCAGTTAATGACCAAAATATTATCGGTGAAGTTTTCAAAGTCTATCCGACTCCTGCAAGCGATTTTCTAAGATTTGAATCGTTGAAGGAATTTCCGATTGATATTAAAATTATAGATATTTTCGGACTAACCGTCGCTGAATTAAATGTAAATGCTAATGAAAAACTGGAATTTAACCTAAGAAATCAGAATGGAAAATTGCTTCCAATCGGTTTGTATCATGCAGTTTGTTATATTGGTGACAAAAAAGCAATTGAGAAAATTTCAATTGTAAAATAGAATCTTATCATTGTATGATAGCAATTATGTAAGATATTTTGTAAAACTATCATCTCAATTTTAGAAGAAAATTAATTCATCCGATGAAAAATAATCATCGGATGATTTTTTTTTATCAAGAATGACTGGAATAAACCCGGATTAAGTGTAGGAGCACGGCTTGCCGTGCCCTCTTTGAGTAAGATATACATTTGTAGTGGCGGCTTTTAAACCCGCCACTACTGCTATTATCAAATTAATATTTTTTTAATTGAAATATCTGGGATAAATCGAATCGAAATATCTCTGACATTTTTTACGGAGTTTTTATTATTTTTGTATTATGAATAGAAAAAATTTACTAAATAAAATAGACATTTTTGATTCCAAAGAAATTAGCTTCAGAGATTATCTTGGTATATTCCTATTTGTTTTTGTAATCTGGGGCATCACAGTCAATTTTGGATTATCTTTTTTTGGTGATAGTTCTATTGTTTATAATGAGTCTGGTAAATATATTAATGAATTGGGTATTGGTTCATTGCTTGGCGGTAAGGGAACAGAAGAATTTCGTATTGGGACAAGTCTGAGTTTTAGTTTAAATAAAATCTTAGCTCCTTATCAGCCATTTATATTTCATTTAACTAATGTTTTAATTCATGCCTTATCAGTATGTTTTATTTTACATATATTAAAACTTTGGGAAATTAGTCGATTCAAGGCTCTTATATGGGCTGCTATAGCTGCTTCCCATCCACTTATGACTAACTCTATTGCTTGGATTCCGGCACGAGCCGAGCTTTTATTGGGATTATTCTTTATTATTGCTTTTGTTTTCCTGATTTATTATCTTAAATCCCGAAACTTGATTTATTGGATCAGCTCAATGATTTTTCAAATTTTTGCTTTTTTATCAAATGATACTGGTATTGTTATTCCGCTTGTTTTGCTTTCATATATAATTTTAATAAATAAAAAGCAAATTAAAAAGTCATTACCTTTTTGCATTTCCACAGTTGCTAACTATTTCATTTTTTATTTTATTAATAGATATTTGGATATTCATTATTCTGCTGTTTTCCATTTCAAAAATGCTTATATTTTTGACAAGATCAGGATTTTTCCGGAAATGTTTCTTAAAGTTTATTTTCCATTTGCTCTCTCGCCAATGCCTGTTTTCGATACATTAATAATTTCAATAGGTTGTTTGATATTTGTATTATTTTTATTCTTACTGTGGCGGAACCGAGATAAGGCTGAGATTCAATTTATTTCGTTCGGAATAATTATACTTTTTTTAGGATTATTACCATTTTTTATTACTTTAAAGAAAAATGATGGAATTGATTATTTTGAGTCATTAACATATTTCCCATTATTTGGGATATTAATAGTCAGTGTTTTTCTCGAAAAAGCAGAACCATGGCTAAATAAGAATAAATATGGATTGATTTTCGGACTTATTCTTGGAATGATTGGTAGTTTCAGCAATGTTAATACTTACTCAAATCCTGAGACTTATTTTTTAAAATCACTTCATCATAATCCAAATTCAATTTCTATAAACAGGAAATTAGCTGATTATTATTTCTCTGTCAATAAATTTAATAAATCTTTGGATTTATACGAAAAATTGATTGAATTTGAACCGGAAAATGATGAACTAATTAGTAAATGCGTCTATATATGTAATAAAATTTCAGACTCAAACAGAAAAACGAGAATATTGTTCAAAGTAGATTCTCTGATAAAAGCTGAATCGGAAATGATAAAAAGTAATTATAAATAAAGGTAAATAAATGCAAAAAGCTATTGATTTTATTACTAATAAGAGAAATGGGATTATACTTTTGATTCTTATTAACTTATCATTATTCGGACGAATTATCTTCTTCGATTTTTCTGGTTTTGATGATTCTGATATGATAAAAAATAATTCCAATTTTTATGCTAAGGTTTCAAATATAGGTAAAGCTTTTTCAGTTGATGCATTTGGAAGTACAAAAGGAAATTCATTCTATAGACCTTTGCAGACAATCAGTTTTATTCTTGATTATCAATTAGGGAAAGATCAGGCAACTGTTTATCATTTATGTAATTTAATACTACACATTCTATCGGTAGTTCTTATTTTAATGTTTCTTGATGCTTTAGGGATAAATCCATTAGCTGCTATATTACTAACAATTTTTTACAGTATCAATTCAGTTATTTCTAATGCGGTAGCCTGGATTCCAGCGCGTGGAGATCTTTTAGTTACATTATTTATATTAATTTATACTATTTCGACTATAAGATACTTCCAAAAAGAAAAATTATTTTTTCTAATAGTAGGCTCTTGTTCTTTTCTATTAGCTGTTTTTTCTAAAGAAACAGCCTTGGCAGGAATTCTGATTGCGCCGATGTTGTCAATAATATTTGGATTCAGAAAGCACATAAAGAAAATTATTTTGGTTACTGGAATTAATGCTATAATTTCAATATTTTATTTATTTTTGAGATCTTCGGTAATAAAAGGTAGTTTTTTAAATAAAGAATGGTTTTCATATTTTCTTAAAAATATAATAGGCCTGCCTCATCAGCTTGGGATATTCTTCCTTGATCCGTCGGCTGTAAATCCACTTCCGATAATAAACTCCTCATCATGGCTCCCAATACTATTTGGAACACTATTGATCTTGATAATAGCTTACCTAATCATTACGAGTAAAGACAAAAAGTATCCGTTATTCGGAATATTATGGCTTGTTTTATTTATGATTCCGACTCTTTTTTTCAGATCTGTTTATGCCGATTTCGGATTCGATTATTTAAATCATCGCGCATATCTGCCTTTCATTGGAATTTTGATTATTTTTCAATCTTTTATAGAATCTGAAAATCTAACCAAAAAAATTGTAGCAGGAGTGAGCGTTTTGATTATAGCTTTAATAATTTATAATGCCATCAATACTACTATTTACATAAATACTTATCGGGATAATATCTCATTTTATTCAAAAGCAGCCGAGAATCATGACAATTCATTTTCAAATTTCTGTTTATCCAACTTTTACCTTGATCGAGGGAAACCAGAAGAAGCTGTAAAATTATTAGAAGAAGCTATCAAAATTCATCCAAATTATGGTGAAGCAGTTGCAAATCTATCTAATATTTTAATTAAAAGGGCTGAATATGACAAAGCAATTCGTGTGCTGGAAGATGGAGTTACTGCAGCACCTGAATTTGAGCCTTCTTATGTGAATCTTGGGAAATTATATTTCAAAAAGAATAAGATATTCGAAGGTTTAGCAATGCTGAAAAAAGCTGCTGATTTGGCTCCGAATGATCTTGATGTATGGTATTCTATTGGAGCTGTATTTATTTATATGAAGCAGTATGATTATGCAATCACCACATATCAGGAAATTGTCAAATTAGATTCTAAGAATTTCAAATCATGGAATACTCTTGGAATTTGTTATGTAAATAATAAAGATTATTCAAAAGCAATAGCTGCATTTACAAAATCACTCGAATTAAAGCCAAACGATTTAGCAACTAAAAGAAATATAGCCTTTGCAAAATATGATAAAGATGTGCTTGATCGGTCATCAGTCGATACAATCAGAGCTTATGCCATTTTAGGGGATAAAGTATGTTCCAAATGGTTAATGGATCATGGGATGAAATAACTCATGAAAATCCTGATTATATCGCTACTGCTGCTTAGTCAGCGCCTCAATTGCGAGGATCTGACAAAATATGTTAATCCATTTATTGGAACTGGTGGACATGGCCATACTTATCCTGGCGCTACTGTGCCATTCGGTATGGTTCAACTAAGCCCTGACACCAGATTGACCGGTTGGGACGGCTGCTCGGCTTATCATGATTCGGATACGGTAGTCTTTGGTTTTTCACATACCCATTTGAGTGGCACAGGCTGCTCAGATTATGGAGATATACTGATAATGCCGATGTTAGCAGATATTAAAGATAATTTTGAATTTGATAATGAAAAATATTCGTCTATATTTTCTAAAAAGAATGAGATTGCCAGTCCAAGCTATTATTCCACATTTTTAGAAAAATATAAAATTAAAGCCGAACTGTCCGCAACCAAAAGAACGGGTAATCATCGTTACACTTTTCCAAATAATTCAAGACCAAGGATACTAATTGACCTAAAACACAGAGATGACGTAATAGATTCGAAAATTCAAATAATCGGGGATACCATGCTCACCGGTTACAGATATTCTAAGGCATGGGCAAAGGATCAGAGAGTATTCTTTGCCATTAAATTTTCCAAAAGGTTCTCGGAATCATTCTATAATAAAAATATTCCAAAAGAATCGACAAATCAATTGAGTACAAGTAAGAGCAATGATCTTGTCTTAAAAAGGGGGGATCAATCAGTCAATGGAAAAGATTTAAAGTTTATATTTGATTTTAATGCAATTAAAACTCTTGAAGTTCGTGTCGGAATATCCGCTGTGGATGAGCTTGGCGCAATAAAAAATCTGGAAGAAGAATCTTTGCATTTAACATTTGATGAAATTGTTGAAAATGGGAACTTAGACTGGAACCGCGAACTTAGTCGTATTGAAGTGGAATCCATTGATGCTGATAAGAAAATAACCTTCTACACTGCACTGTATCACACATTTGTTGTCCCCAATATTTATTCCGATGTGGACGGGCGCTACCGTGGCCGTGACAATAAAATCCATAAAACAGATTATTTTGATTACTACACTGTTTTTTCGCTTTGGGACACTTATCGCGCAACTCATCCACTCTACTCGATTATTCAACAAAAGAGAACAAATGATTTTATCAACACATTTCTCAAACAATATGAACAAGCAGGACTGCTGCCGGTTTGGGAACTATCATCAAATGAAACATTTTGTATGATTGGTTATCATAGTGTGTCAGTTATTACTGATGCCTATATAAAAGGAATCAATAATTTTGATGTTGAATTGGCTTATAAAGCTATTAAACATAGTGCTGACACTAATCTTTTCGGTCTTGATTTTTACAAAAAGAATTTATTTCTATCATCAGAAGCAGAGTCTGAGTCAGTTTCCAAAACTTTGGAATATGCATACAATGATTGGTGTATTGCTCAAATGGCTCTCTCACTCTCAAGAACTGATGATTATAAGAGATTCATACAAAGAGCCCAATCTTATAAAAATCTTTTTGATAAGGAATCAGAATTTATCCGTCCACGCTTTAATGGTGGATTTCTGACACCATTTGATCCGACACAGGTTGATAACAATTATACTGAAGCCAATTGCTGGCAATATAATTTTTATGTTCCTCAGGATATTTCAACATTTATCAAGATGAATGGTGGAAAAGAAAAATTTTCTGCGAAGCTGAATGAATTATTTGAGACTGAATCCAAGCTTAGTGGTCGAGAACAGGCAGATATTACAGGTTTAATAGGTCAATACGCGCATGGAAATGAGCCAAGCCATCAAATAGCTTACTTATATAATTTTTGCTCAAAACCGTGGCTTACACAAAAAAGAATTCATCAGATTCAATATGATTTTTATAAAAACAGTCCTGATGGTTTGATTGGAAATGAAGATTGCGGTCAAATGTCTGCCTGGTATGTATTAAGTTCAATGGGATTTTACCCTGTGTGTCCCGGAAATAAGGACTATACTATAGGTACGCCATTATTTAGTAAATTAAAAATTAATCTTGAGAACGGAAAGAACTTTATTATAAAGGCGAATAATCTCTCTGACAGCAACTATTATATTCAATCCGTAATACTTAATGGAAAAACGTATGCTAAAAGTTTTATTAATCACGATGTAATTATCAATGGGGGAGAGCTCATATTTGAAATGGGGAAAAATCCAAATAGTAGCTGGGGGACAGGAGAAGGAAATTTCCCGATAAATGAAATTTCAGATTATAAGATAATAAATGCACCTACAATAAGTCCTGATAAACAGGTCTTCCGTAAATCATTGCTAATTAGTTATCAGAAAAATCCTGATTCACAAATCCGCTATACATGCGATGGCAGCGAACCAACAGAGATGTCATATTTGTATAAAGAGCCGTTTGCAATAGATAGTTCAGTGACATTAAAAGCAGCTTCTTTCACTGAAAATGGCAAGAGTGAATCAATAAGTTCAAAATATTATAAGATTTCAAATATTTTTAATGTTGATTATAAAACAAAATATTTAAAACAATATACTGGTGGCGGAGATGATGGATTGATCGATGGTATTCGTGGTGATAAGAACTTTAGATTAGGGCATTGGCAAGGTTTTCAAAACTGTGATTTTGAAGCAATTGTTGATTTAAGTGAAAATCGTCAGGTAATAAGTGTGGCAGCAGGATTTTTGCAAGATGTGGATGCTTGGATATGGATGCCGGTTGAAATTGAATTTTATATTTCACAAGATAAGATTGAGTTTAAAAAGGTCGGTACAATAAAAAATGAAATTTCTGAGAAAGATCTTACGAAACAGATAAAAGATTTTAAGTTAAAAATTTCTGAAAAATGTCGATATATAAAGCTGATAGCCAGAAATAGAGGAAAAATTCCTGACTGGCACGCAGGTAAAGGGGAAATGACTATCATATTTATTGATGAAATTATCATTGAATAAACAAAAAAAATTAAAATAAATAAAATAGAATATTACCTGATTCGATTATACAGCTCTTGACAATTTGAAAATTGAAAATCTGCTTTTGGATGTAACAAATTTCATTGTAAAGTGTTTTATAGATGATAAAATTGAAAATTTAGAATTATTTACAACAATTTAGAGGTAACAATGTTTTGGACACCCGAATTAGCTCAATATCTACAGGATGCCCCTTGGCCAGCCACCAGAGAAGAACTATTTGATTACGCAAGCCGTACCGGATCTCCTCAACAAGTCCTGGATAATATCGTCGAGCTTGATGATACCGAAGAGCTAATTGAAGGAATGGAGGACTTATGGCCAGAATACGAAGATTCTGCTAACGAAGAGTATTTCTATAACGATGATGAAGAAGAGCAGTATTTTTAAACTATAAAAAATATTCTTTATATAAACGGGCTTCTATGCCCGTTTTTTGTTTATAATTAATCAGAAAAATATATTAATTTACAAATCAATAATTGTAAATTTTATTAACTATTATATTTTAATTGATATATTCCACTTATAAAATAATTTTAATCTGCTTTTTTAGTGTTTATTTTTCTATTCCATTATTAGGACAAAATTACGGAAAAGCCTCATTAATTCCATCTGAATCGGATTCTCTCCAATTTGAATTATCAGAAGTTCTGTTTGAAGGAAATAATAGTTTTTCTTCTTCGGAATTAATTGAATTACTTAGCTCAAGACCGAATTCAAAGAGTTTTTCTCATTATATCCTAAGAAGATTTAGAAAAGAATTTTCTAAAATCAAAGCAACCCCTCAACTGGCTTTGATAGCTCTGGATAGTGGTTTAAAGGCACGTCAGGACGAAATAAAATTTATTGAAGAAACTAAAATTGAACAAGATATGATTTCTTTAAAAGAATTTTATAATATAAATGGATTTCACGATGCTTTTATAAGTTATTTTTTTAAATCCGATCCATTAAAACGATTAAATTTTCTGATTGTAAAAATAAAAGAAGGTAAAAGATTTCAACTCAAACCAATCAAATATATAGGACTGGACTCAATTCCCAATGAACTATCAATTGAAATTGCAAGAATTATTGATAATGATAAATTTGAATTTTTGAATGAAAATTCAATTCTATCGCAGATAAGTTCAATTTTAGATGTTCTGAAAGATAATGGTTTTTATTATGCTCGTTTGTATTCAACGCCAAGTGTTTCAAAAGATACAGTAAATTATCAGGATAGTTTAACAATTAGATTTGTTACCGGAAAAAGACAAAAAATAGCCGCTATCAACCTGATTGATAGCACCAGAGGCCAGAACCCTATTTCTTATAATACCCATTTTGATCAATTATTTTTTAAAAAAGGAGACTGGTATTCCCGAAGAAATGTTAAACTTTCAGAAGAAAATCTAAGACTATTCGGCGTATTCGATGTTGTACAAATTGACACAAGTTCAATTTTCAATAAAATTACTGATTCAACATTGTCGATGATTGTCTTTTGCCAGTATCGCAAGCTTCAGAGCTGGAATTTGGGTTTTTTTGCTAATACTACTAAAATAGATAAACAGGACCATTATGGTATTGAATTAGAGTACATGCATAAAAATCTTGGTGGTAAGGTACAAATGATAAATCCGTTCATACGTGCTGATGTTGAAAAACCTTTGGAAATAGGCAAAGGATTGGATGCAGCTGGTTTTACCGGTCAGGCAGGATTCAAATTCGGTCAACCTTTGATAAAAAATTTGAATGGGATGAGGATCGGCGGATATGCTAATCCACTTATCTCATATAAACCATTCGATAATTATTTGAGAGTTTGGGGATTATATTTACCATTGCAGCTTACTGCGTCATTTCAACCATTTAATTTTATAAACAACGTAAATTTAGATTTAAGTCTCAGCAGGGAAGAACCGGAACATTTTTACCAATCACAGGATTCTGCTCTGAGCAAAGTAACATCCCTTGATGATAAAGCAAAAGTTAAACAGAATTATGAAATTTACAGAGTTCTGAATACTTTTGTAAACTCAAAGAAATCACCATTCATAACTTCGGCAATCATGGGTTTAACATTAATTTCTGATCATCGTGATAATTTAAATTCACCCAAAAAAGGATATTATTTTTCGCTAAATCTGGAAGTTACACCTTTTCATTCACTGTTTCCAAGTTTGTACATGGTGAATTCCCGCATCTCAGGAATTTCAAAGTATTTCAGAACTATTTTTACATTCTCGGATAATCAGAATATTTTTGAAAACAGCGTTTTAGCTTTTAAATTTAAAATCGGATATTTAACCAAATCTGACAGTACGTATATACCTCAGGAAAGACAACTTTTTGCAGGTGGTTCAAATAGCGTCAGAGCATGGGGGCCGCGTGAACTCAGATATACAAAACTTCCTATTAATGATGGTTTTTCCTATCAATTTGCCCGTGATTTTGTAGGCTCTTCAAAACTTATTGAAACGTCTGTTGAATTACGGCAAAAATTTAATCGTCCTGATTATTTGAATGGTGCTTATGCAGATTTAGTCTCTATGGCTGGTTTCGAGGAATTTATCGATATTGGAAATACTTTTGGTTGGTACGCCGATAAAGAAACTCAAGTTAAATCGCTTGATTACATTACAAAACTTGCTATTGCCGGAGGAGTAGGGCTAAGGCTTGATCTCGGCTTTTTAACAGTTAGGTTTGATTTTGCATGGCCTATTTACGATCCTGTGTCAAAGCCTCAGTTCTTATGGCAGCGGGAGAATGAATTTAAAACTATCCATTTCCAATTGGGTATAGGAAATGCTTTTTGAGTTCATAAAGTTGAGTATTTTATTCTAAAATCAGAGATTCTTTTTGCGCATCATCCAAAGCTTCCTGAGCTGATTTCCTGCCATAAAGTGCTTCAACTACGGCATTTTCGAGTAATGCTTCAATATCGAGCCATTTCGGATGGACTGGTGTCATTTTGGAATGTTTTAATTGTTCAGTAAATACTAATCTTAGGGTTTGAGTTTTATAGTATTCATTATTGAAATATGCAGAATCAGCGGGGAAGCCAGCTTCTGGAATTTTTTTACAAAACTCAATAATATTTTTTCCATCGGTTAAAAATTTTATAAGCTGTTGAGCGAGTTTTTGATTCTTTGATTTTTGATTAATAGCAAGATATTCACCTCCGGCAAATGAATACGAAGGTTTTTCAGCAAATCCCGGTATTAATGCAAGACCGAATTTCAAATTTGGATTTTCTTTTTGTAGCTTCTGAAGCAGCCATGCACCAGAAACCCAGAATCCAACTTTCCCTTGAATAAAATATGAATCAATCTGTCGCTGCGTTTCAATTATTCCAATTCTCGAAAGTTGTAAATATGTTTCAAGTGCTTGTACATTTTCAGGCAAATTCAAACTTGGTTTTCCATTTTTATCAATAATTTCTCCGCCATAAGACCACAAAAGGGGTAGAAATTTCTTGTAAAGTCTGTGCTGATCTGATCCATTAGTCCCTATCCCATAGACTTCTCCTAATGAGTTTATTTTTTCACTATAATTGATAAGTTCATCAATATTCTTAGGAGGAGCGGCATTCAGTCCGGCTTTGGTCATTAGGTCAATATTATAAAACATTACACGTGTATCAATAACCCAAGGCAAAGCATAAATATTTGAAGCCCAGGTTGATGGTGCTAAAGAAAAAGAAATAAATTTATTAGTATTCATTGAATCTTTGTCAAGTTTTGTTAGAACTCCGCTGGATGAAAATTGAGCAACCCAGTCTGAACCCAATTCAAGTACATCAGGAGCGGTGTTCGAATTGAATGCTGCCATTAATTTCATTTTTCCGTCATTCCAGCTTAGTTCGGTAACTTCAACTTTGCAATGATTTTCAGATTCAAATTTTGTAATTAATTCATTTAAGGCTTTTCTCTGATTGGGCTCACTCCAAAAATGCCAGAATTTTATTTTCTCTTCGTGTAAACTATTCTTATCTTTGCAAGAATTAATAATAATCAAACAAAAAAGCAATAAACTGATTTTTAGTAAACTCAATAAACGATTCCGATTCATAATAGATTTAAATCAAAATTAAACAAAAGTGAATACAAAGTTAAATGATAAACATGAAAAAAAAAAGAAGTAACATTAACTTAATAAAATCATTAATTATTATGGGTAATTTAAGGGAAATATGAAGTATATTCTGATAGTTTGGCTCTTGTTGAATGGGATTATTGCAAACGCGCAATGGGAAGCCGATTTTAAGCTATCCACCAATGAAGGATCAGCCTCTTTGAATGAGAATATGGGGCAATGTATTGCTACTAATGGGAATGATATACATGTTGTCTGGTGGGATGCTAATAAAAACGGAAGCCCTATCTTTTACAAGAAATCATCTGATAGGGGAGTCAACTGGATTGCTGATAAACGCCTCTCCGGAACACCTGGGAAAGCCGATTTTCCTTCCGTAGCCGTCGCTAATGGTATAATTTATGTTGCTTGCAGAGATAGTGCCATAGGATCTGCCTTATCAAGTTATTATCGTTCGACAGATGGTGGAAATACATTTGAACCGATCGTATCTCTCGGTTATTATTACTGGTGGCCTTCCATCACTGCTTCTGATGCTAATGTATTCATGGCTCTTAACGATTCTCATCCGGGGAATACTGAAGTTTATTGCCGTCGAAGTACTAATTATGGGATAAACTGGGATGGCTCGATTCAAATTTCAAATGATACTAATCGCTCAGAAGATCCTTCAATAGCAGCCGGAGGCGACTATGTACATTTGGCATGGAATGACAAACGAACAGGAAAAATGGAAACTTTTTACAGACGTTCTACTGATAATGGCTTAACATGGGGGATTGAAACAAACATGTCCGGTGGTTCCGGAACTTACTCGTATTGCCCGATGGTGGCTGTAAATGGTTCGTATGTTGATGTAGTATGGGCTGGGGGATCATGTATCAGGCATAGATATTCTTCGAATTATGGAGCCACTTGGTCTAATGTTGATTCTCTCGTTAACGGTTATGCTGTGTATTACCCTTCAATTTTAAGAGATGGTCTGAATGTACATTTGATCTGTTTTAGCTTTAATGATGGTTTACTCTACTGCAAATCCACTGATGGCGGAAAATCATGGACAAGTCCTTCAGTCATTGTTAGTGGTGCATCTCATCCTGCATTCCCGTTTATCGGAGTGACCCGTGACATTCTGCATCTTATTTGGACAGACCAGAGAGATGGCCACAAGGCTATTTATTATAAAAGAAATCCTACCGGTAATTACCATGCTCCTACTAATTCAATACAAGTTTCTTTTATCCCAACTATTATATCTGCCGGTTCAAAGATAAATATTCCTTTTCAAGCTACTGGAGCGTTTTCTGCAGCTAATATATTTTCTGTTCAACTTAGCGATACTATCGGCAATTTTACGAATCCAACGGTTATCGGATCAATTAATTCAAATATGTCAAGTTCAATAAATGCCGTTTTTCCAAAATCTTTAGCTTATGGATCTGCATATAAAATCAGGATTATTAGTTCCGATCCATTCTTTATTGGTGCAAATTATGACTCAAGCCTGACAATAAATCCGCTCCCTGTGCCAGTTATTACCGGATTAAATACAATTTGTGAAAACAGCACTGGAACTTATATAAGTTCAAATATCCCGAATCATCAGTTCAAATGGGGTGTATCTGGTGGAATTATAATCGGAGCCGATAATCAAAATTCTGTAAATATTAAGTGGTATTCTGCCGGAAAAGGTACTGTCACTCTTATTGAAATAATTACTTCAACCGGTTGTACAGATTCAGTTACTAAAATAATCAATATCGAAGCTAAACCAAGTCCTAAAATCGTTGGTAACAAAAATGTTTGTAAAGGAGAAATTATTTCATATTCAACTTTGAAAATTAATAGTCATATTTATCAATGGACTGATGATCTTGGAAAAGATATTAGTAATGGCTTTGAAAATTTTACATGGATCAAATGGACTACTCCGCTTGGAAAAAGAAAAATATTTGTTCTTGAAACTGATACTATTAGCTCCTGCAGCGATACTTCATCTTTTGAAATCATGGTTTTGCCTGCGCCTGATGCAAAAATAACGGGTAAAATTTCAGTTTGTGAGAATGAACTTGTTGATTATTCTGTACCTTCGGATTCGGGATATAATTATTATTGGACTATCAGTGGTGGTAATATTCTGAATAATCCGAATCAGGCAAGTATTCAGGTTCAGTGGCTGGCTGCACCTTCCGGGACTATTGGTACATCTGTTAAAAATAAATCAACTTTTTGTTCATCATCTAATGATCAAATAATTCAAATTAATAAAACACCAAAACCTAAAATCGTTGGATCGGATAAAGCAATTAATTATTCAATTGAAAAGTATTCAGTCATACCGGATGCACTTTCCGGGTTCAAATGGAACGTGACTGGTGGTAGCTTTATTGGTCCTGACAATTTGCCCGATGTAAACGTAAAATGGTCAAATGTTGCTACAGGTACTGTCTCTGTTCTACAAACGACTAATAATAATTGCATTGGGAACTGTTTCTTTCCTGTACATTTGATCACTTCTGTAAATGAGTTAATGGCTGATGACATTCCCAATTTTATTGTCACTTCAAACGCCGAACAAGTGCAGGTAGAACTTTATTTAGATAAAAATATTGAAATTAAATTAGAGATCGTTGATTTAAATGGAATAACCCTAAAAACCTTGTTTAACGGCACTACAACTGAAGGGAAGCATGATTATTATTGGAATTTTAATGAAAAAAATCCTATCTTTGTAAAAAATGGTACATACTTTGTTGTTTTGAAAAACGTAAATAAAGTTTTAGCTAAAAAAGTTCTTATATTAAATTAAAAATTATGGAAATCCGCGGTGCAAGCATAGAAGATATTGAGGAAATAAAAAATTTATTCCGTGAAACTGTCATTTCTGTTAATTCTAAAGATTATAACAATGAACAGATCAGCATTTGGGCTGATTTTTCAAATGATTCTGATCTTTGGAATAAAAGAATTGTCGATGAATATTTCTTTGTTTCCGAGGAGAATAATAAAATTCTTGGCTTTTGCTCAATGACCGAATCCGGCAATCTTGACATGCTCTATGTTCACAAAGATTTTCAGGGAAAGGGTGTTGCATCGGTATTGATGAACGAACTTTTTGAAAATTCGAATTTTCTTGGTATCAATAAAATCGTATCAGAAGTAAGCATTAGTGCAAAAACTTTCTTTATTAAGCATGGTTTTAAAGAAATTAAGGAAAATCAATCGGATTTAAAAGGAATGAGTTTCAAAAATTATATCATGGCAAAAGAATTATAATAATGGTTAATCATTAACCATTAACCATTAACCATTGTAATTATTTGTTTATGTATTTTTTTATTAGTATTTTTGCCAGATGTTAAAATATTTAAAGGTATTAATACGATGCTCCACTACTTGTTTTTTTTGATTAATAAATGGATTTATTTGCCATTTATTCTTCTATTGATAATTATTTCTGGCTGCGGTGATAATGCCATAAGTACGGCTGTAGATCAAAGCCCTGATAAAGTTGCATGTTCGATTACATATTCATCTGGTGTGGTGGAATTTAAAAATTCAGAAATGACCGATCTTGTGAAAATTGATTCTGCAAATGATATTTTCTATTTCAAAAAAACTAATTCCAAAGCTGCTCAACTGAAAGCAGGAGATATTATTGTAATCAATAATTATACAATCAGAAAGGTGACTGATATTGTTGATTCATCAAATATTCGTGTTGTCAATACCGAATTTGTGACTTTCACTGAGGCTGTCAAGGATTGCGATATTAATTATGATGTATTGTTCGATATGTCTCCAAAAACATACATGAAGGCTCTAAAAAACTTAAAAGGGGCTAATATTCAAGTCAATCCATCCAATAATGATTTTAATTTCCAATATAAAACTACTGATTTCCTTTATACTGTCAGTGGTACTTTTGCAAAAGGGCAGTGTACATTTAAAGTTATTGTTGATAAGAGAATTGTCAATACAAAAGTTGCATCCATGGAAGTTACTGTTGTTTTGAAAAGTTACAGAGCAAAAGGAGTTGTTAGGGTTGTTGATCATCAGTTAGTACAATATGATCAGCAGGATGATCTGGCAGAAACCGAAGCTACTATAAACTTCAAATTTGCCGGGTCAGGTGATAATATAGGCATTGAACTGCCACTTGATATTCTGCCACCGATTCCGGTAGAAGGGCTGCCATTTTTACTTTTCAAAACCAAGCTTTATGTTGTGATGAATGCAATTTGCCCACCTGACGGATCAAGTATAATTGCAGCCAGGGTAAAATATTCGGCTTCCGAGGGATTAACTTACCACAAAGATACTCGCGATTGCACGCCCACGGGTACTGTTAAAACCGTTACTTATGATGGAGACGGAACTCCTCACACAGCATCAGCCAGTCCAATATCCGTATCATGGGGCATAGGTTTGCCACGATTTGAAATAGAATTTTTAAAGACTACTCTTGGTTCAGTAATGTCAGCATATTTAATTGGAGGAAACTACACTACATTTCCTGCATGCCAGCAAGCGATTTTAGGGTTTTACGGTTCATATAGCTGGGGGCTCGGTGCATTTGGCGTCACAATAGTTGGAGGGAAAGGGCCGCTGTGGAAATATGAAAAATGTTTGTTAAACGTTGGACAGTGCAATGGAGGCTGCCCTCCGAAGTAGAGTTTGTAAAGTTGAAGAAGAAATATCTTGTTCCCAAGCTCCTGCTTGGGAACTTCCTCTTTTGCCTCAGCAATCCGTTACCAAGCAGGAGCTTGGTAACGAGTGCAAAATCGCTACACGATAAATGGGGGAATGGGGAATCTTTTGCTACCATTATTTAATCGCTCCGCGATAAAGAAATGATTTCCGATTGAATTTATTATTATTTCCCAAGGTATCATCACTATCTTTTTGAAAAGTATATACAAACGCACCATTTTGAGCATCGTATAGTAAAACATTACCATCACTTCCTCCCGTTGCAATATATCTACCGTCTGTAGAATAGTTCACAAAAGTATAATAGATCGGATTCGATACTCTACTCCATAAAATATCTCCGGCATTAGCAGCAGCAGCGCAAAAAGCGAGAAGAAGGATAAAGAACATTTTTGTTTTGATATGAAACTTTCTTTCTTATATGTAAAACAAGAAAATTATTTCTTCTTTATTTCTGCACAACTATTCGTTGCACTTTGGAAAATTCACCGGATTCTAATTTCAATAAATAAATTCCGGAAGGAGTATGATCTATTGGAAAAGGAAGGCTGTAATTTCCGGGTTTCATGTTTCCTGAGACTAAAGTTGAAAGTGTCTTGCCGGATAAATCTATCAAAGAAAGCTTGGTACTGGCTTCCAAACCTATTGAAAAATCAAGATTTGTTCCTGTAGCATTTATAGGGTTGGGTTTTATTTCAGAGAATTGATATTTTATATCCGAAAAATTAAATTTCATTAAACTAATACAAGATGAATCAATATTGATAATTGATGCCGATGGCAGGAAATTAATACATTGTCCGTTTCCTTCACTGCTAATGTCATTTGTAATAATATTTGTATAAGCTGTATCTGGTGGTAATAAAGCTAAGAAATTATATTTTAATATTTCCTGTTTATCGAGTCCGATTTCACCGAGAGCTTTATCCATAGTGACCAAACAATATCCTTTGTTCGACTGATCAATATTGGAAATTACAAATTTCCCGGAAGATGAATACCCAAGCGAAATACTATTTTTATCTAACAATAATGATTCCGTGTTATATGATATTTTAATTGTAAGTTTTTTAATTTGTCCTATTTTAACGTCAGCTCCTGCATCGAGTATTAATGAACAAGGAACCGTTCTGCCCGGCTTTGTATTTTGTACATTCGGAGAAAGGGAACTGGTACGTTGAATAATAAACGAACTCGCTGCCAAAGGGATTTTAATTTGATTTTTAGGCAATTCCGTAGAATAAACTACGATTGAGTCAGAGATTTTTCCTGCGGATTTAGGTTTGTAAAGTACAAGGACATTATAGAAATTTTTAGCGGGAATCGAAAAAGCGGTTTTTGGTGAAATATTCAGAATAGAAAAATCATTTGGTTTACTCACCAATGCTACCGAATCAATCTGCAATGATTTTGAGCCGATGTTCTGAAGTGAAATATGAATTGTATCCTGAACTCCTGAGCAAATCTGAACAGTATCGGAGGTGAATTTCAATCCCTTCATTGTTCCGTTTGCAGTAAATTTGATAATCATATTAGAATCAACATCGGTTAATATTTTAACGGAAGATGACGCAATGCCTTCGGTTTGAGCAATAAATTGTGCATCTAAGGTCAAATCTGCACCCGGAGCCAATTTAACAGGAAATTTCAAATTATCCTTCTTGAGTTTAAATCCTTTATAACTTACTTTATTCCAGTCAAATGACAGTTCATCAGGGCTTCCTCCACAAATAATATCCTGTATAAAAAGACTATCAGCCCAGGCGTATTCATTAACGGATTTGTTGTGTATGATCAAACTTTTCTGACTGAAACTTCCTTTATCTCCGATTACACAATCATCGAATACAATCTCATTATTGGAATTAAGGGAAATAGCCTGAGCTTGAACGCCAGTTCCATGAAGAATAGATTCCTTGACGGTATTTTCACTATTTTTAAAAGTTAGCTTCAATTGATGATCACCAACGGTTCGGGGAATAAATGTAACTGGAATAATTATCTTTTCCTTTGGTTGAAGAATTTTATTATCCAAAACAGATAAATCAAGGTTAAAGAAGCTACCTTTAGGATCGGGAACAGAATCAACTTTGATAATAGTAATATCATTTGCTCCAGAATTATAGAGTACAATGCCTTGATCAGTATTATCCGGTGGATATGAATTTGAACCTGAACTAAGAACCCTTTTTCTTGACCAATCAACTGAAGTACATATTAATCCCGGTAATGAACCGCGTGCTTGCAGAACCGAAACCGAATCAATTCCATCAGTATCGGAGAAAAAGAAAATAGAATCAGTATATATCCCGGGATTTATTGTAGAAAAATCAACATCTATCTTGAAATTCGAATTAGGAGTCAAAACAAGAGGATTGGAAACACTTATATCAGGTTGAAATGAGGGGAATTTAAGTGTAAATTCCAAATTTTTAGGTTTAGTATATCCGGTAACGGTTAAGGGACAAATACCCTTATTATTAATATATATCGGTTTAGTTACAGTTTGATTAATAGTTACATCCCCGAAATACTGATCCTCGGCTATAATCAAGGGGCTGGCAATTTCGGCATGCAATTCAAGGTAATTATTAAAAACACATGTATCACCAATTCCTAAAGAATCGATAAAAAGCCCTTTTTTATTAGTAGAAGCGACGATCGTGATTGTTGTATCACGTCCCGGAGCTAAAATAATATCAGAATTTAAATTTTTAATTGAAAATATACTATTCTTATTGTAAAAGATATATTTAGAAAGTGAAATTGGCTGATCTTTTGATTTATTAATAATTTTCAGATTACGTTCGGCCATTTGTCCAATTTTCAATCCACCGAAATCAATACTGGTAGGCTCCACCGCTAATAATTTTGGAAAATATTTAATTGTCACAGTTGAAATGTTGCCAAAATCATCACAGAATTGAATAACACCCAGAGCATCTTCCTGTGGATTTCCGATAAGTAATCTCCATTTTTTTCCACCTGGAAATCCAGGAGGACTTTGATTATCAGCAATAAAAGAATAATTTTTACTCGCTGGTCTGTCAAAACGAATAGTTATATTCGAAGGAGGTTTTGAATCAACAGGAATTTCTAAGACAGTCCCATCAACAGAGCCATCGCAATTCATTGCCCAGGTAACATAAGGTGGAATTGTGTCTAATTTATCAAGAGTACGAAGAGCTATACTTGCAGGATAGCCATAAGAGTCATCCTGAGTAAAACCATAAATCATGGCTGAAAAGGCGGTATTAGCCCTTATTTTATAAGTCCCATCGGTAGGTAAAAGGATTTTTTTTACTGCATATTTATTGCCATCGACAGAATATGAAAAAATATCTTCCTGAACTTTTGGGAACAGACTGCGGAATTTTACCCAAACAAAATAGCCCTGAATTACCTGAGCAAATTCAAGATCATCAGGAATAGTGCCATCGGGTTTGACTTGATAGATAAGCTGAAGATAGTTTTCATCGAATTTAATACCATATTTAGTGCCTGGAGTAGAAAATTCAACATTCTTCTGATATTGTTCGAAAGGGACAACAATCATTTGAAATGGGTCGCTGTTGGGGCGGGGATAGCCATCTTCCTTTGAACCGGTATTATACTGAACAACATAAATTGCTTTGTCCGAACTAATTACAGAGCTCATTGAAGTATCGCTACCAATGCGAATCTCTAAGTATGCACTGTCAATTACTCCTCCTGCTTGAGATAAAGTGCCTATTGGACTGCCATCAAGATATACATTGGTATTGGGTTCCTTGGCATAGACCCTGACAATAGAATTATTCCTTCTACCAGCAATAGTAGAGACCATATAAGTTTTTCCCCATGCACGGGTTGGGAGTTCCATTTCGGTAAGATATTCAAAATTACCATTTTCAACAGGTATATTTGCACCTAAATTTGCTGAGAAAACTGCCACAGGATTAGATGAAACAACTTTGCTACCCGAAAGATCAGAGTTAGTATCAGCAGTAGCAAAAGTTAAAACATCTCCCTGATTCATTTGAAAAACCTTGAACTGTCCTGGCTTTAGCTTGTTTGGTGTTTTTGTATCCTTATTACCACCTAATGTGAAAGTTACAGAAGTATTATCATAAGCAGCTACTATTCCTGCAATTGACGGAAGGCTGCTGTACATCAAATTGTAAGCCGAACAATCAGGGTAAGATGAAATTATATATTCATCACCTAAGGCATTGGTCGGATATGCCAAATAACCTTCACTGTTGCCGCTATAGCGGGCTACAACATAAACACAAATAGGATAATCCGAGCTTATATGTATTGCTCTTTTGACTGCAATAAATTGATCAGCAAATTTTTGATTTTGGTAAGAAACTGTGTATGGCTGAGCCTGAGCAGGTGTAAGTGAAAAATCTTTAGTAACGTGTGGAGTTAATGGAAAAGAATAATCCAGACCCATAGCTGATACTTCAATTCTAACGTTTGCAGAAAATTCTGAAAAGAAATAAAACATAATAGGGTCAGAGGTATAGCCAGACTGCATTCCGGGCATTACTGTCAGCCAAAAATCATTCCCGATATTACTATTTAAATCAAATTCGGAAAGAGTTTGAATTGCCTCAACTGGTTTAGGAGCTGCTGACAGCCACTGAAGCCAACATCCGAAGATTATCAGACTTATTATATATATTTTCTTTTTCATAGTATTTTCAAATTTCAACATGTTTTTCAAAATGTGCACATACCTTATATATAATGACACAAAAAAAGCGAAAACATCTCCAAAGAAGTGAAAATAATTTTATTGATTGTTGATTTTGAGTCTCAGAGATAAACAAACAATAATGTTTGTGCTACTATGAGTAGGAGGTTGTCTTTTATGTTGAATTCCAAGCTTTTTTTCACCTGAGACAGTTTTTTTTTAGCTTTTAAAAATTCAGGGTTCGGAATTTTTAAAAGCTCCATTTTTTTAGCTTCTCAACTGATCTTTTTAAGCCAATCTTTTA
>JAPLFL010000098.1 GCA_026390695.1 Candidatus Kapaibacterium sp. | reverse complement strand
ACAATATTAATAGGTTCATCATCAGGCTCAATCAATAGTCTCGCAACTCAGAATAATTCGACATTAGTAACAAATTCGAGTGGCAGTGTCTATTGGTCAACTGTCGCACCATCCTCTACATCATTCTCGAATATAATAACCGGTTTAAATAATTCAGCCTCGATGACAGTAGCTACCGGCGCTTCAATCAATTTGCAGGGCACAGGTCAGGTACAGGCATCAGAATTCTACGGCACCGGTTCAACCACAAGCATGGTAGATCTTGCCACAGGCGAAGTAGCGGGGATATTGCCAGTAACCAAAGGCGGAACCGGAAGTAGTAATACATTTGGGCCTAATACAATTTTAATAGGAACAAGTGCAGGTACCATAACTTCAATGACTTCATTGAATAATGCAACATTAGTAACAAATTCATCTGGTAGTGTCTATTGGTCAACCGCCGGCGCTTCTTCGACCTCTTTCTCAAATTTATTGGGAGGAACAAATACTTCAGCTTCTATGACAGTCGGTAGTGGTGCATCCCTAAATGTAATTACAGGTGGTGTAATCCAAGCAAACCAATTTATTGGCACAGGCTCAACATCCAATGCTGTTGATTTAGCGACATCAGAGGTATCGGGCATACTTCCAACTGCAAATGGTGGTACGGGAAGCAGTTCGAGTTTTGGAACTAATACAATATTAATGGGAAGTAGCGGTGGGACAATTACAAGTTTACCATCTGCAACAAATTCTTATTTGATTACCAACTCAAGTGGTAGCGTTTATTGGTCTCCATTATCAACCGGAACAGTCGGTGGCAGCGGTGCAACAAATCAGGTAGCTTATTTTAGCAATTCAAGTACTTTATCAAGTAGTGCAAGCTTCACTTGGGATAATTCAACCCAAAAATTAGTTCTGAATGGTAGTTCAACTTTCCTCGGCCCACTTGCAATCGGCAATTCTACAAGTAAAATAAATTCATTCCTTACAGGATCAAGCCAAACAGCAAATCTATCTTATACATTACCTACTGCTCAGGGCGCAGTTTCATCGTATTTGCAAAATGATGGAAGCGGTAATTTATCATGGTCAACAATTAGTGCTGGCTCTACATCGTTCTCACAAATAATTGGAAATACAAATTCGAGTTCAACAATGACTGTTGGTTCTGGTGCAGCGCTTCTTCGATCTGGTACGGGTATCGTTGAAGCAACTGAATTCTATGGGACTGGATCTGTTACAGATCAAGTTGATCTTGGAACTGCCGAAGTCGCCGGTATATTACCAGTAACCAAAGGTGGAACCGGAAGTAGTAATACATTTGGGCCTAATACAATATTAATAGGTTCAAGTGCAGGAACTGTTACTGCTCTAACATCAATAAATAGTGCAGCATTGGTTACAAATGCCAGTGGTAGCGTATATTGGTCAACAGCTGGTGGTTCACTATCCGGATCAGGAGCCACTGATCGAGTTGCATATTTTAATTCAGGTAATACATTATCTGGAGTTGATAATTTTATGTTTAATGCAGGATCAAATAGATTGTCATTAACTGGTCAAATAGTATTTAACAGCACAGTTATTTCACCTACTCCAGATCCATCTGCTATTTTAGATATTCAATCAACTACTAAAGGATTTCTGTTGCCAAGAATGACAAATGCACAGAGGAATGCAATAACTGCTCCGGTTGATGAATTATTCCTATTTAATTCTACAAACCAGAGATTTGAGTATAATTCTGGTAATGCTTCTACACCTGTTTGGACTCCACTTATGGATAGTATATCTTTGGGATCTTATGGTTGGAAGTTAATTGGTAATGCAGCCACAACCCCTGGTACAAACTTTATAGGGACTACGGATGCTCAAGATTTAGTTTTCAAAACAAATGCAACCGAAAGATTAAGAATAGAAGCTACAGGTACTGTAAATATCAGCAGTTCATCTGCTACAACAGGGGCAACCAAATTAGCAGTACAAGGTAATATCTTTTTATCGGGTCCATCTGGTACAGCATCGGAGCTAAGGCTTGGCAAACCCGGTGATGATACTAAATATGTAGGATTCCGAGCAAGTTCTACAACAACTGGAGCAACTACATATACTTGGCCAGCTGCGGATGGTTCAGCATCAAGTTATTTAGCTACTGATGGTGCTGGGAATTTATCCTGGTCAACAATAACTCCCGGATCTGTTTCTTTCTCACAAATTATGGGCAACACCAATTCTACTTCTACAATGACAGTAGGTACAGGTGCTGCTATTTTACCAAGCGGTAGTGGAATAATTAAAGCAACTGACTATACCGGCCCTGGTTCAACAACCGATGATATTGATCTCGCCACCGCTGAAGTTGCTGGAATTCTTCCAACAAGTAAAGGTGGAACCGGTAGTAGTGCGAGTTTTGGTACCGGTACTGTATTAATTGGAACAAGCTCTGGTACTGTAGGGCAATTATCTCTGATTTCATCGACTACAAATGGTGTTCTCACCAGTACTTCAAGTGGAAGTATTTATTGGTCCAGTGTTATTAACCCTGCTTCAGTTGCTCAAGGTGCTGGTGGACAAAATCAAATAGCTTACTTCAATGCTGCCGGAAGTTTAACAAGCAGCACATTCTTTACCGCTGATGATGTTAGCAAAACAATGACCTTACGCGGAGATTTATATGACTATGGTAATATCAATATGAAGGCATCCAGTACCGTTTCTCCAGCTTTGTTAAAATTTGAAAAACCTGGGGATGAAACTAAATATATAGCTTTGAGGGCGAGTGATACTCTATCTACAAGCGTTACATATCAATTGCCTGGTTCTCCTGCTTCAACCACAACAACAAACTTTTTAGCAAGCAATACCAGTGGGCAGATGTATTGGGCTTCTCCAAGTGCCATAGCCAGTGAAATGAGGTTAGGTTCAACAACATGGGTCCCAATCTCAAATTCAAGCTATACTGCAAATTCAAATGATAATATAATTATTTTTTCTAAAAATGCAGATTGTACTTTATGGGTTCCTACAGAGGCATCATCCTCAGGTTTATTAGGTAAGGTTTTTTATGTAAAAATGATGGCTAATGCTAAGTCCCTTACAGTCAAATCTATATCCTGCGAATATGTTGAAAGAGGAACAAACGCATCTACGGCGGCAGGTACTGTAACCACTACTGGGTCGAGTTTTGCATCAATGCAGATTGTATATGGAAGAAACTCCACTAATACTGGTTATCAATGGTTTGTATTAGCATTTAATGGTAATAGTAATGTTAACCAAGATCCATGTCCTTAGCATAATTGATGAATTGATAAAAAAAATAGTTCTTTGAAAAAGATGCAAGATAAAAACTTCAGAAGTTTTGGAAACTTTGTATGTTAAACAGAAAAAGGTACGTCCCAAAATGAAAGAGTGACGTCCCAAAATGAAAAAGTGATGTCCCAAAATGAAAAAGTGACGTCCCAAATAGAAAAAGGTACGTCCCAAAATGAAAAAGGTACGTCCCAAATAGAAAAAGGTACGTCCCAAAATGAAAAAGGTACGTCCCAAATAGAAAAAGGTACGTCCCAAAATGAAAGAGTGACTTCCCAAAATGAAAAAGGTACTTCCCAAAATGAAAAAGGTACTTCCGAAAATGAAAGAGTGACGTCCCAAAATGAAAAAGGTACTTCCCAAAATGAAAAAGGTACGTCCCGGTTTTAGAAGGTAGAAGGTAGAAAAGTAGAAGAATAGAAAAGTAGAAGAATAGAAAAGTAGCAAGGTAGAAGGTAGAATAGTAGAAAAGTAGAAGAATAGAAAAGTTTATAATTTAAGTTACAATTAAAAAAAAATAGATTTGAGAATAATGTTGAGAAATATATGAAAAAGATAAAAATGGAAAATATGACTTCGCGCAGCTCATCAAAAAAGATGTGTGCTGGGGTTGTATGTCTTATGATAATTGTTATACTGCTTGCTAACACAGCCAACAGTGCTGTTTACAATCATGGAACAAAGATTTATGTGAATTCAAAATCACTAATGAAGGTAGAAAATATGGATTTTTTCAATAGGTCGGGTGGTTACTTGGCTATTCAGCAAAATTCTTATTTTTTAGCGAGTGCAAACATTATAAACGAAGGACTGATCAGCATTCAGGACAGTTCACGTTTGAAAAGCAATAATAATTTGTATAATGTTGATCGTATGCAGAATGACAATACAATAAATCTCGGATTAATTGTAATAAAGAATATAGTTAATTCAGGTTTTATCAGAAATATCGGGATAATTCAAATAGGGGATTAGACCCAAACAGAAGCCATTAATCAGCAGTTTTAGAGAGAGTATCAATGTAGTTCCGGGGGGGATGAAGTTCTTTGCTTTGTTTTCTTTTGTTATCCTGAATTTGGTTCAGAATGACTGATTGATTGTAATTTTTATAAAATATGGAATAAAATGCGACATAATTACGAAAGTATTTCTAATAAAAGAGAAAATATTCTCAATTATTTCAGTAATCTGGCATTAAAATTGCATGTTGTATATTGCAAAATGAATTTTTTGATTTTGCTGAAGTTCTTTAAAAATTAGGTATTTCTACGTATTTCAGAGTTTTTAATAAAAGTATAAATTTGTAATGTGAAAATAGTTCATTGATAAAATAGATGAGATTAAATAAAAATGGGTTTGATTTTTAAAATATATATGTTTTTTATAGTTTTTATTGGAGTTTATATGAAAACACAATTATTACGGGTTTCGACCTGTATATCGGCAGCAGCACTTATTATGTTGTTTGCCTTTAGCAATTCTTACAGTCAGATTTTAATTACGACTGCTTCTTCTTCGCTCACTAATTGCGGTACAATTACTTTTACAAGTAGTACAGCACAGTGGATGAATTGTGCCCCGATTTCTGCAGTAGCAAATGGTTCCGGCACTATTGTTTTCCAAAAAGCACGTTACATTGCGGACGACAACTATTTCACTGATGGTTGCAGTAGCACTATCAATCCTGATCCTTGCGGTACTCAAGCTCTTGGAGTTAGTGCAGCAAACCGTGTTCCTTTTGATGTGATTTTTGCCGCTTCAACAGGATCGCAACCTATACCGAATCGCTACTATTCTAATTTATACTTGTCAAGTGGTGTGGGAGCAACTGGTTTGAAAATTTTTAATTTATACAATAATTGTCCTGCAGTTGTTAATGCCGTATATGTAAGCGGTATTTATTCGGCTGGTGGAGCTGACAGAGACTATGATACACATACAAGTAGATTTGTATATGATGGATCAGGAAGTCAGAATATATTTGCTGAGAATGGAAATTCAGGCAGTACCAATCATTATTATAATCTTGAATTCCAAAATGGCGGAACAAAAACTTTACAAGCCGCTCAAACCAATAGAGTCTGGAATAATACAATCATAGGTACATCAACTTCACCAATTGTGGACATTATAGGTGCATACTATGCAGGTAATGCAACAACAGGTGCTACCACTGAAGGACCTTCAGCTACATTGACTGCAACAGGTGGTCAGATTTATTTAAATGGTTCGAGTGCATCATTTAATGGTGAAGTCGCAATCAATAGCTCAGGTTTAGTACAAACAACTACCACTGGTAGCGCAACTTTTGCAGGTACAACCGATGTAAACAGCGGTACTTTGAGTACTTCTGTAGGACAAACTTATATTGCCGGAACTACTAATGTTAATGCCGGTGGTATTTATGATGTTGCCGGGACAAATTCAACCGTTTTAAGCGGTGGTTCTCTTATTTTAGCGAATAGTGCAACAGCATTATTGAATGTCGCATCAAGTAAGACATTAACCATAACAGGTACATTAACCGATTTGATTGCTTGCGGTACTCGTACAAATTTAAATTTTGCTCCTTCATCATTTGAATTATATAACGGTGCTACCGGTCAGGCTGTTTTAGGTACAGATGAAGCAAATCCTTATGGAAACTTAGGTATTGCTAATGCAGCTACTACATTTACTGCAAATTGCGATATTGCAGTAAAACAGAATTTTTACTCATCCGGTTCTGATATTGATATGTCTTCACATACTTTGACTATGATGGATCCTGCATATAATGCTTATTACGCATCAACTGGCGGAGAAGTTTGGGGATTAATGAAACGTTATATTTCAAGTTCATCAAGTACATTGACGTATAATAATGCTGCAATGAAAGTTGGCATTCCTACTAATCCTGCAAGCGTAACATGGGTTGCAATAAATAACCAGCCTTCACAACATTCAGGGATTTCCGATTACCAAGCATTAACAGATGTTAACAGACAGATAAGATTCAATTATGCAAGTACAGCAGCGGATTGGAATGCTTATGTTCAATATTCATATAAGAATAGTGAAATTCCATCTCCTGACCCACTTAATGCAAATGAAAGTACATTAAGATACAGAGAAGTCAACGGAGCAAGTACTGAAAAAATAGCAACTGGCCAAAAACCTACCCGTACTTTATCAGGAGCTAATTTTGGTTACGTAGGTTTAGCGAATGTTCGTCCAACTGGTGGATCATTAGCTATTCCTCCATCAACAATTTTAGCAGAAGTAACAAGTGGAGATTATCTCTATTTACGTGGTGGTCCTACTCAATTTATTACTATAGCCAATGGTCGTTGGTCGGATCCGGGCACATGGGATGAAGGTTCAGAACCAACAAGTGTTGATGTCTGTATTATTAAACATACCGTACATGCTGGTTATGCACGTACCCAGACAGACGGTAATATTCCAGCAGGTCAGATACTTGAATCATCACCTCAAATGTTAGCTTCACAGATCGACATTGCTGATAATACTAATGGTGCATCTTTGATTCTTGCAAATCCAGCTACTTATTATGGCTTAAATCCGAGTGCAACTACCGGAGCAGCGCATCCGGGCAGATTAACAATCGGATCATTAAATGGTGCTTTAACCGATTCTGATCTAATTCTTAGTTATTGTGGAACTGTTGCAACAGGAGCAGGAACAGGAGATCAAAATTCTCCAGCCGTAGTTAATGGTGGATTATATGTATTCTGCAATGCAACTTTAAAAGTTCCTGAAAACATCGTTAACAATGGTGTCTTGAAGAACTGTGGTCATGTAGAGATTGGTCAATAATATAAAATATCCTTTAAATTCCCTCCCCAAAATTGGGGAGGGAATTTTTAAAGAGAGTGCTGAATGACATGGTTTTGAATAACCGATAAATGTGGACCTATAAAATGAACGACAAAATAAGAGCAAATATTACATTAATCAACTTTGTTGATAAAAAGAATGCAGAAAATCATCTTATACCGCAATGTAATGTCCGCTCTGTTTCTGTGAATATGGTAATTGACTCAGAGGCTACTCTTCCGGTTATCGGTGAAGATATAGCTGAAGCACTTGGTATAATAAAAGATGAAGAAATATTAGGCTGGCATAGTAATGGATATGATAACATTGAACCATGTTCAAAAGGATATGGTATTTTTTTGAAATATGGAGATAGGATGAGCCTGACTAATTGTGTAATACTTGAACGTGGAACGGAACCCTTACTCGGACAAATCCCCTTAGAAGAAATGGATTTATTGGTTGACTCAATGAGTCAGAAATTAATTATTAATCCGGTAAGCCCGAATGGTAAACCAATTGTTTCTTTATAGGTTAATGAAAAAATGAATAATAAGTTAAAAATAGTGATCTTTACCTTTACAGGGATAATTTTGCATTTTTGCCATTTATTCTCACAAGGAACAGGGAATTTAAGTAGCGCATCTGGGACTATTTATAATAGTGGTGGGACAATTACAATCAAGGGTGTTGCCAAAATCGGACAGGATACTATTCTTGGAACAGTCGAATATAGTTCTAAAGCAAATGTTCAACCGATTCAATCAATGGTTTATGAGAACATTAGATTAGTTGGAACCTCTGAAAAATTTATGGCGGATACAGTTACTCACCTTGTTGCAATGAAAAAATTCTACAGCGATACGAATTCTGTTTTAATAATGAATACAAAAGACACAATTAATGTTGAAGGAGAGACACATCATAATGCTGTGATAAATCCGATTTCTCCAACTGGAAGAGTTATTATGTCTGGTAATGTTGCGCAAAGTGTTCATGGAAAAGGTGTTTTTAAAGAAGTTGAATTAAATGATCCAAGTGGAACTACTGTGATAAAGAGTGGCGGCTTTAAAATTTCTACTGTCCTTGAATTAAGGCAAGGGCAGTTCAGAAATAGTAAGGACAGCAACTTTGTTATGGATACTTCCACTCATGTAATCAGACATGTTGGTGCTTCAATCTCTTATCAGCCTGTATATTTGGGAAAAATGAACCTGACTTATACCGGAACCGGATCCATTGTGACCGGAGCTGAAGTTCCTACAGATTCTACAAAAATTCAGAGAATGATTGCTCAAAATACTGACAGTCTGGTACTTTCAACAAATATGACTGTAAACGATTCATTAATAAATTCTACAGTCATTTTTACTGAACCTAATGATAGTAACCGAAATATATTAACATTGACTTCTACGAACGATCCAATTTATCTTGGGAAAGATGCTGAGGTCGATGGAAGTGTCCGTAGAACAAATATTCTAACTAATAATACTCCTGTTCTGTTCAATAACAAATATACTTATGCACTATTTTCTGATCCTGCTTCTGCTGGTCAGGCAAAACAGATTCAGTTCCGAATTAAACAAAGAACTTTTCCGCTGTTTGCTAATGGTAATCAGAAAGTAAAACGACCGTTTACAATAACCGGTTATGATGCATCAGGGCAAAAACTTAGTGACATTGCACAAATGAAGGTTGGTTATGGGTGGAGAAATAGCAGTGCTGTTAAAAATGAAACAAATGGATTGAAAATTGATGTTTTGAAATTTCAAAAATGGGATTCTGCAAGTGCATTATGGTCAACTATAGTATCATCTACGGTTCCCATTGTCGATACAACTAATGAATGGGCTTCAGCTAATGCAGTAATTACTAAATTTGGAGATTACGCAATTGGACTTCAGACTTCTCAGTTTATTGCTATGAGCGGTAAAGTCTTTCTTGAAGGACCATTCCGGGATGGTGGATTAATGATCTCTACACTTCGGGATAATTCATTATTGCCTCATACACCTCCTAATGTCTATCCTTATAATCTCGATTCCAATCGTTTGAATATAAATGTAGTGACTTTCCCTGATAGTGTGGTTGACTGGGTACTTTTAGCTTTCCGTCAAAACCTTGGTGATTCTACAAAAGATTTGTTTAAAACCTGCTTTGTTAAGCGTGATGGTACTTTAATAGATCTTAACGGATCAACTAATTTAATCCTTGGAATGATTAATCCTGATGGCACAAGTTCTGGTATTGGAAGTGTTAACTCCGGTACTCATTATATTGCAGTCATGCACCGTAACCACTTATCTATTGTGACTGAAGATCCGTATAAACTATCATATAATGACACAACTCTTGCATTGAATTTTACTAATTACAATATTTTATTAGGACGTAAAAGCGGTAATGCTATTAAGCAAATTGGTTATGATGTAAATCAAAAACCACTTTTCGGTATGATTGCCGGAGATGTAAATCAAGATGGATATATTAAATATGATGATTTGGGAAGAATATGGAACCTGTTGGATTTTGAAGGATATGTTCCTGAAGATATCAATCAAAGCATATTTATTAATACCGTTGATTTTAATTATTCACAGAATAATCTTGGCAAAGTAAGTAATTTTAATCCATTACCTGCGAGAAAAAATTGATGAAGTTAATTCTTTTAATATATATGTGGATTTTTTTTTCTGGAATAAGTGCTTTTGCTCAAGGCAGTGATAACCCTGACTCTTTGGGTATCGTAAAGATAATCGATGTAGGAAATGTTAAATCCAACATTCTTGAATTTGCTTTAAATATTCATAGAAGTTCAAATAGGTGGGTAAAATGGGTTAACGGAACTTTTATCATTAATTCAAGTGATCCCCAATTTAAATTAGATACAAGTAATTTTTTCATAGAATTTAGTGCAGATACAAGTCTTTCTGAGTTAAAAAAATTCAGAGTGGCAGGCGGACTGCCTGATTCGGGCGATGTTCCGACAAGAGATTATCTGATAACTCAGAAATTTTTCAAAGATAAATTAAGTATAAATGTTGTTGGCCCAAGAGATTATAATGACTGTGATTCTGTTATGTATGATCATGATATTAAAATTGGGAAGTTTCGTCTTATTTCAAAAGATGGTTCGTATATACCACCAAGGATAGAGTTTTCGAAACCTTATAATTATTATCAAGCTTGTGCTTTCAAATTAGGCTATGATTCTGTTGATGAAAAAAATGGCAGATATTATAGTGCTAATGATAACCTTGAAATGATTGATCATGAAAGAGTCAAAGTTGACTTCCATATAGATACCCTTGTCCAGAAGATGGAATTAATTAGTTTTGTTGCTGAATATACACATGAGAAAAAGGATACTTTGTATTGGGAAACCCTGAGTGAAAAAGAGAATAAAGGTTTTATTGTAAGACGTGGAGTTAAATCAAAATACTCCAATACCGACAAAATTTATTATAACGATGTGGTTGCAGATTATAGAAATTCTACCAAGCCTAAAGAAAAAGCATTAGAAGGCAAGGGTAGTACCTCAACGGGTTTCAAATATGAATTCCACTACGACTCCGTCCCATTCCGCGGTGTGAGATATTATTATTTATTACAATATCAGGATTTTGCCGGTAATATTCACGATCTGGCTTGGGACACAGTGGATGTACCTCATGCTGCAATAGTTAAAGCAACTCCTGAACAAAACCCGTTTTTTGATAAAACCAAAATCTTTTACCGTGTGGATGATGATGTTTATTTAACTATTAAAGTCTTTGATATTGTTGGAAATGAGATCTCAACAATAATTGACCGAGTTAGGAAAAACAGAGGTGAATATGAATTTACTTATGAATCTCCTCGATTGGCATCTCAAGGTATTTATGAAATGGTATTCATAGCTAATCCTATTGAGGATCCTACCATAGAAATTTCAAGAGCTACTATAAATCTTCAGCTTCTGAAATAATTTATCTCAGATAACCGAATTAATCTGGAATTTTATTATTTTTAAGATGTATGAAATATCAAAAAAATAATAAATGAAAGTTCCTTTTAATAAACAATCTCTATTTTCAATTTTAATTATTTCTATTTGTGTTCTGACTGCTTGGTCATCGATCCTGCAAATTCCCTTTCTGAACGATGATTTCCAAATTTTAAGTTTTCATCATCCTCATACTTTCCTTGATTGTTTCTCACCATTTTGGAATAAGGATATTTCCGGTATTTACTGGCGTCCGCTGTCAAATATATTCCATAGCCTTATAATTTTTCTCTTTGGGTATTCCGCCGTCCCATTCCGCGCAGTCTCTCTTCTGCTATACGTAACTTTATCAATTTCTTTGTTTCGTTTTATAAAGATTATTGGCATTGAATCTAAAATTTCTACCATTATCACAATTCTCTTTTCAATTTTGACTACTCATGAATTAGCTCTAATGTGGATTGCCGGCAATGGAGATGTTTTGGTATCAATTTTTATTCTTAATGCTGCAACATTCTATTTTAAATATTTGAATGGTCAAAAGACTGCCGTTTATTATTATTTTATCTTCTTTATACTTTCAATTTTAAGTAAAGAATCTGCATATTCTGCTGTACTTCTGCCTTTAGCTTTCTTTCTTCTTGAAACAAAACCAAATAAGAATGTTAAAACAATGATCTATTCAATTTCAATTTCAATCCTTTTAATTCTGATTTCCTTAATATATAGATATTCCAATAATCTTGGGAATCCGTTTCAATCTTATTCACAAAGCACCTTCATTTCTATCGAAAATGTGAAAAATTTTATCGGGTATATCCTGTTGTCTTTTTTTTCTGCTCATTCATTGGAACTTTTTAGCTCATTCTACAATTCAACGTTATTCTTTATTTCATTTCTTTGTCTTTCTGTCGTTCTTCTCTTTTTCTTTTTTAAATTTTTAAAAAAGAATGGAATTATATCTAATAAAAATTTTTGGTTTGGATTAGGTTGGTTTATTATTTTTATTGTACCTGCATGTGCCTTTTTAAAGCGTTGGTACGTTCTTTCTGCATCATTAGGGTTGTTTATTGCCTTGTCGGCTTTTATCTCGGATTTAACTGCTTTATATGTCAAAAAATACTTTAAAATTTATTTGGTTTTGCTATTCTTAATATTCTCCTTTATAATTTATCAAAATTTCCTGCTAATTGAAAAATGGAAATACTGTGGTCAAAAAACCAATTTTGCATTGAATAGCTTGATTTCTCTTAAAATTAATACCCCTAAACTTACTGTTTGGGCAGCTCCTGATAAAATTGAAGATGTAAATTCTATGAAAATTGGCTTGCAGCAAGCCGTTGAATGGTTTTGTAAAAATAAGAATATTGATGTTTTTTCTCCTGTACGCACCGAGTTATTCGAAAATTTTAAATTTAAAATTTATAAAAAATCTGATTCAGAATTTTTTATCTCCCTTATTAACGGTAGATTTATACCTGAATACTCAACCAAAATTAATACCTTGAAAATATTTAACTTCGAAAAATCAACAAAAGATTACCAGTTTTATATTTCATCATTTTATGATAATTCTATTCTACTTTCTAATTTGAACATTTCTATTGAACCATTAAATTCATCTATGACATATATTTATTTTGACGGAAATGAGTTCCGGCGTTTACCGATTAAATAATCCTCTCTTTATTTTAGGATTAATTTGCTAATTCATGAAAATATCGTATTTTTGTAATCTGTAACCTGACAACTTGGTGAGGTGCGAGAGCGGTTGAATCGGGCGGTCTCGAAAACCGTTGAAGGGGCAACTCTTCCGTGGGTTCGAATCCCACCCTCACCGCGGTTATAGAAGGTAGAAGGTAGGAGGTAGAAAAGTAGAAGGTAGAAGAAGAAGAAGAAAGAAGAAAGAAGAAGAAAGAAGAAGAAAGAAGAAGAAAGAAATATATAATTTGTAACTAAATACTTAATTGATATGATTGGTGGCGAGAAAAGAAATAATTTGTATGATAAAGCTCTTGAATTTGCTAAATATATCGTTATTTTGACGAGAAATTTGGAATCTGATGGCAAAGAAAAGGAACTAATTAAACAAATTCTCAGATCCGGAACAGCAATTGGTGCAAATGTTGCAGAAGCTCAGGGGTCCGTTTCCGAACCAGATTACATCTCTAAAATGCATATTGCGTATAAAGAATTGATTGAAACTCATTATTGGTTAGAGCTTTTAACTGTAACTGGTGACCTAAATATTAAGGAATTTGATAAATTTGAAAATCTTTATAGTGAGTTAAGCAAAATTTTATATACAATATTAAAAAATATTCGTTCCAAACGTTCCTAAAAAGTCGTTAAAAGTAAATCACTCCCCGTTCTTTGAAATCTAATTCTTTCTTCTTTCTTCTTTCTTCTTTTTTCTATTCTTTCTTCTTTCTTCTTTTTTCTATTCTTTCTTCTTTCTTCTTCTAATTCTTACTCCTATTTCTTCTTCTACCTTCTACTTTCTACCTTCTACTTTCTACCTTCTAAAACCGCCCGGATGGCGGAATTGGCAGACGCGCTGCGTTCAGGGCGCAGTGAGGGTATCCTCATGCAGGTTCGACTCCTGTTCCGGGCACGGTTATAGAAGGTAGAAGGTAGAAAGTAGGAGGTAGAAGGTAGAAGAAGAAATAGGAATTAGAAGAAGAAAGAAGAAAGAAGAAAAGAAGAAAGAAGACTTAATTCTTCAACTCATAACTCTTTAATAAATACCAAGAGTTCTTGAGTAAGGAAAATCGGCCAGACTATTGTTCTGGCTTTTATTTTGCCAAATTTTGAAGCAATTGCATTCACTTCTTCATATTTTAATGGTCTTTCGTCATGAAATTCCCACGTTCCGGTAATTTCCTCAAGCCAACGAGTTATTCTATATAAAAATGTCGGTGTTGGGTATGCAATGATTACTATCCCACCTGGTTTGGCCATCTCAAAATGGGTTTTTATGGCTTTGGCTGTATCTTCTTTCGAAAAGTGTTCAATTAATCCTATACTATAAACAAAATCCAACTGAAATTCTGAAAAATAGTTTAATATATCTATATTTTTGAATTCAATTCTGTTATCTCCTTTAAGTCGGTTGCGGAAAATCTCAAGCCCAGTCTCATTATTATCAATCACTGTGAATTTTCCAAATGCAAAGTTATTATTGATAAAATCAAAATAAAGACTGTTCGCTCCGCCAAGTTCAGCAATAGAACTACCGGAATCAAGAATATAATGCTTCTTTATTAATTTGACGAATCTCTTGGCAATAAGACTACGTGCAAAGATTGCAATTTTTGATGGGCTTTTATAATATGTATTCCAGTCAGTTTGAACTGGTTTTTGTTTAGGCATTCTGTTGATTTTAAAAAGTTTGAAAAAGAAATTAATGAAGATTAGACATATTTTAAAGTAATTTACTAATAAATTTTCAAAATTTAACCTGCTCAAATTTTCGGAATCAATATTGTTCTTAAAAATTCGTTCTATCAGAAATGAATACTGAAAAAAAAGCCTATATATTAGCTGCTTTTGCTATACTATTCTGGTCAACCGTTGCCAGTGCCTTTAAAATAGGATTAAAGGAGTTGAATCCAATACAATTACTTTGCTTTAGTTCTATATTTTCACTGATAATATTTCTAATTTTTATTGTCACTACCAAAAAAATATATCTTTTAAGGGGTTATAGTAAAAAGGAAATACTTTCAAATCTTGCTATGGGAGCATTGAATCCGTTTTTGTATTATTTGATTTTATTTAAAGCATACTCATTATTACCTGCACAGGAAGCATTAACCCTTAATTACACATGGGCATTGGCAGTAGCTTTACTTTCTATTCCGATTTTAAAACAAAAAATTAGTATTCTGACTTTAACAGGGCTGTTAATCAGCTTTTTCGGAGTTATCATAATTGCAACCAAAGGGCGATTTAACCTCGAATTTTCTAATACTTTGGGAGTAGTTCTTGCTTTAAGCAGTTCCTTAGTTTGGGCAAGTTATTGGACAATCAATACAAGAAATAAAATAGATGGAATCATCGGGTTATTTCTTAATTTCTGTTCAGGAACCGCTCTGATACTTATTTATTTACTAATTTTTGATGAAATGCCACAATATAGTACAATCTCATTATTAAGTTGCGTTTATATTGGTACTTTTGAAATGGGAGTTACATTTGTTTTATGGTCAGCAGCAATGAAAGTCGCACGGAATGCAGCAACACTTAGTTCTTATGTTTATCTCTCACCGTTTCTATCCTTGTTCTTTATTAGTATAGTAATCGGTGAAAAGATACTGCTAAGCTCACTGGCAGGGCTTTGTTTTATTATAGCCGGTATATTCATTTCAAGATATCGAAGAAAATAATTATCAAAAATAATCAACTTCACTTAATTAAATTGTTATTGCTACCCCAATTTTATAAAAAAAGCCTTAAAATTATGTTATTCTAAGGCTTTGATTAATGCTTCGTTTTTATGGTAGGGGAAATGACAATGCCAAGAATTCCTTCGTTTTCACACAGCCTCAGTCCTATTCCTTCATACGACAATTTCAAATAAAAATTATTAAAACTTTAAAACTTAATAACTCTATTTGGAATCTCCGTCATGGTCTAAGTCGCCCGCGGCAGATGCTGCTTGGCTTAGATTCTTTGCCTGAACCGAAAGAGTAAGCAAATCTTTTATCTGAGTATTTGTGTTAATTGATTCTTTGCTGTTGCTGGTATTTTTTCCGCCGGTTTTTTCAGTTGAAAAATATACTGAATTTGTTGTTGATGATGCTGTAACGTGCATTGAAAACTCCCTAATTATTATAATTAAACTAACTAAAATCAATTTTCGGCATTAAATAGGAAATCTTTAATAAATATTTAGGCTAACATATAATATTAATTAAAAGATATAAAAAATTAACTTATTTTCAATAAAAATATTATCTAAGATTTATTCATTTGCACAAAAACTATGCAAATCGGCAGCTCATTTGCATACATTTGCATAATCAGTTATGCAACAACTCATAGCTCCAGCAGCCCAATACATTGCTGTTTGCATAAAATTGCATAAAAAAAGGCCATTTTCCGAAGCAAATCGGCAGCTCATTTGCATACATTTGCATAATCAGTTATGCAACAACTCATAGCTCCAGCAGCCCAATACATTGCTGTTTGCATAAAATTGCATAAAAAAAGGCCATTTTCCGAATTAAAGTATTAATTGAAGTTTTGGAAGCACACGAAAGTAATTCTGATCTTGTATATTTTCTGATTAAAATTCTTACAATGAGGCTATCTCAAAAGCCACATATTTAACAAAAATGTCATTCCTGCGAATGCAGGAATCCCAATCTATGGCACCTTATGGGATTCCTGCATTCGCAGGAATGACAGCAATAAGGAGTTTTTACCAAAGCTTATTCGCAGGAATGACAGCAATAAGGAGTTTTTACCCAAGCTTATTCGCAGGAATGACAGCAATAAGGAGTTTTTACCCAAGCTTATTCGCAGGAATGACATTCCATTGGAAATTCATCGTTTTCACGCAGTCTCTCCTACGATGAAACAAGAAAATATATATAGTATGATTGAAAAGAATTGGTATTAACAGTTATCTATTTACTATTTTCAAAGAACAATATCACAAAATTAATTCGACAAAACTAAACAATCAATAAAACCGCTCATAAACGACTCACAAAATATTCTGAAAATGCTTTTACAAAAAAATATCATTATTAGTTTAAAATGAAATATCTATAAATTGTACTTTTACAATTAATTTGATATCTATTCGACTTCAATAGGATGTTGAATTATTTAATAAAATAATATGAAAAAATCTATAGATACCGGCTTCCAGTCATTCTCAAGCGAGATGCATAATTTTTTTTCCGAATTAAAAAATAATAATAACCGCCAGTGGTTCGAGATCAATAAACCCAGATATGAAAAATATGTCAAAGATGCTGCTAAAGCATTTGTTAGTGCTGTAGGTATGGCTTTTGCCGGTGAAAGATTGCCATATATTGCCGATCCTAAACGATCAACCTTCAGAATATACCGTGATATCCGATTCAGTGCCAATAAAGAACCCTATAAAACAAATCTCGGTATTTATTTCCCTTACATTCCCGAAAAATCAGATGACAGGCGCGATAATTGGCTTGGAATTTATTTTCATTATTCACCTGAAGAATCTTTTTTTGCTGCTGGAATTCATGCTCCCGAATCACCTGAGTTGAAAGCCATAAGAAGAAGAATAGCTGAGGATTGGCAGTATTTTGATGAATTATTAAAAGATAGGAAAATTCGTGGAGAAATGCGCCAAATGTGGGATTCAGGCAAATTAAAACGCGTACCACCCGGTTTCCCGTCAGATCATCCAGCAGGAGAATTCTTGAAGATGAAAGGTTTCACTTTATTTGATAATTTGGATTATGATATTGTATTTTCTGATAAACTAATTCCTATAATATGCAAGAAAGCTCGTGTAGTCCTGCCTTTTATGGAATTTTTGAATGAAGCGATTCTTGAGAAATAAGGAATTGTACTCCAGTTAAACTATGTAATTACAATTTAATTGAGTTAGTCTCGCATGCAGAAATCCCTTAAAGCGGTATTGGAAGGGGATTCCCGCATTCGCAAAAATGACAATTTTGGCAAATATTCAGCTTTCGAGACAGGCTCGGGGCTATTGAATTTTTGGTGATTTATTGTGAATGGATCAGTCTTGTTTCTAAATACCTCTTTTATAAGTGGGAGTCCAGCGCAAATAATTCATTGATTTATTCTAACTCTAATCCTAAATGCTCATATCCTTCTTTCTACCTTCTATTACCGGGGCTGTGTTAATTAATCACATTTTGAATTATTATTTTCTTTATCTTAGTAACATTACCTTTCGGGTATGGATAGCTGGTGTTCTTCGGCATTGTCATTTCTGTTCTTTAAAAGGGAATCATTTATCAAAGCTCATATAATCTTATTTTTATTGAAAAATTTATCAAAGTTTTATAGCAAATTTTATATGAAATTTTAATGAAAAAACCTACTAAAAATATGCTAAAAATGATGTAAAAAGTCTTGGATTAAATAAAAATAATTATTAAATTTGCATTCTGGTAAATACTAAGGATATATATATTAAATAATTTTACTTTATTAATCTAAAAAATAAATTAGCGGCTACTATTCAGCTTCTTCAGGCAGAATAAAATATAGTTTTTAAATTTAAAGCTATAAATTTTGTTCATCTGTTTTTGTTTTTCAATAAAAGTTCACAGACTTATGATTAAAAATATTTTATTATAAATTGTAGGATTCTCAATGAAAAAGATTTACTTCTATTTATTGTTCTTAATAATGGCTGTAACAGCCAATTCACAAACATTTAACTGGACTCAGCAGACCAATTCAGGGACACATTCTTGGTATTGTGTTGCATCCTCATCAGACGGTATTAAACTATCGGCTGTGGATTCCTGGGGCTATATATATACCTCAACTGACGGAGGAAACACTTGGACAGCAAGAACAGGTGCCGGTAATCGAACATGGTGGTCAATAACCTCATCTTCTGATGGCAATACATTAGCGGCTGCTCCACAAGGTGATTATATTTATACTTCAACCGACGGAGGAAATTCATGGACATCAAGAACTGGTTCAGGTAATCATACATGGACAGGCATAACATCTTCTTCAGATGGTAGCAGACTTGCTGCAGTTGATTATAGTAATGGCTATATATATACTTCGACAGATGGTGGATCTACATGGTCTCAGACTGCATCCAAGAAAAGCTGGAATTCTATTTCGTCATCGTCCGATGGCTCAAAATTAGCTGCTGTTGTGTATAGTGGGTATATTTTTACATCTACAGATGGTGGTAGTTCATGGACTCAACAAAATTCTTCAGGTAGCAGAAGATGGAATTCAATTGCATCTTCGTCGGATGGTTTAAAACTCGCCGCTACTGTTGATAATGGTTATATTTATACTTCGACAGACGGAGGCAACACTTGGTTAGAACAACAATCACCGGGAACAAAAAGATGGGGCATAATCGCTTCATCGTCAGATGGTTTAAAACTTGCGGCTTGTGCCAATGGTAATTATATTTATACTTCAACTGATTCAGGAAATTCATGGAATCAGCAAACTTCTGCTGGGAGTAAATATTGGTTTTCGATTGCTTCTTCGTCAAATGGCTCAAAACTCTGTGCTGGAGTTGATGGTAATTATATTTTTACCGGAAATCAGATTTTAACTCCGACCTTAACAACATCGTCAATCTCAAATATTACGATTAATTCCGCATCAGGAGGTGGAAATATTAGCGATGACGGTGGTGCAACAATTACTTCACGTGGTGTTTGCTGGAACACATCTCCTCTACCAACTATATCAAGCAATACTGTTACAACAAGTGGTACAACCGGTGCATTTTCTTTAAACCTTACCGGATTAAATTCCGGAACAACTTATTATGCACGAGCTTTTGCAACAAATAGCGTTGGAATCAGCTATGGTGGTGAGCAGACGTTTACTACTGCCGAAGATATAACTGCCGGTTTTATTGCTTGGTATCCATTCAGCGGAAACGCAAATGATATGAGCGGCAATGGCCATCACGGCACTCCTAATGGTGTGCAACTGGTAAATGACAGATTCGGTCATTCAAATAGCGCTTATTTTTTTAATGCTTCTTCTGGAATTGATCTTGGTTCATATTTCACATATCAGACTTTCTCAATTTCGCTCTGGGTTAATCCTTATACAGCTCAATTTGATTATGCGGACATTCTGGATAATAATCACAGTGCTGGTACAAATTTTGAATTTCAACAAAATGGAAGCTTATTAAATACTTTTTATTTTGCAGTTCAGCCTGTAGGACAAATTTACCCTATTTACTTTCCTTCAAATACATGGAGTCATTTTGTTTTTATAAAATCACCTAATGGTTTACTTGGATATTTAAATGGGAATCTGATTCAAACAGTAAACACAACAACAAATATTACATATTCTAACCAATTCCTTAGAGTAGGCCAATGGGGCGGCGGTGGAAGATACTTTGGTGGTAATATCGATGATTTGAAGTTCTATAACAGAGTTTTATCCTCAACTGAAGTTCAAACACTATATACCGAAGCTCCTCCGTCTATTACAACATCTTCTATAATTAATATAACAACAAATTCAGCAGATGTGACTGGAAATGTAACCAACACCGGTGCTCCTCAAGTTACACGTGGTGTTTGCTGGAGCACAAATGCTAATCCGACTATATCGGGTAATTCTGCCACAACAAGCGGTAGTTCCGGTACTTATAGTGTAGCTATAACAGGATTAACGTCCGGTGTTACTTATCATGTTCGTGCTTTTGCATCAAATATTGATGGACTGAGCTATGGCAGCGACCAGACATTTACAACAAATTCATCACCGTTTGTGACAACAACTGCTGTATCAAATATTAGTACAGTAGGGGCTGTAGCTGCCGGTAATGTAACAAGTGACGGTGGGTCAACGATTTCAAGCCGTGGCATTTGCTGGAGTAATTCACCTAACCCGATTGTCTCAGTCAGTTCTGCAACTACAGCAGGAACTACGGGGACATTCTCCGCTAATATTAGTGGATTAGTATCAGGAACTACTTATTTTGTACGTGCTTTTGCATCGAATAGCTTCGGACTAAGCTATGGTGGCGAGCAAACATTTACAACAGCAAATGATATTACTCAAGGATTTATTGCATGGTATCCATTCAACGGCAATGCAAATGATATGAGCGGAAATGGCCACAATGGCACTCCTAATAATGTTTCTCCGACAAGTGACAGATTTGGAAATCCAAATAGCGCTTATTATTTTGGGGGTAATGGTGATGTCGATCTAGGATCGTATTTCAGTTATCAGACATTTTCTATTTCATTATGGGTAAATCCTGCATCTACTCAGCAGACTTATGCCGATATTTTGGACAATAATCATAACTCATATCTGAATTTTGTTATGCAAATGGATGGAGGTTCTATAAACAGTTTCTCATGGGGAGCTGCTAATGTAGGCTCTATACAGTTCCCTGTATTATCTGCAAATACTTGGTATCATTTTGTTTTAATAAAATCTCAGGATGGAATTAAGGGCTATTTAAACAACTCTCTAATTAGTACTGTTAATACAGCTTCAAATATAAATTATTCCGATCAGTATCTCAGGGTCGGACAATGGGGCGGCGGTGGAAGATATTTCAATGGTATTATCGATGATTTGAAATTTTATAATCGAGTTTTATCTACTACTGAAATACAAGCACTTTATAGTGAACAAGTTCCGGTTGTAACAACGTCAATAGTATCCAATATATCCAACAACACGGCTCTTGCCGGAGGTAATGTTACCAACGACTGGGGACTCCCAGTTACACGTGGCGTGTGTTGGAGCACAAGTGCTAATCCTACGATTTCAGGAAATTCAGCTACAATAAGCGGCAGTTCCGGTTCTTATTCAATCACTATTAGTGGCCTAACATCAGGGATAATTTACCATGTACGCGCTTTTGCGTCAAATAGTGATGGTTTAAGTTATGGTAGTGATCAAACATTTACAACCACAAATAATCTTACAAATGGTCTGGTAGCATATTTCCCATTCAATAGCAATGCAAATGACATGAGCGGAAACGGTCATAATGGATCAGTTACCGGTGCTACTCTGACAACTGATAGATTTGGTGTTCCAAATAGTGCTTATTATTTTAATGGGAGCAGCTATATTTCTGCACCAAGCAGCACTTTGATCAATTCAATTGAGCAAAACAGTATCCTGACAATTTCAGGCTGGATCAATATGACAGCAGCTTCTTATGGAACTCTAATTAATAAAATTTCTGGTGGTTTCGGAAGTTCAAACGGTTGGGAATTTGTTCTGGATAAATATTACGGTAATGGAGAGCGCTTCTGGATCAATTGGACTGAATCTGTATATAATTATAACATTAATTTGAATACATGGTATTTCCTTTCGATGTCTTATAATCGATCTTCATCAACTGTAAAATTTTATCTTAATGGTAATTTTGTTTCATCAAATTCTTACAATCAACAATTACCTGTTACTACTGATAATTTTTATATGGGAGTCTCACCTGTTGGTGGTATTGAGTATTTTACAGGCAAATTAGATGATTTTAGACTATATAATAGAATATTAACAGATGCTGAAATTTTAACACTGTATAGTCTTCAGTTACCCACTATTTCTACAAATCCGATTTCAAATATTTCATATAATTCGGCTATCTCCGGTGGAAATATTAGCAGTGATGGCGGATCGGCCGTCACTTCTCGCGGTGTATGCTGGAGTACAAGCGATATTCCGACCATACTTAATTCTCATTCAAACGATGCTTCTGATATTGGTACTTTTTCAAGTACAATCAGTAACCTTACTCCAAATACTACTTATTATTTAAGAGCTTATGCCACAAATTCTGCAGGAACCGGCTATGGCAGCTCTCAGACATTTACAACAACAAGTTGGTTGAATGACCCGACGCAAAATAATTCCGTTTGTACTGCTTTAGGTAATCAAACAGCACAGAAAATATGTCCTGACGGAAACGGTGGTTATATTATGACATGGATGGATGAACGCACAGGCAGCCGTGATATTTATGCTCAACGAGTTAATGCAAACGGGCAGATGGCCTGGACAAATGATGGAATAGTAATTTGTAGTGCAACTGGCAGTCAGGCAAATCCTCAATTAATATCAGATGGCAGCGGCGGAGCAATAATCACATGGGAGGATAACAGAAGTGGTTCGACATGGGATATTTATGCACAGAAAATTAATTCAAACGGTCAGATTCAATGGGCAGTTGATGGTATTGCAATAATAACAGGTTCCGGTGATCAGGAATATCCTCAGTTAACCAGTGATGGCAGCGGAGGCGAAATTATTACATGGCAAGATACAAGAAATACAAATCATGATATTTTCGCTCAGAGAATAAATACAAATGGAACAATTCAGTGGAACAGTAGCGGAGTTGATATTTGTACAGTTGGAAATGAACAAACTAATCCGGTCGTTTGCAGTGATTTAACCGGAGGAGCAATCATAAGCTGGCAGGATTTACGCACTGGTGGCTGGGATATTTATGTTCAGAGAGTTAATTCAGGTGGAACTGTTCAATGGACTTCAGGTGGAGTTAATATTTGTGCAGTTGGAAATGATCAAACCTATCCACAAATCATAGCTGATGGAAATAGTGGGGCTATTGTTTCTTGGTTAGATCGCAGGTCTTATTATCAGTCTGATATTTATGCACAAAAAGTTGCTGCCGATGGTACAGTACTTTGGACTGGCAATGGTGTTGCAATTTGTACAGAAGGGAATGAACAAAGCAGCCAGCAATTGACCGCTGATGGCAATGGTGGTGCTATAATCACTTGGGCTGATTGGAGAGCAGGTAATTGGGATATTTATGCACAAAGAATAAAAACTGATGGCAGTATTTATTGGACAAGTCAGGGACTTGCAGTGTGTAGTGCCGGTAATACACAAGATGTACCGCAAATTTGTTCGGATAACAGTGGAGGCGCAATAATCGCTTGGGAAGACTATAGAAGTGGTGCTTGGGATGTGTATGCCCAGAGAATAACTTCAGAAGGTGTGAATAGATGGACAAGTCAGGGAGTTGCAATTAGTAGTGCTACACTTAATCAAACAGCCCCGGTCATTGCAAGTGACGGACATGGCAATGCTTTGGTCTTCTGGCAGGATACTCGTAATGGAAATTCTGATTTATATATTCAGAATACTGCTGCATATACAACTACTCTTAATAATGACCAAGCTAATCAAAATATTATAACTGATGGCTCCGGGAACTATATTTATGTCTGGCAGGATTTGCGTAATGGTAATTGGGATATTTATGCTCAGAAAGTCAATCCATCAGGTACAGAACTTTGGACTGCAGGCGGTGTTCAGATATGTACATCATTATATTCTCAACAAAATCCCCAGTTAACAAGTGATGGCAACGGTGGTGCTATTATAGTGTGGGAAGATACGCGCAGTGGCTGTTCTGATATATTTGCACAGAGAGTAAATTCAAGTGGAGTCATCCAGTGGGTAACTAACGGTAATCCGGTCTGTCAATATCCATCTGATCAGGAAATCCCGCAATTAACCACTGATGGCTCTGGTGGAGCGATTGTAACGTGGCAGGATTATCGACGTGGTGAATGGGATATCTTTACACAAAGAATTAATTCAAGTGGTAATCTGAGCTGGGCTGCCGAAGGAGTTCCAAGTTGCACTGCTACTAATGCTCAGAATAATCCTAAAATTTCAACTGATGATTTAGGTGGAGCAATAATAACTTGGCAGGATTTACGGACTGGCGGCTGGGATATTTATATACAAAGAGTAAATAGTACTGGTCAGATTCAATGGGCTGCTAATGGAATAAATATATGTAGCGTTGGAAATGATCAATATGCTCCGGAAATAATTTCTGATGGAAATAATGGAGCAATTATAGGTTGGGTTGATCGCAGGCCATATTATCAAAGCGATATATATGTTCAGAAAATAGATATAAACGGTAATTCAATATGGACAGGTAATGGTCTGGCCGTTTGTACAGAAGGCAACGAACAAGGAGCTCTTAAATTAACGAGTGATGGTTTTGGCGGAGCTATTCTTGCTTGGCAGGATTGGCGGGCAGGTAATTATGATATTTATGCTCAAAAAGTTGGCAATCAAGGTGATATGCAGTGGACAAGTCAAGGATTAATGGTGTGTAATGCTGCTAATCAGCAGTATAATCCACGTTTATGCACCGATGGGAGCGGTGGCGCTGTTATTTCATGGCAAGATTATCGCAATGGGACTAATTATGATGTTTATGCTCAACGGATTAATCCCGTGGGCACTCTAAAATGGGCTTCTAATGGTGTTGTAATATCTAATGCTGTTAATAACCAATATAATTCTCAGCTTGCTTCAAACGGACAAAACGGTGTAATGATTTCTATAATGGATGAAAGCAATTCTGCCAAAACACAGATTGGGCTTGTGAATACAAGTTCATTGAGCGGAACTGGTGATAATGATAAATTGAATGAACAGATGATCACAGATGGAAACGGTAATTATATATATGTTTGGCAAGATGAAAGAAACGGTAATTGGGATATTTATGCTCAGAAAGTTAATACAGCGGGAACTGAACAGTGGACTTCCGGTGGTGTTACTGTTTGTACAACACCTTATTCACAACAAAATCCTCAACTTATCAGCGATGGCAATGGCGGGGTTATTATAGTATGGGAAGATACACGAAATGGAAATGGAAATGGAAATATTTATGCTCAAAAACTGAATTCAAACGGTGTATCTCAATGGACAAGTCAGGGAATACCTGTGTCTACTGCTTTTGGAACTCAATATTCTCCTCAGATTTCCACTGATGGTAATGGTGGAGCAATTATTACATGGCAAGATTTTAGAAATAATAATTGGGATATTTTTACACAACATGTAAATTCAAGCGGAACTGTTACCTGGACAACCGATGGAGTAGTTATTTGCAATAGTACTAATCATCAAACAAATCCAAAATTAGTAACAGATATGAATGGAGGAGCAATTATCACCTGGATGGATTTTCGCAACGGTGGCTGGGATATTTACGCGCAACGTATAGATCCAACAGGTACTCCACAATGGACAGCCAACGGAACAGGAATATGCTGGACAAGTTATGATCAGGAGTATCCTGAAATTATCAGCGACGGAAATGGTGGAGCTAATATCACTTGGTGGGACAGCAGACCCTATTATCAATGGGATATATATTCACAAAAAATTGATTTTAACGGCAATACATTATGGACAGGACAAGGTGTTCCAGTTTGTACCCAAGGGAATAATAATTATGCAATAAAGCAAGTCTCTGACGGTAACGGTGGAATAATTGTAACATGGGAGGATGATCGTGCAGGTAACTGGGACATATATTCACAAAAATTAAATGCAGGCGGTGAAAAGCAGTGGTCAGCAGATGGAGTGCTATTATGCAATGCAAACAATCAACAATATAATCCTATGATTTGCTCAGACGGAAGTGGTGGCGCAGTCGTATCGTGGATTGATTTACGAAATGGTAGCGATTATGATATATATGCACAAAGAGTAACATCTGCCGGTGTTCCGCGTTGGACAAATAACGGAGTTCTAATTTCAAATGCTGCTAATAATCAAAACTCAATTCAAATGGCTTCTAATGGAGCCATCGGTCAGATGATAATATTTACTGATTACAGCCAGAGCAGCTCCAATCTGGTATTGGTCAATACTTCAACCCTTAATTCTACACATGATATTGATAGATTAAATCAAAAAATTGTAGCTATCGGAAATGGGAATTATATTTATACATGGCAAGACGAAAAAAATGGAAATTGGGATATATATGCTCAGAAAGTTGATGAAGCCGGAAACGAGCTTTGGACAGCCGGCGGAGTTCCTGTTTGTACTTCAATATTTAGTCAGGAACAGCCTCAGTTAGTCAGTGATGGTAATGGCGGTGCTGTTATCACATGGCAGGATGGGCGCGGCGGTATGAATGATATTTTTGCACAAAAAATAAATACAAATGGTTCGGTTCAGTGGGCTGCAAACGGAGTTCCGATTTGTACGGCTCCTTCCACTCAAAACACTTCACAGATTTGCTCTGATGGCAGTGGTGGAGCTATCATCTCTTGGCTTGATTATAGAAATAACAATTGGGATATTTATTCACAGAAAGTTACTTCAAGTGGAACGGTTACATGGACAAGTAACGGTGTAATGATTTGCAATGCTACAAATAAACAAATATCACAGAAAATGACTATTGATATGAATGGCGGATCCATTATTACATGGATGGATTTACGGACAGGTGCATGGGATATTTATGCTCAACGAATTGATGCATCAGGAGCCACAAAGTGGGCAAATAACGGAACTGGAATTTGTTGGTCCAGTTACGATCAGCAATATCCTGAGATTAACAGTGACGGCAATGGTGGTGCTATTATAACTTGGTGGGATAACAGACCGTATTGGCATTGGGATATTTATTCTCAGAAAATTGATATTAATGGCAATACTCTATGGACTGGTCAAGGTGTACCCGTTTGTTCCCAAGGGAATAATAATTATGCAATGAAACAAATCAGTGACGGTAATGGAGGAGTGATAGTAGCATGGGAGGATGATAGAAACGGTTCAAGCAATTATGATATATATGCACAAAGAATTAATACTGAAGGAGGACAGCAGTGGACTCCCACAGGTGCGGCAATATGCAATGCTTCAAATAATCAATACAATCCAGAACTATCAAGCGATGGTAGTGGCGGAGCGATAGTTTCATGGATTGATTATCGCAATGGTACCGATTATAATATATTTGCACAAAGAATAAAATCTGATGGAACAACTAAATGGTCAAAAGATGGTATTCTTATTTGTGATGCAGCCAATGACCAAAATACAATTCAAATGGCAACTAATAACATTAATGGTTCTATGATTACCTGGACTGATTTCCGCACATCCAATAGTAGTGAAATTAGAATGCTTAATACTAATTCATTATCTAATGTCTCTGACCTTGACAGGATAAATCAGAAAATTACAAGTGATGGCACAGGTAATTATATTTATGTCTGGCAAGATGCAAGGAATGGAAATTGGGATATTTATGCTCAGAAGGTTAATACCTCTGGCACTGAATTATGGACATCTGGTGGTGTTCCGGTTTGTACTGCTATATCCTCACAGGAAAATCCTCAACTAATAAGTGATGGCAATGGTGGAGTGATATTAACCTGGGATGACAAAAGAAGTGGGATTACTGTTATCTATGCTCAAAAGTTAAATAATAATGGAATTGTGCAGTGGGCTTCTGAGGGAAATCGAGTAAGTACCTCAAGCGGTGTACAACAAATGCCACAATTAACAAGCGATGGCAATGGAGGTGGAATAATAACATGGCAGGATTACAGAAATAACAATTGGGATATTTTTGCTCAGAAAATATCATCGAGCGGAACAATCACATGGGCAAATGATGTTGCAATATGTAATGCTTCTAATCATCAGGAAGCACCTGTTATTTGTTCTGATGGCTCAGGTGGTGCAATAATTACATGGGAAGATTTCAGGACAGGTGGATGGGATATTTATGTTCAAAGAGTTAATTCAGCTGGTGGTATTCAATGGACAGCAAATGGTATCAATATTTGCTGGGTTTCTTTTAATCAGAATAATCCTGAAATTGTTAGCGATGGCAATGGTGGGGCTATTGTGTCATGGATGGATTTCAGACCATCGAATCAATGGGATATATATGCACAAAAAGTTGATGCTTCGGGTAATCAATTATGGACAGGAGCCGGTATCCCTATAGTAACAACCGGTGCCGATCAATATGGCAATAAAATGGTAGCCGACGGAGAGGGTGGAGCAATTATTGCATGGCATGACTATAGAAATAATAATTGGGATATTTATGCTCAACGTGTGAACAACGAAGGTGGTATGGACTGGACAAATCAGGGCGTTCCTGTTTGTACAGCAAGCAATACTCAGATTTATCCTACTATAACAAGCGATGGTGGTCAAGGAGCAATAATAGCATGGGAAGATTATCGTAATGGCTCAGATTATAATATATATGCTCAAAGAATTGATTTGAATGGGACAAACCGCTGGACATCGAATGGTATAGCCTTTGGTTCAGCAGTGATGGATCAAACCAATCCACAGATTGCAAGTGATGGTAGCGGTGGAGCAATGCTATCATGGCAGGATTATAGCAGTGGCACATTTTCTAATATAGCAACTAATAATACTCTGGACAATCAAAGTACATTAATTGATGATCAGATAGCACAGCAAGTAGTTAGTGACGGCTCAGGGAATTATATTTATGTCTGGCAGCAGGAAAATAACGGAAATTGGAATATTTATGCTCAAAAAGTTGATCAATACGGAGTTGAACAGTGGACAAGAGGTGGAGTAATCGTATGCAATTCAGCTTATGGGCAACAAAATCCTCAGTTAACCCTCGACGGAAACGGTGGAGCAATTATATCTTGGTCTGATCAGCGATTTGGTGGATTGGATATTTATACACAAAAAATTAATTCTTCAGGTACTGCTCAGTGGGCAAGCAATGGTATTTCGGTATGTAATGCAGCAGGAGCTCAGGAATGGCCACAAATTTGTTCTGATGGCTCTGGAGGCGCTGTTATCACATGGAATGATTTTAGAAATAATAATTGGGATATTTATGCTCAAAAGGTTTCGTCAAGCGGAACATTCTCTTGGGCTAATAATGGAATGGCAATATGTACAGCTGCTGGTAATCAATCGGGTCAGAAGATAGCCAGTGATGGCAGCGGCGGTGCTATTATTACTTGGCATGATAATAGAAATAATAATTGGGATATATATACTCAAAAAATAAATTCAAGTGGTTCGACGGTTTGGACAGCTAATGGAATTAATCTGATTGCTAATGGTTATACACAACAGAGTCCCGAAATTATTCCTGATGGCAGCGGTGGTGCAATTATTTCATGGTGGGATTATCGTAGTTCAAATCAGTGGGATATTTACGCTCAAAAAGTTAATGCATCAGGAAATCAGCTTTGGACTTATAATGGCATGTGGGTTTGTACAGTCGGTAATGATCAATATGGAGTTAAGCAGTGCAGTGATGGCAGCGGCGGTGCTATTTTTACATGGCATGATTACAGAAGCAATAATTGGGATATTTATGCTCAAAAATTAAATTCAACCGGAAATTATGTATGGACAAGTCAGGGAATACCTATATGCACTGTTTCAGGTACACAGATTTATCCTCAAATCACCGCTGATGTTAGTGGTGGCGCTGTTATTATCTGGCAAGATTACCGCAATGGCTCTGATTATGATATATATGCTCAAAAAATTAATTCAAGTGGCAGCCCTCAGTGGACTTCAAACGGTTTAGCCGTATGGTCTGCAGCTAATACTCAACAAACTCCTATGTTGGCTTCTGATGGAACTGGTGGCTCAATGTTTATCTGGCAGGATCAGTATGATGGTATCAATACAGTGCTAAATCATAGAGCTGCAGCATCTTTATTCTATATTTATCCAACGGTAAGCTCTTCAACCGTGAATAATATTAGTTTTAATTCTGCTACAAGTGGTGGAAATGTGACTAATGACGGTGGAAATCCTTTGATTGCACGTGGAGTTTGTTGGTCAACGTCAGATAATCCGACAGTTCTTGATTCTCATACAAGCGACGGTAGCTCAACAGGTTCTTTTTCAAGTTCAGTAACCGGTTTAAATGCAAATACTAAGTATTATCTTCGTGCTTATGCAACAAATTATGCCGGTACAAGCTATGGCAGCTCGCAGACATTTACAACTTCAAGATCCACTATTGTATCCACAACTATCGGCGGTAACTGGAATGACCCAAATACCTGGATTGGGGGAGTGGCTCCAATTTCTTCAAATGATGTTGAAATTGATGGCCCTGTGAATGTGAATTCCGATGCTGGTGCAGTAGATATTACCGTTAATAATGGTAAAAATTTATATGGTACTAATTATTTAACTATTAACGGAAATTTAATTAACAATGGTTTAATGTCAGGATATTATTATTTATCCTCATCTAACCATGATGTTTCGCAAGGCTCAAGTGCTACTTTTAACTCTTATTTTTATAATTCTGTATCATCTACAACTATTACAGCTTTAACAAATCTGAATTTCTTCGGTTCGAGTAATTTCAATATGAACGGTGGATATTTGAATGCAGGAAATCATTCATTGACTCTGAATAATTCATTTAATATTTATAACGGAACTATTGATGCTCAGTATTTGAATTGTAATAATGATTCGTGGCTTGGGCTATACTCCGGTGGTGGAGAATCAAATTATACTTATTTGAAAAACTGGAATGGAAGCGGGATATTAAATACCGGATATTTGCGGATTCCTTCAAATTTAACTCTTAACAGTAACGGAGCCATTCAAAGTGTAGGATTAAACGGATCGGCATCAAATTGTCAATTATGGGTTAATGGAGCTTTAACTGTCAACGGAAAAATTTCTATACATCCAAACTCGAATCAAAATGATATTTATCAGATTGTGATTGATAACGGATTGAGCACTGGCAGCTCCGGAACGGTAAATACTAATGTACGCTGTCTTTTGACTGGTGATCTTGCAAATAATGGTTATGTTCTTGGCCCTGTTAGGTTTAGCGGTGGAAATCATAATCTGAGTTTTGCGACTGGTAGAAGCCTTGATAATGCTGTTTTCTTTAATTATTCAATACCATCGACAACCATTACTGCACTCAGTAATTTATCTTTTGGAGGATCTTCACCGATTAATATGTATAACGGCGCTATCGTGATGGGTACTAATACTTTAACAATAAAAGATAACATTTATCTTGTTTACGGATTAATTGACGCAGCAAATGTTTATACCTTAAACAATGCTTATCTCGGTGAATGGAATTATCAATGGAATCCGCCTACATATCTGAAAAATTGGAATGGAAATTCTGCTTTAAATATAGGATGGCTGAATACTACAAGTGATCTTACATTAACTTCAACGGGTAAGATTTTGCCAGTTTACATTAATGGTTGGGTAGGAAATCTTCAGGTAAACGGTAATTTAACAAATAACGGAACAATTGCACCGGGTCTGAATAATAATTATTATGCTCCGGTTAATATTCTCGGTAATCTTAATAATAGTGGAACTATTAATTACGGTAATTTCACAGTAAATGGAACTGTACAAAATAATGGTTTTATAATTAATCAATATGGCTCAATTGCGATTATTTCTTATTCTGATGTAACAAATAATGGAGTTTGGACAACAAATTTGTATTTTACAACTAATGGCCATAATTTCAATCAATCAAATTCTTCATATTTCTCAGGGAATATTTCGTGTGCAACATCGACAACCGTTACCGGATTGACAGATTTGACATTTAACGGTGAATGCTCAATAAATATGAATGGCGGTAATTTTAATATGAACAGCCATTCATTCACTTTAAAGGATTATTCCTATATTTTCAACGGAACTATTGATGCTGCCAACATTTATACCCTTGATGCCGGATCAGTAGGCAATTATGGTGGAGGCTATACAACTATACTAAGAAATTGGCCAGCAAACAGAACTTTGAGAATTGGCTACATTACTTTTGAAGGGAACTTCACACTTTATCCTACTGGTAAATTATTATTGAATAATTACCATTCATATAATTGGGACTGGGGAATGCTCAGTGTAACCGGGGATTTTAATAATTACGGTTTAGTGGATAGAGACCCGAGTGCATGGGCTTATGTTCATTTAAATATTGCAGGTAATCTTAATAATAGCGGAACGATTAACGTACCTTATGGTGAATTAGGAGGCAATTTAACAAATATCGGAAATTTTGATAATAATTATGGCAACTATGCTTTAAATGTCAATGGGAATGTAGTTAATAATGGCAATTTGACTGGTAATTTTAATGTTACCGGAGGATTACATAATTTAAGTTCAGTCAATCAAATAAGAAACCAGATTTATGCTGGCTCGTCATCATCTTCAACGATTAATGCTCTGACAAATCTTGATTTCGGTGGATCAGGATTTATCTGTCTTTACGGTGGATGTTTAAATATGGGTTCCAATACTTTAACTCTACATGATTCATTCTCTGTTTTTGGAGTATCAGGTGGAATAATTGATGCACAGAACATCAGCACTTTGGATAATTCTTTCTTGGGTTATCAATGGTGGACGAGCGGTTATATAACATATCTGAAAAATTGGTCTGCCGATAATACAATATATACAGGCGGACTTACCATAAATTCGGATTTCACTTTGAATACAAATGGAAAAGTGATGCCATGGATTTGGAACGGCTACCATGGCAATTTCACTGTAAATGGTAATTTTACAAATAATGGTTATGTTGGAAATGCTAATGGTGCCAATGATGTTTTCTATTTGAATGTTTATGGTGATTTGAATAATAGCGGTACAATTTTCTCTCCTTATACCGATGGTGGAACTTACATGGTTCATGGCAGTGTGAATAATAACGGATATATGAACTTTTATACCGGAAATTATTTTTATTGCAATAACTACATCAATAATAATGAGACTAATAATTTTATCACAAATTGCAGCGGCACTTTTATTAACCGTGGTAAATATAATAACGGTCAATTAAGAATGACAAATAGTACTCAGCCGAGACTTATCATTCTTGAGAACAATACTCAAATTAACAGTGCTTATTTATTCTCTGATAATTACGGCCAGTGGTATTTGAATGGTTCTCCAATTAGTGGACAAGGTGATTATTACTTATATTATGCACCATTAACTAATGCTAATGTCGGGACTTATTATAATTATTCAATTAATTCAAACTCAATTACGATTCAAGCTCCGTTCCCTCCACCAACATTAACAACACCAGCTAATAATGAGATGAATGTATCCCGAACTGTGACATTGAATTGGACATCGGTTGAGAATGCAACCAATTACATAATGCAATTATCGAATAGTTCAGATTTCTCAAATACTATATCATATTTTAGTGGTTCATCCAACTCATTTACTGTTAATAACCTACAAAGTGGGATTACATATTATGTCAGGCTTATGGCTCAATCATCTTCAATGAGTTCTGCATGGTCTGTTAGTTCCAATTTTTCGACAAGTTTCCCAGTGATTACTATCGGTTCGATTAATGCAAATTACTGTCAGGGAGCTAATATCAGTGTTCCAATAACGGTAACTAATGGAACATTTTTAAACGGTAATTATTATCGAGTTCAATTATCGGACGAAAATGGTAGTTTTAATAATTTTGTGAATTTGGATTATTTATACTCCACAGCAACAAGTACAACCATTAATACCAGTATTCCTGTTACTACTTTGGCTGGAAACCGGTTCAGAATAAGAATATATGCCTCTAATCCTTCATATTTCAGTTCTGATAATGGTTCGAATATAACCATAAATACTGCAAGTTTGAGTACCGGAACATTTTCGCAAAATTCGGTTTGTTTGGGTGCAAACTTTAACGTAGCATATTCAACTGATTGTGTCTCGTTTAACAATGGGAATGTATTATACGCTTATTTATCAGATTATAATGGCAGTTTCGGAAATCCTGTTCAGATTGGTTCAAATTCAACTCAGGCTGGCTCAGGGATAGTAAATGTTAGCATACCAGGCAATGTAAGCCCAAGTCCAAACTATAAAATCAAAGTTAGTTCATCCAATCCGGCTTTGACTGGTAGTTTAAGTCAATCATCTTTAACGATAAATCCCGTGAATATTACAACAATGGCTGTCACTGGATCTCCATTTTGCCAAGGAGCATCAGTGAATGTTAATTTTAGCTCGGATTGTAATACTTTTGCTTCCAATAATGTGTTTACCGCTCAACTTTCCAATGGATTCGGTGAATTTACAAATCCAACATCAATCGGAACTCTTGCCGGATCATCAATATCGACTATTAATGCCACTATTCCTTCCAGTTTTTCAACAGGTCAGGGGTATAGAATCCGCGTTGTGAGCTCGAATCCGGTTTCAGTTAGCTCAACAAATGGTTCAGACCTTGTTGTAAACGGAACAGTTGTGTCAATAGGTAGCATTGATGGCTCTCCGTTCTGTAACGGAGCAGCTGTATCCATTCCGTTTACTGCAAATTCCTGTTATAATTCAGGGAATATCTTTACAGCACAGATTTCAGATGCTTATGGTAATTTTTCAAATCCTGTGAATATAGGCAATTTGGTAACAACCTCTTCAGCAACTATAAATGCAAATCTACCATCCAATCTTGCACCCGGCTCTTATTACAGGGTAAGAATAGTATCATCTAATCCTGCTGTATCTGGTCTGCCAAATAATAATGATCTAACCGTGGTTTCAGGAACAGTAACACCTGCATCACTTGTTGGCAACTCTTACAGTGCCGGAACTCAGCTTGGTTTGTCATATAATGTCAGTGGCTGCGCTTATGGATTAGGAAATATATTTACCGCAGAACTTTCCGATGCAAATGGTAATTTTGCTTCTCCTGTCATCATCGGAACATTAAATGCGACCGTATCAAGTGCAATAACAGTGAGTATTCCATCGAATACTCCGATAGGGACTAATTATAAAATTCGTATAAATTCATCAAAGCCTCAAACAACAGGCTTTTTGACGACAGGTGGATTTTCTGTTTTATTGGCAGCTCCGATATTGACTTCTCCGTTAAATGCCGGATCGACCGAAACTCTTGTACCGAGTTTAAACTGGGCTGTAAGTCCAAATGCAAGTTCATATACCGTTCAGCTATCAAGGTCTCAGGCTTTCGATAACTTAATTGTTAATCAAACAATTACAACTAATGCTTTCAATGTTCCAAATCCATTGGATAATTTCACTATGTACTATTGGCGGGTCAAGGCCATGAATAGTTCGAGTACGAGTTATTGGAGCAATATATGGGGGTTTACGACTGCATCGGCAACATTATCTGTACCTGAACTTAACAGTCCTGCTAATAATGCAGAGTGCGTCGATCTCAATCCTCAACTCTCATGGACTTGGCTGACTGGTACCAGAACATTTGAAATTCAGGTATCGAATTCAAGTACTTTTGGTACACTTATTTTGCCTCCGGGTGTTGATAAAAATACATCAACTCAAAATTCGTTCAGTTTCCCTGTAAATTTCCCATTAGGGAATTACTCAAGATATTATTGGAGAGCCAGGGAATATAATAAAGATGGTGTGGGGGAATGGTCATTGGTATATTCCTTTGTTTCAAGGTCTGGAAAAGTGGCATTGAATTATCCTAATAATAATGCTCAAAATGTTAATGTTCATACTACATTAATGTGGAATTTATTAAACGATGTTCCGAATTATAGAGTACAGGTTGCCGACAACCCGAATTTCTTCGGAACTCTATTATTTAATACAACTACTACAAGTAATACATTCTCGCCAACGAATCTGATAACATCCAGAAATTATTTCTGGCGCGTTCGGTCAGAAAACGGATCAAACTGCAATGGTGAATGGGCAAATTATTTTAAGTTTACTACATCAAGCACAACATTGACAAATCTTGATTATGACTGGACTTCCTACGATTACGGGAATGTTCAGCTTGGAAGCTCAGTAACACATAACTTGAGAATTACAAATAATAGTAATCAGATTATTACTTTATCAAATATTACTTTTAGCAGCATTACATATTCAACAAATGTGAATTTCCCTGTCAATATTGGAGGCTATCAGAGTTATGATCTGCCGATAATCTTTCAACCGGGAGCCGTTGGCGATGCAAATGCCAGTTTTGATCTTGAAATATTAGCAAACGGAAAAAGTACGTTTAATGTAGCGGGTTTTGGATTCATTAATTCGACTCCTCCGACTTTGACTTATAAAAATGATTCTTATTACAACGGAACTTCTGGTGTAAATCCAATATCTGGTCAACCATCAACTGATTATATATACAGAGTCATATACTCCGATGCAAATAATGATCCTCCATTGACTGGCTACCCCAAAGTTCAAATTGATATAAATGGTGATGGAGATTTTGTTGATGCCTCGGAAGGTTCATACTCTATGTCCGAGATTGATCCATCGGATAATAATTATATTGATGGTAAAGAGTATTCAATTAAACTGAATTTCTCAACCGAAGGAGTGAAAGCATATAAATTTATTGCAAAAGATAATAAAGGAAATTCTGCAACTGGCGCTGCAACATTATATATTCAGGGGCCTACCGTTAGAATTAACACTGTTGATCTTTGTATTTATGCAAATAATATTACTATGACCAATTATCATCCTGATATAAATCAGACAATTACAATTACTACCCGAATTAGAAATATATCAAATCAGGATGCTAATAATGTAAGTGTAAGATTTTATAATCAAAATACACTCTTAGAGGAAAAAACAATAAGTACAATATATGCAAATTCTTATGCTGAAGTTTCTATATCACGTAGCTTTGATGTTCCGGGATTTTATCCGATAAAAGTATTTGCAGACGAACCGAATTATTTAAATGATATTAATCGTTTGAATAATTATGCAACTCGTCCGGTTTTGGTTGGTGATTATGTAATACCAGGCGGTATCGAAGTTTCAGCAAATGCCAGTCCAACTTCAGTCAGTACTTGCGGATCTGTGCTTTATTGGGGACATGCAGATTATTATAATTCATGGGATCCAACTACTAAAGTTTGCGGTGCAGAAGTCAGAGCAAAAATTGTTGAAACAAACCAGGAAGTTGTTTTCCACTCTGATGCAAATGGTAATTATTATTATTATTTCAATGCTCCGAGTTCAGTTGGAACATATACAATTACTGGTGAAATTACCGACTTCACCCTGAGTGCAACTATGCCTTCAGTAACGTTTTCAACATATACCTGCCCAAGTTACAGTAGTAGTGGAGCAAGTTACGGTGGCTGGATCGGTCGATCCGGTTCTTGTGCAGTGATTGGAGATATTATTTATTATACATTCAGATTCGGAAATTATGGTAATCAAAGGGCAGATAATGTTTATTTGGTTTCAAAAATTGATGGTGAAATAGTATATGAAAATGTGATAGCAAGTTTATTGCCCGGAGAATTTTTTGAATTTACTGTAAGTCATACTTATTTGACTCAGGGTTATCATAGTGTTGAAGCGTTTGTGGATCCAAATCACGTTAATACAATTCTTGCAACAAGTAATGGAAGTATCTATTATAATGAATATATTTATTTTGACAAACCTGATTTAGTTCCGACAAATTTATATATGAACAGAAGCTTCCCTGATCCTCTTCAAGGAAAAAATTCACAACTTTCACTTCAGGTTAATAATATAGTTTGTAAACCTTCAGGTACATGTACCGTCAAACTCGAAGATATTCAAAATGGAATAGTCCAAGCTACATATTATGTAGCTCTACCAGCAATTAGCGGTTTATCATGGGCTTATGCTGCATTTAATAATGTTTATTTTGCAACAAGCGGACAACATCTTCTTCGATTCACAGTCGATAACGATAATATTGTTGATGAGATAAACGAATCGAATAATATTTATACCGAGTTGATATATGTAAATCCGCGTAAACCCGACCTCGTAGTTTCCGATTTGATAACATCTAATTCAAATCCAAATATACCTGGAGAACCTATTAATTTTACATTTAAATTAAGCAATCAGGGAACATTAGCCGCTCAAAATTTCTCTGTAAAATTTTATTTGGATGATATACAATTAGGAAGTACTCAAATTATTAGTAATCTTAGTGACGGCACATTTATCAATGTCACATCAGCCTCATGGGCAACAGTAGATTGTGCTCACAGTCTGTATATAGTTGTTGATGAAGAAAATTCAATTGATGAGTACAATAAGCAAAATAACAGCCTTTCGGAAACAATCGGAAAAGATTTCGATATTTATCTTTGGAATGGCTGGAGTTTCGTTAAATCTATGGAAATTAATGTAATGATGGAAACCAGTCTTGATATTTATTCATATATTTATAATCATGGTATTTTAGATGCGAGTTATTTGCCAATAAATTATGGGAATCCAAGCTTCGGTCTTGATTTTATTAATTCTCTTCATAGACAATGGGCTGTTTCGAGAAATAATTATTATTTCAGCACTCCGGGTGATTATTTAATTCCGATTTATGCTGATAAAGATTATGATGGTCAATCGACGGTGTGTGAAATCAATGAAAACAACAATGTTTGTTACTTATATGTTCATGTTTACAGACAGTATCCTGATGTTGCAGTTTATTCCGAACATATAAATCCATCAAATTTGAATCCTGATCCGGGTGAACCGATTAGTTTGGCGACCTCATTTATAAATATCGGTCCGGTTTCTGCCAATAATTTCTCAGTTGATTTTCTAATGAACAGCGTTCCACTTGGTAATTCTGTAAATATTCCATTTCTGGCAGCTTCAGGAGAATCTTCCGTAGCTTGTTCAAGTACGTGGAGTTCAATGCTTGAGGGAGTTCATATTATTCGTGTTAAGCTAAATCAGTTGCATAGTATGGATGAAATTAATTATTTGAACAACGAAGCCAGCCGAGCAATTATTGTTGGAAAAGCTGCTGACCTTCGATTTGAAACTTTGGTTGATGGCAATACAACTTATCCGGGCTTATACTTATATAACAAGAATTTGCCATATAATAATTTAATTTATGGTGAGAATGATTATGTGGTTGCCAGAGTAAAGAATAATTCGAATAATAATGCAAGTTGCTCAATTGAATTTTATAATTCAGTCGAAGGGACAGAAACTCTCTTTGAATCGAGACCGATTTCATTCTATCCTGCCGAAGTAAAAATAATTCCGGTTCCTTGGACTATGAGTAGTCAATTCGGGAAAGTTGTTGCAAAATTAGTTAATTGTCTGCCCGGAGATTATAATCTTTTGAACAATGAATTGAGCTTTGAGTTTGGTTCACGTTTTGCCAATACACTCACAATGAATGCCAACGCAAGCAGTACTTTAACCAATACCGGTGATCCAACTACCTTAACTTGCACTCCGCATGGCGGATCGGGAAGCTATTTCTATTCTTGGTCTTCAAATCCTTCCGGGTTTAGTTCAAATTCATCCAATCCTACATTCAGACCAACACAAAACACTAACTTTATTATTAGCATGAATGATGGTTTTACAACTTTGTCTAATACGATAACAGTTACAGTACAGCAAAATCAGAATATAAATACTATCACAGTTGGAAATATTTCGGCTAATAATTTATGTGCCGGTAATAATCTGATTGTAAATTATACTTCAAGTGGTTCTTTTGGCCAATCGAATATATTTACTGCTCAGTTATCCGATGCTAATGGTAGTTTTACCAGTCCTGTTAATATCGGAACCAGTTCCGGCTCAGGATCAATAAATGCTACTATTCCAGCTGGTACAGCTCAAGGATCGAATTATAGTGTCAGAATTGTTTCGAGTGATCCTGCAATTACAAGTTCGAATGCAACAAGCGGAATTACTATAAATGCACCTTCATTGCTTATCGGAACATTAAGTTCTAACACTTTCTGCCGCGAAACTGGAGTAGAAATCTCGGTTATTGCTAATAATTGCTATAATAATGGAAATGTTTATACAGCTTACTTATCCGATGCAAACGGCAACTTCGCTAATCAAATTAATATTGGATCGGTAACTGCTGTTGGAAGTTCCACAATTAATGCAACTATTCCAAGCGATATTGCACAGGGTTCTTCCTATAGATTGAAACTTGTAAGCACTAATCCTGTAAAAACTTCAGAGGTTTATACTGATAATCTTACTATTCTTCCTGCATCAATTGCAGATGTTTCATACGTTGGAACTTCATTCTGCCCTGGGGAACCTACGACGGTTGATTGGAAAGTTGCTTGCGGACGTTTTTCAACAAGTAATACATTCTTAATCCAGATTTCCGATGCAATTGGCTCATTTACAAATCCAATAAACCTTGGACAATTTGTTGGTAGAAGTTCTGGAACTACAACGGTCAATATTCCTGATCAAACTCCTGCCGGTAGTGGCTATGTGATCAGAGTCTATACAAGCAATGTTGAAACAACAAATTGGGCTCTTGGAAGACATTTTGAAGTTAAAGCTCCGACTATCTCAGGAATAAATATTCCAACCACATCCTTCTGTCGAGATGACAATTTTACAATTCCATTTGAAGCTAATTCTTGCTATTTGAGTGGGAATCAATATTCTGCTCAACTTTCCGATAAAAACGGAGGATTTGATAATCCATTGAATATCGGTACTGTTACTGCAATCGGTTCATCAACCATACATGCTATCATTCCAGCTTCTCTCCAGCCGGGTGGCGCTTACAGAATAAGAATTGTAAGCACTAATCCGATTGTTATATCTCAAGATAATGGCAGTAACCTCACAGTTAATCCACCTTCTATTTCAACAGGTTCAATTGCAGTAGGGCCATATTGCGTTAATAGCCGTTTGAATGTATCATGGACGGTTTCATGCGGTAGTTTTGATGCAAGTAATACCTTTACCGTGCAATTATCCGATGCAAACGGATTATTCGGTATCGTTAAAAACTTGGGAACTTATCAGGGTAATAGCTCAGGACAATTAGCAGTTACTATTCCTCAAACAATTACAAACAGCACAGCTTACAGAATTCGTGTTATAACTTCCAATCCTTTTGTGAATGGCAGCGATAACGGTTCGGATATTACTCTTCTCTTACCTGTAGTTACTGTCGGAACAATTAACGGCTCGCCTTTCAGTAGCGGATCGAATATGACAATTCCATATACAGCTAATAGTTGCTTTGGTTCATCTAATACATTTACTGCACAACTCTCGGATGCAAATGGTCTCTGGACTAATCCAGTTGTTTTAGGAACTTCTTCATCGAGTGTTTCTGGAATTATTAATGGATTTATTCCAGAAACTACTGAATCGGGTGGCAAGTACAGAGTTAGGATTATTTCATCTAACCCTTCTACAATCGGAGAAGATAATGGAATTAACTTAACTATATTATTAACCAATTTCAGGCAATGTAGTAATATCGTCTTTACAAACAACAGTAGCGGATCTATTACATTTAACTGGGAAAACGGAACCGGTGGTAAGAGATTGGTTATTATGGGATTAAATTCACAAGTCACTTGGACTCCAACTAATCAGGTGGAACTTATCAATCCTGCAAGCTCTAATTGGTATAATGCCTCCGAACTTGCTTCGGGACAAAGATTAGTTGCTAATGGACCTATATCCAATACTCTAACTGTTACTAACGTACCGGCAGGCGATGTTTGGGTCAGGATTTATGAATATAATGGATCTGGCGTTTATACTGCATATAAAATGAATACTGCGGATTTGAATCCTAATCAATTAAAATTATTCTCACTAACGCAGATTCTTTCTCCTCAGGTTGATGGCTCGCCGTTTGCCATTGGAATAAGTGCGATGGACAGAGGCGGGAATAAATTAATTCAAACGAATAATTTACCGGTATTAATCGGTAATTCTGGTTTGCCGGGTATTTGCACGAGTGGAAGCATTGCTCCAGGATCGGCAACAATTCAACCTTTGAATTTCACAGTCACAACAAATTTGACTTGGACTGCCGGAAATTCAGGTTGCATTGACGGTGCTGCTCAATTGAAAGTTAGTGCAGATAATTTCTTAACTTCATATTCTAATGTATTTGCTTTGATTCCTTCGGAACCAACTGTTCAGGCAAGCACTTTGGCTTTGACTTCCCCTGATAAGACAACTATTTCGGTTAAACGAACCGTAACCGGTAATGGTACAAGAACACTCGTTGTAGCAAAGGCAAACGTTTCGCCGGGTATTGTTACCGATGGATATTGGTATCTTGATAATACCGGTACGAGCGGAACTTTTGGTTTGAGTAATTGTGTGTTGGCCGACGGATTAACTTATGTCTGTGCTAATTTTGACAGAACTTTACTTACGACACAAGCTGTAAATATAGGTGGATTTGTTTGCAACACAAACTATTACCTACGTTTGTATAACTTCAACGGAGCGAAAAATCCAAACCTATCAACTGGGTGGAAGGGTTCTAATCTACATCCTGTTAATTATCTGCTGGTATCATCTACCTGGAATCCAAAGAATAAATTAACTCCTGCTTGCAAGGATGGAAGCGGTTACGGACTTGAATTTGCCGGTCTCAGGTTAAGATCATCTCTCAAAAGGGTTTACTTGGAATGGCAAACAGCTTTGGAATCGGGTATTCGCGGTTTTGAAATATACAGGGCAGAACTTAATGATGGTGAAACTCCGGTTTACTCGAAAGTTGCAAGCTATGAAAGAGTGTCCGTATTGCATGCTGTAAATACTGAAGTCGGCAACCAGTACCATTATATTGACGATGATGCCTCTTTAAAACCAGGTCAGAATTACATTTATAAATTGAACTATGTTGCTTATGACGGCTCCTCTTTTGATTTGAGTGAAGAACCAATCTGTATTTTGACTATGTCCATGGAGAATCTGGCAACAATGATGATTTCCGATGTGAAGCCGGAACCGGCAAGCGACTTGATTAATTTTGATATGGAATTATCAGATGAGCAAGCCGTAACCATTGATATAGTTGATCTTAACGGTATACAAATGATAAACCTTTATGATGGAAAAATATTCAAATCGGGTATATACAACGTCGTAATACCGATTAGCAAAGTAGAATCGGGAACATATTTCTTACGTGTAAGCGGTATGGCTGAAACGATTGTGAATAAGTTTATAATAATCAAGTAAATATAGGGATGATCAGATATGAAAAAGGGGACTTTAGGAGTCCCCTTTTTAGTTTTATTAGAGAGAGTGGGCTTACCTTAAAACTACAAATCTGCCGCTGAAGAATTTATCATTTGTTTTTAATCTATAGTTATAAGTTCCATTAGCTAAATTTGAGCCGTCGAATATATAGGAATTATGCCCCATGTTATAATTCTGCGGTTGAATATTTGCCACATTTGTCCCGTTTTCATCATAAATATCAATTTTTACAACTGCTGGCCATGGTAGCGCAAAATCAAAAATTATCATTCCGGTTGATGGATTAGGACTTGCTTGATGTTCAATACTCCCATCAGGTTTTTCTATAACTTCAGATATGTTATACTGAATGCCTGCAGGGTTATAAACGCATACACTTTTTCCGCTTGCAAACCAGAGATTGTTTTTGTGGTCGCATATTATTGGCCCACATGAGTTAGAAGGAAGAGGGGAATTTGAAGTATTTATATTTGTCCAGTCTGCACCATCATACTTATACAATCCGTTAGTAGTTGCAAGCCACATAATTCCTGTGGTATCCCAACAGATATCCTCAACATGTCCAAGGTATGTTGAATCAGAGGGATATACATTAATAAAATTCGCACCATCAAATTTTATTAATGTATCATTATTAGTTTTATATTTAAAAATTGAAAACCAAACATTTGAAAATTTATCTATTTTAAAAGCACGAATAAAACCACGATTTAATGAAAAATTTGTAGAATCATATTTAATAAAACTTGTACCATTATATTTCACAATCATTCGGTCATTGTGTATCCAGAGATTATTATTTTATCCGATAACATTCCTACATTAAGTTCATACCAGAAATCCAAATCCAAACCAATAGTGGCGCTATCATAAGCTGTGAAAGTACCGCTGTTATATTTATATAAATAAGCCAAATTAGATGAATCTAAAAGAAGATTCTGTATCCAAATGTCACTTCCGACTTTACAAAATCTGCGAAATTTCATTTTTTTATATAAAGTATCATGTCCTGGGAAGAATGTTCTATAATAATTTATTTGAGTGTGCTGGTCATCCCATAATGTTTTTGTTATCAGGTAACTACCTAAATAATATGTTAAATTGTTATCAAATAACATATCGTTTATATCATAATCATGCCATTGATCAAAATTCTTGTAAGAATAATCAATCCATTTGTTATTCTCAAACTTATAACCGTAAAAGTTTGATCCGTTTTCATCTGCATATATAGTATCCAAGGGCTGCAGAATATTCTCATCGGCCCTTCGGTACCAGGGTAATTACCCAACTCGTATGAAAATATCTGCCACTGAGTTAAAGTTGCACGAGATTGACTCAAACTTGAAAAATATATTGCAATTAAAGCAATAGGAAATAATAAAGTTTTCATTTGAAAGCTCCAAATATATTAGTTAGTAATTCAAACAACCTTGCACCCAGCTCCGGCTTGGGAACACAATAGTCTTATATAATCGAAACAATTTCTAAAACTCCCTTCCCTAAAAAATAATTGGTTGCTCTCGGATAAATCCAATCTTCGGGTCTGGCAACATATCCCTTTTGACTGGATTATTATAGATATACTCATCCTTTTTTTTTAAAACAATCATCTCAGACATTAGCTCATGATGAAAACCCTCATGCCATATCTGATAAGTAGATTCATTCTTATATGATTTCTTCGCCTGAATGAAATGATTTAGTAATTCAGTATAATCAACAGTTGAAGAGCTGACTAAATAGTTTGTTTCTTTTTCAAATATTTTAAATCTTGTTCTCATTTCTCAATCTATCCTTTTATTAGAGATTCATTGCTCCCAAGCTTGGCTTGGAAACAAGATACATAAATACACTCCAAATTAACAAAAAAAAATACCTGTCAAGCGCTAAATCAACTTTTTTCTAATAAAAGTGCATAATTTTTCAAATTTTGTTAAAAAAATAATTTGTGCTTATCAATTGTGTCAGATTTTTTGGACACTCATTCTGTATAATCCACCTGTTATAACTGATAGACATTGGATTAGTAAATCCAGCATTAGGGACTGTGCGAAAACGTCAATTCCTTGTCATTCCTGCGAATGCAGGAATCCCCATCCAGTACCAATCAGGGGATTCCTGCATGCGCAGGAATGACAGAAAAAGATTGTTTTCACACAGTCTCATGCGAAGATTGTTTTCACACAGTCTCATGCGCAGGAATGACAGAAAAAGATTGTTTTCACACAGTCTCATGCGCAGGAATGACAGAAAAAGATTGTTTTCACACAGTCTCATGCGCAGGAATGACAGAAAAAGATTGTTTTCACACAGTCTCATTCGCAGGAATGACAGCAATAAAGAGTTTTTACACAAGCTCATTAGCAGGAATACCAAATTGTTTTTCTATTTTTTAGTTTAAACTATAAAATAACGTAAAGAATAATACGTTTCTCATTATTTACAATTTCGGATAATTTATGATCAATATATATACTAATTCAGCTAAATCAATTAATTTACTAATTGCTATCATTTTTTTTCTGATTATTTTCAGAGATGAATCCGCTGCTATTCCTGCTTTCGCAAGGAAATACAAAACCGCTTGTGCAACCTGCCATATCGCAATAACTAAAAGGAATGCAGTAGGTGAGGCTTTTCGCAGGAATGGCTATAACCTGCCCTCACAGCTTCAAAGCTGGGTTAAGGATCCACCTCTAAAGTTAGGAGCGGATTCATGGAAAGATATATGGCCCGATGGAATATGGCCGAGCAGCATCCCTGGCACTGTTCCAATAGCTATCTATGCAGCTTTCGGATTGCAGAATAATTTCAGGAAGGTCGATAATCCAAAATTAATTGTCGATATGCCTGCCGATCTTGGACTTATTTTTGCAGGAACTTTTGGAGAAGATATTTCGTTCTTTGGCTCCTGGAGCAGCGAATATGGCTCAAACCGTATGTTTTTAAGATTTAATGACCTTTTTAGTCTTGGAAATTATTTTAATCTAAAAGTAGGTAAATTTGAACCGGGAATAAACGACTCTTATCCGGGTAATCAGAAGATTACTTTGGCAAATACCAATCTTCAGGATTATGCTGCTGCAGGGGATTGGGCTGCAAGGAAGAGCCATTCCGGTTTTGAACTTAACGGCTTTTTAAATCATTCGGTTAATTATCAGGTTGGTCTTGTCAATAGCATTGGCTATAGCGATAACGATTCTTTTGATAAATTCGATTACTATGGCAGGGTTGGATTCAAGTTAGGAGGTATATTTCTTGATGGTTTTGATCGGTTGAGGGATTCATCGCAGACTTATATTTCGGAATATAACTCCTTAATGATGGGATTTTTTACTTATTATGGCAATTCTCTTAAATTTGATACATCAAAGAAATCTTATAATAACAATTTTAAGCGATTTGGAGCCGATTTGAAGTATTCATACAACAAATTTGACTTCTTAGCCGGTGGTATGTTTGGAAGCGATTTAAAACCTGATACAAGCTATAAAAAACTTTCGAGTCTGGTATATTTCGGAGAAATAAATTATAATTTTTATCCTTGGCTTATCGGTGTATTGAGATTAGAGCATATTCAATCCAAATTCGAGACAAATGATAAAGATATTATTTCAAATTTAATACCAAATTTAACTATGTTAGTCAGACAGAATTTTAGATTGTCATTTGAAGGTTGCTTCCAGTATCACCATGATAAAAATGTGAACGGATCAATAATTATTGCAGATAAAAGGGAAATTTTTAAAAATTTTAGGATTTTTGCATTAATCGCTTTTTAACAAAACTAAAGGATAAAAATGAAATATATATATGTTTTAGCTTTTTTGCTAACAAGTTATTTTAATTTAATTTCAGCCGATATAAAAGGTGTAGTTAAAACCGTTGAGGGCGCATTGCCAGATGTTATTGTCTATATCGAGAAAATAAATGGTTTACAGTTTAGTCCACCAAGTTCACCAGTCGTTATGGATCAGAAGGATTTAACTTTTATCCCTCATGTTTTACCGATTCTTATTGGCACGACAGTAGTATTTCCAAACAGTGATATTACACGACACAGTGTTTTTTCATCGGCAAAAATAAAGAAATTCGATTTTGGAACTTATGAACAGGGAAGTAAAAAGTCATTAGTATTTGATAAACCAGGGCTTGTTCCTTTATTATGTCATGTCCACCCAGAAATGAGTGCGTATATATACGTTTTAGAAACACCATATTTTGCAGTCACAAATGAATCTGGGAGATTTATCATTAAAAATGTACCTGCCGGAAGATATAAATTATCAACATGGCATGAATGGGCAAAACCAAAAACAGTAGAAATTACAGTACAAAGTAATAAGGATTTTAATATCGATTTTATATTAGAAGAATGATGTAATTATGATTAATATCAAGATATTCAGAAAATTAAAAATTCAGGGAAAGTTGAATTTTCTCTTTATTGTTTTAACAACAATACCTGTTTTAGTAATAAGCTCAATTGTTATGCAAAAGCTTATCAATAACAAGCGTGAAGAAGCATTACGCAATGTTAAAAACGAAGTGATTTCTATAAAAGAAAGGACTAATCTTGTTCTTTCACGGATTAACAGAGAATTGATAATGCTCTCCAAAACTAAGGAAGTACGGCATTTAATTGAGAATTATTCTTCCTCTCAATTTGAGTTAATCACAGAATATAATCCTGCTCAAAATGAAATTATTGAATTATTTAAAGATGGATTATACTTTAAAATTGAATTTATTAATAGTAGTGGACGTAAATTTTCATCAATATTTTTTGATAGTATTTCAACATATATTACTCCTAAAAATAAATTATCGAGAAAGCCGATATTATTCTATGTAGATGTAATTTCGGATATGAAAAAAGGTGACTTAAAATTATCTCCATCTGAAATAAAAATGCCCGAAACTGGAAAAATTGTTCCTTCAATTGACTGTATTTTCCCAATTTATAATGATAAAGGTAAGCCTGAAACAATAATCATAGCCAGTATTCATGCAGAGAATTTCTTTAAATTATTTACAATTTCTGATCGTGACACAAGCATTAAAGTAGTTATGTGCAATGGAGAAGGTTTTTATCTTTACCATTCATTAAAAAAGAATAACTGGAACCGTTTGCTTGCTTCGCGGCAGGAAGAAAATCTCCAACATGACTATGGTGAAGAGGTTGCCGATTCGATATTAAATGGTAAAAGCGGTAGGGTAATGAATAATTCTCAACGGATTATTGAATATACAAATATATTTGAAATGGGAAATTCAAATGCAAATCGTTATGTTGTTTTTACGGAAATTCCTACAAGTATTGTTTTCGCACCAGTTAATAAATTATTCATTACTTTGATCATTCTTTTAGTTTTAGTATTGTTAACTTCAATAATCATTGCTTATTATGCTTCAAGTATGTTCACAAAGCCAATAGCAAAATTAATTCAAGGAACCAAAATCATTAGAGAGGGAAATCTGGATTATAAACTCGATATTCAAACAAGCGATGAAATCCAGGATTTAGCACAGAATTTTAATGAATTAGTTGTACATTGGAAGGTTAAACGTCAGCTTGAAGAACAGCAAAGAATGGAAGAAGACCTGCGTGAACGTAAAAAATATCTTGAAAATATTATTGCAAATATGGGGCATGAATTGCGAACTCCAATGATAGGTATTATGGGATTTTCAAAGATGATTCCAAGGATTGATGATCTCGACGAACTTCATGATATTGGAAATGCGATATATGATTCCAGCAAAAGACTAATGGACACATTGAATTTAATCCTTGATATATCTAAACTTGAATCAGGTGAGTATGAACCTGAAATTACTCAGATTGATCTGAATGAAATCGTATTTATGGCAATTCAGGCTTTTTCGGATTTTGCAAATGAGAAAAATCTTGAAATTACCTTTAGTTCTATAGAGTCAGAAATGCTGATTAATGCAGATTTGAAAGCAGTGCAATCAATTTTGAATTGTATTATTGATAATGCTATTAAGTTTACAAATCAGGGAGCAATCACCATCAGATTGAAACATGACAATTTAGATGCAATAGATTCAACAATTATAGAAGTTGAAGACACAGGAATAGGAATTGAGGAAAAATATTTTGAAACTATCTTTTTGGCATTTCGTCAGGGCAGTGAAGGATTGTCCCGAAGTCACGAAGGGACTGGCTTAGGCTTGACACTTGCAAAAAAATATGTAGAACTGCTCGGTGGTTCAATTAATGTGAATAGTAAAGTGGGAGTTGGCTCAGTGTTTAGCGTATTGATTCCGAATAACTGAAAATTACGAATTACGAGTTGTGAAGAATATCTTTTATTTATTCTAAAGTGTTATTTATCTAATTACATCGTTTGCGCTAACAATATAAAAAATCAATCAATAACTTTATATACTGTATTCTTTCCTTATTTACTACTATTTAATTATATTCAGTTTGTCCCTAAATATAGAATTTCCCTGAATAATTTCACATATATAAAAGCCGGATGGAAATGCCGATATATCAATTGATTTATTATAATCCGACAGGGATATATCCATATAAATTTCAAAATATATAAGCATTCCTATTGAATTGTAAATTTTTATTATAGGATTAGTCGTTAAGTTGGTTTTAAGTTTAAAAATTAGTGTATTTGAAGCAGGATTAGGATAAAACATGTTCTCGATAAGTTTATTAGCTGGCTCTACTTCATTAATAAAGTTCCCTTGAAATTCAAAAGCACCGATATCGATTACTCCTATCGAATCTTTATTAATTGAGTAAATCCTTGGGTTACACAATATGTCTTCTTTTCCCAAAGAAGAGTATTGATTATCACCTGCATCAATACATTCACTATAAGCCCAGAGCCTCAAATCATCTTTCTCGGGATAAGGCACTCCTGAATGTGTAAAAATATTATTGTAAACATCACAATCAGTATTCTTAACATTCTTTTTAACTATTTCACCTAACCACTTGTCGCATTGATAAAAGGTAGTTTTTGGATTTGGATTGCTTGGTGAGAAGCAACTGTTTTTTACTTTTATTAATGCATCGGTTGAAGAATAAATTGTTGGATTTGCTTGGTCAATAAAAAGACAGTTGTATATATTTAATTTCCCATATCCCGAGATGCAATTTCTATCATAATAGAATGTTGGTTTTAACACGTCATTTCTGTAAAATGTACAATTGATAATATTCGATGGAATTTCTGCTTGCTCAACGCTAATAGCAGATGACATATATCCCGAAGAATTATGTATAAATTCTGTGCTGAAGACATTAATTGATGCGTTATTAAATGCGTATATTGCTGATGCGTAATGCTCCTCGCATGAATTATATCTGAAGCTCGATGAGTATATATTTGCAGTTCCACCACATATTTTTAAAGCTGCACCACCTTGTTGGTTTCCTTTTGCCGTATTCTTTAAAAATAAGGTATTTTTGACAGTCAGTGTTGAACTTTCAGCAACAATTCCTGGAACTTTAATATCAGGAACTGAGTTATCAGAAATTTTGCAATTGTAAATATTTGCATTTGAATAATATAATGTAATTGCTGAATTTATAGATTTGGATACTCGACAGTATTCAAATGAATTCGCAGTATCGATTGTACTATTGAAATGTATTCCTTTCCATCCATTATTATTATCGTATTCAGTGAATATAATAGAATCAGATACATTTCCTTTTGCAATTAATGTCCCATCAACCACTAACTGCCCATTTGCTTTAAACAACAATTTTGTCCCAGCCTCAATATACAGAGTTTTTCCTTTTTCAACAATACAAGAATCTTGCAGAACATAATCAGCTCTGCTTATTGTGCCGGATATACTCCCGGTTAAATCAACTTTATTCAAATAAATTGACTTTAAAGTAGTATCTTTAAAGAGTTGAACGTTGTCCAAAGGTGGCGTATCATAAGAATCCTTAGAGTATGTAATTTTATAGACTCCCTCTTGGATATTTATATTAAAATAGCCATTTGAAGCGCTCATTACTGAATACTTATTGGTATCGGGAACAATCATGTCAAATTTAATTTTAATCCCGCTGTGATCGGTTTGTTTTGTAAGATACACATAACCGTCAATTTTTACTGTTTTTTGACAATACAGAGTATTTGATGAGTTTAAAATAAATATAAATACAATTGCCGCTTTGATTGAATGAGAGCGCTGTTTAGATGTAGCGAGATTAATAAAACTATAAAACATGTTAAGACCTCTTTTGACAAAACACAATTAACAAAATTACAAACATTATTTATTATTTCCAAATACTTTGAAAAAATAATTCTACTTTCTGTTCGTCTTCTTCTTTTTTCACTTACTTAATTTAAAATGTTCCAGAATACAAATACCTCAGATATATATGATTTCCTTTATGATTACAATTCGGCGAAGATTGCAGATAAACTTGGCAGCAAGCCGCGCGTGGTGGTTGGTTTGTCAGGTGGTGTGGACTCATCGGTAGCCGCTGCAATGCTGGTTGATCGTGGTTTCGACGTAATTGCCCTTACGATAACTCCTTTCAAGGTGGATGAAACTTGTCGTCCAATTGACAATCCCAAAAATTGCTGCACCCTCAACGGTTATGCCGACGCTATCGACGTAAGCCGCCGGCTAAATATTCCTCATAAATTCATGGACTTGACGGAATCCTTCCGACAAAACGTGATTGAGAATTTCAAGGAGGAATATCTGCAAGGGCGAACTCCAAATCCATGTGCCCGATGCAATCCGATGATTAAATGGACTGGTATCCTGCAAAAAGCCGATGAATATGGGGCCGATTTTGTTGCCACCGGGCATTATGCGAAAATCAAGTATCTCCCTGAAAGCAAAAGATATGTGATTGCTCGCGGTAATGATCATAAAAAAGATCAATCGTATTTCCTTTGGGGATTAACTCAGGCACAGCTTAGCCGCACGATTTTCCCATTAGGGGACTTGACCAAAGCTCAAACACGCGCTTTGGCAGAGAAATACGATATTCCGATCGCCCAAAAGCCTGAATCGCAAGAGATTTGCTTCATTCCGAATAACGATTATCACAGCTATTTAAACAAAAATATCCCTGAGCTTGACAAACTCTCACCTTCGGGAGATATTGTCATGGATGACAAGGTAATTGGTTCACATCAGGGCATTTATCAATATACGATCGGTCAACGCAAAGGTTTGGGATTGTCGCACAAGGACCCCTTATTCGTAAAGCGTATTGATCCCGAGAAAAATCTTATCGTTGTCGATACCGAGAGCAATCTTTACTCCGATTCACTCACAGCTAAAGACGTTAATCTCATTAAATACAACAGCTTAAATCCTGAAAACAAATTTCTTGTGAAAATCAGATACCGCGACGAAGGTTTTCCCGCAGCTTGCAGCATTGACGAAGCCGGACAGCTTCACATCAAGTTTGACGAATCCCGCCGCGCCATCAGTCCCGGGCAATCGGTTGTGATGTACGAGGGAGATGATCTGGTCGGAGGAGCGGTGATAGTTTAATTACGAATTAAGAATTAAGAATTGAATGTTCGGAATGATTGCAAGGTTTTTCCAAAGCTTCGAATTTGTGTGAAAAAATGTAAATGTTCTGGAATGCAAGAACTTACTGGCATTTATATCATTTCATATTTTAAAAAAGTAAAATCAAGCTCAGACGTGGACGTCTAAGCTACTATAAATCAAAGTAGAACAGACGTCCTCGTCTGTTCTATCGATTTATTTCAAATAGGAAATGATATTACACAGTCTCTCAACTTATCTTCTTGTTCCCAAGCTCCCGCTTGGGAACAGAGAATCTTTAGCTCCAGTCGGATGTTCCATACGATGAACCCCAACACGCCACCAGTCAGAAATTTTTCTGACTAATAGGAAAGAGGCTGTCTTTTATGTTGAATTCCAAGCTTTTTTTCACCTGAGACAGTTTTTTTTTAGCTTTTAAAAATTCAGGGTTCGGAATTTTTAAAAGCTCCATTTTTTTAGCTTCTCAACTGATCTTTTTAAGCCAATCTTT
>JAPLFL010000091.1 GCA_026390695.1 Candidatus Kapaibacterium sp. | reverse complement strand
TGCGTATTTTGCATTCTAAGCATGGCTTCTCCATTAATTGTTTATAAATTTTATTTTTACCAAAAACTAAATTAATCAATTTTTGGTTAAGCCTGCTTTTCAAACATACAAACTCATAAGTTTCATTTCTGTCATTCCTGCATTCGCATGAATGACAGAAATTGAAGTTTTCACACAGCCTCATGCGCGGGAATGACAGTTTTGTCAAATATTTTATTGGATTTAATCAACAAACCCGATTCTAATAATAAATTCCAAATTCGAAATTTTAATTCATTATAGCATTTGCAGCATTTTTCTTGCTTTTGGAATATATTCACTCTGGGGATATTTTTCAATCAACTGTTGATAAGCCTTTTTGCCATTATCAGCCTGTCCGCTCTTAACATAAGATTCGGCAACCATAAGTTGAGCTATATCGGCATTCTCAGTGTTTTTATAGTTCAAGGATTTATTAAAATATGTGATAGCTTTATCATATTGCTTTACATGATAGTAAGATTCTCCGATATAGTAATTGCACTGGCACTGTACCTTGGGTGATTTGTCTTTCTCTATGATTTTATTTAACTTACCGATTGCATTATTATAGTCTTTTCGGCTAATATCTTCAAGAGCACCTCGCAAGTCTTCTGATTTTTCAGCAACAGTTGAACTTGGCTTTAAATTATTATCAAGGGAAGATGTGGTAGGAGGAGAGGGCTTCAAATCTTGTTTTTGAGAATTAATATCTTTTTTTGCAGGTGTGATGGTAGTTTTCGGTTTTTCTGGAATATTAGCTTTAGCTTGTTCAGATTTAGCCTTAGCAATCTGTTTTGTTTTAATGGGTTTTTTTGCTGATGCACTTGGAGCTTTTACAGTTATTGGACTTTTTAAAGTTTCTTTGGGCTTCATTTTTGCTTCGGACATTAATTCATTCACGTTATCAGGCAGGATTTCCTCGTCCACATTCGTTTGACTAATATTTTGATGAGTGACTTCGTCCGCATCACCTTTCGATGGAGCTTTGGGAGCTTGATTCTGTTTTGTAAAGATACTTTGAAGTTCACCTACAGCAAATTTAAGGTTATTAATATCAGTTTCGGCGGCATCTATTCTGAAATTAATACGGCTTTGTTCCTCTTTGATTTCTTGCATCTGTTCAAAAACAGTTTTGAAGTTGGTTTTCTTTGTCGATTGATTATCTGAATTAACTTTTACGGGGACTTCTGCTTTCGTTGGATTATCAGATAAAGTATTTACAATCCTCCTTGACGAAGCAGGAGTTTCAGTAATGACTTTTTTAGCATTTTTAGCAGAATCATCAGATTCTTTTTGCCTAAGAATAGCTTGTTCGTATTCTTTTAATTTAATTTCAATTTCACTTTTTTTACTAATTGTATCTACTTTGACTTTAGAAATAGTCTTTTCTTTTGGTTTTGCTAAGTTTGTAATCAAATTATCTCGCACGTTTCGAATACCGGCGATAGAATTGGTTGAAAATAAACACATCATGGCTGCTAATATTAGCCACTTGCTGAATATTATTAAGCAATATTCTGCTGAAGATTTTGTATATTTAGTATTCATAAAGATTTAGCTCCCCTTTCTACGATAAATTTTCTTTATTTCGTATCGAAAATTGCAATGTATGTGCCAAATAATTGCATTGTTGAAAATATATTTTTGAGCGTTCTTGCCTGATTAATGCTAATTTTGTAATTTGTATTCGGTATTCTTAGTATTTTTTTTATTTATTAAAGGAAATTTTATGATTAGCGAAAATGCAGAACTGATGCGACAAGCGCGCGAATCCCTTAAAGGTAAATGGGGATTGGCTATTGGTACTTTTGTACTACTTTTTATTATTGAAATCATAATAGGAGTGATTCCAATTCTTGGTACTATTGCAACTTTGATTATTGGCGGGCCTTTGGAGCTTGGTATGATCATTTTTTGTTTGAATATTGCCCGAAATAACCGTGCTGATGTGGCTCAGATATTTGAGGGTTTCAAAAGATTTGGTCCCGCTTTGGTTGCCTATATATTAGTTGCTGTTTTTACTTTATTATGGATGCTTTTGTTGATTATTCCGGGTATAATCGCTGCTTTGGCTTACTCTCAGACATTTTTTATTCTTGCCGATAATGAGGATATAAATCCGCGAGCGGCAATGAAACAGAGCAGAATGATGATGGATGGCTTTAAATGGAAGTTTTTCTGCCTTGAATGCAGATTTATTGGTTGGGCCATATTATGTATTTTAACATTGGGGATAGGTTTTCTCTGGTTTATGCCTTATGTAACTATTTCGATGACTCATTTTTACGAAGATTTGGTGCGATTTTATAATGAACCTCAATCAGCACAGGCTTCTGGGCCATCAGTTACGTCTAATCCTATTCAATATTAGAAAATGTCGATTATGAAAAGAAATTTGTATTGTTTGCTTATTATTTCGTCAATCATTATTACGGCTTGTTCTAATAAAAATGACTATAAAATAGCTATAACTTCATCGAAGAAAGCTCCCGAATTCACAAAACTTGATAAAATTAATAAAAAATTTGTTGAGAAATACGGGAAAAAGTTTAAAGTTGAACTTAATTCAGAAAAGATTTATCAATTATCGACGAATATTAAATATTTGACGGAGAAGGGCAAGAAATCTTTTGATATGGTTGTGATGAATAACACTGGGTATGCGACGAGGGACAGTGTTAATAACATTTATTCGGATGTTAAAATAGTTTTGCCGATTAATTCTCGAATTTTTTACGTGGCATATAATAAAGAAAAGTGCTCCGCAAATTCGATAGAGGAGTTGCTTAAAGGAAAAAATGTGGCTGTATTGAGTAATGAGACTGAATTAATCAAGAAAATCCTGACAGATTTCGGTGTGGACCTGAAGGAAGTAAATTTTCTGAAGAGTAAATTCAATTCGGAGGATGAGGATGTAAAAATTCTTGATTCCTTAAAGCGTGATTCGATTAGTAAAGTGGATTATAATGCTTCATATAAACAAAAGACGCCGATTCCTTATGATGTGGAGATTGGTTTTATCTCTCAGAATTATTCTGTTAGCAGTAGATTGTCGAAGTTATTAAATCAGCGGCAGGAGTTTTGTCTTTTTAGTTTCGATGATTACCGAATGTTTCGCAGCGGATCGATCGTTGAGGGCTTTTGTATGAGGAATAAGTACTTTACACCATTCTTGCTGCCCAAAGGAACCTACGGGGAGTTCCCTGAAACACCTATTCTGTCCATCCGCGAAGATTTTGTGCTTGCTTGTCGTGACGAAGTGGACGATGAATTTGTCTATGACTTCGTTAAAACAGCAATCGACGAGACTGATTTGATTGATATGGACTTATACGGGAAAAATCTGGAGAATATTAATTTCGCATTTCCTTTGCATGAGGGAACAAAGCGCTTTTTAGATAAAAAAGCACCGACTTTCTATGAAAAATACGCTGAATTAATGGCAAAAATAGGTACTGGAGTAGGTGGATTTTACACTGCATTGATGGGTTTTTTTCTTTGGCGGAAAAAAAGGAAGAGAAAAAGTATTCACGATGATTTTCAAAGAGTTTTGGATATTCAGGATAAACTTACAAAGCCACATAAACTTGAAATTCTGTTGAAGATGTATTCGGACTTGCAACTAATACAGCAGGAGTATCAGAAGAAAACACTTGAACACAAGATTTTAGTGGATGAATCGTTAAGAATTTTCTTTGATGTGATAAATAAAAATGAAAGATATATAATTGAAGAGATAAAAAATATGAGAGTTAATGGCTAATGGACAATGGATTATAATTATTAACCTACAACTTTATATCTTTTTAACTTTCAATTGAAGAATTAACTCAGGCATTGCTATTCCGCTTGGCTGCCTCAGACATTCATCTGCATAATTAGACAAACTTGTTTGATTCGGATTAATTTCAACCACGTAAGCACCTTTTGAACGAGCAATATGAGGTAAGTTTGCTGCCGGAAAAACCTCTGCCGAAGTTCCTATGCTAAAAAACACATCACAATTCTCTGCAGCATAGTAAGCATCGGCAATAGCGGCATCAGGAAGCATTTCACCGAACCATACCACAGAAGGACGAATCATTCCACCGCATTTGCAATGTGGTACTACCTTAGACCTCAAATCAAATTCGTTACTAAATGGTTCTTCACAACGAACGCAATGGTTATCTATAATATTTCCATGAAGTTCAATCACATTCGATGATCCGGCTGACTGATGCAATCTATCTACATTTTGAGTAATTAAAGTGTAATATGGAAAGAGTTTCTGCATCTCAGCAAGAGCATAATGGCCAGGATTTGGTTTGACAGAATTAATAATTTCGCGACGGTAATTATACCAAGACCAAACTAACTCTGGATTGGACATAAAGCCATTCATGCTTGCAAGTTCTGCAGGATTAAAGCGAGACCAAAGTCCATCAGGATCACGAAAAGTAGAAACACCGCTTTCAGCACTAACTCCAGTACCGGTCAATATCGCAATACGGCAATCTAAGTCTAATAATTCAATTAATTTGTTCGAAATTTTCATAATTCATAATTCATAACTTATAACTCATAACTCATAACTCATAACTTATAACTCATAACTCATTAAGGCTTTTTCCATAGTTTTAACCATCAATTCCGCTGATGTTTGCCAAGAAAATTGTGAAGCCCATTCGATAGACCCATGATTTAGATGATTCTGTAAGTCCTTATTACTCAATAAACTCAAAAGTTTATCTGTCAAATCGTTGATATCGCCATATTTATATAATAAACCCGACTGACCTTCGTTGACAGAATCACGTAAGCCAGGTACATTAGCTGAAATTACCGGTGTTCCGCAGGCATTTGCTTCGATGTTTGTTATGCCCCAACCTTCTTTCATTGAAGTATTGACCATGCAATGAACCTTGCTTAACAAACGAACTTTGTCTTCATCGCTCACGAAACCAAAAAATACGACACTTCTTTCAATACCAAGCTTGATTGATAATTCTTCCAAAAAAGGACGAAAATCTCCACGACCAAGAATATGAAGCATTGCATCAGGAAATTTCTCCTTAACTCTTGCAAAAGCATAAAATAAATGATCAACTGACTTATATTTTTTAAGACGTCCGAAATAAGAAATTACAGGAAATTCTTCCTTTTGGTCGATTTCCATTGGATATTCCGCCTGATGGATCGCATTTGGTACAATCGAAAAATGCGAACTATCGAAACCACGTTCTAAAAATTCTTCCAAGGTACTTTGTGAAACAACTGCAAATGGAGTTTTTTTATATATAAAATCAATCAATTTTTCACACAAGTAAACATAGGTTCCTGCAATAAAATTTGCTTCCCGATAAATGCTTTTCCCAAAAAAATGATGACTGATAGCCAATAAAGGTTTACGAACAAAAAGCGGAGTGTAAAATGGAATTTTATTTATATCATCGACAATAATATCAAAATTTTCGTGACTGAAGCGTTTCCAGTACATCAGTGGCACATGAAAATTAAACAATGAGCGAGAGCCATGACGTATAGTGCGAAGTCCATCAATAATTTCTTCTTTTGGCAGTCCTTCAACTTCACAGCAAAACAGTGTAACTTCATGGCCAAGAGCTGCAACACGCTTGAATATCTCGTGAAGATGCACTTCTGCTCCACCACCGAGTGGATTTTTAATACATTGCCAGTTTATTACAAGAATTTTCATTTAAATGATTTCAAAAGCACAAAATTAGTGAAAAATAACCAAATATGCAAATGTTGATAAACCAACTCCAAGAATATTCATTTGGTAAAAGCTCAAAAAAGTCTTAATTTTGTATATTTACTATTTGATAATTCCATGAATGTTTATCTATATAAAATCTACTTTTGGTATAAAAACAGCAGACCAAGGGCATTGCCGCAAAGCATCATCCCGATATTTATCGCTATTGCCTATGCCAGTCATAAACCTGGTTTTTCCATCCCGATGTCGGTTTTAGCTATAATCGGAGTGGTTTTCGCACATCTCGGGGCAAATTTATTCGACGATTATTTCGATAATAAAAAATCAAAATCAGATTTACGAGAAAGATTGAAACATCAGGGATTCAGAGCCAGAATTGCAAAATGTCCGTATTTAACATCCGGAAAGGCAACAGAAAAAGAACTCCTGACCGTTGCATCACTCTTTTTTATTATCGGAGGAATTATCAGTATTATCATATATTTAAACAGGGGAGAAGTTATACTATACTTCTTGTTGATGACGCTTATTTTATCGTTATCTTATTCTGCAAGTCCTGTTAAATTAAGCTATCGTGGTTTTGGTGAATTAATTATCGCCTTCATGTTCGGGCCATTATCAATGACCGGAGTTTATTATTCTGCTTGCGGCGAAATTAATTGGTCATTGCTCTATGTCTTTATCCCGATTGGATTTTTAGTAATGAACATAATTTTTGTTCATTCCATCATGGATATGGTACCTGATAAACATGTCGGTAAAGTAACTTTAGCCGTGATAATCAATAATAATTACATTAATCTTGGGCTATTAATTCTTATTAACTTATTGCCTTATATTATTATCATTACTGGAATTACATTAAATATCTTCCAAATTTATTATTTTGCAGTTTTGTTAATACTTCCGATGTCTATCTCATTGATTTATCTCATGATACATTATATTAAAGACCCTAACCGAAAATTCACTTCGATTTTTTTATTGGGAGTAACAAAAGATTACAAACTTTCCCAGAGATTGGGGAACGAGTGGTTCATGCTCCGCTGGTTATTAGCTCGCAATATTACAATATTTTTCTCTTTTATAATTATTATTTTAGCTATTATTTTCAAATAATATGAAACAACTCAAACAACTTCTATATCTTCCAACATGGTTTATAAAAACCCGTATTTTTGGAAAAAAAATACCAATGCAGACAGTTCTATTTATCAATGATTTATGTAACTTAACTTGTAAGCATTGCACAATCTATAATAATAAAACTCCAATTACAAAATCTTATCAACAGATTCGCGAAGAGCTTATATATTCTTATAACTTAGGTTCACGTTACGTTGATTTGGAAGGTGGCGAACCTACATTGTGGAAAGAAGCTGATAAAAATTTCAATAGCCTTGTCAGATTAGCAAAAGAAATTGGTTTTTTCTCTGTAACTTTAACAACCAATGCTTTTTTACCGTTTAATGATTCGGAATCTGATTCGATTTGGGTCTCCCTTGATGGCAACCGTGAATATCATGACCAGATCCGCGGAAAAAATTCTTTTGATCGCTTGGATGAGAATATCAGAAACAGTGGGCATCCGCGAGTAAGTGTTAATATGGTGGTTAATAGTATTAATTATTCATCGGTAGCGGAAACCATTCAATTTGCAAAAGATCATCCGAATATTAAGTCAATTTCGATTAATTTCCATACTCCATTCAAAGGCACAGAACATTTATTTCTACCTTTTGAACAAAGAAATGAAGTCATTGATTTAGTGATTAAAATGAAAAAAAGCGGCTACCCGATAATGAATTCGGTTTCCGGTTTGAAAGCGATGAAAGATTTGAATTTCAAGAAAGTATGTTGGGTAACGAATTTCATTATGGTTGATGCAACAAAATATGCGGAATGCCAGGGAAAAGCCTTTGATTTGTGCGATTCCTGCGGATTTTGCATGGCAGGCGAGATGCACTCGGTCTTTTCATTCAAATTGGACACAATTTTCGCAGGTTTGAAGCTTAGGGGATGATCCTTTTTTTAATGCAAAATGCAGAATGCAAAATGGAAGAAATTGGAATCTGTCGGATAAAATATCCGACTGGAGAAAAAGTGCTGTCATTCCTGCGCATGAGACTGAGTGAAAACTTCAATTTCTGTCATTCCTGCGCATGCAGGAATCCCCTTCGATAAAAGCATAGTCATTTGAGTGAAGGAATGCAAAATGCAGAATGCAAAATGGAAGAAATTGGAATCTGTCGGATAAAATATCCGACTGGAGAAAAAGCGCTGTCATTCCTGCGCATGAGACTGAGTGAAAACTTCAATTTCTGTCATTCCTGCGCATGCAGGAATCCCCCTTCGATAAAAGCATAGTCATTTGAGTGAAGGAATGCAAAATGCAAAATGAATCTGGATTTCCAATAACCATTAACCATTATCTTCGCTTGTGATCGTTAGAATTTTTGTTTGAGAGTTGAAGAAAGTTTTGTACTTGGTTAAACTGTCTTTTGATGGGCCGATTATAACGTGTCCATCAATTTGTGAGAAATGGCAATGGTGAGCATAGCAGATCAAATCTATTTCGGGGTAAATCGGTGTACGGACTCTTTTGCGTTCGTGCGGACAAACAGAACAGAAGGCATGATATTTATTCTCGGTTTCGCGAACAATGAGAATTGGAATATTTTCAAATTGTCCGTCAAATATTTTTTCGATAACCGTTCCGTTCTTGGATAGATCCGATTCTTCACTAATATCTAAGAATGCAGTACCAAGTGGAGAGATATTGCGTAGTTTAAATTTCAGATTAAGTGTTAAATCATTTTCCTGATCGAATTGAGATTGTTGATTCATAATGATTATTTGATTTGTATTTTGAATTTTTAATATAAAATTGGTTTAAAGAGTAATTAATAAGATAATGAAAATTATCGTGAACAAATTTAGAAACTTTGTAGAAAATAATTGTAAAAATTATTATAAAAAATCCATTTGTTAAGTAAACGTTCAAATTGATAATTTATTATAAACTTTAGAAAATTTTCCGCAAAATTCCAAGTAAAATTTTCAAGATTTTTATCAAAAAAAAGAAAAAAGTATTTGGTCATTAAAAAAAAAAGTCGTAATTTTGTGTTCTGTATTAAATTGAAAATTTAAATTATATATTTTATTAGGAGTTTCAAATGAAACCATCGGCGAGAATCACCGATTCACTGCGAAAAGAAGATGCAAACCCACAATGGTGGATCATTGACGCCAGCGGAATGACCATCGGACGGCTTGCTACTCAAGTCGCAACTTTGATTCGCGGAAAGCATCTTGCATGCTTCACACCACACGTTGACTGCGGAGATTACGTGATTGTAATCAATGCTAAAGATGCCGTTTTACAAGGTAAACGTGTTAATCAAAAAACGTATTTTCACCATACAAACTACCCTGAAGGTGACAAAATACAGAGCTTTAAAACGATTATGAAAAACAAGCCACAGTTCGCTATAGAGCACGCTGTACGCGGTATGTTGCCCAAGAATCGTCTTGGCAGAAAAATGCACAAAAAATTGAAAATTTATGCCGGTAGCGAACATCCGCATTCAGCGCAGATGCCACAGGAATTTAAACTGAAATATACAGCATAATTATTGAATTATATTTTCTTATTTATGGCTGAGGCTCTTTAGACCTACTGCGGATTTAGAGTACTTTTTTAAAAAGAAAATTTAACAGGAAAATTTACTATTTTTTTAATAAACGGAGAACTTAATGAAAGCTTACACGGCGACCGGTAGAAGGAAAAACGCTATAGCTCAGGTTCGTCTGCTTTCACCAGGCACCGGCAAAATCAAAATCAACGATCGTACAATCGAAGATTATTTGCCCGTAAACATTCACCGCGCTCAGGTTCTGAGACCATTTGAAGTTACCAAAATGGAAGGGAAATTTGATATTTCCGTTTCTACTTGTGGTGGCGGTCAGACTGGTCAAACCGGCGCAATCCAGCTTGGAATTGCTCGTGCTTTGGTTAGCTATGACGAAACTTTTCGTACTACTTTACGAAGCTTTGGTATGCTTACGCGTGACCCGCGTATGGTTGAGCGGAAAAAATACGGACAGAAAAAAGCCCGTAAACGTTTCCAGTTTTCAAAACGTTAATTTATTATTTTTTATTTTATTTGCCATGTTTCGGGATTGTCTGTGTGTGGCTTCTGGAGCGAACTATCGCAAAAGAGTTGAGCAGACAAGTTGAACGAAACAGACGTAATTAACACAAGGAGAAATATGCATTATTTGACAATCGAACAACTGCTCGAGTCTGGAGCCCATTTCGGACATCTCACACGCCGTTGGAATCCCAAAATGGAGCAATTCATTTTCGGCGAACGCAATGGCATCCATATTATCGATCTCAGAAAAACTCAAGTCCTGTTAGACATTGCTCGTGAAGCCATTCATGACATAGCTTCCCAAGGAAAAGTTATTCTTTTTATCGGTACAAAACATTCTGCTAAGAAAATTGTTGAAACCGAAACTCAGCGCTGCAAGATGAACTACGTCACCGAACGCTGGCTCGGAGGTATGCTCACGAATTTTTCAACTATCCGCAAATCTATTAAAAGATTAGCAACCATTGATAAAATGGAAGTTGACGGTACTTTTGAAAAATTGACCAAAAAAGAACGTTTGATGCACAACCGCGAACGTGAAAGACTTCGTAAATTCTTCGGTGGTATCGAAGATATGACTCGTCTTCCTTCAGCAATTTTTATCGTTGATATTAAAAAAGAACATATAGCTGTTAAGGAAGCTAAAATTCTTGGTATCCCTGTAATTGGTATCGTCGATACTAATTGTGATCCCGGAGAAGTTGACTTCCCGATTCCGGCAAATGATGATTCAGTAAAAACAATCGAACTTATCGTTAAAGTCATGGCTGATGCTATATCTTCTGGAACAGAAATTGCTCGTGCCAAAGCCTCTGAACTTTCTGCTGACGGCGAACGTCATGCAAAAGAAAGCGATGCTCCGGGTGCCGAAGATAGTGCTGTTCGTCGTAAGATGCGCGAACGCAAAGGTGGCCCTCGTCCAATTGGTGGACAGCCAAGCAATCGCGGCAGAAGTGCAAACTTTAATAAACCACAGCCACCGGCTGAAGGGTAATGAGTTTATAAAGTTATTGAGTTGAAAGTGGGATTATTTTTTTCTTAACTTTGTTTTGAATTTTATCAATCACTAACTTCTTGATTCAACAAAATATATAATGATTTTTTAAGAATATTATAAAGAAGAAAAATGCTTACAATTACACCTCAAATGGTTAAAGAGTTACGCGATAAAACTAACGCCGGAATGGGCGATTGCAAGAAAGCTTTGACCGAATCAGATGGCGATATGCAAACCGCTGTCGAGATTTTACGTAAAAAAGGAGCAGCCTCTGCTTCTAAACGTTCTGACCGCGTTTCCAAAGAAGGTCTGATTTGCATTCGTACTAAAAATGATGGTAAAGAAGCAATTATCGTTGAAGTTAATTCCGAAACGGATTTTGTTGCTCGTAATGCAGAATTTGAAAGATATGCAAATATTTGTGCAGATGCCATGATTAATTCTAATGCTTCAACTGTTGATGAATTAATGAATGAAAAAGTAGGTGATGATACTGTTCTTGGTATTCATAATGAAATTCTTGCTAAATTTAGCGAAAATATTCAGGTTCGTCGCGTCCATCGCCTTAAAAGCGAAGGATATATTGCAGATTATTTGCATGCTGGCAGCAAACTTGGTGTTCTTGTTGAATTTTCATGCAATAATGTTTTCAATACCGGTGTTCAGCCATCTCGTGAAATTGCTATGCAGGTTGCAGCTATGAATCCTTCTTATGTTGAAAGAGCAAATGTAACGCAAGCTACTATTGATAAAGAAATCGAAATCTATCGTCAGCAAATTATTGATAGTGGTAAAACCGGTGATCTTGTTGATAGAATTGCTGTTGGTAAACTTGAGAAATTTTATCAGGAACAATGCCTTGTTGAGCAAGCTTTTGTGAAAGATGCTTCGAAAACTATTAAAGATGTTGTTGCAGATATGGGTAAAGCCTGTGGATGTGATCTCAAAATTAACAGTTTCAATCGTTTTCTCTTAGGCGAAGACTAAGGAGTTGAAAGTTTGTAAAGTTATAAAGTTTGTGGTTTATTTTTATTGAATTACTGAATTAATTCATTTTAAACTAAATGGTAATAATATATTATGTCTGAGCCGCGTTTTAAAAGGATTTTATTAAAGTTGAGCGGCGAATCTTTGATGGGTGATCAGCACTTTGGTATAGATCCCGAAGTGCTGCGCCGATTTGCCATCGAAATTTCAGATGTTCATACTCTTGGCGTTCAAATTGGTATCGTTATTGGCGGAGGAAACATCTTTCGTGGTGTTCAAGCCGCTGCTCATGGTATTCATAAAGTCTCCGGCGATAATATGGGAATGCTTGCAACCGTAATTAACTGCATTGCTTTCCAAAATGCTCTCGAATCCATTAATATTCACACAAGATTACAAACTGCTATATCAATGTCTCAGATTGCTGAACCTTTTATTAGACGTCGCGCAATTCGGCACATGGAAAAAGGTAGAGTCGTGTTGTTTGGTGGAGGTACGGGTAATCCTTATTTTACAACTGATACTGCGGCTGTACTTCGAGCTATTGAAATTGATTCTCAGGTTGTACTAAAGGGAACGCGTGTGGATGGAGTTTATGATTCTGATCCTGAAAAAAATCCTAATGCTTTGAAATATGATAGAATTTCATATAAGGAAGTGTTAGAAAAAAATCTTAGAGTCATGGATCAAACTGCAATTACACTGTGCCGGGAAAATAAATTACCGATTATTGTATTTAAAATTGATATTCCTGGTAATTTAAAGAAATTAGTTATGGGTGATGAATTCGGAACTTTTGTTTCCTGATTCATTTTCAATCCATTTAATTAGCTTGTCATTCCTGCGCATGCAGGAATCTCCCCCCTAAAAAGGGTGCTTGTCATTCCTGAGCATGCAGGAATCTCCAACTCAAAAAACCGGGGATTCCTGCATTCGCAGGAATGACAACAAAAATTGAAAAAAAATGTTTAACAAATTTCGGAATTTTTTATGTCAGTTCAGGTAGTTCTCGATTCAACCAAAACTTCTATGACTAAAGCTGTTGAATTTTGTAAACAGCAAATCGCAAAAGTTCGTACGGGACGCGCTTCCGCTTCTCTTGTCGATAATGTTAAAGCCGACTACTACGGTTCTCCAACTCCTTTGGCTCAAATGGCATCAGTTTCGGTTCCCGATGCGCGGTCAATAATCATTCAACCTTATGATAGATCAACTTTACAGACTATTGAGAAAGCTATTCAAATGGCTGACCTCGGTTTTAATCCTCAAAATGACGGAAATATTATCAGAATTAACGTTCCGCCACTTACTGAGGAGCGCCGCAAAGAATTTGTGAAACTTTGCAAGAAATATGCAGAAGAGGGACGTGTTTCTATTCGTAATGTACGCCGTGACGAGATCGAAGTTTTACGTAAAGGTGAAAAAGATAAAGAATTTACCGAAGATGAACGTAAAAGTGGGGAAGAGAAAATACAGAAAATTACCGATGATTATATTAAAGAAATCGATGTAATTATTAATAAAAAAGAAAAAGAATTGTTGGATAATTAATCTGTTGATAATTTTTTCTTGGCTATATCGGAAAAAAGCATTATTTTTGTAAAGTTCTTTGTTGAAAATATTTGGGTTCTTAGCTCAGCTGGTCTAGAGCGCTTCCCTGACACGGAAGAGGTCGCTGGTTCAAATCCCGTAGGACCCACGGTTATAGAAGGTAGAAGGTAGAAGGTAGAAAAGTAGAAGGTAGAAGAAGAAAGAAGAAATAGGAATGAATGAAGAAAGAAGAAATAGGAATGAAGAAAGAAGAAATAGGAATGAAGAAAGAAGAAATAGGAATGAAGAAAGAAGAAATAGGAATGAAGAAAGAAGAAATAGGAATGAAGAAGTGATGCGTTTACCTAAGCCTCAGAATAGCAATCACACCAAAACAATCATCGGAATGGAAATGACAATTGGATTTATCATTTTCTCAAATTATATTATCAGGTAGGTGTCGCAAATAATTTAACCCCACCGTAATTAGAAAAAAGACTGGGAAATTTTCTGTAATACCAATATATAATCCCATGGGGTAAATTAAAATTTACAATAAAATGTAAATTTTAATTTCATATTATCCTGATTCCAGTCCTTTTGATTTCTTCGATAAAAGGATCGCTTTCTTCGAAGTATTTTGAAGAAAAGGGATGTGATTCAATTAAGGAGAATTTAATATTAATAGGAGAAAGTTTGTGCCAATCGGCAAAAGGATTTCCAGAGAATTGATCAGAAACCAAAGCTAAATCAATATCGGAATCCTCATTGGAATGTCCTTTTGCATAAGATCCAAATAGAATTACTTTACTAAAGAAAATATTTCTTATTTTACATTCTTCAATAAAATCATCAATTATTTTTTTTAAAGATTCTTTAATAGGCATAATTTAATCTATTAACTAAATTTATACGCATAATCTTTTTCCTTGCCTAAGACTTGCTCAATATGGAATACTTCTTTGCAATCATCAAAGGAAAACATATCGCCATTAAGAACATACCATTTGGTACGCTTTTTTAAATCCAGATTCTTTATTGATGGAAAAAATTTGATTGGAATATAAATGATTCTCCCATCATTTAAATAAACTGCCATTTTCCCTTTTGAAGAAAAATCAAGTTTTTTAATCGCTGGCTTAATGGTCATGATACCTTCATTTAACATAAGTCAACTATAATTTGATAATTCCACTTCCGGCTCTAACAAAAATTTTACTGTATTTCGAAAGCGGCCTTTTTAATTTCAACATGAACATGCCTGCGCTTTTCAAGCATATCCCCTGCATAAACCAAAAGAACGTATCCATATTTTATAAAATTTTTGACATAGTAGTTTAAGACGAATGATTTATTATTAGATTTTATTTAAATAAAAAATATTTACTCTTTTTTTAATGTTTCCACTTCAAATCTAACTCTTTTTAGTCTCTCCTCCAAACAAATCAAAAAAAATATTCACACTATACCCTTTTTTCATTTTTTTTTTTGTAATTTGCATGCTCGTTCATTGAATTTTATTGTTAGTTATATTTTTTATTAATCTTATTTATATAAGAAGGAATTATGGTGCTTTTCAATTATCTAAAATCAACTATTCTTAGTAAGGTTGTGATGGCCGTTACTGGAGTGCTCTTGGTTTTGTTTCTATTCGGGCACATGCTGGGTAATCTGCAAGTCTTTATAGGCTCTGAAGCTTACAATAGTTATTCCCAGTTTTTACAAAGTCTTGGCGAAATCCTTTGGCTTATCCGAATTGTGCTTTTCATCGCACTGGTGTTGCACATAATCACTTCTATTCGCCTCAAATTGCTGAATAGATGCGCAAATCCTACTCGTTACGAAGTTAAAAATTACGTTAAAGCTACTCTCACAGCAAGAACAATGATTTGGACAGGAATTATGATTTTCTGCTTCTTAGCATTTCATCTTGCACAATTTACACTTAGAATAACCGATGATGAATCCAAAAACATGAAGGATATGAATGATAAGAATTATTCGATGTTTTTGAAAGATCCTCGTGGATCCGTTGAAATTAATAAGGATAAGTATTTTTATGCTGAAGGTATAAAAATCATGAAAGAACGTCACGATACCTATAAAATGGTTGTTAAGGGCTTTCGTAATCCATTAATTTCATTGCTTTACGTTGTTGCTATGGTGATCTTGGTATTCCACCTGAATCATGCTATTCAAAGTGCATTTCAAACACTTGGACTTAATCATCCTAATTATTGGCCATGTATCCAAAGATCGAGTTTTTGGGTTTCGTTGCTGATAGGAATTGGATTTTGTCTCGTACCTTTATCAATTATGTTAGGTTTTGTAGGAGCAGGCGTATGAACTTAGATGCAAAAGTCCCATCCGGGGCACTTAAAGACAAATGGGATAATCACCGTTTCGAAATGAAACTGATTAATCCCGCAAATAAAAGAAAATACAAAATTATTGTAGTCGGTACTGGTCTTGCAGGCGCTTCTGCCGCTGCTTCATTTGCCGAACTTGGCTATAACGTTGAAGCATTTACTTATAATGACAGCCCGCGCCGCGCTCACTCTATTGCCGCACAGGGTGGAATTAATGCTGCCAAGAATTATCAGAATGATGGTGATTCAATCTGGCGCTTATTTTATGACACAGTGAAGGGTGGAGATTTCCGTTCCCGCGAAGCTAATGTCCATCGTTTGGCACAGGTAAGTGCTAATATCATTGATCAATGCGTTGCACAAGGTGTGCCATTTGCTCGCGAATATGGTGGACTTCTTGACAACCGTTCCTTCGGTGGAGCACAGGTATCTCGAACTTTCTATGCACGTGGACAGACAGGGCAGCAATTGCTTTTGGGTGCATATTCAGCTCTGATGCGTCAGGTCGGATTAAATGCCGTCAAGATGCACGTCCGTAAAGAAATGATGGATATTGTTGTAATTGATGGACGTTGCCGTGGAATAGTTACCCGTGATTTAGTCACCGGAAAAATCGAATCTCATGTTGCCGATGCAGTTTGTTTGGCAACCGGAGGTTATGCAAATGTATTTTATCTATCAACAAACGCTCAGGCTTGCAACGTAACTTCAACATATCGTGCATATAAAAAAGGTGCCGCTTTTGCAAATCCTTGTTTTACTCAAATTCATCCCACTTGCATTCCTGTTAGTGGCGATCATCAATCAAAATTAACTCTTATGTCCGAATCTTTGCGTAATGACGGACGAATCTGGGTGCCGAAAAATCAGGGTGATAAACGCAAACCTGCCGATATTCCCGAAGAAGAAAGAGATTATTACTTGGAAAGAAAATACCCAAGCTTCGGGAATCTTTCTCCTCGTGATATTTCATCTCGTTCAGCCAAACAAGTATGTGATGAAGGTCGCGGAATAAGTGCAACCGGTTATGGCGTTTATTTAGATTTTGCTGAATCAATCGGCCGTCTTGGTAAACATGTAATTGAAGAGCGTTATGGTAATTTATTTGAGATGTATGAAAGAATTACCGATGAAAATCCTTACGAAACACCTATGATGATTTATCCTGCAGCTCATTATACAATGGGTGGACTCTGGGTGGATTATAATTTAATGAGTACTGTTCCAGGTTTACACGTGCTGGGAGAAGCTAACTTCAGCGACCATGGTGCTAATCGTCTTGGAGCAAGTGCTTTGATGCAGGGATTAGCTGATGGCTACTTTGTTATTCCATATACAATTGGTAATTATCTTGCTCAAAACAAAACTGATAAGATTGGAACCGATCACGAAGAATTTAAAAAAGCCGAAGCTGAATCAACGGACAAAATTACTAAGTTAATGAATATCAAAGGAAAGAAAACACCAAATGCTTTCCATCGTGAACTCGGTAAAGTTATGTGGGACAACGTTGGAATGGGTCGTAACGAAGCCGGACTCAAAAAAGCGTTAGTTGAAATTCCGAAAATCCGCGAGGAATTCTGGAATAATCTCACCGTAACTGGAACTAACGAAAATCTCAATACTGTTCTCGAAAAAGCAAACCGTGTGGCCGACTTTTTAGAGTTCGCTGAAGTTCTTGCGCATGATGCTTTGGAACGCGACGAGTCATGTGGCGCTCATTTTAGGGAAGAACATCAATTTCCCGATGGAGAAGCCATGCGAAATGATGAAAAATTCGCTCATGTAGCAGCTTGGGAATACACCGGAGTTGGAAATAAGCCTATTCGTAACACCGAGCCCTTAGTTTATGAAAATATTCACCTTGCTGTTCGCAGTTATAAATAGAAAGGGAAACAAATGAAAATAAAATTAATTGTTTGGAGACAAAATTCTCCTACAGATAAAGGCAGATTTGAAACTTATAATTGCGACGAAGTCTCTCCTGACATGTCTTTCCTTGAAATGTTAGACATTTTAAACGAAAAATTAATCCTTCAAGGACAAGAACCCATCGCTTTTGATCATGATTGCCGCGAAGGAATATGCGGGGCCTGCTCTTGCACAATAAATGGAGTCCCACACGGCCCGGAAAAAGCTACAACAACCTGTCAATTACATATGAGAAAGTTCAAAGACGGCGATTCAATATATGTTGAACCATTTCGAGCAAAAGCTTTCCCCGTGATTCGTGATTTAATCGTCGATCGAGGAGCTTATGACCGCATAATTGCAGCAGGTGGATTCGTTTCCGTGAATACTGGCGGCGCTCAAGATGCAAATGCACTCCCGATTTCCAAACATTACGCCGATCTTGCAATGGATGCAGCCGCTTGCATAGGATGTGGAGCCTGTGCAGCAGCATGTCCAAACGGAGCAGCAATGTTATTCACCGCAGCCAAGATATCTCAGTTAGCTTTTTTACCACAAGGACAGCCCGAACGCAAAAAAAGAGCAATTGCAATGATTAAACAAATGGAAGAAGAAGGATTTGGAGCTTGCACCAACTATTATGAATGCGAAGCAGCATGTCCAAAAGAAATTTCCGTCCGATTCATAGCAAAAATGAATAGAGAATACATGATGGCAAGAATGTTTAGCGAATAATCTATTCCCCTTTAGCCAGATATTTCATCTGGCTGAAGGGATAAACATAAATTTAAATACTTTTAATTAGTTTATGTTAGAATTTGAATGGGATATAATAAAAGCTGAGAGCAATCTCAAAAAGCATGGAATTAGTTTTAACGAAGCTAAATCGGTTTTTGAGGACTTTTCAGCTTTTATTTTTGATGATGAAAAGCATTCAAAAACAGAAAAGAGGGAATTAATAATCGGGTATTCCAATTTAAGAAGATTGTTAATAGTTTGTTATATGATGAGAAACGATAAAATAAGAATTATTAACGTTCGTCAAACAAATAAAATAGAAAGGAAAAGACATGAAGAAAATAGAAAACAATAATTTAATTCAAAATAACAATGACGAAATGTCTGAACATTATGATTTCGATTATAGTAAGGCTAAATCCAACAGATTTGCTCCAATCTTAGCAGAACAAAACGGTTTTATCAAACTTCAACCCGATATTCAGAAGGTTTTTCAAACATCTGATCAGGTAAATAATGCTTTGAGGTCGATTATCCATGCTATTCCCAAGAGAAATAAAAGGAAAATGCAAAACGCATGAATAAATTTCATCATACAATAAACAAAAATTAAAATCGTAGTATAATTCATGTAAAAATAAGATTGAATTTATAATAAAATAAACCCATGAGCCCTCAAATGTATGAATATAATTTCGCTTATTACAACGATAAAGTCGAGATGCAAGAGTTATTTCTTAATTTAAAATTATGAATATTGCGAAAATAGAATTTGAAGTCGATTTTGTAAGGTCAGAAGCAGGAAATATTCCTTTCAATAAGTTTCTGGTAGCCTTTCTTAATATGAAAGTGCAGAAGAAAATACAAATGGATTAGAAAAATAATTATCAGCAATATTTGGAAGAGCAAATGAAAGACCCTGAATTTGCTGCATATTACGCGCTCTCTAAGGAAAAAATCAGATTAGAGATTTCATTAGAGAAACTAAAAGAAAATATTGAGCAGGAGCTTGATAAAAGAGTATTAATCAGAAATTTGAATAAAATTACAAAGTATGTAAGACATATTGCCTTGTAAAAAATTATTAATTTATAAAGTTCTTACCCTTATAGTATTAATTTTTATTATTATTTCTCTAAAAATTCTTCCATTGATGTCCCGAACACCTAATTTAAGCTATTAATGTGCCTATTGAGAGTTTTTCTCACTTGTTGAAATTGAAATACTACTCTTTTTTCTTGTACCTAAAATAATTAATCCTACAAAAATGATTATTGCTACAAAATCTGTAAGTGAATTTGTCAGGTTGTTCATGTTTTTTAATAAGATACTTCCAAAGATAACCAATAAACGGGAAATCATAATAAAAGCAATCATCAATGCAGCAAATTTTACCCTTGATAAGTCTTTATGAAATCCCATTATAATAAATGCCACTCCAAAAATAAAATTTTCAGCTGAAAGAATATGCCAAATATAGAAAATAGTTGTCTGCGTTTCAATATCTAACTTAGACAAATTGATTAATGAAAGAACAGTTATTTGGCCGTTCATTGCATGAGTGAATGAAAATAGAATTGACAGAATTCCTACAATTAAGTAGAAGTAATTTTTGATCATTTTACAACCTTTCATTTTTAAAAAATAAGTTATATGGAACAGTTTTTATCACTTTTAAATAGTTAGTTAAGTTAAATCCTTCGTTAGAAGACACAAATCCTGTGTTAGAAGACACAAATCCTGTGTTAGAAGACACAAATCCACTGTTAGAAGACATAAATCCGCTGTTAGAAGACCCAAATCCGCTGTTAGAAGACACAAATCCGTTGTTAGAAGACACAAATCCGCTGTTAGAAGACATAAATCCTGTGTTAGAAGACACAAATCCGCTGTTAGAAGACACAAATCCGTTGTTAGAAGACTCATTTCCTTAGTTAGAAAATTTATTTACTTCTTTTATAGATTTTATATTTTGTTTCAAAGAACGATAATTTCATTTTCCATATCGCGGAGCGATTACATATTGGTAGAAACAGATTTCCCCCGACACATTTTTATCGAGTAGCGATTACATTTTCCCATTTAATGCTAAAAGATGTAATCCCTACGGGATAAAGAGGGTGTGGGGAGATATTCCATTGCTACCAATATCAATTCACTACGTGAAAGAAAGCCATAACCTTCCGAAGATTCGCAACCTTCGGAAGGTTTAT
>JAPLFL010000045.1 GCA_026390695.1 Candidatus Kapaibacterium sp. | reverse complement strand
TGTATATTCATAAAAACCTCAAATTATATATATTACGTATTTACGTAATTGCGAAATTAAGTAAAAAAAAACTATTGTGCAAGTACAATAGCTTTTTTTCTATGATTATATTACGTATTTATTGGAAAAGTTATGGATTAATTGGAGATTATTTTATGAATCCTGCAAAAAAGAAATGACAGCTTAACTGATGCTGAACTTTGTATGTTTTCTTAAAGTCAGATTTTCAATCTGACTTTCCAACCAGTCAGAAAAAAATTCTGACTTTAGGAAAATTACAGTTTTACTTCGAAGTGAATTGTTGCCGGTATTTTTTTTCCTAATATTTATATTCTAATTTCAATCCTATTGTTAATGGTTCTATAATATATCCGTTACTGAATGAAGCTGATCCTGTTCTTATGCCGTCATCCAATACATATCTTTTGTTTCCTCCAGAGCCTAACAAATTCATCCCATACACTGAAAGTTTAATATTATCGAAAATATCATATGTTACGGCCATGTTCACTCTGAAATCTGTGCCGTACATTTTCAGATCTTTAATCGTGCGTACCATTTCTTTCAAAGATAAATAATCTGCTGCCGATGTATCCAAACCATTTTCAAAAGATTTAATTCCCTCCTTTTCTCCCTCAAAATTCCAAAATATCCGCGAATCAAGATGAAATACTAATTTATCGTTGAGCATCTTGTAATTGATTATTAATTTTGTAGAGAAATTTGACCAGTTATTCAGATCATTTCCGCTTGAGCTAAAGAAAGCGTTTCCATATTTCATCAGGTAATCCGAATAGCTGATACCACTGAAATGCACGGAGTCAGCCAATCGCCAGTTCAATTGTTTGACATAAGACTGATTGAAAGCAATGTCCAGATCATCGATAATTATTTTTGCTTCAAATTCTGCTCCGCATAAATTTAATTTTCCGGTCTGAACAGTTGTTCTGCCGACTTCATACCAGCTAATAACATCCACAATATTATAAAAAACCGAACTGTTGATTGAAATATTATCAGTCACTAAGCCCGTATGTATCATTTCGATACCGTCTAAAATTTCGGGTGGAGTTTCTTTACCAGACAAATGCTGAATTAATAGTTGCGAAGATGTGTTCATCCTTTGAGAGCGCTGAATAACTAATTTGAGGATTTGATTATTTGAAATTTCCGAGATAAAAGCTATGCGTGGTGAGAAAAGTAATTTTGAATATGAATTTTTATCTGTTCTTGCAGATACCAGCACCGATAGCAAAGGGTCGATTTCCCACATTAGCTCGTAAAGGAATGAATAAGTTATTGTTGACCAGCCATTGCCAACATAATAGCCCGTGCCCGGAGGCACTCCCGTATAAGGCAGTAAACATCCGTAAACATAGCTATCAGTGCCACTTATAATGTTATTATTATCACCCAGCCTCATAGTTCGTTTATCTTTTCCCCAGCCCGGTCCCCAATTATTAAGTGAAAATTCAGTACCTGCTGCCATTTTAAATTTATCAGAATAATCCTTATTTATTAAAAATTGAACTAAAATGGAGCTTTCTGAAAAATCAAAATCATGATTGAAGGGATTTCCCAAATCCTGAAACATTAAGACAGAATCCCAAGACATGTAACCTTTTGGAAATGTTCGCATCCAACCTGTCCTCCGCACATAATCCTCAGAACTTAAACTCAACATTGATGATAACTTGAACAAATTCTCGAAAGAAGTTTCATTTTTCAGACTAAAAGTTAAGTGCTGATCCTGAGTTTGAAGAATATTCACAGGATTCCCTAATTTGGCATTTCCTAATGAATCAAATCCGATTTGAGGAAAACCTTTTCCGATTAGAGGATTTTGGGTTGCACCCTGACGAGTATATCTAAGGAATAAAGACCAGTTATTTACAAAATTATATTGAGCATTGAATTTAATTTGTGGCAAATTATTGTAATCGCCGTAATAATCTGAAGGATATCTATTATATGGGTTTTTAGGGTCAAAATAACCGAATTTATTTTCTGATAACTGAGCATAGACTTTTGAATTGAGGAAACCATCAGTAGCCTGAATTCCTCCGTAAACATATAGGCTATTTTCACCTATTTTTTGTAATATACCAACAGAAGCACCTTTTGAATGATAAGGATAAATATAGTTCGTACTGGCATGTATTTCGGATTTATTGTCAGGTTCCTTTGTTGTGATGCTAATAATTCCTGCTACTGCACCTGCCCCATAAGTAACGGAGCCAGGGCCGCGGATTATATCGATTTTTTCTATATCTCCCAAATCCCACATCTCAAGCTCTGAAGTAGCTCCGTTGTGAGCGTCCAGATTAATTTTCCTGCCGTTTACAAGCAAAAGATATTTATAATTACGGTCAATAGACAAACCACGCATGCCAAGATGGGGACTATCATAATGATTAAAAAAAATAGCACCAGGAACGTAAATCTCAAGCAAATCGTAAATATTGCGTGCAGGAGTAAGAGCAATGTCTTTTGCATTTATACTCGTTACGGCAACTGGAGTTTTCGCATTGGATAAACCGGTAATATTACCAGTGTGGACGGATAAATTCATTAATTCGTCCAAATTCATCTCTAAGAGCTTCTCACCTTTAATTTCATCCTGTACCTTAAAACAAAATGAAAGCCTTGGAATAAAGAAAATTAACAAGCAAAAGATGGTTCGGGTATATACTAATTTCATAATTCAAGTTTCAGGTAAAAATTAATTTATTAATAAATTCATTTATTAAATTCGATACAAATTAATGAATATTTTACCAAAAACAAAATTTATTTAAACTCTAATTTCAATCCTATTGTTAATGGTTCTTCAATAAATCCGTTTCTTATATAATTCGATGGCTTTTTGACACCTGAATCATAAACATATCGCTTATTATCCCCATAACCTAAAAGGTTCATACCAAAAACCGACAATTTGAAATTTTCTGATAAAACATAGCCGACGGACATATTTATCCTGAAATCGGTCCCATAAGTATTTTTGTCTTTAATAATTTTAAGCATATCTTTCATTAACTGATAATCCGGATTTGCCGGATCCATGGCTTTTTCAAACATAAGCAGACCCTGCTTTTCACCTTCAAAATTCCAAAAAATTCGTGAGTCCAGATGCAAGTTCAATTTCCCATCAAATAATTTATAATTTACAATTAGTTTGGTTGACCAATCTGACCAGTTGTTCAGTTCATTCCCCGTTGATGAAAATGTTAAATTATTAAGACTCAAATAATAATCCGAATAACTTATTCCACTGAAATACACACTATCGGCCAGATTCCACTTCAATTGCTTAACGTAAGATTGATTAACTGCAATATCCAGATTCCCGAAAATTGCTTTTGCCTCAAGTTCAACTCCGTATAAACTTAAATTACCGGTTGGTCTGGAAGTTCTGCCAATATTATACCAACTGATAATATCTAAATTGTTATAAAAAACAGAGGAATTAATCGAAAAATTTTCATTTAAAAGTCCCGAATACATTAATTCTATTCCATCTAAAGTCTCAGGCTTGGTTTCCAAGCCTGAAAGATGTTGAATCAATAATTGCGAGGCTGTATTCATTCTCTGAGATTGTTGAACAACAAATTTCAAGATTTGATTATCTGCAAGTTTTGAAATCAGAGCAATCCGAGGAGAAAAAAGCCATTTTGAATAGGAATCTTTGTCAGTTCTTGACGAAATAAGAACGGAAAATCTTGGATTCAGCTCCCACATTAGCTCAAATAAAAATGAATAAGTAAAAGTTGTCCATCCATTATCAACAAAGAAGCCAGATCCGAGTGGAACTCCGGCATCGAAAGTTTGTGTGCTATAGAAATAACTATCGGTTCCACTGATAATATCTCCATTATCACCAAGCCTGAACCCTTGTTTATCCTTTCCCCATCCCGGGCCCCAGTGATTTAAAGATAACTCGGTTCCGGCTGCTAATTTTAAATTATCTGAAAAATTCTTATTGAAAATAAATTGACCTAAAGCCGATGACTCGGAAAAGTCTAATAAATGAGTTCGTGGATTATTAGGGTCCTGATACATCAAAACGGAATCCCATGTCGGCAATAAACTCTTTGGAAATGTTCTGAAATATTCCATTCGTCTGATAAAATATTCTGAACTCAAACAAACTAATGATGATAAATTCCATTGGCTTCCAAGCTCAGTTTCATTCTTCAGATTTAAGGAGATATGCTGATCTTGGGTTTGAGCCAGATTCACAGGATAGCCATAAACTGGATTACCGATGGAATCAAAGCCAATTTGAGGCTGCATCTTTGGATAAAGCGGATTTTGCGAAGCACCCTGCCTTGTGTAACGAAGAGCAAGAGACCAATTTTTCAGAAAGGATAACTCAGAAAATAATTTAATCTGCGGTAAATCATTATAATCACCGTAATAGGGAGCTGGTTTAAGATTGGGTGCAGCTTCGGAACCTTGATAGTCAAATTTGTTATATCCTATCGGCCCAAAGATAGTTGCGTTTTTATATCCTCCGGTTTTCTGTATAGAGCCAAATAGATAAAAATGATTCTCGCCAATTTTCTGATTTAATCCAACCGACGCACCAACCGAATTATAAGGATTGATGATATTTGCATTTATATTTAGTCCTGTTTCGCCCGATGATTTTTTTGTTGTGATGCTAATAATGCCTGCTACGGCACCTGGTCCATAAGTAACAGAGCCGGGACCGCGAATTATTTCAATTTTTTCAATATCTCCCAAATCCCATATTTCAAGCTCAGATGTTGCGCCATTATGAGCTTTCATATTCATATTCTGCCCATTAACTAACAAAAGGAATTTATAGTTTCTATCAACAATAATTCCGCGGATGCCTATGTGTGGACTGTCGTAATGATTATCAAAAAAAGCACCGGGTACGTAAATCTCAAGCAAATCATAAATGTTCCGGGCAGGAGTTACCGATATATCGTGAGCACTGATTATTGTAACCGAAACAGGTGTATTTGAGAGGGACAGTCCTGTTAAATTACCTGTTTTGACGGTTATGTTCATCAACTCTTCCAAAGTCATCTCCAAAAGCTTCTCTCCCTTGATTTCATCTTGTAATTTAAAACAAAATGAAAGCCTTGGAATAAAGAAAATTAGCATGTAAATGAGGGCTTGGGTAAATACTAATTTCATGATTTAAGTTTCAGTTAAAATTAATAATTAATTTATTAAATTCAATGCAAATTAATGAATATTTTACCAATAACAAAATTTATTTGGAAATTTAACCTTTATATAGGATTGCTTTCAGAATATTTTCCTTGAAAGTCTAAGTTTTATTTCATAATTTTGTAATGTTTTAATAATAGATATTGAGAATTATGAATATATTAATAGTCCATGCACACAATGAGCCCAAATCCTTCAGCTCCGCACTGAAAGACCTTTCACTAAATCACTTTTTAACAAAAGGGCATGAAGTTATTGTAAAAGATCTATTTGAAATGGAGTTTAATCCTGTTCCACAGCGCTCAGACTTTAAAACGGTGCTACACCCGGATTACTTCCATTATATGAAAGAGCAGGTTTATGCTTTTCAAAATAATGGATTTTCCGACGAACTCACTCAGGAAATGAACGATCTGGAATGGGCAGATTTATTAATAATCAATGCTCCTCTTTGGTGGTCAAGCTCACCTGCAATCCTAAAAGGATGGTTCGATAAAGTTCTGGCTATGGGATTTGCATACCATCCACGGGATAAGAAATTTGAAACAGGTGTATTTAAAAATAAAAAAGCATTTTGTTGTTTCACAGCCGGTGGCTCCGAAGCTGCTTATTCAGAAGGTGGAGAAAATGGTGACATTGATATGGTGTTGTATCACATTAATCATGGTACTCTCTATTATTGTGGATTTGAAGTATTGCCTTCTTTTCTTACATGGCGGACACATCTTTCTGACGAAGCGACTTTGAAAGGATATTTGGATCAATATCAGCAATTTTTAGATAATCTGGATAATGCTCAAAAGCTGTATTAATTATTCATAGTAAATTGTTTTTGAGTAATGATTTGTAATTGAAGAAGATTTTTGTAACTTATTTAAATAAAAATTATGGAACAAACTATAAATATCACTCCAAGCAGAATTAGCGTGTGGATCAGGGTATCACGCTATTTTTCATATACTGCAACTTTGGTTCCCGTGCTTTTGGGAGCTGCTTTTGCTTTCCGTTACCATTCAGTTGCAAATGAATGGATTTTATTCCCAATATCTCTTGTTTGTGCAATATTACTTCATGCAGGTTCCAATCTTATTTCCGAGTATGAGGATTATAAGCATCAGGTTGATCGAAATGATACTTTCGGAGGATCTGGTGTTTTGGTTGAAGGATTGATTGAACCTCGGAAAATTTATTGGGCAGGAGTTATATCATTGATTGTTTCTGTTGCTCTTGGTATGATATTAGTCTATGAGCGCGGTATGTCAGTATTATATCTTGGATTGGTAGGAGTTTTCGGAGCATATTTTTATACTTTTCTTAAATATCATGCTTTTGGTGATCTTGAAATTTTTCTGATGTTTGGCCCGATGATGGCAATAGGTAATTATTTCGTGATTACAGGCGGTTTTGAGTGGAATGTTGTTTTTGCTTCAATACCGGTTGGGTTCCTTGTGACAGCTATTTTGCATGCAAATAATACCCGCGATATTAAGCATGACACTGAGTCTAAGATTAAAACGTTTGCCAGCTTAATAGGTCTGCGTGCCTCTGTCGCTGATTATTTCTTTTTACTTATTGGCTCATACATTTCTGTAATAATTTTTGTTGCACTTGGCATTGTGTCCTATCCTGCACTTTTGGTATTAATTACAGTTCCTATCACAATAAAAAACCTTCAAATAATGAGGACTGCCGACCTTGAGAAACCTGAAAATATTATGATGCTCGATGTTCAGACTGCTCAACTGCACCTGCTATTCGGCTTATTGTACTGTGTAGGAATAGTAGTCAGCCTTTGGTTGCATTAATTTCGGAATAAAAAAGACTCATTATGAAAAAACTCATTCCTGGCATACTGATAGCCATTGTATTTTGGTTTGTCATGTTTTCTCCACTCACAGCACCGAATATCAATTTCTGGCTGACAATGCTTGCTGCGACTGGTTCTTTGACGATTTACAGCTTCTTGTTTGGTCGAAAAGAGTTGCTGGAAGTTTTAGACTTTAAGCCAAAGTGGATTTTAATTGGTATAATCTCTGCTGCCGTGCTTTATATGGTATTTTTTACCGGAAATATAATAACTAAAATGATGTTCGATTTTGCCGAGCGACAGGTTGGAAATATTTATGCAACAAAGTCACAGGCAAGTCGTGTATTTATCGGATTGTCGCTTTTACTCTGGATCGGACCATCTGAAGAGATTTTTTGGCGAGGATTTATTCAAAATAATCTAACTAAGAAATATGGAGATATGAAGGGATTTATTTTTACAACATTATTATATACTTTGGTGCATATCTGGGGCTTTAATCTGATGCTGCTTGCCGCTTCATTGTTCTGCGGTTTATTCTGGGGCTGGATGTATATGAAATATAAATCTCTGACTCCGGGTTTGATAAGCCATGCTATCTGGGATTTATTTATTTTTGTGATAATCCCTGTAAGTTAATTTTCTTCATCAAATAAGGCAACTATAAAACGCTCGGGGTCGAATAACTGCAAATCGTCTATCTTTTCGCCAACACCGATATATCGTACCGGTATTTTCAGTTGGCTGGCAATCGGAATAACAACTCCGCCCTTTGCGGTTCCGTCAAGTTTTGTGAGGACAATTCCTGTAACCGGAGCTACTTTCATAAATTCACGGGCTTGAATAATGGCATTCTGTCCGGTAGTTGCATCTAAAACAAGGAATACTTCATTAGGAGCATCATCTTTTAACTTACGCAACACACGGCTGATCTTTTCGAGTTCGGCCATCAGTCCGCCTTTATTATGAAGTCTGCCTGCTGTATCAATAATTACAACATCAATATCACGCGACAGTGCTGATTTTAAAGTATCAAAAGCAACAGCTGCCGGATCTGCTCCCATTTGCTGCTGGACAATACCAACTCCAGCACGCTCTGCCCATATTTCCAACTGTTCATTGGCAGCGGCACCGAAAGTATCGGCAGCACCGATTAATACTGATTTCCCAGCTCTTTTATAATTAAAAGCTAATTTCCCGATTGTAGTAGTTTTCCCGACACCATTCACTCCAACTACCAAAATTATATAAGGTTTTTTGGCAGAATCGAAGGAATAACTTGCATCGTTTTCTGCCGAAGGAGATTTAATTAGAATTTTATAAATCTCTTCCTTCAGAATATCAAAAATGTCTTCGGACTTCTCAAATCCTTCTTTTTTAACTCGTTGACGTAGCGCTTCGATTATCAGGTCTGTGGTTTCCACTCCTATATCGGCACTAATTAATATTTCTTCTATTTCATAAAGCAGATTCTCGTCAATTTTGCGTCCGACTCCAAGAACTGCTTGAATTTTACTAAAAAAATTGTTTCTTGTTTTAGAAAGACCTTCTTTTAATTTATTGAATCCGAGCGCATCACCTGTCTGAATTACCGCTTGTTGAGCAACGTTTGAAACTGCTTCAGATGCAGATTGTACAACTGAGCTAACTTTTTCTTTAAGTTTTTGGAAGAAACCCATAATATTTAATCGAAATTATCAAATTACAAAATGCAAAAATACGAAAAAAAAACGGGTTTTTGCATTAGCGAATTACTTTTTTATTAATAATGAAATAATCTTTTTTATCATACGTTTAAAACTCCTTTGTTTAATTAAAGTAAAATATATGGGAACAACTTACACTTCTGAGATAAATCCTAAAAAAGTAACCACACGTCGCCTTTTTGATATGAAAAAAAAGGGGATTAAAATATCATGTCTCACTGCTTATGATGCGCTTATCGCCAAGATTGTCGATGATGCCGGAGTTGATCTCATCCTTGTTGGTGATTCACTCGGAAATATTGTTCAGGGACACGATACAACGCTTCCGGTAACATTGGAAGAAACAATTTATCATACCAAAGCGGTTATGCGAGGTGTTAGACGTGCACTTGTGGTTGCGGATATGCCTTTTATGAGTTATCAGGTATCTGCCGAAGAAGCTTTTCGCAATGCTGGACGTATAATGAAAGAGACTGGATGCCATGCTGTTAAGTTAGAGGGAGGTAAACTTGTCACCGAAGCAATTGCGCGATTAAACGAGGCAGGTATTCCTGTCATGGGGCATCTTGGCCTAACTCCGCAATCAATAAATAAATTCGGATCTTATAAAGCGCGTGGCACAAATGAAGTGGAAGCTGAGAAAATATTTGCCGATGCGCATTCATTGCAGGAAGCCGGAGCTTTTGCAATTGTTCTTGAAAAAATTCCTGCTGAATTGGGGAAAAAAGTTACGGAATCTCTCGAAATACCAACTATCGGAATAGGAGCCGGTCCGAATTGTGACGGTCAGATTCTGGTTTATACCGATATGTTAGGATTAACCGTAGATTTTCATCCGCGGTTTGTCCGTCGTTATGCAAATTTGCATGATGAGATGATCAAGGCAATCAGTGAATACGTCGATGATGTGCAGATAGGATCTTTTCCATCACATGACGAGAGCTATTGAGTAGAACTTATAGAGTTGGATATATTGAAGGGTTGTGAAGGATACAACCTCTTTTAAATTCAATAAGATTGCTTTACTTTGTTACTATCTGAATGCAATAAATTCTTTAAAAAAAGTCAATATAAAAATCTGGGTATTATCAGCTGTTTAATTTATATACTTTTAACTTAAAGCCTATTATGAAACGATTTGCAATTCCAATCACGATTTTTCTAATTTTAAGTTCATTGGAATTAAAATCCGAAAACTTATTTGAAAATTCCTATAATAATTTATCTAAGAATTCTATTTTTATTAATATAACTTCAATAATTATTTTCGATCAGTTAGGTATTTATTATGATAGAATCATTGAGGAGAACTGGAGTATAAAATTAGGTGCTTCCGTAAGTGTATCGATGGGACCGGCTTGGCGTGGCGGAGAGATATTGTTGAATTATTTTAGTAGCGGATCCAATAAAATTGAATTTGGGCTTGGAGCCGGTGTTTATATAGTGAATCCAAATTTTGGTAGCAGTACTAAAGAATCAGGTATTGCTCCTCTAATTAATACCGCATACAGGTATCAGCCAGCCGGATCGGGTTTGTTTTTTAGGACTGGCATCAGTTCATCATTTTTTATCGGGAATACAATTATTATTCCCGGGATAAGTTTAAGTTTTGGTTATGCTTTTTGAATCAAATATAAATGAAATCCCCTCCTGAAAGCAGAAGGGGACATCAAAATTCGCAATTAATAGTTATCTATCTGAGCTCTTTGAAGAGTATCGGAATAATCAATATAAACAGTTTTCCATTCTGTAAAAATATCAAAAACTGTCCAGCCGCCTTCACGATGACCGTTTCCAGTTCCCTTAACTCCACCGAAAGGCATGTGCGCTTCTGCACCTATTGTCGGACTGTTAATATAAGTAATACCGGCTTCAATATCGCGGATAGCCTGAAAAGCTGCATTTACGTTTCGAGTATAAATTGAGGATGAAAGCCCGAATTCGCAAGAATTTTGCAGTTCTATAGCATGTTCGAGCGAATCAGCCTTTGCAACGCAAAGAATGGGACCAAATATTTCTTCCTTAAAAATTCGCATATCGGCAGTTACATCAACAATAATTGTAGGCTCAAAAAATGATCCTAATGCAAGAGCTCCTTCAATAGCACGTTTTCCGCCACACACAAGGCGTCCGCCTTCACCCAAAGCAATTGCAACATAATTTTCGCAATTCTTCAATGATTTTTCATGAATAACAGGACCGACATCAGTTCCTTCTTTAAGTCCATCTCCAAGTCTTAGTTTATTGGCTTTTGTAACTAAAAGATTGATAAAATCTTCATAACAATCTTTATGAACGATAAGTCTTGAAGTAGCCGTGCAACGCTGTCCGGTAGTTCCGAATGCTCCCCAGAGCGCACCTTCGGCTGCAAGCTCGAAGTTGGCATCATCCATAACAATTTGGGCATTCTTGCCACCCATTTCGAGTGAACATTTTTTATTTGTGCGGCCACAGACCTCACCGATATGGGTGCCAATTTCGGTTGAACCTGTAAAGCCAATCAAATTCACATCGGGATGCTCAACAATAAGATCTCCCATGGCTCCTTGTCCCAAAAGCACGTTGAATACCCCGGCGGGTATTCCGGCTTCTTCTAAAATCTCGGCAAATATAACGCCTGAATGAGGCGATTCTTTCGAGGGCTTGTAAACAACGGTGTTACCGGCTGCGATGGCTGGCAGAATTTTCCACGAAGGCACGGCTACAGGGAAATTCCATGCTGTAATAATTCCACAAACTCCAATCGGATTGCGGAAGGATAAATTCATTTTATTTGGCATCTCTGAAGGTGCATTATAACCAAAAAGACGTCGAGTTTCGGAAGCTGCATAATACGCAGTATCAATGGCTTCCTGAACATCTCCTTCAGTTTCAAAAGTTGGTTTGCCCATTTCGCGTGTCATAATCATTCCTAATTCCTTCTTGCGGCGGCTAAAAATATCACCGGCAATACGCAACATATCTCCGCGTTTTGGAGCCGGAACGAGCTTCCATTTTTTAAATGCAGATCGAGCCGCAGCTACTGCCGCATTTACGTCATCAATATCAGACTTCGGAAATTCTCCGATAATATCCTGGTGATTTGCTGGGTTGATATTCTCAAAATAATGACCATTAACGGGTTCAACCCATTGACCGTTAATATAATTTTTAAAGCGTTCCATTTTTATTAACCTAATTTAAAAATAACAAGTTTCATATTACAAAATTAAGCTAATTTTTTGACATGAGCTAAGAGAATTTGAAAAATATTTTGGAATCATAAGCCATTATTTTAATTTAGAGTTATTTTTTCCGCTATCTCCATTCCCAGGTTATAGAAGGTAGAAAAATCCCCTCACCCGCAAAAACTAACAATAATGCACAAATCTTGACTAAAATAGAATTTTATTGATGAAACACTGTAAAATTTTATTTTTTAACAAAAACCTCTCATCTAACTTGTTTTTTTGTAGAACAGACATCCCTGTCTGTTTGTTGTTAAATATGCTCAGACAAGGATGTCTAAGCTACTGACTCGCATAAGTTAGCTGTAATTTGCATGGAAATTTTTACATGGAGACTTAGTAGGCATGAACAAGAAATATGTAAAAATCTTATTACCTTATTAAAAATTGATTAATTATTTAGTTTTTCAACAATAATAAGTTAATAAGGTTTGTCGCTAATATTACGAAATTATTCTACTAAGGTTTTTGATCCATTTCTCTGTGAATATTTAAAAGATGTGTATAATTTGGAGTGTCCCCAATTGCAATTTGCTAATATTAATTACCAAATTAAAGCATCCCTATTTTTAAATTGTTCTTTGCAAATTGAAAACTATTTATTAATTTGTATGCTTAATAATGAGGTTTTATGTTTAAAATATTCTTTCATATATTTATTTTTATTTTAATTTCCTATATGGCTCTGAGAGCTGGTTCCGAAATTGAACTACAAGTAAAATTCAAACTTGATTCCGCTGAACAGCTATTAAATAAGTACGATAAAAATTGCATTGCTCTGACAAATTCTGCCCTCAAGCTCTCAGAATCTGCAAATTATGAACAAGGTATTGCCCAGGCCAAGATGTTACTTGGTACTGCATATAAGAACTTTGGCTTTTATGATTTAGCTATTTCTTATCTTGATGTTTCATTAAAATTATTTGAAAAAATCGGGAATCAAGCGGATATTGCAGAGAATTTGCGTTCTCTCGGTGAAGCATATAGAGCAGCAGCCAATAGGAAACTCTCTATTGCTGTATTAAAAAAAGCACTCGGCATTTTTACAATTATCAATGACCGTGCTGGTTTGGCAAGAACATATAATAGATTAGCAGCGGTTTATTATGAATTATATTATGAAGAACCTAAAGAAAATATTGATCGTATCAAGATTTTAGCCGATACAGTTCAGTTTTATCTGAACAGTTCAGACGATATTTCAAAAGCAATTGAATTAAAAGATATTATCATTTCAAACTACACTATATTAGGTGGATTCCATTCATTTTTTACCGGTAACGATAGTTCATTGTATTATTTGAATATTGGATTAGATTTATGTGTAAAATATAACTCCTACTCGGATTATCCATTATTATTAATGAATATATCGCGTATTCAATTGTATAAGAAGGATTATAAAGCTACTTTAGAAACCATTCAAAAAGCACTTGAAATGTCAGAAAAGAATAATGTGATAATCTATAAGAAATTATGTTTTGAAACGATGTATTTTTGTTATCGGGCAATGGGACAATATGAAAAGGCTTTCAATTGCGCGGATTCAGTTAGAAATTTAGAAAATACTCTTTTCTCTCAGGACTTAAATACAAAATCCTCGATTATTCAAAGTAACTATGAAAATGAAAAAAAATCCGATCTTCTATTAGCTGAAAAACAAAGAACAATTTACACAATAGTTGCAGCAAGTTTTATACTTGTTTTTCTTTCGATTATTATATTAATTTTAAGAAAAACCAATAAAAAACAGTTTAGCATCAATGAGGAGCTTGCTGATCTTAATAATAAACTGAATGAGAAAAAAGAAGAACTTGAAATAGCAAATCACACAAAAGATAAATTTTTCAGTATTATCGCACACGACCTAAGAAGCCCCTTTAATGCCTTATTACTTTTGACATCGACTTTAAGAACTGAGTATGAGGAATTAACAAAAGATGAACTTAAAGAATACATAATCGGAGTTGACGATACGGCTAAGAATATTAGTAAATTATTAGGTAATCTATTAGAATGGTCGCATATTCAAAGAGGCAAGATTACATTTAATCCCGAAAATATTCAGTTAAAATTAGTTACAGATCAATCCATTGAAATTGTACGCCAGCAATGCGAAGCAAAGGATATTCAACTTGAGCATAATGTACCTGATAATCTTTATGTATTTGCAGATTTGAATATGGTTTTTACGATAATGAGAAATCTTATTTCGAATGCTGGAAAATTTACGAAACGAGGCGGAAAAATCACTGTCTCAGCCATGGAAGCAGATAAATTTATTAAAATTGAAATTAAAGATAGCGGAATCGGAATGAGTCAGGAAAAGATTTTAAAACTTTTCAAAATTGATGAAAAAATATCAACTCTCGGTACCGAAAATGAACCAAGCACCGGATTGGGATTAATCTTATGCCATGAATTTATCACAAAAAATAATGGATCGATTTTAGTAACAAGCGAAGAAGGAATTGGCACTACTTTTGCAGTTCTATTGCCGAAAGTTGAAGGATAAATATCAGCTTCGACTACGTCAGGTAACAGGATTGTTTGCTGACTAGTCCTGTCAATTGAGCGAAGTCGAAATGAATAGTGAATCAGATTTCGGATATAAAAAAAGCGAAACTTATGCTCCGCCTTTAATGTTTATATTTAAGTTTAAATTATCTGAGATGAATAGTGTATGTTTTCGTTCCGATCGTAACTTTTGCTAATTTATCGCAGGCTTCATTACCAGTGGCGTTATAATCAATTGATAAACTTACACCTTTATCAAGATTTACAATGGTTAAGATACCGGAAACAAAATCTTTAAATTTACAACTCATATCCTTTTTGAGTGGTGTGGACGTTACAACTGTAAAGTTAACACCTTTTCTGTTTACACCAGTACAAGTTCCTGTAATCAAGTAAACATCATCAATTGCAATGTTCGGAGTATTAGCACCAGCAATTTTTTCAAACTGACGGTTTGCATTCCATGATACTACTCCTGTTGCTGTGGTTACGGAGGCATTTTCTACTTTAACTTGCCATTCGGTTGAACTTGATATTGTTATTGTTTTCTTACCTTGTACAAGATTGTCATTAACATAGTAATTTGCAAGAGTTATAACTAACTTTGCTCCTACGGACTTCCATTTCCCTGTTAAGGTTGCGGTGACAACGCCACGGCGATAATTACCATCTCTGCAAAGACAGTTGGTGGAACCGAAGTCAATCGTCATAATTTTATTTACCGTATCAACATTGACAGTGGCGCAGCTTGGCAATAGATCGGCTTTTGTTGTGGGTGATTGAATTTCATTACCACTCTGCTTTTGAGCCTGAGAATAAGAAATATTTCCTTGAGCATCGGCATAAGAAAAAATACTTGAGAACTCGCCATCAACTAAGGCATTATCTTCAGTTGACTGAACGTTATCATCAGTAGTATCAGTAGGATTTGTTGTTTTGTTACAAGCAGCAAAAATAAAAGCAGCAAAAACAAAAATGCTAAGAAAAAGAACAGAACGTTTCATAAAAAATCTCCAGTAGAATTATATCAAAAAACTATTTAACTATTTGACGCATGAATTTAAAGAAAAGTTTAACGCTGTTTAAAATAATTATAAGTTATGAGTTATTGATAATGTCTGAACTTAATTATCTAAAAGTTATGCCTGAAGCCGCACTCAGAACTTACTAAAAATCTCAGCCACATTCACACTCACAAACAATATTGAATAAAAAGATTAATAGCTTTATATTTATCTCATAGTGAAAAAATCAAAAACTATTATCCTTTTCCATTCAATCATAAGAATAAATGATTGGTAATGAATTTTGTTACATGCCAAAAGAAATTTATACAAAGCCTGATAAATATCTACAAATAAACAGACGGGGACTTCTGTTCTACTAATTCGTAGATTAGAATTCCCCGTCTGACTATATTAAAATGTATATTAAACTTTTAAAATTTATTCAGTATCTCTTTGTGGCTTGGGCGTATCACCGCTGTTGTCTCTTTTCTTAAAAGGCTTACCTGTTCTACCTGCTCCTCTGAATCCACCACCACGGCTTGCATCCCTTGAACCTGTCCTTGAACTTGCAGGTCTTTCGCCATCGGGCCGACGTTCGCGGTTAAATCCACCGGATCTTTCGCCATCGGGCCGACGTTCGCGGTTATACCCACCGGATCTTTCGCCATCGGGCCGACGTTCGCGGTTATACCCACCGGATCTTTCGCCATCGGGCCGACGTTCGCGGTTAAATCCACCAGATCTTTCGCCATCGGGCCGACGCTCGCGGTTAAATCCACCAGGTCTTTCGCCATCGGGCCGACGCTCGCGGTTAAATCCACCAGATCTTTCGCCATCGGGCCGACGCTCGCGGTTAAATCCACCAGATCTTTCGCCATCGGGCCGACGTTCGCGGTTAAATCCACCAGATCTTTCGCCATCGGGCCGACGTTCGCGGTTAAATCCACCGGATCTTTCGCCATCGGGCCGACGTTCGCGGTTATACCCACCGGATCTTTCACTTCGTTCAGGTCTGTCCGATCTCGTTTCACCACCTTCAGAATCATCACGCTTTTTATATGCAGGTCTGTAACTGCTATCTCTTGACTGGCGCGGGCGATCAGAAGCACCACGTTCCTGGGAAATTGAATCTGGGCGTCGTTCACGATGTATTGTTCCGAAGTTGCCTTCAAAAACGATAACAAACTCACCTTTGAAACCAAGAGACTGAAATCTTGCATATAGATCTTTGAAAGTTCCGTAATGGTGGGTTTCAAAAGGCATTGTTAAATTGCAGCCGATATAAGCGCGGCGTTCGGGCATAATCTCCACGCAATCTTCGAGAAAAGGCAGCAAGCGATATGGTGTTTCAAATACTACAACAGTCTTTCTTTCATTTGATAATTTTTGCAAATCAACATATCTTTCTTCAGTTTTACGGCTAAGGAAGCCAGCATAAAGAAATTGCCTTAGTGTAAACCCACTTCGAACAAGAGCTGCCATTAAGCTCGTTACTCCCGGAACGACTACAATTTTAATATCCGCTTCCATAGCTGCTTTCATAAGCAAGAAACCGGGATCGGCAAAGACGGGTGTTCCGTCGTCAGAAATTAATGCAATTGTTTTTCCTTCTTTTAAGAAGCTAATGTATTCAGGAGTTTTATCCCGTTCGTTCTGTTCATTTAATGAATCAAGTTTTTTATCTAAATTTAATTTATGAAGGCGACGAGCTCCTTCTTTCATCTCTTCGCAAACTACGAGATCGCAGTTCTGCAATGTATGTATGGCTCTTACTGTGATGTCGTCATCATTGCCGATAGGAGTTGAAACTATGTATAAAGTTCCGAATGTTGATTTGTTTTTCATGATTTTTCCATATAATTAGATACAAAATTACGAAAATTTCCTCACTAATAAGGCTATATCAAATAAATACTTCAATTTATCGTCGATACGCGTTTTAATATTTTGGAAAAAAGAATATCTTTTTTTGAAAGAAGTGAATTATGAGAGCGACAACATTTAAATCGAATGGAAAATTTTCCAAAAGTTCAACAGTAAAGTCTGGTAGCAGACCTTATAAAGTTAAAAGTGAAGATAAATTTAAAAAAGCATCTGATAAACCAAAGCTGGGGCGATTCAAAAAAGATGATAGCAAGCCAAGCGAATCTGCTTTCAAAAAAAGCACAAAGAGAAGCCCTGCAAGCAGATTTAAAAAGGATAACTCCAAATCTGCAGATACCGCTTTTAAAGAAAGCAAGAACAGCACCCTTAAAAAGAAGGATGATCGTAGTGGAGTTGACAAAATAGGTAAAGAAATAAGAAAACCTTCCGAAAGAAATTATACCAAAAGAACTGAAAAACCTGCTAAAAGCACAAGTGCCCGCCCGACCAAAAGCAGAGCAGTTAAATCTGAAGCGGATGAAAATGTTTTACGTTTGAATAAGGCTTTAGCTGATGGTGGAGTGGCATCGCGCCGCAAAGCAGATGAATTAATCAAATCTGGGGCTGTTTCCGTTAATAAAAAGATTGTTACCGATCTTGCAACTCGTGTTTCCAAATCCGATTTTATTACTGTGAACGGCGATCCGATCACTTTCTATAAACATAATACTTATTTGATATTAAATAAACCAAAAGACGTTATAACAAGTGCCAGTGATGAATTAGGACGAAAAACCGTATTGGATATTATACGTAGCCGAACACGATTGTTTCCAGTGGGCCGACTTGATCGCAATACAACGGGTGTTTTGCTTATCACCAACGATGGTGAACTTACCAACAGGCTGACCCATCCGAGTTTTGAAATTGAGAGGACATATTTTGTTACTACTGATTCTGCTCTGACAGCCGAACATGCTAAAAGAATTTCCGAAGGTGTTGAGCTTGAAGATGGATTGACTCAACCATGCGAGATATTTATTCATCCGGAAAATCGCTTGAAATCTGTTATTACTTTACACGAAGGCAAAAACCGTGAAGTTCGTCGTTTATATGAGCATTTCGGTTATAAAGTAAAATCATTGGACAGGAAATCCTTTGCAGGACTGACTGTAACTGGTTTGGCGCGTGGAGAATATCGTCATTTGACAACAAGAGAGGTATTTAAATTGAAAAGATTTGCAAAGATGGGATGATAATGGTTAATTGCCAATTGTCAATTATCAATTATTATCAGGCATTTAACATTTAACAACAGACAATTAAATTAATATGAAACGAACTGCAATTATCATGGCTGGTGGCTCCGGAGAGCGATTCTGGCCTTTATCAAGAGTGAAACGTCCGAAACAGTTACTTAAATTAACTAATCCTGATAAAATCATGTTAGCTGAGGCTATTGACAGGATTTCTCCACTGATTCCTAACGAAGATATTTATATAATTACGAGTGCAGTGCTGCTGGAACCAATTCGAGAAGCATTACCGCAATTGCCTCCACAAAATGTAATAGCGGAACCATATAAGCGGAATACAGCGCCATGCTTGGCTTTGGGTGCAGCTTATATATTGGCTAAATATCAAGGCGAATATGGCGGACACGAAATATCAATCGCCGTGCTTACTGCCGATCAGAGTATTTCACCTGAATCTGGATTTGTCTCCACAGTGGATGCTGCTTTAACATACGTTGAAAATAATGAATCTCTTTGTACAATAGGAATAGTACCGTCGCGACCTGAAACCGGATACGGATATATAGAAGTTTTAGACAAATTTGATTATAACAGTGCTTCTTATGAAATTAAGCCGGTAGTGCGCTTTTGCGAAAAACCTAATGTTGATCTTGCCCGACAATTTGTTGAAATGGGAAATTATCTTTGGAATAGTGGCATGTTTTTTTGGCGTGCTGATGTGTTTTCGGGTAAAATGAAAAAATATTTGCCTGAAGTTGGCAACCAAATCAATGAGATGATTAATCAGTATCTTGGCAAAACAGCACTGAATCTAAGTTCTCCACTTGAAGGAATTTGCACTATCTTCGAGAGTTTTCCGAATATTTCCGTTGATTACGGATTGATGGAAAAAGCAGATTCGGTAGTAGTTGCAAAAGCAATGTTTGATTGGGATGATGTTGGCTCATGGGATTCATTGAATCGGTTTCGAGAGATTGATGACTCGGGTAATGTGATCAGTGGCCAAACACTGTTGATTGATAATAAAAATTCTGTTATCCTGAATGAGGGCTCTAATCGAAGTATGACAATAGCTACACTTGGTCTTGAGGATATGGTTGTTGTTAGCTGCGATGATGTGATAATGATTTGCCCCAAAGGCAGGGTTCAGGAAGTGAAGAAATTTGTTGAGGAATTGAAAAAGAGCGGCAGAGCAGAGCTGGTATAGGTAGTTATGAGTTGAAGTTTAATCATCTGATATATCTTTTGATTCTTTGTTGCTTGCGATATATCCTTCAATCAATAAATCTTCTAATAATAAGTTTGATTTATTCACCTCAGCATCAAGAAATTCAGAAATCAATTGCTCTATAGCTTTATTTGAACGCAATTTAATTATTGAATTATAAACTTCATCTGAAACTGATATTTGTAAATTGACCATTGTACACATATATTTTAAAAACTTATTAACGAGTAATAATTAACATTATTTTACATTCTATCTACAAAAACAGCACTATTCCCATTTCTCACATGACCATGATAAACTCTCTACCACTGCGAAGAATCCGAGATTGTGTCAATGAAAATCCCAATTATTTCAAAATCAATATCTGTTGGCTGTCGCTGTATGTTGGTGAGCGCAAAATGATTAAGTATTGTCCCATTGCCAAATTCGAGACATCGTACTCAATTTTTCGTTTATGATATTGAGTGACGATTTGAGTGAAAATTGTTTGAACTTTTTCGCCCAAGATATTGAAAATACAAATTTCGGTGTAACCTGGTTCATTTAATAAAAATTCAAGGTTCAATTTATTCTCAGCGGGATTGGGAGAGATTATAGAAAACCCTGGTTTGTCTGTCGTGCTTATCAGGCGGGTTCCGCCTTCGTGGCATAAGCCTTTGAGTTTAAATATTCCATTAATTGTGTCAAGTGTAGTAGTATCTCCAACAGAATGAAATTTTGTTAGCCACAACCGTGTTTCTTCTGTGTCTCCCAAAGCTACTTTGAACTTAATACGTGCGATTTCTTCTTTATCCAGAGGTAAATCATTTAGTTCGATTGTTCGTATTGAATTTGATACTGTGCCGTTAGGGAAGTTAAGCGGTAAGAGCAATGAAGAATTGAAATTTAATTGTGTAGAGATTCCGGTTGCTTTTGATTGAGATATATTTTCAGCTTTTATTAATTTAATAGGTATTTCAATGATTTCTCCCGGTGCGGCTTCTGCAGATCCAACCGCAAGGACTGCTCCAATATAACCTCCAACTTTACCATTGATTAGAATATTATTGCTCCGATTGCAAAGAGTATCAGTAAGTGTAATCTTTTCATTAATTTGACCAAAAATATCAGATCCTTTATAATGAATATTTAATCGACCGCTTTTACCTTGCGAAAGAATTATCGTTGCTGGAGTAACTTCAATATTATTATTTGCACTAACTCTCCAAGCCATCTTGGACTCACCCTTATTTGTCAGAGTTATTGATGTATCCTTTGTATGGCTCTGTCCGAGGCTATCAATATTGATTAAATTAGTATTTATCTGATATGAAACTTCATTATTATAAACATGAAACTCGAAAGAATAGATTGAATCAGGGTCTGCGTTTGTATTTATATCAATGTAAGCAATATGCCAACCGCTTTTTATTGGTTTAAATATTATTGGTAAAGAAACAGTATCCTTTTTATTAATAGTGAACGGAGAAAAAGCAGGACAAAAAACGAAACTTGATGAATCAGGTCCGCTAATATCAGCACATTTTATTTGAATAGGAGTATTGCCTAAATTTTTAATTACAATGGAATCCTTGATTGCATCGGAACAGTTGACAGTTGGATCCGTTGCAAATGCCTGACTAACATTAATAGTTTTTGCATATCCGAAGCCATATAATTGAACAATTGACGGTGAACCGAGATCATTATATTTAAGGGCAAGCATACAAGTGGTGCGCCCCATATCAGAAGGTGCAAAACGAAGACTGATTGTGGCGCTCTCTCCTCCACTAAGTGTAAAGGAAGTATCAGCAGCACCAGAAGATAATTTAAAATCCTTCAGATTTGGTCCTTGAAATTCTATCCCTGTGAATTTAACAGGTATGGTTCCGGTATTTTTTATAACTGCACTGCAAACAGAATCTCTTAAGGAATGAACTCGGACAGTGTCGAAATCAATGATTGAAGATCCGAGAGCAAGTTTCATTTGAATTCCTTCACCTTGAATATTTTGTGTCAAGGTATCGGATTGAGTTATTATTTTTATTTGCGATGTTTTTATTCCAGTGCTGGTTGGAATAAAAAGAAATTCAGTAGCTTGTGTTACACCCGGAGCAATGTATAACGGATAATAATTATTTAAAATTTTGAATTGAGTGGCATCATTTCCTTTGAAATAAACAGTATCAATCCTTATTGTATAAGTTCCGGTATTTGTTAAAAATGTTGTTACTACCGAGTCCTTAGTATTAGCAACAAGACACTGCTTCATATCAATATCGACTGAATTAGCCTGTGGAGCAACGATAGAGAATAGTGAGTCGGATTGATCTTCTTGTAAAACGCCAAGTTTGTCTTCGGTAAACCATATTTTTGCACTTGAGTCATTGCTTGCCGTGGCAACGTGGCTGCCATCGGGGCTCCAGCTTACGAAATTAACGAAATTAGAATGTCCGGTTAAAGTAAATAACTTTGTTCCATTAATGGCATCCCAGATAATAGATGTTTTATCTTTACTTGCGGTTGCAAGACGGCTGCCATCGGGGCTCCAGCTTACCTGAAGTACATCCAGAGCATGTCCGATTAAAGTAAATAATTGTGTCCCTTTATTGGCATCCCAGATAATGGCAGTATTATCACCGGCAGGAGTTGCAAGACGGCTGCCATCGGGGCTCCAACTCGGATACATAAGATAATTAGCATGTCCGATTAAAGTAAATAATTTTGTGCCTTTTTTCCCGTCCCAAATTATACACTTGTTGTCGTAACCTGCAGTAGCAAGACGGCTACTGTCGGGGCTCCAAAACACATTTGCAACAGCAAGTGTGTGTCCGGTTAAAGTAAATAGTTTTGTTCCTTTATTAGCATCCCAGATTATTGATTTGAAATCAAAACTTGCCGTTGCAACACGGTTGCCGTCCAGGCTCCAATTTATAGAATTCACTAAATCAGTATGCCCGCTTAAAGTAAATAACTTCGCTCCTGTTGCAGCATTCCAAATGATTGATGTGTAATCATAACCAGCCGTAGCCACACGGCTGCCGTCCGGACTCCAGCTTACATAATTAACAAAACGGGTATGTCCCTTTAACGTAAAAAGTTTTGCCCCTGTTGAAGCATCCCATATTATTGAGGTACTATCACGGCTTGCAGTTGCCACACGGCTGCCATCGGGGCTCCAGCTTATGTGTGTAATTTGTTGGGTATGTCCTTTTAAAATGAACATAATCGTTCCATATTCGGCATTCCATATTATTGAATTTTTGTCAGAACTTGCCGTAGCCACACGGCTGCCGTCCGGGCTCCAACTAATGACATTTACAAAATCAGAATGACCTTTTAGGTTATATTCTAATGATCCTGCTTGACTACTTGCTCCTACGCCACTTATTTGCTTAACACGCACCAAACATTTCTGGCTCGTTGGTTTGGGTATATTGTGCCATTTATATTTTAAGCTGCTCGTTTTATTAACAATAGAATTCCATGTAAGTCCACTGTCAATGCTAAATTCGAGATTTATATTTTCGGATTCTGCTATACCTTCCCAAGTTATCATCGTATCTGACCCTACCACAAACTCCTCACCACCATTAGGCTTAGTTAGTTTTAATGTTTTTACATTCGGAGCTTTCCCGATAAAACCACCGGAAACAAAAAAAGTATATGGACAAAGATTTGTTTCTATTGAAAACTTTGAAAATGTATATCCGCTGTCAGTGGATATGAAGCTGACAATTAAATCAATAGATTTGCCTTTTGCTAAATAAAAACTGGTATTGTTAATAGTAAACGCTGTATTTGAACTTGTTATATTTATTATATTAAAATCAGCATTTATAGCAGTAAGTTTAATGATTGTGTCTCTTTTTGTGCCAAGATTCACATTTTTCATTAAAACGTAAGAAGGTGAATAATCAAGTTTAGCTGTTGAATTACTTGGATATGTATATTTGATCTTTGCAGTTTGATTTAAAGGTATTAGTGATATTTGAACATTAATAATTTCTTCTTTACAACTATAATCGCTCTGCCAGCTAATATCGCAAGGTTCACCACCAATTGCAGCCTGCATAATTTTCATATATACTTTTTTTGCTTCTTCCACCGTGCTTACATTTTCAAAATACTGTCCACCTGTTTTTGAAGTAATATCTTTCATGCACTGTGGACTTGGATATCCGAGAGAAACAAAATAAATAATAATAGCATTTGCAATTGCATCGTTGATTATTTGTTGAGTATTTGGTGTGAAATTCGGCTCTCCATCCGACATCATGACAATAACACGCCTATATTTCCCGGTTTGTGCCATTAAAATTCCGCCAGCCATTGGATCTTTTAATGCTTTATTATAATCGGTACCGCCATTTGCTGTTATCGTAATGGCTTTTTGTTCCAAAAGAGTTTTATTTGTTGTAAAATCCTGAATTATATAATTATTATTATCGAAGGACGTTATAGCGCATTCGGATCTGCCTGGCAGTGCTTTTATCCATGAAGTGGCAGCTTGATGAATTGCATCTATTTTGTTAGACAAACTCATAGAACCTGACTGATCCATCACCAACACGGATGATAATGCAACTGGTGGTTTTGGAGCAGGACAACTGATGTCAATAATTGTTCGTGGCTGCCCATTTTCAATAACAGAGAAATCCGAAGCCGATAAAGATCTGATTTGATTTCCGTTTGCATCGGTTGCATAAAATTTGGCATTGATTATGGGGAATGCAGAGCTATCTAATTTAAACACAGAAAGGCTTTGGCTGCGGGCTGCGGAGCCTAATGAAAGAATATATATAAAAAATAAAATCCTTCTCATTATCATCAACTTGAATATGATAATTACAATAATTGTAAATTAATGAAATTAACGATAAAAACAAAATATTATCAAGAATTTCTTCAGTTCATCGTAATAAGTGAAAATTTTCGTATTTTTGCTTTCAGAGGGGGATGATTATGGCAATTAAAGTTGATAATATTGAATTAGACGATTCTAACGAAGAGTTTAATATGGCTGTTGATTTAGTTGAGAATACCAGCCAATTGATTTACCTTACAGGCAAGGCAGGAACAGGTAAAACCACGTTTCTGAAATATATTAAGCAATCAACTTACAAAAAAGCGATTGTTCTGGCTCCAACAGGTGTTGCGGCACTGAATGCAGGAGGACAGACGATTCACTCTTTTTTCCGTATCGCTCCGAGTGTTTACATGCCGGATGATTCAAGGCTCAGAACCGAATCTGATCCTGATAGTTATGACGAAGGCACGATATTTGATCATTTTAAATACCATAAAGCGCATCGAAAGCTCATTTCAGCTATGGAGCTTCTGATTATTGATGAAATATCAATGGTTCGCTGTGATTTACTTGACGTCGTGGATAGATTATTAAGGGTGTTTCGAGATAGAGAATCCGAACCCTTTGGCGGTGTACAGGTTGTTCTTATCGGTGATGCTTTCCAACTGCCACCTATTGCTCAAAATGAACATTGGGAATTCCTGAAAGATTACTACGAAAGTCCATTTTTCTTTAGCTCCTTGGTATTGAAACAAAATAGAGTAAAATACATAGAACTTCGGAAAATATATCGGCAGCATGATCTTGGATTTATAAATTTACTAAACAATATAAGAGTTAATCAAGTTAGTCAAGACGATTTGAACTTACTAAACAGCCGATTTCTGCCTGCAATATTTAAAAATGATAATCTTAAATATATTTCTATCGCTACTCATAATAGAATTGTAGATGACACCAATATCAGAAAGCTTGAAGAATTATCAACGCCACTGCAAACTTATGAAGCTGAAATTACCGGAGATTTCCCCGACAGCATTTCCCCGACAGAAAAATTTCTGAATCTAAAGGAAGGTGCTCAGATAATGTTTATCAAAAATGATGCTGAGAAAAAATATTTTAACGGTAAAATTGCAAAAATTAAAAAACTTGAAAAAGCTAAGATAATCGTTGAGATTTCCGAGGGAGTTGACATTGAAGTAAAAAGATTTACATGGAAGAATATTAAATATTCATGGAGTTTAAAAGATAAAAAGATAAATGAAGAAGCAATGGGTGAATTCACTCAATTTCCAATAAAATTGGCATGGGCTGTTACAGTACATAAATGTCAGGGCTTAACTTTTGAAAATGTTATTGCAGATTTAAGCGGAGCTTTTTCGCCTGGACAAGTATATGTTGCACTAAGCCGTTGCACCAGTATTGAAGGTTTGGTACTTAAATCCAGAGTGAACCGGAATGTGATTAAAACCGATCCACATGTAATAAAATTTGCAGGGAATAAAGGATAAAGATAAAACCCAGATTTTTCATTAAGAAAATGATATAATATCATTTCCTTAATGAATTAGGAATTATTGTCATTCTTCCGAAAATCATCAATTCATCCGATGACTTGGGATTCATCGGATGAATATTATTTTCATCCTAATTTGTGATTTCTATAATCATGACAGTTCCCGCGCATGTGGGAATCCCATTCCAGTACCAATCAGGAGATTCCTGCATACACAGGAATGACAGCCTTCAAGTAGGAAACGATATAATATTTCAATTGTATCAAATCATAGTGAAAAATTCGGGTTCATTTCAGCATAGCACAGGAGGATATAAGTAAAAGCACCCTTAATTGGAGAGAACCAACAATTAAGGGTGCTTGTAAATATATAGGAATAAAGAGCTTTTAATAAAAATTATCGTCCAGAAACTCTCGCCCATTTAAAAAGTTCTTTTATACTTGGCTTCTTGCCGTACATTAATATTCCAACCCGGAAAATACGTCCTGAAATCCAGATTAATCCGAAAAATGTTCCTATCATTAAAACTCCCGAAAGTACCACCTGCCATATCGGAACATTAGTTGCTGCTATGCGGATCATCATTATTACAGGAGAGAAAAATGGAATGAGTGACATAATCACTGCAAAAGTATTATCAGGATTGGACATTATCGGACTAATGCAAAACATTGGGATCATTATCGGAAGCATTATCGGGAACTGAAGCTGTGCTGCATCTTGCTCCTGATCTACCGCGGATCCTATTGCCGCAAAAAGAGACGAATACATAAAATATCCGCATATAAAATAAAATATAAAACCTACTCCAAGCCATCCTGAAATATGAGGGATTTCAATTCCTATCGGGAGCTTAGGTTGTTGCATCATCGGCATGGCTTGTTGAACAGTCTGTGGATTTTGCATGAATGTCCCTAATAAAGGACTGATAATTGTGAGCATTACAGCCGAAAGAATCACCCAGAATAAAGTTTGAGTCAGGCCAACACATCCGATACCAATAACCTTGCCCAACATTATATCAAACGGACTGGCAGATGAAGCTAAAATTTCGACAATACGATTAGCTTTTTCATCGATCACTCCGCGCAGAACGGTAGCACCATAAAACATCATTAACATAAATACAAACATCCCCATTGCAGCACCAATACCGGCATAAATCTCAGTAAAATCTTTTTCTGTACCTTTTTCTGTAATTTTTTGGGTATTTATCTTAATATCTTGTTCAACTAATTCTAAAACTTTTATATCATAATTTGCATCCATCAGACGATGTTTCTGTAATACTTTTCCGGTATGCCGCTCAAGATCGGCAATATAACTGATTCCGCCACCACCACGTGTAAATACTGTTATATTAGATACTTTTACAACATCTTCAGGTATTACGATATATCCATCATACTCCTGACGCAGTACCATGGCTTTCAAACTATCCTCAGGCAGTGATGAAATATGATATTTTGCACTGTCCAATGCTGCAATTTCTGCTCCGATTTTATGTGTTTTATCAAAAATAACCAATTTCTTTGAGGCATTTCCCACCGACATATACGCAGCAAAGCTGATAATTCCGATATATGCAATCAAAATAAGAGGCCCTAATAAAGTCAAGATGATAAAACTTTTGGACTTGATTCTTTTCATATATTCATGACGAATTATTGTCATTAATTTACTTGAATTAGCCATTTTTGCGCTCCCAATTTGTTACAACATCAATAAAAATCTGATTAAGGCTTGGTTCCATAAGTTCAAATTTAAAGACCTGGCATTTGTCTATAGCAGCCTGTAAAATATGATATGGAGAATGGCTTTCGGTATCGACCTTGAACTCAGCTCTGTTTTTGGTTCTGTTGTGGAAGGTTATATTAGAAAATCCATCGAAGAAGGAATCATCTCCATCATATTCCATCAAGATTGTATCGCGAGAGTATCTGCTCTTTATTTCGCGGACATTTCCGGAAAGCAGAGCTTCTCCTTTATTAATAAGGCAAATATTATCGCACATCTGCTCTACTTGTTCCATCACATGAGTTGATAGCATGATAGTCTTACCTTCGTTTTTAAAATCCAGAATGATCTTTTTTAGAATTTCTGCATTCAAAGGATCAAAGCCGGAAAATGGTTCGTCAAGAATCAGAAAATCAGGAGAATGCAGAATGGTTGCGATAAATTGAACTTTTTGCTGCATACCTTTTGATAATTCCATAATCTTTTTATTTTCCCAATCGGCAGCATCGAGCTTTCCGAGCCAGTAACGTGCTTTTTTAAGAGCATCGCCATGCTTTAGTCCTTTTAATTCACCAAAATAGGAAAGCTGATCAATAACTTTCAATTTTTTGTAGAGACCACGTTCTTCGGGCAGATAGCCAATTCGGTTTTGTGAAGCCGGCCCGACAGGTGCATCGAACAGGTTGATTGTGCCTTTATCAGGCATAAGAATATTGGTAATCATGCGGATAGTAGTGGTTTTCCCAGCACCGTTGGGCCCAAGAATCCCAAATACCGAACCTTTCTCAACTGAAAAGGAAACTCTGTTAACTGCTTTAAAATCCCCAAAAGATTTCTCGATATTTTCAATTTTTAGTATTTTCATATAACTTCCAATATATCAAAAAACAAACTTACGAAATTTCTCATACTTTGTTGCACAAAACTCTTTGATAATAGCAATTATTTTCGTAATTTTGTAACAGGGAAATATGCCGACGTAGCTCAGATGGTAGAGCAGCTCACTCGTAATGAGCAGGTCAGCGGTTCAATTCCGCTTGTCGGCTCTATTTGAAAATAAAAGAGTTAGCGTGATTTGCTAACTCTTGTTTTTTTGAGAATGGCTACGATTTGGCTACGATTTTCTAAGAAATTAACTGCAAGTATTTTTGACTTGTGCTAAGATTTGAATGCCCTAATTTTTCCATTATCTCATAAAGTGGAACTCCACGCTTACTCATTAAACTTGCTCCCCTATGACGTAAATTATGCCAACCCCAAGGTCTCATATTTAACAATTTTAATTTCTTTTCTAGGAATCTTGGTAAATCAGACCAATGATTAAAAACTCTTATTGTATCGTCTTTTGGAGTATTAATAGATTTCAGACAATCGGGTTTTTTTACCTTTCTTGGTGTTAAATTTGAATTTCTGCTCTTGTGTGTGTAAAGAACTACATATTCCTTGTTAATATCAGCATAGGCTAGTCTTATAGCCTCATTAATTCTGCAATAAGTATCTCTGACAAACTCAACTAATCGTTTTTCTTCAGGGGAACAGACATCTAAAAGTTTATTGATTTCATCATCACTGGGAACATACTTTAGTTTAATATTTACTGGATATGCTCCAAGATTATTACAAGGATTTTCAATTTTTAAATCTAAAATATTAATCCCGTAGTTAAATAATGCTTTAATCACTCGTAACATAGAATTCACAGCATGATTATCTTTATTATTCTGCTTTAAAAATTTAGAGTATTGCATTAATAAACTATTTATATCATTTTTATTAACTAAAGACACTTTAGTATTTCCCACATAATCATAAAGCATGTCAAGATAAAATTTATTACCTCGATAATATTTATTACTTTTTTTTGTTTGAATAAACTTTAGCCTTTCGTCTATCAAATCTCGTAAAGTAATCTCGCTGTAAACTGGCAATCTGCCTTGCTCATCGGGAAAATTACGGTGGTCGCGTTCAGCCTTACTGGCTTTACCTTTTGTATCAAAAATGCACTTGCTAAAATAGGTTTTTTCTAAATGGTCAAATTTATAAAACCATTTTACGCCTTTTGCAAGTCGTCGAGAATACTGTGCCATAGCGGACTCCTTTGGTTGTTAAAAGAACTGTATAGCTCTTATTATAATCCTTTTTTTATATCAAGTAAATTACTTAAATTGCCGACTGTGGTATATAGTTTGAAATAATGGAGGTGGTGTTTTAAGCAAGTAGTTATTTGAGCAGGCGAGGTTTTGGACTTATAAGCGAAAGGTGCTTATATGGCTGAATACCTGACTGTTCAGGATGTCGCGATAGAGCTGAAGACCTCGATTAAGTGGGTGTATTGCAATAAAACAATAATCCCGGGCTTTTTCAAAATAGGCGGTCAAATCCGCTTTGATAGCGACATCTTCAGAACTTGTCTTAAAAAACTGGCTTTCAAACCAAACTAAAAAAAGCTGTCCGGCACGAGTATCTCGCAGTCGGGCAGTTTTATTT
>JAPLFL010000127.1 GCA_026390695.1 Candidatus Kapaibacterium sp. | reverse complement strand
TTGTTTATAAATTTTATTTTTACCAAAAACTAAATTAATCAATTTTTGGTTAAGCCTGCTTTTCAAACATACAAACTCATAAGTTTCGTTTCTGTCATTCCTGCGAATGCAGGAATCCCCTAAAGTGGCACTGGAAGGAGATTCCTGCATACGCAGGAATGACATTTTTGTTAAATATGAGGCTTTTGAGACGGCCTCAATAATATTTTCATACTAATTTGTGATTTCTATAATCATGACAGTTCCCGCATTCGCGGGAATGACAGATACGTGAATATTTCGTGTTTTCACACAGTCTCATACTCAGGAATGACAAAAATTGAAGTTTTCACACAGTCTCATACTCAGGAATGACAGCCTTCAAGTAGGAAACGATACTACTCAAAGAGTGCACGGCAAGCCAGCCACTACATCAATATTCAGATTAATACCTAATTTCTAATGCTTAATCTGGGCTAATAATAAATTAAATTTGCATCTCATAATTTATTGTATTATATTTGTTATATTATTTTTTAAAATATTGAGATTATATGGATAGCAATATTTTTATATCGGCACTGATAGCCAGTGAATCGCTACTGATCAAGAATTTTTGTAATGCTTTGTTTTTTTATCAGCAAATAAGAATTTTAAATTTAATCTTATTTTGATGGATTTAATGATGAGAGATTGTATATAATGATTATATATAGAGGTCAATATGAAAATATTTTTATTACTTTTTATTTTTATTACTGTTGGTTCAGTTGGTTTTGCAGATAATGGAATTAAATCAGCCAATGAACTTATGCGACATAGCCAATTGAGAGATCCTGCCATTGCTCTTGGAGGTTCTTCGAGTTACCCAATGCCGTTTTCTCAAACAAATAATTTAATCACCTCTCCTGCAGTTTCAACCGGTTATTACTTTGTAGATAGTGACGATGATTGTCCTGACAAATGGAAAGCAAGTCCTGCCGTGCTCGATACGACAGACGAATCTGCATATTGGCACCGAATACTGCAAGGGCCTCGAATTGTTCCAAAAGATTACTGGGCAAGCCATCCCGAAGAAGGATTGAGATTTTTTCGTAATCCTTATTATCCGACTGGCTCCCTTAGCTTCTTTGATGATGGTGACGCAAATGCAACTGACTCGACTGATGATGCATTTGCCGGTCCCATCCCTCTGAATTTCAACTTCTATTTTAACGGAATTCGTTATGATTCATTCTATGTTTCGTCTAATGGAATTGTTGCCCTGACAAATAGAAGATATACCTACTCAAATGGCGTTCGCAGCATACCTTCAGGTCAGACCACTTGTTATGATACAATGAGTGCCGATTGGTTCATTCGTGGCAGCCACGGCGGAAATGGATTCAATGATGTATATTCTGATAATTTCGGCTATTCATACTCAGTCTGTGGTAATGCTGAAAGAACAAGCCCTACCGCCGGTATTAGATCTCGATCAAATGGGAACGGTTTGCAATCTCTTTCAGCCGGTACAGCAGTGATAGCCCCATTCTGGGCTGATGGCCAACTTTCTCAATATTCCACATCATCACAAACTATTAGCGATTTCGGACAGGTTTGGTACAAGCGTTCGGCAGATAACAATAAAATAATAATTTACTTTATTAATTATATGCTAAAAGGAACTCTCTCCACACCTTATGGCAGCTTCAGTTCCCCAGTCAATGCAAGAGCGAAGGATGCTAATTATACAAGTGCAAAAGCTCAGGTAATTTTAGACAACAAAGATTCGAGTGTGCTTATTCTTTATGAGAATTTTGCAGGATCCGCTACAGTTGCTGGAAAAGTAGTTCCATCAAAAATAATTTTCAGATATAATACAACTGCCGGTGTACGCGGATTTGCCAGACATACTAATTATGGTCAGTCCGGCGGCCCGGTTTCACCTTGGTCAGCCGAATATGAACAATATACTCATTATTATACCTATTATCAATCAATTACTTCTAATATTCCACATGAATATCTGGCCGTGAAATTCAAACAATGGAAAAATCCTCTGCGAGTTGTTGATGTTCAATACAGAGTAAGAAAACAAGATAAAAATGCGGATCTATCTTATAGTGAAATCGTGACAACTAGCACCGTACCTGATTATGAAATTTTAGCAGGTGAAGAAAAAATCGGAACAATTCAGCCGGTTGCCCTCATTCAAAATGTATCAAACTTGATTCAGGGGCCAAACGGAGTAAACTTCACTCCTCAAAATGTTAATTTTACTGCAAATTGTAAAATTGTAAATCTGTCCAGTGGGAAAATAGTTTATAATAAATCAGTGCAAGTAGATTCAACTTGTTTGGCAACTTGCTTCGATTCATTGCAGAACTGCACCGGAGACCCAAATGTCAAAGTTCGATATTCAACTGTAATTCTTTCATCCGTCAATTATACAGCAACAAACTATGCACCAAGAGTTGCGTCCGGCAGCAGTGAAGTAGTTATTTCACCATGGACATTGAACGGAATTCCACCTTATGGCTTTGTTCAGGTTTATTTCCCACCTTTCGAACCAAATGAATTTGTAGAAAGTAATACTGGCCGAATGCGAACCTATATCAGTTTTGAACCTTCTAATCCAAAAACAGGAGGAGCAATAGGTGAGCAGTGGCCCTTCGACGACACAACAAGCGCTCGTCTCTTTGTAATGAAGAGACTAAATGATTTGAGTGAAGACTTTAATGTATTCCATTTTGTGGAGGGAGTACCAATGCCATCTGTAAATAAATGGGTAAATATTGATGCCGATGTTGTAAGCGGAGATTATGTTTCAAAAAATCCTTGTCCACCACGTGGGAAATATCTTGCCAAAAACTATGACACGGCTACTAAAGCAAACTTTTATGAAATATCATCACCTGCTTTACATATAAACAGATTAACTTTGAGTGGCGATGAACCATTAAATTCACCCGGTGGTGACCAAATCCGCTCTTTCCCTATCAATTTAATTAATCCTTTACCCAGATATAATTCTGTTTTATCTTTTTCAATTCAAAGAAGTACAAAATCCGATAACTGGCCCCGAGGTTGGTGCGATCAAATGTTAATTGCACCTGAACCGAGAACCATGTCGAATACCAGTCCATTAATGCGTTGGAATCCTGCGCAAGCAGCTTCTGCAACGGGTGATGAAATTGATGTTGAATTTGCACAGCCAAGTCCCGATGGAATTCAATATATTACGAATATTCCCGAATCCCGATGGCGCAATCACCCTGGTCGTGGTGGCAGGGCTCCCATTACCAATGCTCCTGATTATGCTCTTTGGGGTTCCAATGGTTATTTTAGAGGTTATCTCGAAACCGATAAAGACAGCTCTCTTGCTGTTCCCACAACAAAATTATTAAATGGCTATCGTCCTAATGGCTATGATGATGGCATTGACTTCTATTATCAAAAAGGTTATGTCCTAATTCCAGACACAATTATAAAATCAGCCAAACAGGGAGCAAAGAACTTCCGTTTTAGAATTGCTGTTAAAGCAAGAAAAGATCTGAAATGCTCAACTTGTATCCCAGATGATGCTGACGACTTTTTTGTGGATAATATTAGTTTATTATATCCGAGTGAATGTACTGATCTTGGGGTTAGTGCCATTGGAATAAAATGGCCATACTCTATGGCACCTGCTTCTCAGGCTACTAATATACCTGTTGAAGTCCTAATAGCAAATAATTCAAGTTTAACTGGTGCAACATTTATGATTCATGTTAGAATCTTTAAAGGAAAAGCAGCTGACGTAATACCACTCTGGAATCAGTACAAAGATGCTTATGCAGATCATCCCAAAAGACCTAAAGCTGTTTATTGTCGAACTGAGACTCCCTCGACTTTAAACCGAAACATAGAAACACCTGTTCAAATGCCTAACTGGAATGCAAGATTATCCGGGCCTGGAACTTATACTATTCTTGCTTACCTCGAAATACCCGGAATGGACTTAGTACCCGATAACGATACTACATATTCGGAAGTAACTATCAACTTCGGGGACTGCTTTGCTTATGATCCGGTGGAAAATCCCCAAAATGATGTTCCGGTTTTCACTTCTCCTTTTAATAATGGAACTCCCATATATGGATCTGGCCTGAACCTCTCGGGTTATCCAATTGGAGGTATGGGAACCAATGTCCCATTCGCAACTCCGCCTTGGATTTTAGATTATGAAACTGGAGTTTCCGGTGGTGACGGTTCAGGACAAATTGCAATGAAATTCGTTCTAACAAATGCGGATACTCTTAAAGGTTATCAGGCATATTTCGGTGGTAAAAACTCTTCTCCTGATGATATTTCTTTTGCTGCTTTTAAAGATAAACAAGATTTAATTCCTGATTCGGTTATAATTCCGAATTCAAAAATTTATAGACAAAGAGCTGTTAGCGATTTGGATAGTTATAAATTTTCATTAAATTCGTATGTAACATACTTATATCCAAAATCGCAGCCGATTATACTCAGTCCTGGTATTTATTGGATCGCTATAGGTCAGTTAGGGCAAACCGGATTTGAATTGGGTGGCTCTGCTTATAATATGGGTATGAGGACTACAAACTACTATTATGATCCATGCACTTATGTAATGGGACAGTCGGGATACTCAATGATGATTGATAAAAATTTCAGACGAGTCAATCCAAAAGATAAGACCACTTATCTCAATAATAATCTATTTTGCTTTGAAAATACGATTGGATCAGATACATGGTACCAGTTTATGCCAAATTCCGGAAATCCTGCTTATCCTCATTTAAATCATGCGGGTCAAACCACTACCGACGGTTATACATTAACTGCTTCCAGAGGTACATGGATTCCAATGATTCACCCTTATTTTGGGGCCCGAGCACATGGCAAAGTCGAGGATGCTTATCAGGATTGCGGTGATCCTACTCCTGTAGAACTAACTTCTTTTGATGCAGTCGTGCGGAATAATTCTATTGATTTATTTTGGGAAACAGCCAGTGAAATTCAGTGCAAAGGTTTCTATATCGAAAAACGCTTAGAAGGTGAAGAACAATGGAATACTTTTACATTCGTCGGTGGACATGGTAATTCAAATTGTCCAAACACTTATAACTTTTCAGATAAAAAAGTTTATTACGGGCAAACTTATCAATATCGTCTGGTTCAGGTTGATTTTGACGGCACTCAAAGCTGTCCATTAAAGGATATACTAACAATAACTATGGATAAAGTTGGCAAATTAACTTTAAGCCAGAATGCACCAAACCCATTTACCAACATTACATTAATCGATTTTGTTCTTCCCGAGGAACAATTTGTAAAAGTAGATGTTATTGATATTTATGGTACGGTCGTCAATACATTATGTAATAATATATTAGGAGCATCTAAGCATCAATTCGACTGGGACGGAAAGGATGATTCTGGCAGACAAGTACCAAGCGGAGTATATATTCTGAAAGTAAGCACAAAAGAAGAATCGGCAACTATAAAGATGACATTGCTGCGTTAAGTTTTAAGGTTGTAAAGTTAAATCAAACTTATTCCCAAGCTCCAGTTTGGTATATCAACTTTATGAAACAGTTTTTACGTTTAATTAATAAACTATTTTCAAACTATTTACCAAACTGTTTCGTTAATATTTTTTGAAGCGTTTTCTTGACACTGAGTATTTATTAACTTATTTTTGTAATTAGTTCTTTGATATTTATCTGAAGCCCAGATATTTCATTAAGATTTGATGTAATTGAATAATATCATTTCCTTAATGAATTAGGAATTATTGTCATTTTCACACAGTCTCGCATGCGGGAATCCCCATCCAGTGCATCAGGGGATTCCTGCATTCGCAGGAATGACAGCAATAAGGAGTTTTTACACAAGCTCATACGCAGGAATGATAGCCTTCAAGTAGGAAACGATATTACTCTATGCAAAAGAGGAACTTACCTAAATCTCCCCTTACCCTCTTTTGCAAAGAGTGGATTTTAATCAAATCCTGCTTTGAATAATGGGGTGGGAGGATTTATCATGCCAAAAGAAATATCATGGTTAAACATTTTATTAAAATAATTCTTTAAAAACAAACATTTATTAAACAAATTATTACACAACTATTTTCTTATAATTATGAATAAAATTAATTGTTTTTGAAAATATGTATGCAAAAACTGCAAAAACATGGGAATAACGCTGCTAATCTACTAATATCACCTCATATAGTATATGAATTCAACCTGCATTTGTTTATATAATTGATAAAAATGTATGCAAAATATGTAAAATTGAAAAGAAAAAATTTCTGAATTATATGAATTATTTGTAAAAAAGAATGTTTATATCTCAAACAAAATAATCGACAGATTAAAAATATAATAAAAAGTAATTCGTTTTCAGATACAGAGGAAAGTGTTTTTTTATCGACATATAATGTTGCTGATAGGCATAATAAATTTACGTATGTTAGTTTTGAACTTAATAATGTTGGGGTAATGTCAACTGCAATTATCGGAAAATTTCTTAAATTCCATAAATAATAAAATTCTATTAGCCTCGTCACAAAGATTTAAAGATGATTTCAAATCTTTTAATGAAATCAGTCAAAACATTATTCAATTAATTTAATAAGGAAATGCCGTAAATGAGGATTGTAAATTTAATGGTATTAATAATGGTTTTATGTTGTATGGCACAGGCTCAACCTGATAATTACAATCCCAAAGACCCAAATTTTTTCCCTATCGGTGTTGCCACCCAAAGTCCGTTTAATGCCAAAGCCTATAGACAAGCTGGCATTAATTTATATATTACTTTATGGGATCCACTTGATTCAATTCAATTAAATGATTTGCATAAAGCGGATATGAAGGTCATTTGCACCCAGAATAATTATGGATTGAGTCATTTGAAAGATACAATTATTTATGGCTGGGACCAAATGGATGAACCAGATAATGCGCAGTGGAACGATTCTTTGAAAATTTATGATCCATGTGTTGATCCTGCAATAATAATTGACAGGTATAATAAATTTAAAGCTAATGATAATTCGAGACCTGTCTATCTTAATCTCGGACAGGGTGTTTCGTGGATTCAGTGGTATGGCCGCGGCTCGAAGTGCTATGGCGATATAGATTCGTATAAAATCTCCAAGGATGGTTATATTAAAGGATCCGACATTATGTCTTTCGATATCTATCCGTCAAATAGCGCCGACACGGCAACCAAAGATAAACTGTGGCTGGTTCCCAAAGGAATTGATAGTTTGTATTCATGGGGAAATAATTCAAAACCTGCATGGTGTTGGATTGAAACAACTCAGATTTCAGATCCACCGAGAAGAAAACCAACTCCAACTGAAGTTAAAGCTGAAGTTTGGATGGCATTAATTCATGGAGCTAAGGGTTTTGGCTATTTCTGTCATTCGTGGTATCCTACATTTTGTGAATGGGCACTCTTGAAAGATTCAGTTATGTTAAGTGCCGTTAAGAAAATCAATGAACAGGTTACTTCGCTTGCTTCAGTTTTGAATAGTCCGAACAGTAAAAATTTTGCAACGGTTAGTTCAAGCAATCCCAAAGTGCCGATAGATATAATGACAAAGAATAGCAATTCAAATTATATTTTTGCAGTTGCTATGAGGAATGACACAACTACTGCAACTTTCTCTGTTAATAATGGCGACAATGCTGAAGTTATTGGTGAAAACAGAACAATCAATATAGTAAATGAGAAGTTTAGCGATGGCTTCAATTCTTATGGAGTTCATCTTTATAAAATTACCAGTTCGAAAGCTGTTGAAGAGGAATTTATTAATCAAAATGATTTGAATTTATTTCCGAATCCAACTATGGATTATGTGGAACTGCCTGATGAATTACTAAATAGTAAAATTATCACAATTCAATCAATTATTGGAGAAATAGTTTATGAAGGAAAACCAGAAAAACGAATAGATATTTCTGCGCTTCCGGTGGGGATTTATATATTAAAGTCAGGAGCTAAAATACTGAAGTTTGTGAAGATGTAGATAATACTTCACGATTATATATTTGGGAATGAGGATATTAATTTTAAAATAAATCGTTTAAATTCTCAAATATTTTGTTTGATTCAAATGAATGTTTTATGAATGAAATTGAGATAAATAATAAAGCTGTTAATAATGCTGAAATTATTTTTGATGAGATTACCGCACTTGCAACAAGATATTCAGATGCAGATTATCTTTTTTATCAGGACTTTTGGAAAAATATTAATATAATTCAGAAGTTATTTTATGAGTTACATCCAATATATGAACAGGATTATGTTGAACTTCAAGAAATGCTTCAAATTCTGATTGAAAAGGTTGGTCCTGAATTTTATCAATATCACATAAAATCTAAAGAAAATGTAAATATTATTGAAAATGAGCTTTTTCTATTAGAAAATAGTTACTTATCGAATGATCAAAAGGATTATACAAGCTTCATTAGCCATAGTAATTTTATTAAAAAATTACTTAAGGAACTCAAACCAATCCTCAAAATTGAAAAAGATAGACTTTTTCTTAAATTAGGTGAAATTAGAAATTATAGGAAAAATCTCTATGAAAAGGAATTTTCCGAAGAAGAAATATCGAACTCAGAACAAGAAAATATAAAAATAAATGAAACACATTCAAAAGAAAGTGCTGAAATTTCCTTTGAAACTATAGTTCCAAATAAGAAAAAATCAAGGGAGGAAAAAGAACTGGAATTCCAAAATAATATTAGATTTATTTTGGAACGTCAACATGAGAAACAAAAAAGATTAGAAATTCATGCTGTAAAAGAACTCGAACAAAAACAAAAACACGAACTGAAATTAGAACAAGAACGCGAACGATTAAAAAAAGAATCTGAGGAAAGAAAACTCGAACAGGAAAGAATTAGAAAGGAAGAATTGGAAAGAAAGCTCGAGCAGGAGCGGATTAGAAAGGAAGAATTAAGAGTAAAGAACGAAATTAAACGCATAGAAACAGAAGAGAAATCCAGAGTTTTTTATGAAAAATTAATTTCTGAAATTGAATCTATTAGACCTGTAAAATGTGCTTTTTCTGGTATATCTGAGCTTCCATACTTAAAAGAATTATTTGTCCAGATAACTAAGTTGTCTAACTTCTTCTTTGAAAATGAGAATGAATTGAATTTTCATCAAAAGAATTATGTTAATCGAAGAATTCAGGAAATTTATCATATTTATAAAATTTATAAAGATATAATCAAAAATGATTTCAAAAAAGATAGTCAAAAAACATTAAAATTCATCCAAGGACAAATTAATTCAAATCAAAATAATCTTCGAGTTGCAAAATATGAGCTTTTTGATGAATTAATTATTGAAGAAGGCCTAAAGAACAATTCAATTCCATCTGATAAGAATGTCGGTATTACAGAGTATAATCATTTACTTACCAAAAGTCAAAATAAAATTGAAAGACTTAATAAAAGGATTGAAAATTTAAAGGAATTAATTAATAATCTGGAAAAAGAAATAAAAATTATTCACCAAAAGATGCAGGATGATTTTACAAAAATTTATGGCTTATAATTACTTTTTTAAAGTAAATCAAAGCCAGGTCTTTGGTAAAGTACACCTAATTTACAATTAATCATTAAAAAAAAATACCCTCTCAAATGAAAGGGTATTTATTATAAAATCGTAGGAATTTCTTCCTGATTTGTCAATTATTCTGCGGCAACAGGTGCTTCATCTGCAATTGCAGGTGTTTCTTCAGCAACGACAGTTACTGTCTCTTCGGCAACTACTACTGGTTCTTCTACCGCAACTACAGCTTTCTTGCGTGTTTTGACTTCTTTCTCAGCTTTGACTTCTTTTTCGGCTTTAGCTTCAGCAACCGATGCCTTTGAAACGTCAATCGAACGGATTCCGCTATTATTGTCAGAAACCATGTATTGATCAAAATCGAAGCTTGCCTCGTCAGGTGATATTGCCGGTGGTGGCTCATTTACGTATTTATCAGCTTTTGGAACCGGATGAGCTGTATTATAAGCGTCAATCTGATCTTTATCCTGATCGCGTAAAAATTCTACAACTGATAAGACAATTTTCTTTGATTCTTTATCAAATTCAACTATTTTCAAAGGTAATAAATCACCGATTTTAAAATATTCGCTTATGTTTTTAACCGGAGCGAATGACAACTGAGAAACTGGCACAAAACCATCAACTCCATCAGGAAGTTCTACGATTACACCTTTTTCAATTATGCGTTCAATTCTTGCTTCGGTAGTGGCAGTCACTCTATATTTTTCTTCAAAGTTATTCCAAGGATTATCTTTGATTTGTTTGTGACCAAGTGCAATGCGGCGCTGATCAGGATCAATAGATATAACTACAACTTCTAATCCTTCGCCTTTTTTAACAAATTCGCCAGGATGACGGATTTTCTTTGTCCACGATAAATCACTGATGTGAACCAAACCATCAACTCCGGGTTCAAGTTCAACAAAGACACCAAAATTGGTAAGATTGCGAACTATACCGTTGTGAACTGAATTTACTGGGTATTTGCGCATCAAATCTTGCCATGGATCCGGTTCTAATTGTTTCATTCCGAGAGCAAGTTTTTTATCGTTTTTGTCGATATTAAGAACAACTGCTTCAACAATTTGTCCCATTGAGACAATCTGTGAAGGATGTTTAACATGCTGTGTCCAGGACATTTCACTAATATGGATCAAGCCTTCAACGCCTTTTTCGATTTCTATAAAGGCTCCATAATCAGTCAAGCTGACAACTTTACCAGAAACCCTTGTTGTATTTTCATATTTTTCACCGATGGTATCCCATGGATGAGAGGTAAGCTGTTTCATTCCGAGAGAAATTCTACGTTTATCTTCGTCGAAATCAAGAACAACAACTTTAACGATCTGATCCAGTTTAACAACTTCAGATGGATGAGTAACGCGGCCCCATGAGAGGTCGGTGATATGAACCAAACCATCGACGCCACCCAAATCGACAAACACGCCGAAATCGGAAATGGCTTTTACAGTTCCTTCGACAACAAGACCTTTTTCAAGGCGGGACATAATTACGCTACGTTGTTCTGAAAGCTGTTCTTCAAGTAAAACTTTATGGCTTACGACAACATTCTCGTTTGGATGGTTGACTTTAACAACTCGAACATCAATTGCTTTATTGACCCATGAATCGAAATCACGAACAGGGCGAACATCAATCTGGGAGCCAGGTAAGAATGCTTCGATACCTAATAAATCGACAACCATTCCGCCTTTGATTCTTCTTAAAATTCTAACGGCAATAATTTCCTGATTATCATGAAGTTTGAGAATATCTTCCCAAATACGCATGAAATCTGCTCTACGACGTGAAAGAGTTAATTTACCGTTCATGTCTTCAATTTTTTCAATAAAGACATCAATTTCGTCACCGACATTATATGATTCTGCGTTTAGCAGCTCTGCGCGAGGCACGACACCAAAAGATTTAAAACCGATATCAACATAGATTTCATCTTTTGTGAATTGTGCAATTTTCCCACGGACTAATTCGTCTTCTTTTATATTATGAATAGACTTAGTATAAAGCGATTCAAAAGAAAAGTCATCAAGTTCGAGGTTAGGGAAACCAGTCTCGATCAGAGAGGAAATAGCCATTTTACGCTTGTCGGTTGTAAAAATCGGCTTTTGTTCAAACATTTCCGGGATTTGGTTTATTTCCGGCTTTGGTTGTGGAGTTTCAGACATTTAAAAATCTCCGTATAAATAAAATTAGTTTAACAAACGAAATACAAATCAAGTATTTCAACAACTATATAAAAAAGATACGCAAATTACGACTATTTTTTGAAATGACCAAAGTAAGAATAAAATAAATGTGTATTTTATATAAAATAATTTCTGAATTGTGTAGTCACATATATAAATTTTGAATTGAAGAAATTGAAAAGCTTATCTATTTAGCACTGAAAGCTGGATGAGATACTCTATATTTGGAATTATTTCTGCCATTCGGATCAAAGGATATTATAGATACTTTGAGTTTTCAGTTATTAGTTAATTGACCATGAATCTTTTGATTGATAATAATTTCAATCAAAAGAGTTTAATTACTGATTAGCTTTTGTCACAAGAAAAAAATAAACTAAATTTGTATTTTATTGTTCTTTAAAATCCTAATATATGAAAATAGTTTACATCTTTCTCATCTTTTTATTTAGTCTTTCAACTTATGCTCAGAAAATTAAAATTCAGGGGAAAATAATATCCGCTGAAAATTCTGAGTATTTATCAGGTGCAAAAGTTTCTATACCTACACTTAAAACTGGTGCCATTGCCGATAAATATGGTGATTATCAAATTAAAGATATACCTGAAGGTGAGTATTTACTTTCTATTAGCTATCCCGGATATGTTACACTTGATACTACAGTCGAATTATCTAAGCAATCAATATTTACTATTAATTTTGAATTAAAATTCTCAGTTATTGAAAGTAAAACGATCATGGTAACTGCCTCACGTGCTGTTGAACGTGAAACGCCAGTTGCTTTTACCGACATTTCAAAAGCCGATATGGATCTTAAACTCGGTGGACAGGATTTACCAATGCTTTTAAATGAAACTCCCGGGGTTTATGCAACCGGAACTGGTGGCGGATTTGGTGATTCGCGCGTCAATATAAGGGGATTTGATCAATCAAATATTGCAGTTATGATAAATGGAGTTCCTGTAAACGATATGGAAAGTGGTTGGGTTTATTGGTCAAACTGGGGCGGATTAGCCGACGTGACTTCATCAATGCAAGTTCAACGTGGCTTGGGAGCTGCCCGAATAGCGAACCCTTCCGTCGGAGGTTCAATAAATATATTAACGGATCCGACATTAAAAAAGCCAAGTATAAAAGTAAAGCAGGAGAGAGGAGCAGATCAATATTATAAAACTACTGTAAGTACTAATACGGGAATTCTTGATAAATTTGGTGCAAATGCCGCTTTTACATACATTAATGCAGCAGGGCAAGTTGAAAAAACATGGACTACAGGCTTGTCTTATTATCTTGGAATGAAATATATACCTTCTGAGAATCATCAATTTGAATTTTATCTTATCGGAGCTAAACAAGATCACGGTCAACGTTCTTTTCAACAATCAATTATTACTTTTGACAGACAAACTGCAATAGATCAGGGAATAACCGATCCAAGTTATCTAGCAAAACCAAGTTATGGAGTTCTTTATAACCCGCACTGGGGAAATATTAGCCCTGATTATTATTCTTTGCAATTTTATAATAAAGGTTATCATGAGCGCCCGTATCCTGATTTTCTTAATGAAAGAACAAATTATTTCCAAAAACCACAGATGAACCTGAACTGGTTTTGGCAAATTAATGAAAAATCAAGTTTGTCTAATGTATTTTTTTTGTCAACCGGCTCAGGTGGCGGTACATTAGGTTTAGGATCTATAATGGATTCAACAGGTCATTATAATTTTAATGCAATGTACTCAGCAAATGATACTAATGTTGATTATAAATACTTTAAATACGGAAATAAATCTACAAGAATTATCGAAAATAATGTTAATAATCATTTTTGGATGGGATATTTAGGAACTTATAAGAAAATACTCACTACTAATCTTGTGTTTCAGGGTGGCTTGGATTTCCGTTATTATGAAGGATACCATTGGACGGAAATTCGCGATTTATTAGGAGGCGATTTTTATCTTGATTTTGCTAATCAACATGAAAATGATTCCTCTCAGCATGTAAAAAAGTTAGGGGATATGATCTATAAACACTATAACGGCTATGTTCGGAATATTGGTGGCTTTGCACAAATAGAATATTCCGATGATTACTATTCTTCATATTTAATAGGCTCTATGACTAATACCGCTTATAAGAGAAAAGATTATTTTAATTTGAATCCTAATGGCTCAAATGATCCTTGGTCAACGGATTATAAAACTTTCTTAGGTTATACTGTAAAGTGTGGAGCTAACTATAATATTAACTCGGATTATAATCTTTTCTTCAATACTGGCTACTATACAAAGCCACCTCAATTCAATAATACTTTTACCAGTAAAAATATGTTGTTCAAAAACCCGGAAAATGAATCGATCCTCGGCTTTGAGCTTGGTTCAGGTTATAATGTTGATGGATTAAAAATTAATCTTGATGGTTATTATACCTTCTGGCATAATAGAGCAGTAAATTATAGCAGCAATACCGGCGATTATTCCCTACCTAAAAATGATGCTGTTCATCGTGGCATAGAATTGAAGGGAGCATATCAGATAATAAAGTGGATGCAATGTAATTTCATGCTCTCTCTTGGTGATTGGAAATGGGCAAGCGACGGTGTTGTTAATATGTATGATACACAAGGGCAACTCGATAGCTCATTCAAAATTTACTTAAACGGAGTAAGGGTGGCAGATGCTGCACAAAAAAGTGCTGCTTTGGGATTAACTATGAAACCTCTGAAAAAATCAACAATTAATATCATTTATAAATATTTTTGGGATCTTTATTCTGCTTTTGCACCATTATCGAGAACAATGCCAAATGATCATACCCAGCCATGGAAGCTGCCAAATTACGGTACTCTTGATTTAAACGGGCGATATAGTATTTACATGGGAAGTAGTTTCGACCTTAACTTACAATTTAATATTTTTAATATTTTAAATACTAAATTTATGAGTGATGGTACTGATAACAGGCAAGGTGTGAACTTTAAAATTGATAAAGATAAACAGCCAACAGATGATAATTTAATGATGTTCCACGATGCTCAACATGCAGAAGTATTTTTTGGTCAACTCAGGCGCTGGAATTTATTATTACAAATTGTGTATTAGAATATGCTTAAAATATCAATACTAACCATAGGTGATGAAATATGCATCGGTCAGATAATTAATTCTAATGCTGCATGGATTGCCTCTCAGTGTACTGGAGCAGGAGCTATGGTTATTGTTCATTCAAGTATCGGAGATGTAAAAGAAGATATACTGAATGAATTAAAAAGGTTATCACAAATTTCGGATTTAATTCTTATTACAGGTGGGCTTGGCCCTACCCATGACGATATTACAAAGATCACTTTAGCTGAATATTTTAATAGTCCTTTAGTTCAACATGATGAAACGCTTCGCAATTTAGAATTGATCTTTGCCAGAAGGAATTTTGTTTTGACTGATCGCAATCGGGGACAAGCAATGGTTCCAGCAAATTGTACAATATTGACTAATAAAGTTGGAACCGCTCCTGGTATGCTTTTTGAGTTCAACGATGTAAAATATATTTCTATGCCAGGTGTACCTGCCGAAATGAAATATATTATGAGCAATAGTGTAATTCCAATGATCAATGAATCAATTTCATCAAAAAATAAAGATGTAATTTGTTTCAAAACACTGATGACAAGCGGAGTTCCAGAATCAACATTGGCAGATTTGATCGGAGAAACAAGTGATTTCCTGAAAACAGGGGAGACTCTTGCATTTCTTCCATCCTATCATGGAGTTAAATTAAGATTAGGAGCCTCAGCTCTAACTTTCGCATCTGCTGAGACCAGACTAAATGAACTATCAAAATATTTATTAGAAAAAATTGGACAATTTGTATTTTCTGACGAAGATCGTTCAATTTTAGAAGTTTTAAAGGAAAGATTAATTCAGGAAGAATTGACCGTTGCAATTGCAGAATCGTGTACTGCTGGTATGCTTGGAGCCGCATTAACTGAACCTCGCGGTAGCTCTGCATATTTTTTAGGTGGTGTACAAAGTTATTCAAATGAAGTTAAAATAAACATCTTGAAAGTTAAAAGTACAACAATAGAAACTCATGGTGCTGTTAGCGAAGAAACAGCTATCGAAATGGCAGAAAATGTACGTAATATCTTTGGTTCTGACTTTGGGATTAGTATTACTGGGATAGCCGGACCTGATGGTGGAACCCAAGAAAAACCGGTCGGGACGGTATGGATAGGCATTTCGGATCATAATGGATGTTCTGCAAAAAGATTTTCTTTCTCGTTCGATAGACAAGTAAATAGGGACAGAGCCGTGGGTACGGCATTGAACATGCTATTAAAGAAATTGATATAGTACAGTTTAAAACCCAAACTCATTGGCACAAATGATTGAAACCAATTGTAAATTATTTAATCTTTCAACTTAATCAGAATTTTCCTATAAAATCTATACAGAAAAATCTGGTTAATTGTTCTTGAGATTTCAGATGAGAGAGCAAATCCCGCAATTGAAGCTCTACTGATAATCCGAAATCAAGATAATAACGAAAATTTAAATTAATAAGTCCGCTTTTACTTATGAAATTATTATCTTTATCATCAATATTCAAGTTATATTCTAAATCAATTGCACCACGGTTTCCAATTGACTGCTCAATTCCTATAAACCCGTTTGGTTGTCGTTTTTCAGGAATGTTCTCAAATGAATAATTAATTCCACCATGAAACGTTATATCGCCTAATGCCCATTTAAAATATTTACTTAAAGCAAGAAATAATCCCGGGGACAAAGTTTGATAACGATCTGCTCTTTTATCATAATTACCTGTACCTTGCGATTGGAAGCCAATTACAACGGCAGGATTTGAAATTCGTTCATCAAAAATGCGGTACTTCAAATAAACTCCGGGATATTTTTGTCCTGAAATTGGCCCCTGACCAATAAAATTTGAACATCCCCAACTTGCGCCAATGTTAAAATCTTGAAATGGTGAAGCTACAAATTGAGTTACTATTCCACCATTATTTATGAATTGAAAATATAAATCATAATGGTATTTCTTTAAAATCCCAGCGCTTGGCATATCTACAATTTTCAAAGTTTCAAACTGTGCATTAGCACCTGCACTGGTCTGAGCGTATATATTGGTAATGAATAATAAAAACAAGATAACTGATGGAATAAATTTAGTATTATTTACGGTTTTAATTTTAATTTCACTCATTTTCATATTTTCAAATTTCTGATAAATCCATACAAAATTAAGTATAAATTCATTATTATTGACTATCTTTGTAATTTTCAAGTTTAAATAATGACTATATGCAAAATCAGGCAAAAAATAATTCGCTTTTCCCATCAATCGTATTAACAGCTCTATTCTTTGTTTGGGGCTTTATGACCGTATTGAATGATATTTTAATACCGAAAATGAAAGAAATTTTTCATTTAAACCACACACAAGCAATGCTGATTCAGTTCTGCTTTTTCGGAGCTTATTTTGTCGGGTCATTAATCTATTTTTTCATTTCTTCGTCAATTGGCGATCCGATAAATAAAATAGGTTATAAAAACGGAATTATCATCGGTTTAATTTTCTCTGCAATTGGTACATTTTTATTTTATCCTGCAGCTGAGTATATTTCGTATCCAATATTTTTAAGTGGCCTATTTGTGTTGGGACTGGGCTTTACTTTACTACAAATAGCCGCTAATCCTTATATTGCAATTATTGGCAATCCTGATACGGCTTCAAGTCGATTAAATTTGTCTCAGGCTTTTAATTCACTCGGCACAACCATAGCTCCGATTATTGGCGGCTTTCTTATTTTCGATTATTTTGCAAAGGGTCAATCGGATTTAACTTATTCTGTCAAAATACCTTATCTTATTTTTTCTCTAATATTTGTTTCTCTCGGATTAATTATCAAATTTATTAAATTATCTGACTTTACAAATCATGACAATATCGAAAAAGGTTTGGGAGCTTTAAAATTCCCACAGCTTCGCTTTGGAATAATTGCCATTTTCTTGTACGTCGGTGCTGAGGTAAGTATCGGAAGTATGATGATAAGTTTTTTAGGGCAAAAAGAGATTGCTGGCTTACCCAATACTTCGGCTTCTCATTATTTGGCATTATACTGGGGAGGTTTGATGATCGGACGGTTCATTGGCGCTATATCACTTAGTAAATTTACAAGTTTGACAAAGAATCTAATCATTTTTACAATTCCTTTAATATCGTTTTTTGTTATTGCTCAGTATTATAGCTATGAAATTGCTGCATATTTTGGAATCCTAATGATAATTAATGTAATTGGTTTCTTTATAGGAAAATTTACAGCTAACAGCACATTGTTTGTATTTGCCTTGATAATAATTATGCTTTTAATAACTTCAATATTAAATACCGGTTCGGTTGCAATGTGGTGTGTGATTGGCATAGGATTGTTTAATTCAATAATGTGGTCAAATATTTTTACATTGTCAATTTCGGGATTAGGAAAATATACTTCACAAGGTTCATCACTTTTAGTTATGGCAATTCTCGGAGGTGCATTGATACCTGAACTTCAGGGATTTGTTGCTGATAATATCGGAGTACATAATTCCTTCATTGTACCGATTTTGTCATATATATATTTAGCTTTTTACGGTGCAAAAGGCTATAGGAGCATGAGTTTGTAAAGTTCACAAACTAAATTGCATAAATTGCACATTTTATAATGAAAAAATGCAGTCTTTTGCATACTTTTGCATAGTACATTATGCAACGAGATGCTGCGCCAGCAGCGGCTATTAATGCCTTATGCATAATTTTGCATAGTTTTTTGCCCTTTTCGTGTCTGAACTGAGGTTTTTGGGATTAAGGGATTAAAGGATTTTTGGAATTTTCCATTTTTTTTCTGTCATTGACACGCATGCTGGAATTCCCTAATGAAAGAAGCACAAATTTTTCCTTTATTTCTTCAACTTTATAAACTAAATTGCATAATTTGCACATTTTATATTGAAAAAATGCAGTCATTTGCATACTTTTGCATAGTACATTATGCAACGAGATGCTGCGCCAGCAGCGGCTATTAATGCCTTATGCATAATTTTGCATAGCTTTTTGCCCTTTTCGTGTCTGAACTGAGATTAATTGGATTAAGGGGGTACAAGATTTTTGGAATTTTCCATTTTTTTTCTGTCATTCCTGCGCATGCAGGAATCCCCTAATGAAAGAAGTACAAATTTTCGATTTCATTCTTAACATGATAAACTTTCAAAGAACTTCCACAAAATTAACATCTAAAATTTTCGCTGTCAACTACACGGTTCAAAAACGATGCACGAAATAGTTTTGGAAATATATTCGGAATAATTTAACTACCACAGATATTTTCTAAATATTCTCTCGTCAGATGTTACCAATGACACTCATGGAAAATCTCCCCTACCCCCCTCTTTTACCAAGAGGGGATTTTGTTTGAATACCCGCTTTGAAAAAAGTGGGGAGGTGGGATTTATTTCTTGTGTCACTGACTTTTTAGTTAACGAAGTTAATTTCTACTTTCGTCTGACGGGAGATATTATTTTTCTAAATATTCAATTTGTCAATTTCTTTCTATTATTGACAAGTTATTTCACCAATAAAGGCATGGAACTTACATCCACTCTCCGCATGGAATCCAGCTTGAAGATGTACGCGGGTATCCACTACAAAATTAATATTCGAACCGCTTGTGCCTCCGGGAATAATTAGGGGCGTTCCTCCGGCACCACCTGCAATAACTTGATCTACCCTGTAATTTCTCACCGTTTCACCGGCTTGCATGTTCAGAGTATGACCTTGCAATTTTAAAACTTCATCAATATAGAATGAATTTAAATATTGATAGTAGTTGCTTGGATCGGAAGCGCAGGGGTCGCCTAAGAGAGGTGTAGCTCTAAAATCTTGTGGATTAGGTGTACTATAAGGAGGTTGGTGACTTTGCCAATTTCTTATAGAATCATCATATGATAATGGTGGAACCCATGAAATACCCTTTAAGCATGGTTCACCATTCCTTTTTAATGCTTCATATAATTCTCTCATACTTATTACTCCATCGTTATTTTGATCCCGAAAAGATGAAAATGATGGCGATGAAGAATTCTGGTCATAATTGATTATTGTACCTCCCCATGGATTCTTACCCAATAATGTACAATAAACAGCATAAGAAAAAGAATTATGGTATTGTTCTTGTTTATTATCTGGTGTAACATAAGGATTAATTGACTGAAAGTTCACTAGTTCATCAAAATCGCATCCTGTAATTAAAAATGTATAAGGGTCGTTATTGGAATTTCCACCATTCAGAAGAGTTTTACTTCCTTTAATTAGCTGCCCTGAACGACAAGTCGCCCATAAGTACTTTATTCTTGAACAATAAGTGCTGTTACTATTGTTGCTGTTAAAATTATTAAAGACAGTATAAATATTGCGATATATAAGATAAGAAGTACAACCCTCTAAAAAATGCCAGCCATCTAATGGAGATGGTGCCGATACTTCCGCATCATAACTATCATCATTTGCATTAAGGATGTTACAAACTCCATGTCCATGAACCCACCAAACCAAAATATTATCTTTTGAAGTTAGCTTGCTTGATAAATCTGATATTGCATTTGCAAATTCATTTACATCAAGTGAATAATTGACCATATATTTCCCTTTAGTATTCAACCATCTGGGATGTGTCGTTGGTAAATTATATCTATCTCCACTGATATGAGTATCATTCCATTCAGTACCATCACCGTAAAAAACCAGAACATTCTCTTGAGAATAACCGGCATTCCCAATCAAATATTCATAAGCAAGAACTAAGTCATACCACAATCCTGCTTCACCATTATCATCATTGATATTTATACCATCAACAAACCCTGCTGAAACAAGTATTGCATAATTTTTTGAAAAAGCTATTGATTGAGCAAAAATGACTACAAAGATGCATAAAATTAATTTATAGATTTTCATTTTATCACCATCATCTTCCCTGTTGTAATCAATCCATCGACTTGAAGAAGTATGTAATATACACCTGATCCTAGATTATCAGAGTTAAAATCAAATTTATAATCACCTATAACTTGATAAGAATTAATAAGTTTATCCAATTCTCCTCCAAAAACATTAAAAATCCTTAAACTTACATTTCCAGAGTTTCCTAAAGAATAATTAATTGTCGTCAAATTTGTAAAAGGATTAGAATAGCAAAAAAGATACTGGTAATCATTTCTGTTCTTGACACTATTAATCCCAACTTCCATTGGTCTAGTATGTAATATAGAATTCAAACCGCTAACCCATCCATTCACTGAATCTAAAAAATGAATAGAAAGTAATTTACTGTTAAAATTGGAACTTTCCTGTTGCCAGTTCAGTCCTCCGTCCGATGTATGGATGATTAGACCGGAATCACCACATGCCCAGCCCTTTAATGAATCTAAAAACATAACATCATATAGAATTTTTGATGTTAATGTTGGAGCTGATACTGACCAATTAACACCACCATTAGTTGTACAAATAATTTTTTCTCCATTGCCAACAGCGCAGCCATGAAATGGATCAGAAAAATATACTGAATTTAACCAATTATCGGCAGCGGAGTTTTGACTTATCCAAGTTTGCCCTCCATCAGATGTATGCATTACTTTACATGAATCACCAACAACCCAGCCATTGGATGAATTAATGAAGAAAATTCTATTCCAATGAGAAAGACTTATATCCTTTTGTTCCCAATTAAATCCTCCATTATTTGTATACTGAATGCCATCCCAACCACAAAGCCATCCATTCAGTGAATCAAGGAATTGAATACTTGTAAATGGAGATACTGTAGGATGATAATTAATATTCCAATTTTGTCCACCATCGTTTGTTTTTAGCATTAGATTCCATTCTTCCAGAACCCATCCATGGTTAGAATCGAGGAAAATAAAATCATTATAATTTACATCCATTATGGTTTGAAAATTGATATTCCAATTTAAGCCTCCATCAGTAGTATGAAAGATGCGTTGATTTGCAACAGCCCAACCGTTCTGATAATTATAAAAGTGAACTTTATTAAATTGAACTCCACTTGGTATATTTAACTGCGGATACCACTCATACTGAGCAGAGACAATGGAACTAAGAAATATGCCAACAAGCATAAAAAGCAATAACTTTTTCATTTTAAACTCCAATTTATTTAATTTTTAGCTTCTTTAGTTCTTCTTTGATTGCCTGATTTTCCTTATTAAGCTGGATCAAATAAAGAGTCATTTCTTCTATTTTCTTCAGTAGAATAATTGACTGTCGGACAACACGGTAATGTTGGCAATGATAAGGTTCTATCTGCCCAATTACCAATACATGTCGGACAATAATCCTGTGATAATAAATTACTGCTATAAAAGCAAGCGAAGACGGCAATTACAGCCGTTAGAAATAGTGCTTTTTTCATAATGAAAAAATCCTTAAATTGTGGAACATATTAATTATGGGCCTGCTCTTTTTCACGTCTCAGGCCGGGAAAAGCACAGAGTTGTGAGGAGAGCAGGTTTTTTATTTTAATTTTTACAGTTCATAAATTTCATGGACAATGATTAATGATTTTAAGTTATTGATGAATATTCTTGGCATAACAATTGTATTAAAACTAAGGAACAATTTCGAAACTCTTGTTTTGGGCTTTGGGTTTTGCAAAAATCATGCCAAACCTCAAAACTATACAATTTTCCCAAAAGCTAAAATAAACTACACAAATATAAACAATATTTTGATAATGTCCAAATAATTTTTCACTTTTTTTGTATTTTTTTTTAAAATTAATTTGAGTAGTTGAAATTGTTTTGTAAATGACATATTTTCAGTTATTCAAAAGTGTAATGTGGAATCAGGAAGTAGCTGCCGGAGTGTTTATTCGTTTTGATCTGAATAACATTAGCATTGATATTACTTCTTGCCCACAAGTTCCCAAGAATGTTTGAAAGTGATAGAACATGAAAGAGGTAATGAGTTTTCACAAAGACTATCACCTTTTGGGACTCATTTTAAAACTTCAGTTTTTTAAATATTGATTCCGGGATATGTTTTACAAAAAACATGATTAAGCGCCACCATGAGGGAGTATAGGCAATTTCTTTTCCTTTGGACATCGCTTCGTAAATTCCTTCTCCAACTGCTTTAGCAGAGGCAAAAAGGAAGTTTTTAGGAAGATGGGAAGTCATGGGAGTATCCACAAAACCGGGCTTAATTGTTATAATTTTAATATTTGTGCGAGAAAATCTGCTTCGCAATCCCTGCATAAACAGAGACACAGCACCTTTAGCCGATCCATAGATATAATTTGAGCCGCGTCCGCGATCACCTGCAACAGATGATATTGCTGCAATACAGCCTTCATTCTTGCTTTCAAAGTAATTCGAGGCAATCGTTAAAAGTGAAATTACGCTCGTGCAATTTATTGTAAATTCACGTAAAACGGCTTCTGCACTGCTTTGTGATTTTAATTGATCAGGTAGAGTGCCATGAGCAATTAAAATAGAATCCAGTCCATCTAAAGCACCTACAGCTTCATCAAACAGCCGCTGATGCTGGTCGAATTGAGTTAGGTCGAGAGGTAAATATTTAATTTCAATTTGATAATGAGCAAATATATGATCCCGAGTGGCAGCTAATCTGCTTTCGCTTATATCTGACAAAAATAATGATGCTCCTTCGCGAGCAAAGCAAATAGCTGTTTCAGTGGCTATGGCAGAAGCTGCACCGATAATAAGAATTTTTTTCATAAATAATAAAGTTTAGTTCTAATTTAAAATGCAAATTACTGAAAACATAGATTAAATGTGCGATATATTTTCTTTTACACACTCCCCATTATCAGAGGTGGGACTGGAGCGTGTCTCCTGCTGTTTATCCCATCCTCAAAAAAGTCTGGGATTAGGGTGTATCTTTTACAATTTGGCAAAAAAAAATGCCGTAGCTGCGGCATTTTCTTGACTACGAATATAATCTTATTCTTGTTCGAGAGTAATCTTATGTTGACGTCTTTGGGCTTTCAGCTTGGATAATCTCTTTTCAACCGATGGTTTCAAAAAAGCTGTGCGTTTCTTATATTCGCGAAGAATCCCGCTACGTTCGTATTTTTTCTTAAAGCGACGGATTGCCCTGTCGATATTTTCGTTGGTTTGTATGGTAACGCCAATCACCTGGTATTCCTTTTATATATTAAACAAGATTTTCAATTAATTTTTTCTCGCCACTTCTTTCGAATTGGACACTTATTGATTTTCCGCCAGTGGAGATGACATCCTTAGCTCGAACTATCCCGACATCTTCCCAAACAGCATGATAAATCACGTCACCTATCTGATATTCTTCCCTTGGAGAGTACCTTCTGGCGTCTTCCTTGGAAACGTGTACCACTGCGCCTGAACGATCGCTTTCAGCCTCAATTGCGTCTAAATTGACTAATTGAGTATGACGGCTTCTGGTGCAGCGTGCCCACTGGTGTCTTCCACTTTCGGTTTCGATTGGCTCGCCAATCAACTCATGTTTTGTCTCCTTCATTAAAAATGGGGAGTACAGGGTTATATATTTTGCTCTTCGAGACCGTTTTCTAACAACAGCAGCCATATTGTATTCTTAATAATTAAAAAAGAACATTTACAAGAATACAAAAATAATAAAAAATAACGACTTTAGCAAACATTATTATTAAATTGCCAAATATATTTGATCTTCAATTTAAAAACTTTTTTTTAACCTGCCAAATAATTCTTTAATTTAGTTATTAAAGGGATTGGAGTTGGGTCCACTCCATTAAGCAAAGCTAAGTAATAACTTGTCCAATCACCAAGATAAATTAGATCAAAAATTCTTGCCAGCAGGCTTTCAGCGTGGCTCTCTATATTTATTGGATCGTTGCCGTTTTCTTTAAAAATTGAAGTGATAGCATCAAATCTTTTCTTATTTTTTGCATAATCATCTTTATCACGAATAATAAGAGGAAGCATCGATGATTTTAAATTTTCTGGGAAAGACCATGAATTTATTTCATTATGATTCATCTCCGGAATAAAATTTCCGAAGGCAAAATTCTTAGCATTCTCTTGAATCTGGCCACGCCAGCGAATATTCACGCAATCAAGTATATTTGATGATGAATAAACTACAATAATTTTTGACCACAATTTATGTGCAAGCAGCACAGCAGGGTTTTCCGGCGAATCGATCGTATATAATTCTGATTTATCCTTGAGTAGCTGCATGGTTTCAGCAATTGAATTATTTATATTTCCAAGATATTCGTCTGCGATTATTCCCGATTTCATTATTAATTTCAGCAATGGAAAAAATGAATATCCCAAAGCGCAACGTGGCTGTAGTCCGCCTGGAATTGAGATTACTGGTATATTTTCAACTTGAGCAATCCGAGAAAGTTCTCCTCCGCTTGTGATTGCAATAAAATTTGAAAATTTCTTTAATCCATCGGCAAAACCGCTGAGTGTTTCCTCTGTTCCGCCTGAATAGGAGCTGATTATTACATTTGTATCTTGTCCAAGATTTTGTGATAAATGATAATTTCTGTTTACTTGTAGTGAAATATGATCTGCTCCACTGGTATTTGATAGAAAACTACGCAACAAATCTGCTCCTATAGCCGAACCACCCATTCCTAATGCAAGAAATTTTCCCGATTCGCATCTATTTTTAAAAACCGGTGCTTTATCTCCTATGCTAAGAGCTTCTTCTACCTGTACTGGAAAATCTTTTAGAATTTGGAACATATTTGATTGGTCAAGGTCAAAACTTAATAAACTCATTTTCAATTACTCATTTGTTCAAAAAACAAATTTAGTTAAAAGATGTGATTTATCAGTTATCAGTTATGAATTATTAATTATGAATTTGGGTTGTATTTGCCATTATGCATTAATTATTTTGGATTGGAATTATATCACAAAAATCAATTTTTATTCAAATTCAATCTTTAAATCTTCGATCGTATAACTCATAATTAAAAATTCATAACTCATAACTAAATACAATTTTTTCTCTTGCAATACTTCTATATAGTTTTTATTAATAATTAATTATTGATGTTTCTACTTTTATCTTTCGTCTTTCTTGCCATAGCTTTGCTTTTTACAGTTATCGGAACTATTATTTTTAATTATTCGTCCGAAACTGAACAGGCTCAAAATAATTTTAATGAAAATAAAAAGCTGAAAATTCTCCAAATCAGAAATTCTAATGAGGAAAAGCTAAATGCTTATTCAACTCTTGAATTGCTCTTTTATTCAGTCTCTGCGATTTTTGCTTCACTTTTCTTCAGTGCCAGTAATGATTTTTATCTGCTGATTATACTTTTCTTTGGCTTTTTGATTTTTTTTCTCAGGGCTATAATAATTTCCGTTGGAATAAAATTCGCTTCACTTGCAATTCCCGTCCTTTTTAATTTAATAATTCCAATTGATCTCATTCTTAGACCTTTTGCTTTTATCCTGAATTTCCTTATTAAAAGAATTAGCGGGTTGGAAAACTCCGAGGCTTCGCTTATGGAGCTTTCCCAAATGGTTGATAATGCGCATGAGGAAGGTTCAATCGAAGCGGGTGAATATCGGATTTTTAAAAATATGATTAAATTCAATGATGTTATCGTTGCCGATATTATGACTCCGCGTACAGTTGTTTTTTCCTGCGATGTAAGCAAGAAGGTTGGGGAGATGGTCAAAATGCCTGAACTAAAGATGTATTCGCGTATTCCTGTCACAGAAATCGCATCTTTTGATAAAGCGGTTGTCGGATATGTGCTCGCCCGCGATATTCTTTATGCCGCCGTAAATGACGATTTTGATAGGAAGATCAAAAGTTTTGTCAGGAAGATCAATTTTATTCCAGAAAATGCGGAATTGGATAAAGCGCTTGATTTATTTTTGGAGACAAGATCGCATATTCTTATAGTTGTTGATGAATATGGTGGAATTACGGGTATTTTGACGATGGAGGATTTGCTTGAAACAATTCTTGGTCGTGAGATTATTGATGAAGCCGATAGGGTTGTTGATATGCGTGAATACGCTAAACAATTGAGAGACCGGCGAATTTCTACACAAGGAGTCTAATTAATTCCAAATTGATTGTTTTGGTATAATTTGTAATGCCATTATTCTTCAGAAAGTTCAGAAACTGAAGAAGGTTTTCATCATTCTACATCCTTCATTTTGAATTTTATATTAATTCATTATCTTCCAACTAATAATTCAATCTTATAACTTATAAATCAAAGAAGGATACACCGGCACATCCACAAACAACGCCGAAGAAGTAAAATCTGTCAAATTGCGCGTCATTGTAATGCACAGATTTGACGTAAACATGCAAAGTTCTGCATCAGACATCGTACAATTTCTTCTTACTGTTAAGTCAGCCATCTCTAAAACCTTTCATTATTAAACAAATAATAGAAAATATATGTTAAATGGAACAGTTTTTATCACTTTTAAAAAGTTAGTTAAGTTAAATCCTTCGTTAGAAGACACAAATCCGCTATTAGAAGACACAAATCCTTCGTTAGAAGACACAAATCCGTTGTTAGAAGACACAAATCCACTGTTAGAAGACACAAATCCTGTGTTAGAAGACACAAATCCTGTGTTAGAAGACACAAATCCGTTGTTAGAAGACACAAATCCGTTGTTAGAAGACTCATTTCCTTAGTTAGAAAATTTATTTACTTCTTTTATAGATTTTATATTTTGTTTCAAAGAACGATAATTTCATTTTCCATATCGCGGAGCGATTACATATT